>LNIY01000012.1 GCA_001449105.1 Caulobacter vibrioides | reverse complement strand
TGATGGAGAGGGCGCGGGGCGTCCGGGCCTCGCCCGGATGTGTGAGTTCTAAGTACCGTTTCGACGAAGCAGAACGCCCCGCGCGATCGTTATTCCTCAGGCCGGGGCGCGCAGGCCTCTTCCGCCTTTGACCCCTTCCCCACGCAGAGCTCCCCGTTTCTTGACGGCCAGGAGTGCGTGCTGGGCGCGGACCCTTGGGCGGGCGGGAGCCTAATCAGGCAAGCTCCCGATGGATGGGTTTACGTCCCCCATCCTCATTTAAGCCTGGCCCGGCCCTGCTCACGCAGCTCCGGCGGCCCCGCTCGATCGCATCCACGTCGCACGCGTCGGGCCGGATCCTTGCGCCCTCTCCCTGCGACGGGACCAGATGATTATGCGGCGGGTTTCAGCGCGTCTGATCCAGGCGCATGAGAAAGTTGGAAGTGGTTGGTTTTGTGGAATT
This sequence comes from Caulobacter vibrioides, assembly GCA_001449105.1. Taxonomy (GTDB): domain Bacteria; phylum Pseudomonadota; class Alphaproteobacteria; order Caulobacterales; family Caulobacteraceae; genus Caulobacter; species Caulobacter vibrioides_C. The sequence continues at coordinate 9,086 of LNIY01000012.1, read as the reverse complement.
CCTTTCGGCGAACGCCGGGGATCCACGCTGCTCTATCCCCGTCCGGAGCCCAGATGCTCCCTCTCTGGGGGAGCTGTCGCGGAGCGACTGAGGGGGTCCTTGGCGCCGGCGCAAGCCCCCTCCGGCCCTCTGGGCCACCTCCCCCAGAGGGGGAGGATCTATAGGGAGCGCCTTCCTGGGCCTTGCGCCCAGGATCCACGGGTCAGCCTGCTCGGACCTTTCGAGCACGGTCGAGGTTTGAGCGGCGGCCGGCATGGGCCCTCGCCACGAGGGCGAGGGAGGCGGGTGTGCCGGTGGGCTTGGGTTAGGGACCGGAGACGGCGTGCCGGCACGCCGGCTGGCGGCGTAACCCCTCACCCTCCCACGCTACGCGCGGGCCCCTCCCTCTCCCTCTGGGAGAGGGTTCTAAGCCTTCCGGTTCAGGGTGATCGCGGTGGCGTTGTTGGCGTAGCCGGCGCCCTGGGCGCTGGGGCCGTAACCGGCGGCCTGGGGGCGCTGGGCGGCGATCTCGTTGGCGACCGCGCGGACCAGGCCCTCGGTGACGGTCTTGGCGGCGGCGATGGCGCGCGACTGGCGGGCGAGCACGGCGTCGAAGGCCTCGGTGGCGCGGACCAGCCGGCGGCGGCGGTCGGGCGTGGCGGCCTGAACCAGGGCGACGTTGCCGCGCACCCTCGCCGACTCGTGGCGATAGACGTTGGCCAGCTTGGCCGTCTCCTCGACGTGGCGGGCGGCCTCGTGTGGGCGGCGGGCCTCGAAGGCGGTGGCCTGCCTGGCGATCAGGTCGGTCAGGCGCTCGGTCAGGATGATCAGCTGTTCGACGCGCTCGTCTGCGGGGCTCATCATTGGGCGACCTCCTGCAGGCCCTGCATCTTCAGCATCTCGCGCTGGACGGTGGCGGCCACGCCGATGCCGCCCGACTTGGTGACTTCCTTGGCCATGGCGTCGGTCAGCAGCGACTTGAACATCTCCTCGCCCTGGCCGCCGCCGAACGGTTCGGGGGTCTTCACGCCCTCGAACATCGACTGCATCATCACCGACAGGAACGAGGCCTCGAACTTCTGGGCCGTTTCCTTGATCTTGCCGCGCTTGAGCAGCTCGGCGGCCGAGCTGGCCGTCGGGCCCTGGCTGGCGGTCAGGCCGGTGATCGGCGGGGAGGTGAGGGCGAAGCTGCTCATCACATCACCTCGATGTCGGCTTGCAGGGCGCCGGCGGCCTTCACCGCCTGCAGGATGGTGATCATGTCGCGCGGGGTGACGCCCAGGGCGTTGAGGCCGCCGACCAGGCTCTTCAGCGACGCGCCGCCGCCGAGCGTGATCAGCTTCTTGCCCTTTTCCTCGTCGATGCTGATCGCCGACTGCGGGACGACCGCGGTGCGGCCCTGGCTGAACGGGGCGGGCTGGCTGACGGCCGGGGTCTCCTGGACCGAGATGGTCAGGTTGCCCTGGGCGATCGCCACCTGGCTGATGCGGACGTCGTCGCCCATCACCACCACGCCGTTGACCTCGTCGATGATGACCTTGGCCGGGCCGTCGGGCTCGACTTCCAGGTTCTCGATGGCGGTCACGAAGCTGATCATGTCCAGGCCGGCCGGCGAGCGGATGGCGACGATGGTCGGGTTCTGGGCCTGGGCGCAGCCCGGGAACTTGGCGTTGATGGCGTCGGCGATGCGGCGCGAGGTCGTGAAGTCGGGGTTGCGCAGCGACAGGCGCAGCTCGCTCATGGCCACCATCTGGAAGCCGGTCTCGCGCTCGACGTCGGCGCCGGCGGCGATGCGGCCGGCGGTCGGCACGCCGCGGCTGATCGAGCTGCCCGAGGCGCCGCCGGCCGAGACGGCGCCGGTCTGCACCTGGCCTTGAGCGACGGCGTAGGTCTGGCCGTCGGCGCCTTGCAGCGCGGTGACCAGCAGGGTGCCGCCCTGCAGGCTCTTGGCGTCGCCCATGGCCGAGACCGAGACGTCGATCTTCGAACCGGTGGCCGAGAACGGCGGCAGCTTGGCCGTGACCATGACCGCCGCGGAGTTCTTGGCGTTGAGGTTGGCGTCGCGGACGTTGACGCCCTGGCGCTCCAGCAGGGCTTCCATGCTCTGCTTGGTCATCGGCGCGTTGCGCAGGCTGTCGCCGGTGCCGTTGAGGCCGGTGACGATGCCGTAGCCGATCAGGTGGTTATCGCGCACGCCTTCGACGGCGACGATGTCCTTGATCCGCGACTTGGCGGCGGCCGGGGCGGCGACAACGGTCATGGCCGCGAGGGCCAGGCCGGCGAGGACGGAGCTGAAAAGTGAAGGACGCATGGACTTCCACACCTAGGACGCAATTCCGTCGCGGCCCATGCCAGAACCGGGCCAGAGGAAAAGGTGAGGAAAATCAATGGGTCGGACGGGCAAAAACGCGTGCGACAATCCTGTCCGGCAGATTCTGCCCGGCATTAACCATACCGCAAGCGCGCTTCTCGAATATGAGTTCTCATCGGGGAGCGCGACTCCCTATATGTAGGCGTTCAAGACCAGCTGTGGAGCGACGGTCGTCATGAAGGTTTCGAGCACGGGAGGCGTGGGCGCGGCTGGCGCATCACGCGCGCGGCCGACGGGCGGCGGGTCCAGCTTCGCGCTGCCCACGGTCGGCGCCGCCGGCGGCGCGGCCGGCGTGGCGGCGGCCGGCGGTCTGGCCGGGGTCGGTTCGCTCGACGCCCTGCTGGCCTTGCAGGCCAACATGGATCCGGCCGAGCGCAAGCGCCGTGCGATCCGCCGGGCCGACGACATCCTCGACATTCTCGACGGCCTGAAGATCGCCGTGCTGGACGGGGAGGTCTCTCCCGGCACGATCGACAAGCTCAAGCGGGCCGTTCGTGAACATCGCGAAACCGTCGACGATCCGAAATTGCAGAGCCTGCTCAACGAGATCGAGACGCGCGCCGCCGTCGAAGAGGCCAAGCTGGCCGTCATGCGCGGCGCGTGAGGAGCGGCGGGATGGAACCTCTGGCCCTTTCCCGCGATTTTACAGCCCCGGTCGGTGCGGCGAAGCTCGCCGTAAGCGTGAGTCGCCGTCGCCCGCATGGGCGGCTTTCGGGCGTTCGCGCGTCTGAATGCGCCGCTCACGCGACGTTCATTGAACGGGGCTATCGTTTTGGTATAAGCACACCGCCCGCTGAGGGCGGAGTTCATCGGGGCGTGAGGCGTTGATGCAGACGGCCACTGTTCTTAAAGAACCGGACACCTATCGTCCTTCGGACGACGAGCCTTTCATGAACGAGCGTCAGCTTGAATATTTCAAGCAGAAGCTGCTCGGCTGGAAGGAAGAGATCCTCCGCGAATCTCGCGAGACGGTGTCCCATCTTCAGACTGAAACTGAAAACCATGCCGACCTCGCCGATCGGGCGTCGTCGGAAACCGACCGGGCGTTGGAATTGCGGACCCGCGACCGGCAACGGAAACTGATCTCCAAGATCGACCAGGCGTTGCGCCGCGTCGAAGACGGCAGCTACGGCTACTGCGAAGAGACCGGCGAGCCCATCGGCCTGGCCCGTCTCGACGCCCGCCCGACCGCCACCCTGAGCCTCGAGGCCCAGGAGCGTCACGAGCGCCGCGAACGCGTCCACCGCGACGACTGAGGACCCCTTTGGGGCCTTCGGGCCCTACTGATGTGTTTCAAGCGGCCTCGCCCGAAAGGGCGGGGCCGTTTTTGTGTCTGCGCAGACCCCCTCCGGCCCTCCGGGCCACCTCCCCCAGAGGGGGAGGATTTAGTGGCGTCGGCATCAAGATGCTCCCCCTCTGGGGGAGCTGTCGCGAAGCGACTGAGGGGGTCGCCGTCAGGCGGTCGCTCGCTTCTCCTCGCCGCGCGCCGTCAGCCAGTACATCACCGGCGTGGCCACCCGCGACAGCACGGTCGAGGTCACCAGCCCGCCGATGATGGCGATGGCCAGCGGCGAGTAGAGGCCCGAGCGTTCGAGGGCCAGCGGCAGCAGGCCGCCGATCGCCGTGGCCGAGGTCAGCAGCACCGGCAGGAAGCGCACCTCGCCGGCCTTCTCGATGGCGTCGTGCAGGCTCATCCCCTCGCGGCGCAGCTGCTCGGTGAAGTCGACCAGCAGGATCGAGTTCTTGATCTCGATGCCGATCAGGGCGATCAGGCCGATCGTGGCGGTGAACGACAGCGAATTGCCGGTCAGCCACAGGGCCGCGGCCGCGCCGAAGATCCCGAACGGGATGATGCCGGCCACCACCAGGGCGGTCTTGAACTTGCGGAACTCCAGGACCAGCACCGCCAGGATCCCGAACACCGCGACCATCACCGCCGCCCCCAGGCCCGCGAAGCTTTCCGACTGGGCCTCGGCCTGGCCGCCCAGGGCCAGGGCGTAGCCGGGCGGCATCGGCAGCTCCTTCCGGAGCCTGGCCAGCACCTCCCTGGTGACGTTGTCGGTCAGGTAGCCGGTGCGGACGAAGGCGGTGACCGTCACCGTCCGCTCGCGGTCGAAGCGGTCGATGCGGGCGGGGCTGGACTTCAGGCTGGGCGTGGCGATGGCCGACAGCGGCGCGGCCTCGCCCTCGGCGGTGGGCACGTAGACCCCCGACAGGGCCGACAGGGCGTTGCGGTCTGCGCCGTCGACCTGGCTCATCGGCAGGCGCACCTTGACCGCGTAGTCGTCGCCGTCGGCGTCGCGGAAGCGGCCGGTCTCCTCGCCCGACAGCGACAGGCGGGCCACGCGGCGGGCGGCGCCGGCCGGCACGCCCAGCGCCGCGGCCTTGGCCTCGTCGACGCCGAGGTCGAGGTCGGTGCGGTCCAGCCGCACCGGGTTGCCGACGTCGCGCGTGCCCGGCGTGGCCTTGAGGATCGCCTCGGCGCGCACGGCCAGGGCCTTGAGGACTTCCAGGTTGCGGCCGGTGATGCGCACGGCGACCGGGGCCTCGATCGGCGGGCCGTTCTCGAACACCTCGACGCTGATCCGCGCGCCGGGATAGCGGGCGAAGTCGGCGCGCAGGCGGTCGAGCAGCTTCTCGCTCCTGCCCGGCTCCCAGCGATCGAGGCTGACGAACATCTCGCCATAGGTCACCGCGCTCTCGCGCTGGGACTGGTTGTAGAACACCTGCGGGTTGCCGCGCCCCAGGTTGGCGGCGCGCCAGACGACCTCGGGCTCCCTGGCCAGCCGCTGGTCGACATAGCGCAGGGCCGCGTCGGTGCGGGCCAGGGACGAGCCGTCGGGGGTGACCACGCGCACCAGGAACTGCGGGGTCTCGGCGGCGGGGAACAGGCTGGAGCCGGCCGCCTGCAGCATCGGCACGGCGGTGGCGCACAGGGCCAGCATCACCCCCAGCGCCAGCCAGGGCCTGGCCAGGGCGTGGTGCAGCACCGGGCGGTAGACGGTGTGGATCACGCCGTTGACGGCCCGCAGCAGGCGGTTGCCCTCGGGATCGGAATGCTTGTCCAGCACCCGGCTGGCCAGGAACGGGATGATGGTCAGCGACACGAACAGCGAGGCGCCCACCGTGCACAGCACCGTCACCGGCAGCGAGCGAATATAGGCGCCCGAGCCGGCCGGCAGGGCCATCAGCGGCAGGAAGGCCAGCATCAGGGTCGCCGTGCAGCCGATCACCGCCAGGGCTATCTGGCCCGAGCCGTTGATGGCGGCGGCCGTGCGCTCCTCGCCCTCGCGGATCCGGCGGGCGATGTTCTCGGTGATGACGATGCTGTCGTCGACCAGCAGGCCCAGCGCCAGCACGAAGCCGGCGATCGACAGCTGGTTCAGGGTGAAGCCGAAGGCCTGGATCAGGGAAAGGCCGATCAGCAGGCTGAGCGGGATCGACACCATCACCACCATCCCCGCGCGCGGCCCCAGCGGCAGCAGGGTGATCAGCACCAGCACCAGGGCCAGGCCGAAGTCGCGCAGCAGGTTGTGCAGCCGATGCTCGACATTGCGGGCCTGGACGAAGCCGCGCTCCAGCTTCACCCCGGCCGGCAGCGCCTTCTCGTAGTCGTCGAGCACCGCCTCGACGGCCTTGGTGATCTTGCCGACGTCCTGGCCGTCCTTCTGGGTGACGGCGATGAACACCGCGCGCTTGCCGTCGAAGCGGGTGACGTGGGTCGGCTCCTCCTGGGCCCAGGCGACGTCGGCGACGTCGCGCACCCGCACCACCTGGCCGCCCACCGAGCGGACGGGGGTGTCGCGCACCGCGTCCAGCGAGCGGAAGGCCCCGCCGGACTTGACGTTGAAGCGCCGGGCGCCGGCCTGCACCGCGCCGATCGGGGCCTCGGCCCCGGCCGCGCGCAGGGCGTCGGCGACCGCCGAGGCCGGCAGCTTCAGGGCCGACAGGCGGGCCAGGTCCAGCGACACCCGCACCTCCGAGGCGGGGGCGCCGTAATAGCGGGTCTGGCGCACGCCGGGCACGCGGTCGAGGCGTTCGGACAGGCGGTCGGCGGCCTTCTCCAGCCGCCGCATCGGCAGGCTGTCGCTGACCAGGGCGACCTGGACGATCGCCACCTCGGTGGTGCGCACGCGCTCGATGTCCAGCCGCTGGAGGCCGGCGGGCAGGCTGCCGCGGATGGCGTTCACCTCGCGCACCACCTGGTCGAACTTGCGCTCGGGATCGACGTCCCAGGTGAAGAACACCCGCACGATCGCCGCGCCGTCGAGGCTGGTGCTCTCGACCTTGTCGATGTTGTCGAGGCCATAGACCGCCGTCTCGATCGGGTCGGCGACCAGCTGCTCCATCTCGGCCGGCTCGGCCCCGGGCAGCACGGCGCGGACGATGACGATGGGGATCGGGAAATGCGGGTCCTCCGACCGGGGCACGGTCAGCAGGGCGTTGACCCCCAGCATCACCAGGAGGCCGAAGGCGACGATGGTGAACTGCCAGCGCTTCACGGCGAAGGCGGCGAGGTTGAAGTTCATTTGGCGGCGACCTTGCGGGCGGGGGCGGCCAGGGCGCGCGGATCGATCACGGCCACCTTCTCGCCGTCGGAGACGAAGCCGGCGCCGGCGGTGATCACCCGGGTTCCGGGCGGCAGGCCCGCCACCAGGGCGTCGTCGCCGTCGAAGCCGCCGAACCGCACGTCGACCCGGCGGGCCGTCGTCCCGTCGAGGCGCAGCACGGCGGCCTTGTCGCCCGAGGCCTCCAGCAGGGCCTCGGCCGGGATGCGGACGAACTCGGCGCGGGCGGCGGTCTGGGCGGCCGGCGCCTGCAGGCGGGCGGCGGCGATCTGGCCGCTTTTCAGCTCGGGCGGGGCCTGGACCTCGATCTCGACGCTCACCGCGCCGGTGCGGGCGTCGGCGGCCTGGCCCAGGCGCGTGACGACGCCGCTCAGGGTCTGGCCGGGCAGGGCGTCGGCGGTGACGGTTGCGCTCGACCCCACCTTCACCCGCGCGGCGTCGCGGGCGGGCAGCGGCAGGCGCAGCACCAGCGGACTGGAAAGATCGGCGACGGTCAGCACCGTCTGGCCGGCGGCCACCACCTCGCCCGACTGGGCCGCGCGGGCCAGAACCACGCCGGAGACGGGCGAGGCGAGGCTGGCCCAGCGCCGGTCGAAGGCCGCGCCGGCGTGGGCGGCCTGGGCCGCCTTCAGCGCGCTTTCGGCGTCGTCCAGCCGGGCCTTGGCCACGAAGCCGGTCGAATAGAGCTTGCGGGCCCGGTCGGCGTCGCGGCGGGCGCGCTCCAGGTCGGCGGCGGCCTGGGTCTGGCGGGCGTCGACCCCGGCCGGATCGATGGCGGCCAGGGGCTGGCCGGCCCGCACCGCGTCGCCGGCCTCGACGTTCATGCGGGTCAGCACGCCGGGGATGCGGAACGACAGCGCCATCTCGCGGCGACGCTGCAACGCGCCCGAGGCGGTCAGCTCGGAAGTCGCGCCGGCCGCGCCGACGGTGACGGCCTCGACTGCCGGGGGCGGGGCGGCCTGCGGGGTCTGAGCCTTGCCGCCGCAGGCGACCAGCATCAGGCCGCCGCCGAGGGCCAGCGCCGTCAGCAGCACCACGCCTCCATATCCAGCACGCGCCCCGTCCATTGCTCTCGCCCTCATCATCGATCGGTGATAAGTTATCACTGATCGATTATTGTGGGTTGTCAAGGCGGACCGAACACGGAAAGGAGGGACGATGACCGCGCCGAAGATCCGTTCCCCCCGCAAGCCCAAGGGCCAGGGCGCCGAGCGCCGGGAGGAGATCCTGGACGCGGCGCTGAAACTGTTCAGCGCCAAGGGCCTGCACACCGTCTCGACCCGCCAGATCGCCGAGGTCGTCGGCATCTCGCAGCCGGCCCTCTATGCCTATTTCGCCACCAAGGACGACATCACCGCCGAGCTGTGCATCCGCGCCTTCGCCATCCTGGTCGAGCGCATGGAGGCGGCGCGGGCCGATTTCGTGCCGACGGCGGAGTGCTTCGAGCGGGCGCTGAAGGTCTATGTCGACTTCGGCCTGCAGAACCCCGACGCCTACCGCGTGGCCTTCATGGTCGAGAAGGGGCTGGACGGGACCTACAAGGAGCGGGTCGGCGACCGGCCGATGATGGCCGGCATCGGCGCCTTCCAGCGCTTCGCCGAGATCGTGGCCGAGATGCGCGACGCCGGCCTCACCCATGACGACGACGTCCAGCGCATGACCCAGACCCTGTGGGCGGGCCTTCACGGCCTGGTCTCGCTGCTGATCGCCCGGGCCGACTTCCCGTGGGTGGAGCGCGAGGTGCTGATCGCCTGCCACATCTCGCTGCTGCGGCGGGGCGCCCTGAAGAACATGGGGTGAAGGACGTGCGTTGAACTGACGGCTCCGGGGGCCTACATCCGCCGCCTCGCATTCGCCTGAAGAAAGACGCCGCCCATGGCCAAGCTGCAGCCCCTCGAAACCTTCTCCCTGCAAGAGACCGAAGACGGCTACCGCCTGCTGGTCTCGGCCGTCGGCGGCGAGGCCATCTACGTCTCGATCACGTCGGAACAGATGGACGAGATCATCGACAGCCTGGATACGGCGCTGACGGGCGATGAAGAGACGGCGGGCGAAGACGCGTTCGACGACGCGGACTGAGGCCGCCTGGCGGCGGCCCCCTCCGGCCCTCTGGGCCACCTCCCCCAGAGGGGTAGGATCTTGGCGCTTTCGATGCTCCCCCTCTGGGG
>LNIY01000011.1 GCA_001449105.1 Caulobacter vibrioides | reverse complement strand
CGCGACAGCTCCCCAAGAGGGGGAGCATCCAAAGCGCCAAGATCCTCCCCCTCCGGGGGAGGTGGCCCGGAGGGCCGGAGGGGGTCGCCGCAAGGCGGCGAATACGATGATCGATCCCCGTTCCCTTTCGCTCGGAACCGCATTATAGCTCGGTGTTGAACAACCCCGCCCGGCCGAAAGGTCGGGCGCCGTCATTTCTGGAGGACCGCATGTCCGACATCCTGATGCCCAAGGCGACCGCCGTCTGGCTCGTGGACAACACCTCGCTGAGCTTCGAGCAGATCGCCGACTTCTGCGGCCTGCACCCGCTGGAAGTCCGCGGCATCGCCGATGGCGAAGTGGCGCGCGACATCCGCGGCGCCGATCCGATCGGCAACGGCCAGCTGACCCGCGAAGAGTTGGACAAGGCCCAGGGCAACCCGAACTACCGGATGAAGGCCCAGGTCAGCCGCCACGCCGAGCTGCTGAAGCCGCAGAAGAAGGCTCCGCGCTACACCCCGGTGTCGCGTCGCCAGGACCGTCCGGACGCCATCGCCTGGTTCATCCGCCACCACCCGGAAGTGACCGACGCCCAGATCTCGAAGATCCTCGGCACGACCAAGGCCACCATCGAGCAGGTGCGCAACCGCACTCACTGGAACGCGGCCAACATCAAGCCCGTCGACCCGGTGACCCTGGGCCTGGTCGGCCAGCTGGAACTCGACGCCCTCGTCAAGAAGGCGGCCGAGAAGAAGGCCAAGGACGACGCCAAGAAGGGCATCGTCGCCGAAGACCCCACCCTGCGTCCGGCCGCCGAGACCGCCTACCTCACCGAGGAAGAGCAGGAAGAGCGCGACATCCGCGCCTCGCGCGCCGAGCCGAAGGCCGAGGACGTGTTCGGCTCGTTCTCGGGCAATGTCGACGACGAGGACGACGAGGACTGATCCTCGTCCGAACCGGACAGCAAAAAGGCCCATCCGACGCTCGGATGGGCCTTTTCTTTGCCCTTCAGGGCCGGAACGCGGCTCGCCGCGCTCCAAATGTTCTTGGAAAGCCTGCTCGTGGGTTTCCGATATTCACCGGAAACCGGCAGGCTTAATGGAGCCGGGCTCGAAGTCCCTCTATCTCCTCCTTGAGCCTGAGCTTCTGCCGCTTGAGCTCTCGGAGCCTGGTGGCGTCGCTACCCGGACGGTTGGTCTCCTCCTGGATCGTGCGGTCGAGGTTCTCGTGACGGGACCCCAGCTCGCGGATACGGGATTCGATGGCCATCGGTTAGGCCTCCTTTTGGGCTGTTGACCAAAGGAGTGAACACCCGCTGGCCCGGACTGTCAGATCACATATGATTGCAACCAGCAGCGCTTGACGTGGCGTCGCTTAATCCCGTGACGGACGAAAATTCACCATGACGGACGCCCAAGCCCCCGCCTCCAAGCCCCGTCTGGTCGTCGGAATCTCGGGCGCGTCGGGGGCGCTGTACGGCCTGCGGACCCTGGCGGCCTGCCGTGATCTGGGCGTCGAAAGCCACCTGGTGATGAGCAAGTCGGCGGCCCTGACCCTGACCCAGGAGACCGGCCTTTCGGTCGGCGACGTGGCGGCCATGGCCGACGTCGTGCACCGCGTCGGCGACGTCGGGGCCTCGATCGCCTCGGGCTCGTTTCGCACGCTCGGCATGATCGTCGCCCCCTGTTCGGTGCGGACCATGAGCGAGATCGCCACCGGCGTGACCTCGTCCTTGCTGACCCGCGCCGCCGACGTGGTGCTGAAGGAGCGCCGGCGGCTGGTGCTCATGGTGCGCGAGAGCCCCCTGCACCTGGGGCACCTGCGCACCCTGACCCAGCTTTCCGAGATGGGCGCGGTGATCGCCCCGCCCGTTCCCGCGTTCTATGCCAGGCCCGCCTCGATCGAGGAGATGGTCGACCAGTCGGTGGGTCGCGCCCTGGACCTCTTCGGCCTGGCCTGGGGTCCGGTGAAGCGCTGGGGCGAGGATCTGCCTACCGTCAACGAAACGGACGAAAATTAACGCCATGCGGTTCTGGGACTGGGCTCTTTCCGTCTATGCGCGACAGCCTGTCGCAGCCGCGTGCCTGCACCTGCAGGACGCCCACGGCCAGAACGTGCCGTTCCTGCTGTGGGCCGCCTGGGCGGCGCTGGAGGGGCGGCCCGTCGACCTGCCCCGGGCCGCGGCCCTGGTCCGCGCCTGGGACGCCGAGGTCGGCGCGCCCCTGCGCGGCGTGCGCCGGGCGCTGAAGGCTTCGCGTCCGGAAGTGGACGACGCCGCCCGCGAGGCCTTCCGCGAACAGGTCAAGGCCGCCGAACTGGCCGGCGAGAAGGTGCTGATGGAAAGCCTGGAGGCGACCTGCGGCCCGGTGGACGCCACGCGCGACGTCTACGGCGCCCTGCTGGCGGCCGCCCGCGCCACCGGCGATCCGCCGCGCGAGGCCGCCCTGGCGAGACTTGCCGACGCCCTTGCCTGAATAGCCCCGAGGGACCTTTACCCCTCGTCAGGCTTTGCTATCTATCACCGCCTTCGGACCGGGGCTCAGACAGGGGGAACGTCCATGAATGATGACGATCCTTCGGAAGACACCGTCATCGCGGTGGAACGCCGCCTGGCGACTCTGCGCGAGGAGCACCAGGACCTGTCGGACGCCGTCTCGGCCCTGGAGGAACGCCCCCAGCCCGACATGCTGCAGATCGCCCGCCTCAAGCGCCGCAAGCTGGCCTTGAAGGACGAGATCGTGCGCCTGGAAGACCAGGTCACCCCCGACATCATCGCCTGACCGGCGCGCGACGGCGGGCGCGGGGCCCAGGCCGTATCGACATTCAGAATCTGAGACGAAAACCTCGTCCTTCGACAGGCTCAGGATGAGGTTTCTCTACGACCTGGGCCTGTAAATGGTCCTCATCCTGAGCTTGTCGAAGGACGAGGACCACGCTCGAACCTTGAACGTCGATCAGCCCTAGCCCGTCCTGGCCTCCTCGCCCATGAACACCACCTTGGCGCCCTTCTCGACGGCCTTGCCCAGCTGGGCGGCGTCCCAGTTGGTCAGGCGCACGCAGCCGTGCGAGGCGCGCTTGTTGACCAGCTTGGGGTCGGGCGTGCCGTGGATGCCGTAGGTGTCCTTGGTCAGGTCGATCCAGGTGCCGCCGACCGGATTGTTGGGTCCCGCCTTGATGGTCAGCTTGCCCTTGGGCTTGCCGAAGGTCAGGCGCGAGGGGTCGTAGGTGTAGGTCGGGCGCGGCGCGACCGTGTTGACCGCCAGCTCGCCGCTCGGGGCCGGGCGCTCGGTGCTGCCCACCGTGGCCGGATAGACCGCCTGCAGCACGTCCTGGGCGTCGAAGGCCCGCACCTGGCCGATCGTCTTGTCGATCTCGATCCGCGTCACCCGCGCCGGCAGCTCGGCCGGACCCAGCGCCGCCACGACGATCCGCGCGCCGGCCTTGGTGAAGTCGGCCCCGGGGTTCAGCGCCTGCAGCAGCGCCTCGTCCATGTGGAAGCGCTCGGCCAGGGCCTCCAGCGGACCGGTGTAGGAAAGCGCCGGCAGCCTGGCCATCGCCTCGTAGTCGTCCTTGGGGATCGACTTGACGAACGGCCCCTTAACGTCGTCGGCCGTGATCACGTAGTCGGTCAGCACCGGCCCGCCGTCGGCCTCGATCAGCGCCTTCCACAGGTCCGGCGTCACCTGGCCGTCCACGGTCAGGCCGCGCGCCTGCTGGAAGGCCTCGATGGCCAGCCGCAGGTTGGTCCCGGTCACCCCGTCGATCGAACCAGGCGAGAAGCGGGCCCGGTCGAGCAGCACCTGCACCCGCACCAGCGACGGCGCGATCATCGACGGGTCGGCCGGCGGCGCGTCCTGCGGACCGGCCGTCTCGACCGCCTGGGCCAGGGGCGAGCGACCGTTGGCGGCCGGGGCGGCCTTCTGCTGCGGCGCGCTCGCCGGCGGCGGCGTCTCGGCCTTGTCCTCGCCCTTCGAACAGGCGGTCGCGGCCAGGGCGCATCCGGCCATCAGGGCCGCGAGACGGAAGGTCGAAGGCATCGCATACTCCACGCACGAGGAACGTCTTGCCGTTCTCAAGCCTTGAGCCATGGCGAAGTTCCGGAGGGCGGGTGCGCTTGAGCAGGAAGTGGCGGAAGGGGACGAAGGAGCGGCGGCGCGGCCGGCGGCTCGGGCTCGGGCTGCTCGTCCTGCTGCTGGCGGGCTGCGCCGGCGCCGCCGCCTGGCTGGCCTGGCCGACCGGCGCCCCGCCCGCCGACCCGCCCACGGGCGACGAAACCGCCGCGTTCGAGCCGGCTGCGCAGTACGTGCCCTCCAACGATCCGCCGTCCGCGCCGCTGTCGCCGCTGCCGATGGACGAGACCTGCGAGGCGGCCGCCCCGGCCGGCGCGGCCGAGTCGAACGCCGCCGGCCTCAACACCCTGTCCTGGGCCCCGTTCGGGCGGGCCGAGACCGGCTGGGTCATCTACGCCCCGCGCATCGGCGCCGAGATCGGCACGGCTTGCGGACCGGGCGCGACCCGCTTCGCCGCCGCCCTCGCCCGCTGGCAGGCGGGTCACGGCCTGCCGCAGACCGGGGTGCTGGACCAGCCGACCTTCGACGTCATGAAGACCCGCTGGACCCTGGCCCGGCCCTTCGCCGCCATCAACGCCCGGGGCGAATGCCCCAACGCCCCCGCCGTCGCCGGCCTGTCGACGGCCAGGGCCGACGAGGCCTATGGCGGCAAGACGATCCAGCTGCGTCCCGGCGCGCTGGAGGCCTATCGCCGGATGGTCGAGGCCGCGCGCAAGGATGGCGTCGTCACGGACCGCGACCCGCGCGTGCTGACCATCTTCTCGGCCTTCCGGGACCCCGCCGCCGACGCCGCCCGCTGCGCCCGCGACAACAACTGCCAGGGCGTGACCCGCACCATCTGCTCGGCCCATCGCACGGGCCTGGCCATGGACGTGTTCATCGCCGCCGCACCCGGCCAGGGCCCCGACTCCAGCGCCGACGACAACCGCCGAGCCATGGCCCGCTCGGACGTCTATCGCTGGATGGTGCTCAACGCCGGCCGCTTCGGCTTCGTCAACTACGTGTTCGAGCCCTGGCACTGGGAATGGACCGGCGAGCCGCCCCTGCCCGGCGTGCCGATCTCAAGCCTTCCTCAAGAAGGATCACAACCGCTCGATCAGGGGGCGCCTGCGCCTCAACCCGGCCCGAAAGGCTTACTAACTAAGAAGAATGAAGTTCGCTGACGCTCAACGCCTGAAGGACCCCGATCGGGGCCGGCGCGAGATCCTGGCCGGCCTGATCGCCCTTCCCGCCGGATCCTTCCTGGCGGCCGGCTCGGCCCTGGCCGCTCCGCGCGTGGCCGCCCCGCCGCGCCCGCCGGTCGTCACGGTGCTGGGCGACTCGATCACCGCCGGCCTCGGCGTGCGCCAGGGCGAGGCCATGCCGGCTCGCCTGCAGGCGGCGCTGAGCGCGCGCGGCGTCCCCGCCCAGGTCCGCGCCGCCGGCCGCAACGGCGACACCAGCGCCGGCGGCCTCTCGCGGCTCGAAGCCGCGCTGGGGGCCGACACCACCGTCTGCGTCGTCGCCCTGGGCGGCAACGACCTGCTGCAAGGCCTGCGGCCCGAGGCGACGCGGGCCAACCTGCGCGCCATACTGACCCGCCTGCGCGAGCGACGGATCCCGGCGGTGCTGGCCGGCGTCAACGCCCCGGCCCTGCTGGGCGCCGACTACGCCCGCCGCTTCAACGCCGTCTTCACCGATCTCGCCCGCGACTTCGCAGCCCCGCTGCTGCCCAACCTGCTGGCCGGCATCGGCGGCTCGCGCCGCTACATGCAGAGCGACGGCATCCACCCCAATGCGGAAGGCGCCCGGGTGATCGCGGCCAACCTGGCGCCGGTGGTGGCGCAGGCCCTGGCGCGGACCACGCAGGTGGCGGCGCGGTAGACCCCCTCGGTCGCTTCGCGACAGCTCCCTGCTCCTCCCCCGTGAAACGGGGGAGGAGAAAGCCGCGCTCAAGATCCTCCCCCTCTGGGGGGAGCTGGCCCAAGAGGGCCGGAGGGGGTCGCCGTCAGGCGATCACAGAAACCACTCCACGGCCACCAGCACGACCCCGGCGATCCAGGCGGTCTCGACCACCATCAGGGCCACGGGCCGCCAGCCGGCGGTCATCACGTCCTTGAACGAGGTCTTCATGCCCAGGCCCGCGATGGCGGTGACCAGGCACCAGCGGCTGACCTCCGCGGCCGCGTCGGCGCCGGCCTTGGGCAGCCAGCCCAGGCTGTTGACCGCCACCAGGGCCGCGAAGGCGACCAGGAACAGCGGCAGCTGGGGCTTGGTCCCGCTGCTCCCGCCCGGCAGTATCCGCGCAGCCAGGAAGGCGATGGCGAACACCACCGGCAGCAGCATCGAGACGCGAAGCAGCTTCACATAGGTGGCCACGTCGCCGGTGTGCGGCGAGATCATGTAGCCGGCCCCGACCACCTGGGCGACGTCGTGGATCGTGCCGCCCAGGAACACCCCGGCCTTGGTCTGGTCCAGGTGCAGCGCCGCCGTCAGCAGCGGATAGGTGATCATGGCGATGGTCGACAGGGCCGTGACCGTCACCACCGTCAGGATGGTGTCGCGCTCGCCGTCCTTGTCGCGCGGCAGCACCGACGCGATCGCCAGGGCCGCCGAGGCGCCGCAGATGCCGACCGCGCCGCCCGACAGCACGCCGAAGCCCTGGCGCAGGCCCAGGCGCTTGGCCAGGAACGCGCCCAAAAGGATCGTCGAGACCACCGCGATCACCACCGTGACGATCGGGGTGATGCCCAGGCTGAGGATCTGCCCCGCCGTGATCCGCGCGCCCAGGAGGGCGACGCCAAACCGCAGGATGGCCTTGGACGAGAACTCGATGCCCGGGATGCAGCGGCCTTCCTGGTGCAGGAAGTGGAAGGTCATGCCCAGCAGCAAAGCAAACAGCATCACCGGCGCGCCGTAGTGCTGCGACAGCCAGGTCGAGGCCAGGGCGATGGTTCCGGCTGCCAGCACGCCGGGATAGAGCTTGATCAGGGCCGCCTGGCCGGGGAACCGCTCCCTGGCCTTCGCGACCGGGGCCGGCTCGGGCCGGCTCAGCCCCTCCATGCCCTCCAGCGACTGGAACAGCGCCCGCGCGGCGGCCGCGTCGGTGTCGAGATCGGAATTCATCGCCAGGCCCTTTGACGAGTCGCCATGCCGACGACGCCTTTCGTCTGGACCCGGAGCGCAAGCGTGGCAAGTCAGGGCTCAAGACCCTCCCCCTGAAGGGGGAGGGGGCCCGAAGGGCCGGGGGGGGAAGGTTCCGTTGAGGTTGGAAAAGATTGCCGGCTCTCAAGCCACATCCCCCTCCGTCGGCTTCGCCGACACCTCCCCCTTCAGGGGGAGGGTCTGCGCACCCCCGCCAGCGCCGAGATGTAGGCCTCCATCAGCCGCACCAGTTCGTCCTCCAGCGCCAGCGGGTCCAGCGCCAGGCCCGGCTCGGCGGCGGCCGCGCGCAGCAGGCCCACGGCCGCGTGGGTGAGGACGAAGGCCGACTCCGGCGTAAGCTCGATCTGCAGCCGGGCCTTGCCGGCGATCGAGGCCAGGAACGCCTGGTGGTGCGCCTCCAGCACCGCGTCGCCACGATGGAACATGGCCCCCAGCAAGGCCTGGCGCGTGGCGGGCGAGCCCTCGAAGCCGTTCATCAGCGCCCGCACGATCGGCCGCACGCTGCCCAGGTCCGGCCGGTCGATCAGGGTCTGGGCGATCGCGTCGCGCACCACGCCGGTCCGCCGCTGGGCCAGGGCCGCCAGGATGTCCTGCTTGTCGGCGAAGTACTGGTAGACCGTGCCGACGCTCCCCCCCGCCCGCTCGGCCACGTGATTGGTGGTCAG
Organism: Caulobacter vibrioides; assembly: GCA_001449105.1. GTDB lineage: Bacteria > Pseudomonadota > Alphaproteobacteria > Caulobacterales > Caulobacteraceae > Caulobacter > Caulobacter vibrioides_C. Next base: position 1,674 of record LNIY01000011.1, on the reverse strand, counting down.
GCGCTCGGGCCCGCCGCTCTCCAGAAGCTGAAAGGCCGCGTCCAGAATGGCGTCGACGGTGGCCTGGGCGCGTCCCTGCGACGGCGATCGTCTTTTCTTTTCAGCCACTTGCCGTTCGCCTCCGCGCGCTCGCCCAGCCGAACGGCAAGGCGAGTAGGAACATGAGCAATGCTTACATACGCTTGAGGCCGAGAATAGAGGTCCCTCCCCCGGGAGCGGATCGGAAGGAGCCCAGATGATCCGTCCCATCGACGAAGTCCGCGCCCGCGTCGCCTCGCAGAAGACCCTGCTGCCGGGCTTCTACGGCAAGATCGATTTCGACCGCACGCCCGAGCGCTTCACCGAGGACCCCGGCCTCGCCGTCGCCCGCGACCGCAACCCGCTGGGCGTGTCGGTCGGCCAGGACGACATCGACCGCGTACGGGCCTACACCATGCTGGGCGACATCGTCGCCGACGCCTACGCGGCCCTGATCCCGCAGTACGGCTTTCGCCGGCTGATCGACATGCTGGTCGCCGCCTGCGAGCGCGGGATCGCCGCCGTGCCGGACGCCCCGCCCGAGCTCGCCGCCTTCATCGCCGAGATGGAGGCCGCCCCCGACTGGATCGACATGGACCTGGTGCGCGAGGGCCAGCGGCTGGACCGCAACGCCGCCGCCCACCTTGGCCCCTTCGCCATCCGCGGCGCGTTCGTGGCCACCTTCCTCAACAAGTATTCGGCCCTGCCCATGGCCCTGACCGGAACGCTGGGCGCGGAGACCGCCGCCAAGCGGGTCAACGAGACGGCCGCCTTCTTCACGACCACCCTGCTGCCCGGCGCGCTGGAACGTCACGGCGAGGGCTTCAAGGCCGCGGCCATGGTGCGGCTGATGCACTCGATGGTGCGGTTCAACGCCCTGCGCTCGGGCCGCTGGGACAGCGCGGTCTACGGCGTGCCGATCCCCCAGGTCGACCAGATGCCGGCCGGGCTGATCCCGATCTTCCTGATGTCGTTCCAGATGCTGCGCCAGGGCCGCCGCCGCTTCACCCCGGCCGAGCGCGCCAAGGTCGAGCTGGCCCGCTATCGCTGCTTCCTGCTGGGCCTGCCGCAGGACCTGCTGGCCGATACGCCCGAGGGGATCGTGCGGATGATGACGGCCCGCGACAGCACGCTTCGCCGGGGCTTCGACGACGAGACCTGTGGGGCGCTGATCCGCGCCACCCTCGACGCCTACCTGCCGCCGGACGAGAGCCCGGCCAACCGGCTGCACGACCGCATCGAGCGCCGCTTCGCCAAGAGCTTCTTCCTGCGCCACTTCATGCGCGGCGACCGGGCCCGCGCGGCGAGCATGGGCATCGAGGTGACCCGCGCCGACGAGGCGGTGTTCATCGTCGTGGCCCTGCTGGTGACGCTGCAGATGAAGGCCTTCGACCTGGCCGACCGCCTGCCGGTCCTGCGCGAGGTCGCCGACGCGGCGATGATCCGCCGGATCCGGGCCCTGCTGAAGCGCTACGGCCACGCCGAGTTCACGACCGATGCGGCGAGCTATCGCCCGACCAATGCGAGGGCGGCGGCCTAGCCGCTACGCGGACCCCCTCAGTCGCTCCGCGACAGCTCCCCCAGAGGGGGAGCATCTAAAGCGCCAAGATCCTCCCCCTCTGGGGGAGGTGGCCCAGCTGTCTCTTATACACATCT
>LNIY01000010.1 GCA_001449105.1 Caulobacter vibrioides | reverse complement strand
AGATGTGTATAAGAGACAGGCCCTGGGCGCCGCCGCCCTGATCCCGCCCCTGACCGCGCCGGGCCTCGCCAGCGCCGCCTCCGCCCAGGCCTTCCTCGCCTACGAGCGCCGGCTGCGCGACCAGCTGGCCGACCGCCGGGGCGACTTCGACGCCGACTTCGAGCGCGACCTGCTCGACCAGGGCGACGCCTTCCGCGAGGCTCGCGGCCTGTCGCCCCTGTGTTTCGATCCCGGCCTCGCCCTCGCCGCCCGCGCCCACGCCGCCGACATCGCCCGCAGCCAGATCTACGATCACATGACCCGCGAGGGCTTCGGCCCCGCCGCCCGCGTCGGCCTGCTGGCCCGCGACCTGGTCGGCGCCCCGGCCGAGAACATCGCCATGCGCCGCAACGCCGCCGGCCAGGTGCGTCCCGACCAGATCATGGGCCAGTGGAAGACCAGCCCCGGCCACCGCGCCAACCTGCTGGCCCCGGGCTTCACCCACGTCGCCTACGCCGCCCTGCGCGAGGGTCCGCAGGTGATCGCCGTCGGCGTCTATGCCGAGGTCTCGGCGCGCCTGGCCGACCCCGCCCCGCTGCGTGCGCAGAGCGTCGAGGCCATCGCCGCGGCCCTCTCGCGCGCCAGCCCGCGCATCGAGCAGTTCTCGCTGTCGGAGCCCGGCGGCGACGTACTGACCCAGACCTATGTCGAGCGTCCGCAGCCGGTCAGCATCCCGCCCGGCGCCTGGCAGCTGCGCCCGCACCTGTCGAGCGGGACGCACAAGTATCAGGTCGCCTGGGGCCCAGTGTTCGTGCTGGGCTAGAAGCCTCGAAGGACGCAAGGACGGCTGGCAAGCGCCCAAACGAAAAACGGCGGGCCCTTGCGAGCCCGCCGTCGTCCGTTCGGCCGTGAGGCGAAAGCTTAGTTCTTGGTGACGTCCACCAGCTTGTTCTTGGCGATCCACGGCATCATGCCGCGGAGACGCGCGCCGACTTCCTCGATCTGGTGCTCGGAAGCGCGACGGCGGGTCGCCTTGAAGGACGGCTGGCCGACGGCGTTTTCCAGCATGAAGTCGCGGACGAACTTGCCCGACTGGATGTCTTCCAGCACGCGCTTCATCTCGGCCTTGGTCTCGGCGGTCACGACGCGCGGGCCGGTGACGTACTCGCCGTACTCGGCGGTGTTCGAGATCGAGTAGTTCATGTTGGCGATGCCGCCTTCGTAGATCAGGTCCACGATCAGCTTCAGCTCGTGCAGGCACTCGAAGTAGGCCATTTCCGGCGCGTAGCCGGCTTCAACCAGCACTTCGAAGCCGGCGCGGATCAGCTCGACCGTGCCGCCGCAGAGGACGGCCTGCTCGCCGAACAGGTCGGTTTCGCATTCCTCGCGGAAGTTGGTCTCGATGATGCCCGAGCGGCCGCCGCCGATGGCCGAGGCGTAGGCCAGGCCGAGGTCGAGCGCGTTGCCGGTGGCGTTGTGGTGCACCGCGATCAGGCAGGGCACGCCGCCGCCCTTCTGGTATTCGCCACGGACGGTGTGGCCCGGGCCCTTCGGGGCGACCATCAGGACGTCGATGGTGTCCTTCGGCTCGATCAGGCCGAAGTGGACGTTCAGGCCGTGGGCGAACAGCAGGGCCGCGCCGTCACGGATGTTGGGGGCGATGTCGTTCTTGTAGATCGCGGCCTGATGCTCGTCCGGCGCCAGGATCATGATCAGGTCGGCCCAGGCGGCGGCTTCGGCCACCGACAGGACCTTCAGGCCTTCGGCCTCGGCCTTCTTCGCCGAGGGCGAGCCCGGGCGCAGGGCGACGGCCACGTTCGGCACGCCGCTGTCACGAAGGTTGAGGGCGTGTGCGTGGCCCTGGCTGCCATAGCCTACGATGGCGATCTTCCGGTCCAGGATGCGGGCGAGGTCGGCGTCGCGGTCGTAGTAGACGCGCATGATTTCTTCTCCAGGACTGGTCAATCTGCCCGCCTCACGCAATCTGAAAGCGGGAAAGGCGGGCGTTTGAGCGTTTTTTTGCCGCCTCGTCAAGGCGGGGCGCGCCCCGAGCGACGTTCGGCGACGCTTAAATACCGCGACTGAGGCGAAAAAGCCCTCCCAAAGGCGAAAGAGCCGCCCCGCGACGGCGCCCTCCCCCGCGCGCCTCGGGGGAAAGATGTGAAAAAACAACCTAAGATTTATAAATTGCCCAAATTGACTCCAGGTTGCGTCAGTCGCAATTTCAACTCGCCTTACAACCTGAAGGCGAACATTGGGAGGGCATTGAAATGAGTGAGATCATCGACATCGAGATCGTCGTCGACACCGCGAACCTTCTGGCCAGCATCAACAATCCCAGCCAGAACCCGAGCGCGCCGACCCCGATCGGGCACAACTACGCCTATATGGTCGCGCCGAACGAATTCGTCCGCAGCGGCCAGGCCTCGGGCGATCTGTCGATCTCGGCCGACGTGGGCGACACCGTGCGCTGGCGCATGGTCTCGCAGTCGGGCAACACCAGCTACTCGGCCAACCTGCAGAACATCGTGATCTTCTCGGGCACGCAGGTGACGTCGACCACCGGCGGCAAGCTGCTGAACGTCGAGACCCCGGTGCCCGGCACCACGCCCGGCAACATCACCCTGCCGCCGACCTTCTCGGCGACGCCGCAGTACGACTTCTATCTGACGGCCGACATCGTCCAGGCCGGCACGGGCAACTACAACGTCTCGTTCGCCGTGCTGCAGTACCACTCCGGCTCGCTGCAGGTTCTGGGCTACTTCGTCTGGGATCCGACGATCACCGCGTCGTAGGACCTCGCCGCAGGCACGAGAAAGCCGCGCTCCCGCAAGGAAGCGCGGCTTTCGACGTTCGGGGCGGTCGCCCGCTTACCAGAAGAGGTCGTAGTAGACGCTCAGCACCTGGCCCGACCAGACGTCCACCAGGACGGCGTCGCTGCCGACCCGCACCCATTCGCAGCCGATCGGCGGCATGGGCAGGCCGTAGCGGAACCAGTCGAGGTAGTAGGTGCTGCCGTACCAGCCGCCCGGCAGGTAGTCGCCGAAGCTCCAGCGGTTCACGTACCAGCCGCGCGGATAGCGGTAGGCCGGGGCGCGGTAGCGCTGGGGAGAGCGATAGCTGGGACGCCAGCGACGCTGGTCGTACTGCGGACGGCCGTTGTCGCGGTCGCGCCAGCGCTGGTCGCCGGGACGCGAGCCCGGGCGGTCGCGGTCATTGCCCTGCCAACCGCCGCCGGGACGGCCGCGATCGGGACCACGGTCGCCGCGATCACCTTGCCAGCCGCCGTTCGGACGGTCGGGACGGCTCGGACGATCACCGCCCGGACGGTTGGGACCGTCGTTGCGGTCGGGACCACGATCGCCGCCCTGCCAGCCGCCGCTCGGGCGGTCGGGGCGGTCGGGGCGGTCGGGGCGGTCGCCGCGATCCGGGCGGTCGCCACGGTCGGGACGGTCGGGACGGTTTCCGCCGGCGCCAGGACCACGGTCCTGGCCGCCTTGCCAGCCGCCAGCCGGACGATCGGGACGGTCGGAGCGATCGGGGCGATCGCCCCTGCCCTGCCAGCCGCCGCGGTCTCCACGGTCTCCACGGTCGGGCTGCTGCGCCTGGGGGGCCTGCGGGGCCGGACGGGCTTCGGGCGGACGCTGCGCCTGGGGCGCGGGCTGGCCACCGCGATCACCACCACGGTCGCCGCCACGTCCGGCGTCGACCGCACGATCGCCGCGTTCGGGGCGCGGACCGCGATCCGGGCGGCCGCCGCGATCGCCGCGGTCGCCGCGTTCGTTCTGCTGCATCGCCAGGACCGTCGCGGCGGAGCCGGCCTGGGCCGCCGCGCCGCCCGTCAGCGACAGGATCATCGCGACGGTGATCAGACGTTTCATCTCTTGCTCCAAGGGGCCTTGCGCCGGCCCATAGCTCATCCCTTGATCACAGTGTCGCGCTTGGCGCATGAACCGCAATTGAACGAAACCCGCAGGAGAAGGCCATGGCCGCCCGACCGCAGGACATCCTCGGCTTCTGGACCGAAGCCGGCCCCAAGAAGTGGTTCGAGAAGAACTGGGCGTTCGACGAGGCCATCCGCCTGAAGTACGAGCCCACCCATCACGCGGCCGCCCGCGGCGACTACGACGACTGGGTCGAGACGCCCGAGGGCTCGCTGGCCCTGATCATCGTGCTCGACCAGTTCCCCCGCAACCTCTACCGCCGCAGCGGCCACGCCTTCGCCACCGACGGCAAGGCCCGCGCGGTGGCCCGCGCGGCCATCGCCAAGGGTCACGACACCGCCGCGCCGCCCGAGCTGCGCTATTTCTTCTACCTGCCGTTCGAGCACTCCGAATCCCTGGCCGACCAGGAGCTGTGCATCGAGCTGTGCGCCGGCATGCAGGCCGACACCGGCGACGAGGACTCCATCAAGTGGGCCATCATCCATCGCGACATCATCGCCCGTTTCGGCCGTTTTCCGCATCGGAACGTCGCCCTGGGCCGCGAAACCACCCCGGCCGAGCAGGCTTTCCTCGATGAAGGCGGGTTCGCCGGTTAGGCGAGCTTGGCTTGCGTGCAATCGATACTGTAGTGTCCGCCCCGAATTGAAAGGGGCCTGGAGGGCGCTGTCTATGTCGATGAAGAAACTCATGCTCGCGGCGGGCGCGATGGTTTGCGTCGCCGCGCCGGTCGAGGCGTTCGCCCAGGCCAAGCCGACCAAGGCCCAGCAACTGCAGACCCAGGCCCAGGCCGAAGTGCCGCGCTGCACGCGCAAGCTGGGCACCCTGTCGATCATCGACGGCGATGATCCCCGCGGCTGGACCCAGTACAACCTGGCCTCGCCGCAGAAGCTGCTGCGCGCCATCGTCCAGAAGTCGGGCTGCTTCAACCTGGTCGATCGCGGCGCAGGCCTGAACGCCGCCCAGATCGAACGTAACATCGGCGGCAACCTCGGCCTGCAGCGCGGCTCCAACGTCGGCCAGGGCCAGATCAAGGCCGCCGACTACGTGCTGGTGGCCGAAGTGCAGGCCAGCGACAGCAACGCCGGCGGCGGCGCGGTGGCCGGCGCCATCGGCGGCCTGATCGGCGGTCGCGCCGGCGCCCTCGTCGGCGGCATCAAGACCAAGAAGCTGGAAGCCAACACCGTCCTGTCGCTGACCAACGTCCGCACCACCGAGACCGTGGCCGTCCAGGAAGGCTACGCCGTGAAGAACGACATCGGCTGGGGCGCGGGCGGCGGCATCGGCTTCGCCGGCGCGGTCGGCGGCGGCTACGAAGACACCGAGATCGGCCGCATCATCACCCTGGCCTTCATCAACAGCTACTCGAAGATGGTCGGCGAGCTGGGCCTGGTGGGCGACAGCGCCCAGGCCGCCCAGGCCGCTCCGACCAAGACCTTCGTGGCCACCCGCGTCGTCAACATGCGCGCCACCCCGGTGGCCGCCGGCAAGCTGATCCGCGCCCTGCCGGCCGGTTCGATCGTCTACCCGACCGGCAAGAAGCAGGAACTGTGGTGGGAAGTCGCCGACGAGAACGACAACGTCGGCTGGGTGCTGAACACCGGCCTGGAACCGGGCAAGTAAGGCTCTTCGCCATCTAGACGGGAACGCCCCGCCGGCTCGCCGCGCGGGGCGTTTTTGTGATTGGCCACCGGCTCGATTCGTCGCGATTGTGCGGCCCATGACCACCGCCGTCCTCGACGCCCCGAAAGCCGCCGCCGCCGACCATCCCGAGCGGCAGTACCTCGCCCTGCTGGCCGACATCCTTCAGAACGGCGTCCAGCGCGGCGACCGCACCGGCACGGGCACCCTGGGCGTGTTCGGCCGCCAGATCCGCTTCGACCTGGCCAAGGGCTTTCCGGTCCTGACCACCAAGAAGCTGCACCTGCGCTCGATCATCATCGAGCTGCTGTGGTTCCTGAAGGGCGAGACCAACATCGCCTATCTCAAGGACAACGGCGTGCGCATCTGGGACGAGTGGGCCGACGAGAACGGCGAGCTCGGCCCGGTCTATGGCAAGCAGTGGCGCTCGTGGGCGGCGCCGAACGGCCAGTCGATCGACCAGATCGTCAACCTGGTCGAAGGGCTGAAGACCAATCCCAACAGCCGCCGCCACATCGTCAGCGCCTGGAACCCGGCCGACGTCGAGGACATGGCCCTGCCGCCCTGCCACTGCCTGTTCCAGTTCTTCGTGGCGGATGGAAAGCTCAGCTGCCAGCTCTACCAGCGCAGCGCCGACGTCTTCCTGGGCGTGCCGTTCAACATCGCCAGCTACGCCCTGCTGACCCTGATGGTCGCCAAGGTCGTGGGCCTGGAGCCGGGCGAGTTCGTGCACACCTTCGGCGACGCCCACCTCTATCTGAACCACCTGGACCAGGCCCGCGAGCAGCTGACCCGCGAGCCCTACGCCTTCCCGACGATGAAGATCGCCGACAAGACCGACCTCTTCGCCTTCGAGTATGAGGACTTCGTGCTGGAAGGCTACGAGGCCCACCCGCACATCAAGGCGGCGGTCTCGGTCTGACTTCCGGATCAGGCGGCGGGGGGCTAAGACTGGCCACCATGACCGCCCCCATCCTCACCGTCGGCCCCGTGGCCCGCTCGCTCAACGGCGTCATCGGCCGCGACAACGACCTGCCCTGGCGGCTGAAGTCGGACCTTGCGATGTTCAAGGCCGCCACCTTGGGCAAGCCGGTGATCATGGGTCGCAAGACCTGGGACAGCCTGCCCCGCAAGCCCCTGCCCGGCCGCCTCAACATCGTCCTGACGCGCGACCACAAGTTCGAGGCCGAGGGCGCAGTGGTCTGCGACACCTGGTCCGAAGCCGTGCAGATCGGCAAGGAGCAGGCGGCCGAGGACGGGGTCGAGGAGGTCTGCGTGATCGGCGGCGCGGCGCTGTTCGAGCTGGCCCTGCCCCGCGCCAAGCGAATCTACGTCACCGAGGTGCAGGCGGAAGTGCAGGGCGACGTCGCCTTCCCCGCCTTCGACGAGAGCGCCTGGACCGAGGTGCGCCGCGAAGAGCGCCCTGCCGGCGAGGGCGACGACTTCCCGTTCGTCTTCCGCGTGCTGGAGCGCAAATGAGCGCCCTGCTGGCCGCCTTTGTCCTGGCCCAGGCCGCGTCCGCGACGCCGCCGTCCGCCGACGCGCGCCAGCACGCCCGCGACAAGGCCGCCGAGATCGTCGTGCTGCAGGTCAAGCACGTGGGCGTGCCGCGCGGCGTGCGCGGCAATTGCTTCGTGGCCGCCACCGTGGTCCGCGCCGAGCCGGGCGTGAAGCTGAAGGTCGGCCGCAACCTTCGCCTCTCGGTCCCCTGCTCCGCTCCCGGCGCCAGCGGCTCGGACGTCGAGCACGGCGTCGACCAGGCCGCCCTGCAGCGCTCCAGCTACGGCCGCGCCTTCTTCGACGAGCGCCTGAAGCTCATCGCCTACGACCTCTTCGACCTGAACTGAGCATCTCCATGAGCGCCTGGCCCGACCGCCGCCTGATCGACCTTCTCGGCGTCGAGGCACCGGTGCTTCAGGCCCCGATGGCCGGCGCGACCACGCCGGCCATGGCCATCGGTGCGGCGCGCGGCGGCGGCTTGGGCGCCCTGGCCTGCGCCCAGTACACGCCCGACCAGGCCCGCGCGGCGATCGCCGAGTTCCGGACCGCCGTCGACGCCCCGCTGAACCTCAACTTCTTCGCCCACAACGCCCCGGCGGCCGATCCGGCCCGGCTGCTGGCCTGGCGGGCGCGGCTGGCGGCCTACTATGTCGAGGCGGGCGTCGATCCCGCGCCGCCGCCGCCGGCCGGGGGCCGCGCGCCGTTCGACGAAGCCTTCTGCGCCCTCGTCGAAGAGCTGCGTCCGGAGGTCGTCAGCTTCCACTTCGGCCTGCCCGAGATCGGCCTGCTCGAGCGCGTGCGGGCGACCGGCGCGAAGATCCTGTCCTCGGCCACCACCGTCGCCGAGGCCGTCTGGCTGGAGGCCCGCGGCGTCGACGCCGTCATCGCCATGGGCGCCGAGGCCGGCGGTCATCGCGCCACCTTCCTGCCGGGCTACGGCGAGGCGATCGACAATCGGCTGGACACCGCCAGCCAGCCCGGGCTCTTTTCCCTGCTGCCGCAGGTGGTCGCGGCCGTCTCGGTCCCGGTGATCGCCGCCGGCGGCATAGCCGAGGCGCGCGGCGTCACGGCCGCCCGGGCCCTGGGCGCGGCCGGGGTGCAGGTCGGCACGGCCTATCTGTTTACCCCCGAGGCCAGGATCCCGCCGGCCCATCGCGCGGCCCTGGACGAGGCCCGCGACGACAACACCATGCTCACCGACGTCTTCACCGGCCGTCCGGCCCGGGGCGTGGCCAACCGGCTGATGCGCGAGGTCGGGCCCATCGGCGGGCAGGTCGTGCCGCCCTTCCCCCTAGCCGGCGGCGCCCTGACCCCGTTGCGCCAGGACGGCGCCAACCCTGACTTCACCAACCTCTGGGCCGGCCAGTCGGCCCGCCTGGCCCCGCGCGGGCTCAACGCCGAAGACCTGACCCGGCTGCTCGCCGACGCCTGAGTGGGTTGCGGCACGGTTCAAACGACCGTTTACTCTCCCGCAGCGCCCAACAGAGGCGCGCATCCAGGGAGCGAGACGACATGGACCTTACCCTCGTCGCCGAAGGCCTGCAGTTTCCCGAAGGCCCGATCGCCATGGCCGACGGCTCGGTGCTGCTGGTCGAGATCCAGCGCCAGACCCTGACCCGGATCACGCCCGACGGCGCGCGCGAGACGGTCGCCCATCTGCCCGGCGGCCCCAACGGCGCGGCCATCGGCCCGGACGGCGCGGTCTATGTGACCAACAACGGCGGCAGCTTCGAATTCTTCGACATGGGCGGGCTGAACATCCCCGGCCCCACCCCTGCCGGCCACAACGGCGGCTCGATCCAGCGGGTGGACCTGGCGACCGGCGCGGCGACCACCCTCTACGAGGCCTGGGACGGCAAGCGGCTGGTCGGCCCCAACGACATCGTCTTCGACCGGCAGGGCGGCTTCTGGTTCACCGACCACGGCTGCTCGACGCCCGACGGCCGCAAGTACGGCGCCCTCTACTACGCACGCATCGACGGCAGCCATATCGTGCGCGCCCGCGACCACCTGATCTCGCCCAACGGCGTCGGCCTGTCGCCGGCCGAGGACGTGGTCTATGTAGCCGACACCATGTTGGGCCGCCTGTGGGCGTTCGACGTGACCGCTCCCGGCGAACTGGCCCCGCCGGCCCCGCTCCAGCCCGGCCGCGTGGTCTGCAACCTGCCGGGCTACCAGCTGCTCGACAGCCTGGCGGTCGAGGCCGACGGCCGGGTGTGCGTGGCGACGATCATCAACGGCGGGATCACCGCCTTCTCGCCCGACGGCGCGACCGAGCACGTGGCCGTGCCCGACGTGATCACGACCAACATCTGCTTCGGCGGGGAAGACATGCAGGACGTCTGGATCACGGCGTCAGGGACAGGGAAGCTGTGGCGCGGGCGCTGGGAACGGCCGGGGCTGAGGCTGAACTTCAACGGCTAGCCGCTACGCGGCCCCCTCAGTCGCTCCGCGACAGCTCCCCCAGAGGGGGAGCATCTAAAGCGCCGACCAGATCCTCCCCCTCTGGGGGAGGATCTGGTCGGCGCTTTAGATG
>LNIY01000009.1 GCA_001449105.1 Caulobacter vibrioides | reverse complement strand
CCTTCGGGCCACCTCCCCCAGGAGGGGGAGGATCTAGAGCCGCCAAGATGCTCCCCCTCCGGGGGAGCTGTCGCGGAGCGACTGAGGGGGCCGCCGCAGGCGGTCACGCGTCCTTGAAGCCCTTGCCTTCGGCGACCAGCCGCTCCAGCAGGGCCGAGGGCTTGAAGTCGTCGCCGTGCTTTTCCTGGAAGGCCTTCATGCCGGCCAGCACCTTGTCGAGGCCGACCAGTTCGCCCCAGAACATCGGGCCGCCGCTGTAGACGGGCCAGCCGTAGCCGTTGATCCAGACGATATCGATGTCGGAGGCCCGGATGGCCTTGCCCTCCTCGAGGATCTTCGCGCCCTCGTTGACCATCGGATAGAGGCAGCGCTCCAGGATCTCCTGGTCGCTGATCTCGCGCCGCTGGATCTGGCGCTTCTCGGCGAAGTCCAGGATCACCTTCTCGACCTCGGGGCTGGGCTTGGCGACGCGGTTCTCGTCATAGTCGTAGAAGCCCTTGCCGTTCTTCTGGCCGCGGCGGTCCATCTCGCACAGCACTTCGCGCACGGTGGACGAGCTGGTCTTGGCCGGATCCCAGCCGATGTCGAGGCCGGCCAGGTCGCTCATCGCGAACGGACCCATCGGCAGGCCGAAGTCGTAGAGCACGCGGTCGACGTCCCAGGGCATGGCGCCTTCGAGGATCAGCTTCTGGGCCTCGCGCTGGCGCTGGGCCAGCATGCGGTTGCCGACGAAGCCGAAGCAGACGCCGACCAGCACGCCGACCTTGCCGATGGCCTTGGACAGCTTCATCGCCGTGGCGATCACCGACTTGTCGGTCTTCTCGCCGCGCACGATTTCCAGCAGGCGCATGACGTTGGCCGGCGAGAAGAAGTGCAGGCCGATGACGCTTTCGGGACGGCTGGTGACGGCGGCGATCTCGTCGACGTTCAGGTAGGAAGTGTTGGTGGCCAGGATCGCGCCGGGCTTGGCGATCTTGTCGAGCTTGGTGAAGACCTCCTTCTTGATCTCCATCAGTTCGAACACGGCCTCGATGATCAGGTCGCAGTCGGCGAGGTCTTCGAGGTGCATGGAGGGCGTCAGCAGCCCCATGCGCTTCTCGACGTCGTCCTGGGTCAGGCGGCCCTTCTTGGCGGTGTTCTCGTAGTTCTTGCGGATGACGCCGACGCCGCGGTCGAGGTTCTCCTGCTTGGCCTCGATGATCGTCACCGGGATGCCGGCGTTGAGGAAGTTCATCGAGATGCCGCCGCCCATGGTGCCGGCCCCGATGACGCCGACCTTCTTGATGGGGATCGTGGGGGTGTCGTCCGGCACGTCGGGGATCTTGGCGGCCTGGCGCTCGGCGAAGAACACGTAGCGCTGGGCGGCCGACTGGCTGCCGGTCATCAGCTCCATGAAGAGGCGGCGTTCTTCCTTCAGGCCCTCGTCGAAGGGCAGGTTCACGGCGGCCTCGATGCACTTGATGTTGTTCTCGGGCGCCAGGAAGCCACGGAACTTGCGGGCGTTGGCCTTCCTGAACTCGGCGAAGATTTCGGGCTTGCCGCGGGCGGCCTCGACCTTGTCCGACAGGTCGCGGACCTTCTTCAGGGGCTTGCCTTCGGCCAGCACCACGCGGGCGAAGGCGATGGCTCCGTCGCGCAGCGCGCCTTCCTCGACCAGGCTGTCGAACAGGCCCATGGCGAGCGCGGCCTTGGCCGGCACGTGCTGGCCGCTGGTGACCATCTCCAGCGCCTTCTCGACGCCGACGATACGCGGCAGGCGCTGGGTGCCGCCGGCGCCGGGCAAGAGGCCGATGTTCACTTCGGGCAGGCCGGCCTTGGCCGAGGGCACGGCGACGCGATAGTGCGCGACCAGCGCCACCTCCAACCCGCCGCCCAGGGCGGTGCCGTGGATCGCGGCCACCACGGGCTTGGGCGAGTTCTCGATCGTGTTCTGCACGTCCTGCAGGGAGGGGCCGGTCATGGCCTTGCCGAACTCGCTGATGTCGGCGCCGGCGATGAAGGTCTTGCCTTCGCAGATCAGCACGATGGCCTGCACGGCCGGGTCGGCGATCGCCGCCTCGAAGGCCCCCTTCAGCCCTTCGCGGACCTGAGCCGACAGCGCGTTGACCGGCGGAGAGTTCAGCGTGACGACGCCGATGTCGCCTTCGACGGTCAGATCGGTGACGGCGTTGATCGCGGCCATGCGGTTCCACCCTTTTGGTTCGTTTGAACGCTTGTTTGACTAAAGCCAGCACGACGACGCGCCAGAGTCCAGAGGGCGCGGGCGGCGCCGCTTTTTCGGGCGCCGCAGGTTGACGGCGCGGGCGTCGTACTGGACATTCGAAGGGTTCAGTTTCGGCCGAGAGAGCGCCTGCCGGTGCGGGCCGACGTGACGCCACGTCGGCGCGTAAAGCCCGCTGCTTCCAAAACAATCGGCCAAACTGGGGAGGGAGTTCGCACCAGGACCGGCCGCTCGTCGCCGCTTGCAGGCGTGCGGGATATTCCAAGACCGATTCAGGCGCGGGCGCGACGCGGTGCATACGACGCGTCGAAACTTAGAGGTGAAGCGCACCTCGGCGCGGGAGCCAGGCTCCCGCGCCGCCTTGTGCTCACGGCTCTTTGGCTTGACCCCGCCGCGCGCCCGACCGATGGAAATCCCATGACCGACACCACGCTCGAAGCCTTCGCCCGCGGCCTGCCCAAGGCCGAACTGCACATGCACATCGAGGGCAGCCTCGAACCGGAACTGATGTTCGCCCTGGCCGAACGCAACGGGATCGCCCTGCCGTACAAGTCGGTGGAAGAGATCCGCGCCGCCTACGCCTTCTCGAACCTGCAGGACTTCCTGGACATCTACTACCAGGGCGCCGGCGTCTTGATCACGCGGGCCGACTTCAAGGACCTGGCGCTGGCCTATTTCGAGCGCCTGGCGGCTGACGGCGGCGTTCACGCCGAGATATTCTTCGACCCGCAGACCCACACCGAGCGCGGCGTCGCCTTCGAGACGGTGATCGACGGTCTGCTGGACGGCATGGCCGAGGCGGAAGAGCGCTGGGGCGTGACGTCGAAGCTGATCCTCTGCTTCCTGCGCCACCTGTCGGAAGAGAGCGCCTTCGAGACTCTGGAGCAGGCCAGGCCGCACTTGGCCAAGATCGCCGGCGTGGGCCTGGACTCCTCGGAGGTCGGCCACCCGCCGGCCAAGTTCGCCCGGGTGTTCAAGGCCGCGCGCGACCTCGGCCTGAAGATCGTCGCCCACGCCGGTGAAGAGGGGCCGCCGGAATACGTCTGGGAGGCCATCGACCTGGTGGGCGTCGACCGCATCGACCACGGCAATCGCGCCCTTGAAGACGAGGCGCTGACCCGCCGTCTCGTGGCCGATGGCGTGACCCTGACGGTCTGCCCGCTGTCGAACCTGAAGCTCTGCGTGGTGCCGGACCTGACGGCGCACCCGATGCGCAGGATGCTGGACCTGGGCCTGAAGGCGACGGTGAACTCCGACGACCCGGCCTATTTCGGCGGCTACCTGCTGGACAACTACCTGGAGACCGCCAAGGCCGTGGACCTGACGCGGGACGACCTGTTGGTGCTGGCGCGCAATAGCTTCACCGGCTCGTTCCTGGACGAGGCCGAGAAGACCAGGCGCCTGGCGCAGGTGGACGCGTACGTGGCGCAAAATCCCTCTCTCTGAGAGAGAGGGAGGGGCCCACGCCGTAAGGCGTGGGAGGGTGAGAGGTTACAGTCTCTCCGGACAGGCGTGATCCCCAAGTCCGTCGCCCACAATACCCGTCATCCCGGAAAGCCCGCAGGGCTTATCCGGGACCCAGGGGCAGATGCAGAGCGGCGGCCCCTGGGTCCCGGCTCTACGGCTCGCTACGCGATCCTTCGGCCGGGATGACGATGGAGGAACGGTCTGAGGTTTGCCGGCCAGCGGTGAAACCTCTCACCCTCCCACCGCTGCGCGGCGGGCCCCTCCCTCTCTCGAAGAGAGAGGGTCCCATTTAGATTACCGCGCCATCAGGCCCATCAGCAGCGGGCGGGCGAAGAGCCTGGCGGCGTCTTCCCGGGTCACGCCTGGCGCCCAGGCCTGCAGCGAGGCGGCCGCGTTCAGCATCGAGTTGATCATGTGCGCCGCCACCAGCGGGTCGACCGCGCGCACCGAGCCGTCGGCTATGCCGTCGGCGATCATGCCGGCGAAGCGGTTGGAGCCGCGGGCGTAGCCGTCGCTCATCTCGTGGCGGATCTCGATCGGCAGCGCGCCCATCGACGAGGCGCGCAGCAGCGGGCCGTGGTCCGACAGCTGGTACTCGACCAGGGCCGCCGTCGCCGCCGACACCGCCGTCCAGCCGTCGACTCGTGAAATGGGACCGGGCAGGTCGCGGGCCGCCAGCTGGGCGCGGCGGGTGACCGCGAAGGTGCGCTGGAAGCACTCGACCACCAGGGCGTCCTTGTCTTCGTGGTGATGGTAGAACGAGCCCTTGGTGACGTTCAGCGCCGCCGAGATGTCCTCGACCGAGGCCCCGCGATAGCCGCGCTGGTTGATCAGGCGGGTGGCGGCCACGAGGAAGGTCTCGCGCCATTCCTGGCCCTCGTCGGAGGCCGGGGTCGGATCGGGCAGGGCGGGCGGCGTCCAGTCGCGGCCGGCGCCGGCGATGCCGCCCACCAGGATGTCGTACATCCGCTCGCGCACCCGCTCGTAGTCGTCGAGGTCGAAGCGGCGCAGCCAGGCGCCGGTCCAGAAGACCTGTTCGAGCAGCAGGTGGGCGCGGGCGTTGCGCTCGGCCTTGTCGAGATGGGCGAAGGCCTCGCCGTCGAAGAAGGCGCGCACCCGGCGGAAGATGTCGGCGAAGGCGGCCTGCACGGAAGCGCGCATCGGCTCCTTCAGCGCCCGGATCTCGGTGAAGCTGGCCAGGGGCGCGTCCTGCCCGGCGCGCACCCGGCGCGAAAGGTCGAGATACAGGGTCAGGAACTTGCGGATGCGGCCGGCGGCGTCGGGCTCGGCCGCGGCCTCGTCGATCATCGCGTCCAGCCGCTCCAGCCCGCGGATGAAGCAGGCGGCGGCCAGGTCGTCCTTCTTGCGGTAGTAGTAGGTGACGCTGGTGGTGATCAGCCCGACCTTGGCGGCGACGTCGGCCAGGGTCATGCCCTTGACGCCCTGGCGATTGAGCACGGCGGTGGCGGCCGCCAGGATGGCTTCCTTCTTCTGCGCGTAGCGCGCGGTCGCCGCGGTGACGGTCCGGCCGTCGTCCATAGTCTCGCCCCCTGCAGCGACGCCCCCCTTGCAGTCAGAAGGGCCGGCGCTGGACTCAAGCGTCCAATCTAGGCCTGGAACGAGGCCGCAGAAAGGCCCGGCCCAGCTTTCGTCGCTCAGTGAGGGCGCGCGAGCCGGGCGGGCAGGGCGTCGACCACGGCCCGGACCAGGGCGGCGGGCGACAGCGGCTTGGCCACCGAGCCGTTCATGCCGGCCTCGGCGTAGGCGGCGGTCTGGTGGGCCAGGGCGTTGGCGGTCATGGCCACGATCGGCGCGGACCCGGCCGGGCTGGGCAGGGCGCGGATGGCCCGCGTGGCCTCGACCCCGTCCATGATCGGCATCTGGATGTCCATGAAGATCAAATCATAGCCGCGCCGGGCCGCGTCGATCCCGGCCCGGCCGTCCTCGGCGGTGGCCACGCGGGCGCCGAGGGCCTCGAGCATGCGGGTGGCGATCAGGCGGTTGACGGCGTTGTCCTCGACCAGCAGCACCTCCAGCCCGTCGAGCATGGGCGCGTCGGCCTCGTCGGCGCTCGCCGTGGCCGGCTCGGAGGCGGGGGCCAGGATACCCAGCCAGAAGGTCGAGCCCTGGCCGGGCGTGCTGGAAAAGCCGATGTCGCCGCCCATCAGCTGGGCCAGGCGGCGGGTGATGGAAAGGCCCAGGCCCGCCCCGCCGAACCGCCGGGTGGTCGAGCCGTCGGCCTGGCTGAAGCGCTCGAACAGGCCCGCCTGGGCTTCGAGCGGTATGCCGACGCCGGTGTCCTCGATCTCGAAGCGCAGGCGCAGGCCCGCCGGATCGGGCGAGACGAGAAGGCGGGCGGTCACCTGGCCGGCCAGGGTGAACTTCACCGCGTTGCCGATCAGGTTGAAGAGGGCCTGGCGCAGGCGGACCGGATCGGCGGCGACCCAGGTCTCGCCGGCCGGCGGGGCCTCGACGCGGATGGACAGGCCCTTGCTCTCGGCCTGGGGCTCCAGCAGGTCGGCGACGCTGCGTAGCAGGGCGGTGGGATCCAGCGCCTCGGGGGAAAGCTCCAGCTTGCCGGCCTCGACCTTGGAGAAGTCGATGATGTCGTTGAGCAGTTCCGACAGCATGGCGCCGCAGCCCAGCGCCTCGGCCAGCAGCCGGCGGCCGTCGGCCGACAGCGGCTCGTGCTTGAGGAGGTGCAGGACGCCCAGCACCCCGTTCATCGGCGTGCGGATCTCGTGGCTCATATTGGCCAGGAACTGCGACTTGGTCGCGGTCGCCGCCAGGGCCGCGTCGCGGGCGACCAGCAGCTCGGTGACGTCCTGGCTGATGCCGATGACGTCGAACAGCTCGCCTGCGCCGGCCCGCACGCCGCGCCAGTCGGTGCGCATCCAGATCCAGGTCTCGCTGGTCGGATCGGCGTGACGGTAGACGAGCTGGGCGTGCTCGCCGGTCTCCTGGGTGCGCATGAAGGCGCCGAGCATCGTCTGGCGGTCGTCGGGATGGATGGCGCTCAGCATCTCCACCGCCGTCATCTGCCGCGCGTCGCCCAGCGGGGCGGCGAGGGTCGTGATGTCCTGCTCGAAGAAGTAGATCCCCTTGCGGGTCTCGAAGCGCCAGACATAGACGCCGGCGGCGTTGCGCAGCATCTCGTTGGCGCGCTCGGCCTGCTGGCGCTGGAGCCGGCGGACGCGCTCCTCGGAGAAGTCCTGGAAGACGATCAGCAGCGCCCCGTCGGGCAGGATCTTGGAGCGCGAGCGCACCCACAGCCAGCCGCCGCCCTTGCGCGCCAGGCGGTGCTCGGACTGCACCTGGCCCTCGGCGCGCAGCACCCGGCCGGCCCGTTCCAGCACCTCGGTGTCGTGCAGGTGGAGAAAGTCGCGGATCGAGCGGCCGAGGGTCTCGTCGGCGCTCCAGCCGGCGATCTCGCTCCAGGCCGGATTGACCCGCACGATGGCCCGGTCCTGCAGCACCACGAACATGTCGAGGCTGTTCTGGAAAAACCAGTCGGCCGCGGCACGATCGATGTTCGAGGCCGTCTCGCCCTCGGGACGCTTGCCCATCGCGCTCCCCTCGTCTTCAATCGATCAACGCAGGATCAGGTGAAGGTTGCGTTAGCCGTACCGCCTATTCGATCCGCGACAATAAGGCGACCGTGACTGAAGGTCGCGCCAGTAAAGGGGGATTCCCGTTTGAGCACGCCCGAAGCCGTCGGCCTGTCGTCGGACCGACTGAAGCGCATCGACGCCTTTCTGCAAGCCAAGTACGTCGAGCCCGGCCTGCTGCCCGGCGCCCAGCTGCAAGTGTGGCGGCGCGGCCAGCTGGCCCACGAGACCGTGCTGGGCCTTGCCGACCGCGAACGCGGCGCGCCGCTGAAGTCCGATACGCTGTACCGCATCTACTCGATGACCAAGCCGATCACCTCGATCGCCTTCATGATGCTGGTCGAGGAGGGGCGCGTGGCCCTCGAAGACCCGGTCCACCGCTTCATCCCGGCCTTCAAGGACCTGGGCGTGTTCGCCGCCGGCTCGCTCGGCATGTTCCAGACCAGGCCGCTCTCCGAGCCGATGCGGATGATCGACCTGCTGCGCCACACCGCCGGCCTCACCTACGGCTTCCAGCAGCGCGGCAACATCGACGCGGCCTATCGCAAGCTGCACCTGGACGACCTGCCGGGGCCGCGCGACCTGGACGGCTTCATCGCCGAGCTGGCCAAGCTCCCTCTCGAGTTCAGCCCCGGCGAGGCCTGGAACTATTCGGTCTGCACCGACGTGCTGGGCTACCTCGTCCAGGCGATCTCGGGCCAGCCGTTCGACCAGTTCCTCAAGACCCGGATCTTCGAGCCGCTGAAGATGACCGACACCGGCTTCTTCGTGCCGGAAGCCGACCAGGGCCGCTTCGCCGCCTGCTACAGCCTGGACCCCAAGGGCAAGGTGGTGCTGCAGGACGATCCGACCCAGAGCCCGTTCCTCAAGGACCCGCTGTTCAAGTCGGGCGGCGGGGGCCTGGTCTCGACCGCGGCCGACTACATGCGCTTCTGCCGCATGATCCTGAACGGCGGCCAGCTGGACGGCGCCCGCATCGTCAGCCCCAAGACGCTGAAGGCGATGATGCTCAATCACCTGCCGGGCGGCAAGGAGCTGACCGAAATGTCGAAGTCGCTGTTCAGCGAGAGCGTCTATGACGGCGTCGGCTTCGGCCTGGGCTTCGCGGTGACGACGGATCTGGCCCGCACCCGCACCATCGGCAGCCTGGGCGAGGCCTTCTG
The DNA here is from genome assembly GCA_001449105.1 of Caulobacter vibrioides. Classification (GTDB taxonomy): domain Bacteria; phylum Pseudomonadota; class Alphaproteobacteria; order Caulobacterales; family Caulobacteraceae; genus Caulobacter; species Caulobacter vibrioides_C. The sequence goes on along the minus strand of LNIY01000009.1, from coordinate 1,723 downwards.
GGGCGGCATGGCCTCGACGGCCTTCTGGGTCGACCCGGTCGAGGACCTGGCGGTGGTGTTCATGACCCAGCTGATGCCGTCCAGCGTCTATCCCATCCGGCGGGAGCTGCGGACGCTGGTCTACGCGGCGTTCGAGGAGGCGGCTTAGGCAGAAATCCTCCCCCTGAAGGGGGAGGTGTCGGCGGAGCCGACGGAGGGGGACGTGACTGCTCCCTCCGGCGGCTTCATCGACTTCAGCGGATACTTCCCCCTCCGGCCCTCCGGGCCACCTCCCCCTTCAGGGGGAGGATCTTTAAAGCGGCGAGGCCGGCGGCGTGTAGTCCTCCGGCAGGGGGATGAACTCGCCGTCGTCGAGGTCCGGCAGCTTCATCCGTCCGGCGCGCCAGTCGGCCTTGGCCTGCTCGATGCGGTCCTTGGAGCTGGAGACGAAGTTCCACTCGATGAAGCGCGGGCCGATCGGCTCGCCGCCCAGCAGCATGACCACCGACGGCTCCAGGGCCTCGAAGACCACGGTCTCGCCGGGCGCGAACACGGCCATCTGGGCCGCGCCCAGCTCGCGGCCGGCGACCTCGACCCGGCCGCTGGAGACATAGGCGGCGCGCTCGGAATATTCGGCCGGCAGGGCCGCCTTGGCCCCGGCCGCCAGCTCCCAGTGGACGTAGAACAGCGGCGAGTGCACCGGCACGCTGGCCTTGGCCCCGAAGGCCTCGCCGGCGATCAGCCGCGCCTTGAGGCCCGCGCCCTCGTAATAGGGCAGGTCGGCCGAGCCGGCGTGGTGGCTGAAGCCGGGATCCATCTCCTCATATTCCTTGGGCAGGGCGATCCAGGCCTGCATGCCGTTCATCACCCCGCCCTGGCTGCGCAGGGTCTCGAAGCGTTCGGAGTGGGTGATGCCCGATCCGGCGGTCATCCAGTTGACCTCGCCGGGCACGATCTCGATCTCCGAGCCGACGCTGTCGCGGTGGGTCATGGCCCCTTCGAACAGGTAGCTGAGGGTCGACAGGCCGATGTGCGGATGGGGCCGCACGTCGACGCTCTGGGGGAAGTTCGGATCGAAGCTGGCCGGGCCCATGTGGTCGAGGAACACGAACGGCCCGACCATGCGCCGCTTGGCGAAGGGCAGCACCCGCCCGACCTCGAAACCGCCGATGTCGCGGCGGCGGGCGTCGATGACGAGGTCGATCATGGCGGGGGCTCCGGCAGGCTTGTTGCGTGGGAGCAGTCCTCCCACGGCGGACGTGCGCAGTCTTGTTGAAATTAGCGGTCGGCGTAGGTCGTCTTCCACAGCTCGGCCATCGCCTGCAGCGCTTCGCCTGGCTCGTCCTCCAGGGTGCGGGCCCGTTCGAGCCGCAAGCCTGACAGCGCGCCCAGCCGGCTGAGCTCCAGCCGACGCATGGCGTCGGCGATGGCGGGGAAGGGGGCTTGAGCGGGAGCGGGAGCGGGGCCGAGGCCGCGCTTGCGGTGCGTGCGGACAGGGGCGGGGCGGCGGCGCTTGAAGGTCATGGAAGGTCCGTTGCAGAGAGGGGCGCTTGCGCAGGCCCCCTCAACCGCTCCCCGACAGCTCCCCCAGGGGGGGAGCATCTGCCTGGCTAAATCCCCCCCCTTTGGGGGGGGTGGCCCGGAGGGCGGGAGGGGGTGTGCACGGCCGGGGCCGGGGCTTCGCGGCCACGGGGGAAACCGCGGAGGGGGGGGAGGGGGCGGGGGGCGCCCGGGCCGGGTCCGG
>LNIY01000008.1 GCA_001449105.1 Caulobacter vibrioides | reverse complement strand
CCCCCAGCGGGGGAGCATCTTGAAGAGCGCCAGCGCCAATAGATCCTCCCCCTCTGGGGGAGGTGGCCCGGAGGGCCGGAGGGGGAACGCCGCAGGCGAAGGATCACCCGCCCCCGATAAACGTCACGATCTCGATCCGGTCCCCGTCCGCCAGCGCGGTGTCGGCGTACAGCGAGCGCGGGGCGATCTCGAGGTTGCGTTCGACGGCCACCTTGCGCGCGTCCAGGCCCAGGGCGGCCACCAGGTCCGCGATGCTGGCGACGCCGTCGAATTGGCGGTCTTCGCCGTTCAGTAGAAGTCTCATCTCACCTCCGAAGCGAGCCCTGCTTGTGACGCGGCGGAACCGGCTATACAAGACCTCCGGAATCGACGGCGGAGCCGAATGGTCAAACCGATCCATGTGCTGAGCGGGCCCAATCTCAACCTGTTGGGAACGCGGGAGCCCGAGATCTACGGCAAGGACACCCTGGATGACGTGCGCGTGCGCTGCGAAGCGCGGGCCGCGGCCAGGGGGCTTTCCGTCGTGTTCCGGCAGAGCAATCACGAAGGCGTGCTGATCGACTGGGTGCAGGAAGCCCGCACCGAGGCCAGCGCGCTCGTGATCAATCCGGCGGGTTATGGACACACCTCCATCGCCCTCCTCGACGCCCTGAAGACCTTGAATATCCCGGTCATCGAGTGTCACCTGTCGAACCCTGCGGCGCGGGAGGAGTTCCGCCGCCACACCTTCGTTTCGCTCGCGGCGACCGGCCTGGTCTCCGGCTTCGGCGCTGCGAGCTATGAACTGGCCATCGAGGCCGCCGCCGGACTGATCAGCGTCGACTGACGTCCGCGCCCCGGCCCCAACTGATAAGGTAAGCTTCAATGTCTAATCCGAAGGCCCCCGCCGAGACGGCCGAAACCCCGTCGATCGACGCCCGCCTGGTCCGCAAGCTGGCCGACATCCTGAAGGACACCGGCCTGACCGAGATCGAGGTCGAGCACGGCGGCCTGAAGATTCGCGTCGCCCGTGAACTGACCGTCGCCCCGACCACCTACGTCGCCGCTCCGGCCCCGGCGGCCGCGCCCCTCGCCGCCCCGGTTCCGGCCGCCGCGCCCGTCGCCGAAGCCGCCGCCGCTCCGGCCCCGGCCGCCATCCGTGGCGACGCCGTGAAGTCGCCGATGGTCGGCACCGCCTACCTCTCGCCGCAGCCCGGCGCCGACGCCTTCATCAAGGTGGGCGACACCGTCTCGGCCGGCCAGACCCTGCTGATCGTCGAAGCCATGAAGACCATGAACCCGATCGCTGCGCCCAAGGGCGGCAAGGTCGTCGAGATCCTGATCAGCGACGCCCAGCCGGTCGAGTTCGGCGAGCCGCTGGTCATCATCGAGTAAGCGCGATGTTCGACAAGATCCTCATCGCGAACCGGGGCGAGATCGCGCTCCGGGTTCACCGCGCCTGCAAGGAAATGGGCATCGCCACCGTGGCGGTCCACTCCGAGGCCGACCGCAACTCGATGTGGGTGCGCCTGGCCGACGAGAGCGTGTGCATCGGCCCCGCACCGGCCGCCAAGAGCTACCTCAACATCCCGTCGATCATCGCCGCGGCCGAGATCACCGGCGCCCAGGGCATCCACCCGGGCTACGGCTTCCTGTCGGAGAACGCCCGCTTCGCCGAGATCGTCGGCGCGCACGGCTTCACCTTCATCGGTCCGAAGCCGGAACACATCCGGATGATGGGCGACAAGATCACCGCCAAGCAGGCCGTGAAGGACGCCGGCATTCCGGTCGTTCCGGGCTCTGACGGCGGCGTGTCGACCGAGGAAGAGGCCTTCGCGGCCGCCGACAAGATCGGCTTCCCCGTGCTGATCAAGGCCGCCGCCGGCGGCGGCGGTCGCGGCATGAAGGTCGCCCAGACCCGTGAAGACCTGGCCGAAGCGGTCGCGACCGCCCGCGCCGAGGCCCGCGCCGCCTTCGGCGACGACACGGTCTACATGGAGCGCTACCTCCAGAAGCCGCGCCACATCGAGCTGCAGGTCATCGCCGACAGCCACGGCAACGTGGTGCACCTGGGCGAACGCGACTGCTCGCTGCAGCGCCGCCACCAGAAGGTGCTGGAAGAAGCCCCCTCGCCGGCCCTGTCGGCCGAGGGTCGCGCCAAGATCGGCAAGGTCGTCGTCGACGCCGTCAAGGCCATCGGCTACCTGGGCGTCGGCACCATCGAGTTCCTGTGGGAGAACGACGAGTTCTTCTTCATCGAGATGAACACCCGCCTGCAGGTGGAGCACCCGGTCACCGAAGCCATCACCGGCATCGACCTGGTGCGCGAGCAGATCCGCATCGCCGCGGGCCTGCCGCTGTCGTTCACCCAGGAAGACGTCGTGTTCGAGGGCCACGCCATCGAATGCCGCATCAACGCCGAGAACGCCCGCACCTTCACGCCCTCGCCGGGCACGGTGACGGACTTCCACGCGCCGGGCGGCCTGGGCGTGCGCCTGGATTCGGCGATCTACACCGGCTACGCGATCCCGCCGTACTACGACAGCCTGATCGGCAAGCTGATCGTCCACGGCCGCGACCGCGCCGAGTGCATCGCGCGCCTGAAGCGCTGCCTGGGCGAAATGGTCGTCGGCGGCGTCGAGACCACGATCCCGCTGTTCCAGGACCTCCTGGTGCAGCCCGACATCCTGGCCGGCGACTACGACATCCACTGGCTGGAACGCTGGATCAAGTCGCAAGGCTGAGGCCTTATCCTGATCGGCCCCGGAGCGTTCCGGGGCCGATTGGGACGATCGGAACCAACTGACGCGCATGGACGACGCCTTCGGCCTAGACGACCTCGTCGCCTGCTACGAACGCGGCGTCTTCCCCATGGCCGACGCGCGCCATGACGAGCGTCTCTTCCTCATCGACCCCCAATGGCGCGGCGTGCTTCCGCTCGACGGCATGCACATTCCCAGGCGCCTGGCCCGCACCGTCAGGTCCGAGCCCTTCGAGGTCCGCGTCGACACCGCCTTCGACGCCGTGGTCGAGGCCTGCGCCTCCTCGCGTCCGGGTCGCCTGGAAACCTGGATCAACGCTCCGATCCAGAAGATGTACGGCATGCTCTACGCCGCCGGCCGCGCCCACAGCGTCGAGTGCTGGCAGGACGGGCGACTGGTCGGCGGGCTCTACGGCGTATCGCTGGGCGCGGCCTTCTTCGGCGAAAGCATGTTCTCGACCGCCCGCGACGCCAGCAAGGTCGCGCTGGTCCACCTGGTCGGGCGACTGAACGTCGGCGGCTACAAGCTGCTCGACACCCAGTTCATCACCGACCACCTGGCGCAGTTCGGCACGGTCGAAATCTCGCGCGCCGACTACAAGCGCCGGCTCGCCAAGGCCCTGACGGCCGAATCCGATTTCTACTTGCTGGGACCGGCCGCGACCGGGGCCGACGTCTTGCAGGCGATCAGCCAGGCGTCATAGACCGGGTGCTCCAGCGGGTTCAGGCCCGGGGAGCTGGCGTACATCCACCCCTTGAACACCTGGCGGCCGGCCGGCGCGGCGCGGCCGGGCAAAGCCTTGGGCTGGGTGTCGATGGTCAGGTAGGCGATCTGGTCGGGCGCCAGCTCGTCGGCGGCGGTGACCTCGCAAGCGCGGGCCGTGAAGACCAGGGTCTTGTAGCGGATAGGCTGGCCCACCGGCACCTCGAACCGCATGGTCTCGGTGGTGACCTTGTCCAGCGCCTGGATGATGGCCACGCCGTAGCGGCCGCGCTTGGCGGGTTCGGCGGGCTTGGCCGGAGCCGTGGCCACCGGCTTGGCGGGAACGGGTTCGGCCGCGGGCGGCGGCGCGGGTTCCGGCGGCGGGGCGGCGTTCGACGGCGCCTGCTGCTGGACGGCCGGCCTGGGAGCAGGAGCGACCGGCGCGGGCTGGGCCGACGGCGGCGTCGCGGCGGCCGGAACCTGCTGCACGGGCCGCGCCTGTTGCGGGGCGGCCTGCAGCGCCCAGGCGGCGCCGACGGCGAACGGAACGGCGGCGACCAGGATCGCCGCGCCCTGCAGGCTGCGCCGCTTGAGGTTCATCTTATTCCGGCGACCAGGACTGGTAGTCGCTGGTGGCGACGGCGCGCTCGCCGCCACGGCCGATGGCGCCCTTCGGACGCCAGGCGTGGACGGTGCCGGTCAGGTTCGGCAGGTGGTCCTTCTCCCACGCGCGACGCTTCAGCGGCGCCTCGGTCGGCGGCTCGTCGAAGGTGTAGTGCAGCCAGCCGCTCCAGTCCGGCGGGACCTTGGAGGCTTCGGCATAGCCGTCATAGATCACCCAACGACGCTTGCGCTCGTCGTAGCTGTCCTTGTTGTCGCGGGCTTCGAAGTAGCGGTTGCCGTACTCGTCCTTGCCCACGAACACGCCCCGGCGGGAAATGTGGAAGCGCTGACCCAGGGTCGCTCCGTTCCACCACGTGAAGATCGCTTTCAGCACTGCGCGGCACCCAATCTAGCAAAGGCCTTCGCGACCGAAAAAGCGCGGCGCGAAGCGGGCGGACTATAGGTCGCCGCGCCCTCAGCGTCCAGCCAAGCCGTCGCCGATGCGCGCTTCAAGATGTTGTGGACAGCATCATGCACAGCCCCAACATCTATTGATGGTTACCGACCGGCGGTTTAGGGTTGACACCATGACGAAGCACCCCGCCGCGGAATCGGCCCATGCGCTTTGAACGACTCTTCGCCGGACGCGCGCCGGAAATCGACCTGCGCGAGATCGAGCGGCCAGACCGTTTCGTTGAAACCCTCGCGCCCTTGAACTGGCCCGACGCGCGCGTCGAGGCCTGGCTGGACTGGGCCGCGGTCGCCGCGCCGGGCGAGGTCGACAATGAAAGCGCCCTCGACGGCGCGCCCGAGCGCTACGCCGCCCGCCTGGCCAAGGCCGGTCGCGATGCCGGCCTCTTCGCCTCGGAAACCGACGCCCGCGCCTTCGCCGCCGACGTCGTCGACAGCATCATGGCCGGCCTCGCCGCGCCCGCCGGGGCGGCGCCCGCCCTGCCCGCGCCGCTGCACGTCTCCGCCATCGAGTTCCGCGCCGCCGCGGCCGAGCATGTCGGCAAGGCCCGCGCGGATCGCCTGGCCGGCGAAGCCGCCGCCCGGCTCGAAGCGGCCCTCACGGCCGTCTCCGACGCGGTCCTGCGCTGCGAGGGCGACGCCCGCGCCTGCGCCGACCCCGCCCGCAACGTCGCGCTCGCCCGCGCCGCTCAGAAGGCCCGCGCGGCCGGCGCCAGCGACGCCAGCATCGCCGACGCGGCAGCTTCGGCCGGCGCGCCGGGCTTCTTCGCCGCCTCTGCCGAGCCGGCGCCGATCGCGCCGCTGCTGGCGCTGGCCGAACCCGCCGACGTGGCCGCCGGCGATGAGTTCGCCGCCCTCGCCGCCCGCGTCAGCTGGGAGACCGGCGGCGTGGTTCTGGCCCTGTCGCCCGTCGACGCCGAAGCCCTGGCCGCCGGCGCGAGCGCCCGCGCGGCCGTGAACGTCGCCGCCTTCCTGGGCGAAGACGGTTTCGACACCCTCGCCTTCCGTCACGCCGTTCGCCTCTGGACCGTCGCCCTCGAACTCGAACGCGCCACGGACGGCGCCGTCATGCTCGGCCTCGCCGGCGTCGGCGACTGGCTGCTGGCCCAGGGCCTGTCGCCCTCCGACGACGCCGGGCGCAACGCCGCAGCCGCGCTGTGGGCGCTGGCCGCCGGCGAGGCGCTGACGGCTTCCGCCTCGGTCGCCGAAGCGCTTGGCGCGGCCGAGGCGTACACGGTCGAGGCGGACCGGATCATCGCCGGCCTGGCCGAGCGCGCGGACTCCGCCGCCGCGCTTACCGGACCGCTGGCCGCAGAGGCCATGACCGCGCTGCAAGCCGCCCTCGCCGCTGTCCAGGCCCATGGCCTGCGCGGGACCGGCGTGGTCGCCGCCTTCGAAGACGCCGAGACCGCCCTGCGCCTCGGCGCCCGCCCCGGCCTGGACGCCGGCTGGCGCCTGATCCAGGCCTCGGAGACCAGCGACGGCGTCGGCGTGCCGCAGCTTTCCGGCGCGGCCCAGGCCGCCCTGCAGTCGATCGAGGTCGACCTCGACGCCGTACGCCTGCACGCCCTGGGCGGCGGTTCGCTGGAAGAAGCGCCCGGCGTCGATCATCGCGCCCTTACGGCCGTCGGCTTCACCGCCCACGAGATCGCCCTGGCCGAAGCCGCCCTGCGAGCCGGCGGCGACCTTCGCGCCGCCTTCGCGCCGGCCATCGTCGGCGCCGACTTCATCGGCGACGTGCTGGGCGCCTCGCGCGAGGCCCTGGCCGACCCGGCCTTCGACACTCTCGCCTTCGCCGGCTTCACGCCGGACGCCGTGGCCGAGGCCCAAGCCTACGCGGTCGGATCGGGCCGCCTGTTCGACTGCCCGACCCTGCCTGTCGAGATCCAGGCGCTGCTGCGCGCCTTCGAAGCCCCGGCCCAGGCCGATCGCATCGCCTTCACGGCCGCCGTGGAGGCCTTCGCCTGCACCCCGCAGCCGCTGCACCTGGTCGCGCCGTTCGACGCCCGTCCTGCGGATCTGCTGCGCCTCCAGGCCTCGGCCGCGCGCGCCGGCGTACGCGCCCTGAAGCTGTCGCGCGCGCCCGCGCCCGCCGACTTCGCCCTCGACCTCCCGGAAACGCCGGTGGAAGCGCCGCGCGCCCGGCCGCCCGAACCGATCGTCACCGAGCGCGTGGTCGAGAAGGTGGTCGAGCGCCAGCGCGAACGCCGCAAGCTGCCCGATCGCCGCAAGGGCTATATCCAGAAGGCGGCCGTCGGCGGCCACAAGGTCTATCTGCACACCGGCGAATACGAGGACGGCGAGGTCGGCGAAATCTTCATCGACATGCACAAGGAAGGCGCCGCCTTCCGGTCGTTGATGAACAACTTCGCCATCGCGATCTCGATCGGCCTGCAATACGGCGTGCCGCTGGATGAGTTCGTCGACGCCTACGTCTTCACCAAGTTCGAGCCGGCCGGTCCGGTGACCGGCAACGACTCGATCAAGTCGGCGACTTCGATCCTCGACTACATCTTCCGCGAACTGGGGGTCTCGTACCTGGGCCGCGACGACCTGGCCAACGGCGACCCGCAGGAGTTCAACGCCGACGGCCTGGGCCGGGGCAAGGCCGACGACGTCGAGGACGAAGCCGACGAACCGGCGCCGCTGCCGGCCTCGAAGTTCATATCCAAGGGCTTCTCGCGCGGCGCCACGCCCGACAACCTGGTGTTCGCCGCCTTCGGTCGCCGCAAGGACGACGCGGCCAAGGCCAGCGCGCCCGCCGACCAGGCCGACATCTGCCCGGCCTGCGGCGACGTGGCCCTAAGCCGCAAGGGCGGCCTGGTGGTCTGCGAAAGCTGCAACGGCCAGGCCGAGCGGCCTTCGCCGCGCGGCTGAGTTTCCGGCGCGGGACTTGCTGTGATCGCGGCGAGTCCCCTATCTCGCCCATTCCATCGCCAAGGATGCGTGTCGAAATGAAACCGCTGGCCCTCCTCGCCGCCGTCGCGCTGTCGACCCTGGCTCTCGCCGGTCCCGCCCTGGCGCAGAACGCCGGCCAGATCGCCAGCGTCCGCCGCGGCGCCGACTGCCCGCGCTGCAACCTGTTCCAGGCCGACCTGTCGGGCCTGACCCTCAGGGCCAAGAACCTTTCCGGCGCCCGTCTTCGCCAGTCGGACCTGTCGCTGGCGGTGATGGGCCGCACGCGGTTCACCGGCGGCGACCTGCGCGACGTCAACGCCTATGGCGGCGTGTTCGGCGGGGCCAGCTTCGCCAAGGCCGACCTGACCAACGCGACCTTCGTCGGCGCCTATCTGGAGGGGGCCAGCTTCGCCGGCGCCAACCTGTCGGGCGTCAACTTCTCGGGCGCCGAGATGGACCGCGCGAGCGGCCTGACCCAGGCGCAGCTGAACCGCGCCTGCGGCGACCCGTCGACGACCCTGCCGCGCGGCCTGTCGATCCCCCGCTGCCGCTGAGCCTAAGGCTCAGTGCACCGGCAGCATCAGGTGCGCGTAGGGCGTGTCCGGAAACATGACGTAGGGCTTTGAGGTGTCCGGACGCGCGCCGCCCGGATAGCCGGCCAGCATCCCCGGCGCCCCGACGACCATGACGTGCGGACCGGTCTTGACCCAGTCGTGGCCGTCCATCGGCTTGGTGGCGTACGGATCCAGGTTGCTGGGGTCCGAGCCGCCCATCAGCATGTAGATGAAGCCCGGCTTGCCTTCCGGCGGCGGCTTGCGGCCGAACATGGCCATGGCCCATTCCATGGCGTTGGCGTCGGCGCACATGGGATCGACGCCCGGCGTGGTCGGGATGTCGGGCATGCAGGTGTAGCCGTTGGTCCCGTCGCGCAGGTGGCGCATCGAGCCGTCGGCGCCGAAGGTCATGATCGCCGCGTCCTTGGCCAGCGCGGGCGGCGCGGCCGACATGGCGCTGTCGATGGCTTTCTGGTCCGCCATGGTCGGTGGTGAAGCGGCGTAGGCGCCCGTCGCGGCAGACAAGCAGAGGCACAGAGCGAACGCGGTCCTGAACATCGGGAACCCTCCCAGGGCGCACCCCCGACAGCGGCACCATAGCACGAAAAAGCCCTCCGAGCCGAGCGGCCGGAGGGCTTTGTCTTTCAGGCGCTTGCGGCCCAGTCCTCAGACCTTGATCGGCGGGGCCGTGCGGATGTGCAGTTCCTTGAGCTGCTTGTCGAGCACGTTGGCCGGCGCGTTCATCAGCAGGTCCTGGCCCTGCTGGTTCAGCGGGAAGGCGATGACTTCGCGGATGGCGACCTGCTCGGCCAGCAGCATGACGATGCGGTCGATGCCGGGGGCCAGACCACCGTGCGGCGGGGCGCCGAAGCGGAAGGCGTTCAACATGCCGCCGAACTGCTCCTCGACCACTTCCGGACCATAGCCGGCCAGTTCGAAGGCCTTGAGCATGATCTCGGGCTTGTGGTTCCGGATCGCGCCCGAGCACAGCTCGTAGCCGTTGCAGACGATGTCGTACTGGTAGGCGCGGATGGTCAGGGGATCCTGGCCTTCCAGGGCTTCCAGGCCGCCCTGCGGCATCGAGAACGGGTTGTGCGAGAAGTCGACGCGCTTTTCGTCCTCGTTCCACTCGAACATCGGGAAGTCGACAATCCAGCAGAACTTGAACTGCTCTTCGGCGACCAGCTTCAGTTCCGTGCCGACGCGGGTGCGGGCCAGGCCCGCGAACTTGGCGAACACGGCCGGATCGCCGGCCACGAAGAAGGCCGCGTCGCCCTGGCCAAGGCCCAGGCTTTCCATCAGGGCCTGGGTAGGTTCACCCAGGTTCTTGGCGATCGGGCCGCCCCAGCCGCCCTGGTCTTCCGACCAGAACACGTAGCCGAGGCCCGGCTGGCCTTCGCCCTGGGCCCAGCTGTTCATGCGGTCGCAGAAAGCCCGCGAGCCGCCGGTCGGGGCCGGGATGGCCCAGATGGCGTTCTTGGCGTCGGCGCCGAGGATCTTGGCGAACAGGCCAAAGCCGCCGTCACGGAAGTGCTCGGAGACGTCGGCCATCTTGATCGGGTTGCGCAGGTCCGGCTTGTCGCTGCCGTACCAGGCCATCGACTGGGCGTAGGTCAGGCGCTCGAAGCCCTTGTGCTCGAAGGCCTGGCCAAAGTCGTTGGTGAAGGTGTGGGTCTCGCTGATCGGCGACACCGGCTTGCCGTTCGAGAACTCCTCGAAGACGCCGTGCATCACCGGCTCGATGGCCGCGAACACGTCTTCCTGGGTGACGAAGCTCATCTCGACGTCGAGCTGGTAGAACTCCAGCGAACGGTCGGCGCGCAGGTCTTCGTCGCGGAAGCACGGGGCGATCTGGAAGTAGCGGTCGAAGCCCGAGACCATCAGCAGCTGCTTGAACTGCTGGGGCGCCTGCGGCAGGGCGTAGAACTTCTCGGGGTGCAGGCGCGAGGGCACCAGGAAGTCGCGCGCGCCTTCCGGCGACGACGCCGTCAGGATCGGCGTCTGGAACTCGTTGAAGCCCTGCGCGAACATGCGGTTGCGGATCGACTGGATCACGCGCGAACGCAGCACGATGTTCTTGTGCAGGGTCTCGCGGCGCAGGTCGAGATAGCGGTGCTTGAGGCGGATCTCTTCGGGATAGTCCGGCTCGCCGAAGACCGGCAGCGGCAGTTCGTCGGCCGTCGACAGCACTTCCACGTCGGTGACGCGGATCTCGATCTCGCCGGTCGGCAGGTTCGAGTTCACGACGCTGGCGTCGCGGGCGATGACCTGGCCGTCAACGCGGATAACGCTCTCGGCGCGCAGGCGCTCGACGATGGCGAAGCCCGGGGTTTCCGGGTGCAGCACCAGCTGGGTCAGGCCGTAGTGGTCGCGCAGGTCGATGAAGACCAGGCCGCCATGGTCGCGCTTGCGGTGGATCCAGCCCGACAGACGCACATTGGCGTTGGTGTCGCTGGCCCGAAGAGCGCCGCAGTTATGGGTGCGATAGGCGTGCATCGTGGTCATGAAAGGCTTCGAAACGCGTTGATTTGCAAGGCGCGGAAAGGCGCATGCGGGGGCGTTTATGTCAAGGATTCTGAGGTCGCTGGTGGATTTGGACCACCTGGCGGCGGAGACCCCCTCCGGCCCTCCGGGCCACCTCCCCCAGAGGGGGAGGATCTGGTTGGCGCTAGCGCTCCTTGAAGATGCTCCCCCTCTGGGGGAGCTGTCGCG
>LNIY01000007.1 GCA_001449105.1 Caulobacter vibrioides | reverse complement strand
AGTCCGCTCTCTTGGGCTCGAAGATGTTTATAAGAGACAGGCCCACCTCCCCCAGAGGGGGAGGATCTACGAGCGCCAGATGCTCCCCCTCTGGGGGAGCTGTCGCGGAGCGACTGAGGGGGCCGCCGTCAGGCGGTTGCGGCCAACGGAAACCGCCCCCTACGACTCCAGCTCGATGTCCCAGTACAGATAATCGAGCCAGCTGGCGTGAAGGTGTCCCGGCGGGAACCGGCGGCCGCGGTCCTGAAGCTCGTGCATCGAGGGCCGGCGGGCGGTGTGGAAGGGGTGCATGCCCGCCTCGCGCGGGGTGCGCCCGCCCTTGGTCAGGTTGCAGGGCGCGCAGGCGGTGACGATGTTTTCCCACGTCGTGCGCCCGCCCTGCGAGCGGGGGATCACGTGGTCGAAGGTCAGCTCGTCGGGCGAGCCGCAGTACTGGCAGCTGAAGCTGTCGCGCAGGAACAGGTTGAAGCGGGTGAAGGCCGGCGGCCGCTCCTGCGGCACGTACTGCTTCAGCGACACCACGCTGGGCAGCTTCATCTCGAAGGACGGCGAATGGACCACGTGATCATAGGTCGAGACCACGTCGACGCGATCGAGGAACACCGCCTTGATCACCTCCTGCCAGGGCCAGAGGGACAACGGGTAGTAGCTCAGGGGCCGATAGTCGGCGTTGAGCACAAGCGCCGGCATGCCGGACGGGGGACGGGTCAGCACCTGCATGAGGGCCTCCCGCTCACGGGACCGACAAGGTCCCTATGGGGCGTGTACGCGGTCGGACTGAAGACGGGCCTCCTTCCTACGCAAATCAGGGAATCGCCATTCATTCCCGGACGCACAGAAAGGATGAGCCCAATCGGCGACAGAACCAAGACGAAGCTTGCGAAAGTTCGGTCCTGGCCGCCCTGATGTTCGGAAACCCGCCGCCCCTTCGCGGGGAAGGACGGTCGTGGACGGTGCGCACCGGCGCACCTTGCTCAGCCGCGAGGCTCCAGGCTGATTTCTCCGCGCCGCACGCCGCCGTAGCAGGCCCAAAGCAGATGCGCCGCCACGCCGCGATAGGGCTTCCACGCCTGCGCCCTGACGTAAGCCGCCTTCTCGGTCGGGCGCGCCTCGTGGCCGTCGGCCCAGCGCATGGCCTCCTGCAAGGCCACGTCGCCGCCGGGGAAGACGTCGATGCGCCCCTCGCAGAACATCAGGAAGGTCTCGGCGGTCCACCGCCCCACCCCCTTGATGGCCACCAGGGCCGCGACGGCCTGCTCGTCGGGCATGGCCTGCAGGGCGTCGAAGTCGCAGGCGCCGGAAAGGTGCGCCCCGGCGATCTCGCGCAGATAGCGCACCTTGGGTCGCGACAGGCCAAGGCCCTGCAAGGCCGGGTCGTCCAGCGCCATGACGGCGGCAGGCGTCAGTTCGGGCAGGCCCGCCTGCACCCGCGCCCAGATCGCCGCGGCGGCGGCCACCGATATCTGCTGCTCGACGATCATCCGGGCCAGGCCCGGAAAGCCGCCGGGCCGCAGGCGCCATTCGAAGACGGGGGTCGCCGCCTCGAGGCGGGCGAACATCGGGTCGGCGGCGGCCAGGTGGGCGCGCGCGGCGGCGATCAGGTCGGGGGTCGGAGCAGAAGCGGAGATCACGCCGGCGAGGAAGCCCTCGCCGCTCGACCCTGGCAATCCGAATCTTGCGGCGGGGGATCTTGCGGCGAGGGCCGGGCGCCCTCAGCCGATGGCGACGATCTCGACCTCGCCGCCGGCCACCATCGCCGTATCCCCGACACCCTTGCCCATCAGGGCCCGGGCCAGGGGCGAGACGTAGGACACCGAGCCCTTGGCGGGATCGGCCTCGTCTTCGCCGACGATGCGGAAGGTCTGGGTGCGGCCGTCCTCGCGGTCGAAGGTCACCGCGTCGCCGAACTGCACGCTGGTGCGGCCCTCGTCGCGCTCGACCAGCTGGGCCGTGGCGCGGCGCGCCGACCAGTAGCGCAGGTCGCGGGTGGCGCGGGCCATGGCGGTGCGGTCGTCGGCCACGCCGCCGGCGGCCTGGGCCGCGGCGTAGGCGGCGCGGGCGTCGGCGAACTCGGCCTCGATCATCGCCATGCCTTGCGGCGTGACGAGATTGGGGTGCTGCGAGATCGGACGGTCGGGAAGGTCGGCGGCGAACGCTTCGGCGTCGCCTTCCTTGGTGAAGGCCACGCTCATCGGGCGTCTCGCGAAGACTGGAACAACAGGATCATCGGACGGAAACCCGGCATGTCGCGGGTCGTTCCGCCAACTCGGCTATGGCTGAGCAAAACGTCGGGATCAAGTCGACGGACGCACCGGGGGTCGCACCCCGGCGGCCGTCCCCGGTCAGGCCGGGACGGCCGCGACGGACATTCGTCCTTACAGCGCGATGGCCAGCACGGCGCCGGCGACGCCAATGGCGGCCAGCAGGAAGTAACCGATGGCGACGCGGTCGAAGAGGCCTTCGAAGGCTTCGAAGCTACGGTTGGTCATGACACACATCCTTGCAGTTGGTGCGCGCCGACCCCCTCGGCCGGCGTGGTTCAGTGGCGGTCTCTTGATGGCCGATCCATCTGAACAACGCTTAGATAACATGGATCTTAGCGACGTCAAGATATCTTGACGCTGCTTGGATGGATTTTCCCTACGTAAGGGATAGAGTGCCCCTCGATGACTCTCGCCCAGCCCGAAGCCCGCCCCTACCACCACGGCGATCTCAGCCGCGCCCTCGTCGAGGCCGCCCGCAGGATCCTGGAGACCGACGGCCCGGCCGCCCTGTCGCTGCGCGCGGTGGCCCGCGAGGCCGGCGTCAGCCCGGCCGCGCCCTACCATCACTTCAAGGACAAGGGCCAGCTGCTCGACGCCGTCGCCCACGAAGGCTGGGTCGCGCTCGACGCGGCCCTGATGAAGGCCCGCCAGGACAGCGACGACGACCGCCGCCGCATGACCAACCTGGGCGTGGCCTACGTCACCTTCGCCCGCGACAACCCGGCCCTCTACCGCGTGATGTACGACTGCTCGCGCGACAAGGACGCCCTTCCCGACCAGATGAAGGAGGAAGGCGCCTACTGCCAGGTGCGCAACACCATCGCCCACGCGGCCGGCGACGGCGTCTCCGAGATCGACCTGGAACTGGCCACGATCGCCGCCTGGTGCGCCGGCCACGGCCTGGCGGAAATGAGCGGCTTCAAGCAGTTCGAAAGCCTCAAGGCCCTGCTCGGCGGCGAGGAAGCCTTCCTCAAGGCCGTGTTCGACCACCTGGGCATGTTCGCCAAGTTCGATCGCGGATGAGCTTCGCCACCCGGTTCGCTCCATCCCCGACCGGCTACCTGCATCGCGGCCACGCCTTCTCGGCGCTGACGGCCTTTCGCGCCGCCCGGGAAGCCGGCGGCCGCTTCGTGCTGCGCATCGAGGACATCGACGCCACCCGCAGCCGCCCCGAATACGAGGCGGCGATCCTGGAAGACCTGGCCTGGCTGGGCCTCGACTGGGAACAGCCGGTCCGCCGCCAGTCCGAGCACCTGGCCGACTATCACGCCGCCATCGAGACCTTGCGCGAGCGGGGCCTCGTCTACCGCTGCTTCAAGACCCGCAAGGAGCTGGACATCGGCCGCGCTCCGCACGAGCCGGCCGTTCCCTATCGCGGCGCGCCCCTGCCCGCCCGCCAAGAGGCCGAGCGCCTGGCGCGCGGCGAGGCCTTCGCCTGGCGGCTGTCGCTCGACGCGGCCGAAAGGGCGCTGGGCGGCTTCTCGAACCTGGCCTTCGTCGAGGAAGGCGCCGGTCCCGACGGCGAAACCGGCCTGATCCAGGCCCGCCCCGAGACCGCCGGCGACATCGTCCTGGCCCGCAAGGACGTCGGCGTCGCCTATCACCTGGCCGTGGTCCTCGACGACGCCCTGCAAGGGATCACCCACGTCATCCGCGGCGTCGACCTGTTCGAGGCCGCCCATATCCAGCGCCTGCTGCAGGCCCTGCTGGACCTGCCGACGCCGACCTATCGGCACCATGGCCTGCTGGTCGGCCCCGATGGCAAGCGCTACGCCAAGCGCGACAAGGCCCAGACCCTGCGCGAGCTGCGCGCCGCCGGCGTGACGCCGGGGGCGCTCAGGGCGGAGATGGGCGTCTAGGCGATCGCCTGCGCGGCCTTGGCGGCCCGGGCCTGCTTCAGCAGGCCGATGGCCCGCAGCGCCATCTCCAGGCGCGACACGCCGAACAGGCCCACGCCCAGCACGACGAAGCCGTCGGTCAGCAGCACGGCGCTGATGTGCCAGGCTTCGGCCTCGGCCTCGAACACCGTCTTGAGGGCGAAGCGCACGACGAAGATGCCCAGCAGGAACAGAAGCGCCGCCGGCGAGGGCTTGGTGTTCAGCTCGTGCGTGTCCGGGTCGATGGCGATCGGGATCAGCCGGCCGCGCCACCAGCCGATGGTCGCCCCCACCGCGAAGATCGCCGCCAGCCACAGCCAGTCGGTCCCGTGCGGCGTGAACTGCATGAACAGGAAGACCGTCGCGGCGACCATGATCGCCGGCAGGATCCACATGAACTCCAGCTTCAGCCGGCGCTCCTTGCTCATCGACCGGAACCGCAAGGCGAAGATGATCGCCACGACCACCGCCGTGACGCCATAGCCGATGAGTTTCTGATTGCCGTGATCCATGGTGCTTCCCCCGAAGACTTGCGCTGCAACACTCGCCGCGCCCCGAGGCGATCAGCACCCGAAAAGCCGCGCGGCGTCAATCGCGGGCCGGCCGGCTCCAGTAGCGATAGCGGTAGGCCGTCGAAAAACCGCGCGCCGCGTAGAGGGCGATGGCCGGCGCGTTGGCGGCCTCGACCTGCAGATAGGCCGTGCGCGCGCCCAGCGAGGACGCCTCGGCCAGGAGCGCGCCCAGCAGCCGGCGGGCCAGGCCCCGGCGGCGGAAGTCGGGATCGGTGCGCATGCCGAAGATCCCCGCCGCCTCGCCGTCGACGGCGCAGGCGCCCAGAGCCGCCGTGCGGCCGTCCACCGTCAGGCGGGCGAACCGGGCCGGCGCGGGAATGCGCCCCAGCGCCTCCAGCCGCTCGCGGGCGTCGGCAGCGTTCCCCTTGGCCGAAGCGACCAGCAGGGCTTCGAAGGCCGGATCGGGATCGCTCGACAGCACGACCTCGGGATCGGCCGGGCCCGCGACCGCGCCGGTCATGACCAGGGTCTCGCCGTGCGAGGCGTAGCCGCGCCGGGCCAGGCGCTCGGCCAGGTCGTCCGGCGCCGTCGCGCCCTGGGTCAGCTTGAACCGAACCGGCAGGTCGCGCCGCGCATAGAAGGCCTCGACAGCGTCGATGGCCGCCTCCGGCTCGCGGTCCGGGTCGCCCAGCGGCCAGCAGGCGTTGATCCGCAGCGAAAAGCCGTCAGTGGCGTTCAGCCGCCAGCCGCCCAGGCGTTCGCGCTCGCGGGCGGGCCAGGCGGCGTCGGCGATCGGCTCCAGGACCTCGGGGCTCATTTCTCTTTCAGCAGGGCTTCGACCAGGCCGCGGGCCTCGGGGCTGGACCAGTCGGCCTCGCCGGAGATGCGGGCCCGCTCGCGCCCCTGCTTGTCGTAGATCACCGTGGTCGGATAGCCGGCGGCGCGCGGCTGAAGGTCGAACGACATCTTGTAGGACTTGTCGCGGAACGAGACGAGCGGCCGGTTGGCGGCCATCTCGGCCTGGATCAGGTTGACGTCGCTGTCGCGGTCGACGCTGATCGGCAGCACCTTGACCGGCTGGGTCGCGTAGGCGGCCGCCAGCTTGGCCAGGGTGGGCATCTCCTTCTTGCAGGGCGCGCACCAGGTGGCCCACAGATTCATGACCACGACCTGCCCCTTGAAGTCGGCCAGGGTGTGGGGCTGGTTGTCCATGTCGGTGAAGACGGTGGCCGGCGCGGCGCGCGGCTGGGCCGGCACGTCCAGCTTGGCTAAAGACCCCTTCTTGAATTCCTTGAGGTCGGCGAGCTCTGCGGGTTTGAACGAAGCCTGGGCGATGACGTATAGGACCGCGACGACGCCGACGA
The DNA here is from genome assembly GCA_001449105.1 of Caulobacter vibrioides. Classification (GTDB taxonomy): domain Bacteria; phylum Pseudomonadota; class Alphaproteobacteria; order Caulobacterales; family Caulobacteraceae; genus Caulobacter; species Caulobacter vibrioides_C. Next base: position 4,754 of record LNIY01000007.1, on the reverse strand, counting down.
GCATGACGGCGCCGATCGCCCATTTCAGCGGGCCGGGCTTTGGCTTGGCCTCCAACTCGTTCTGGACTTCGCTCATATGACCGACAACGCCTCCAAATCGCCCGCCGCGAACGGCCAGGGCCAAGCCATGTGGGGCGGCAGGTTCTCGGCCAAGCCGGCCGAGCTGATGCAGGCGATCAACGTCTCCATCGGCTTCGACAAGCGCCTGTGGGCGCAAGACCTGGCGGGCAGCCGCGCCCACGCGCGGATGTTGATCAGCCAAGGCGTCATTGCAAGCAGCGACGGCGAGGAAATCCTCGAAGGCCTGGCCAAGATCGAGGACGAGCTGGCCACCGGGACCTTCCCGTTCCGCGACGAGTACGAAGACATCCACATGAACATCGAGGCGCGGCTGCGCGAGCTGATCGGCCCGACGGCCGGCCGGCTGCACACCGCCCGCTCGCGCAACGACCAGGTGGCCGTCGACTTCCGCCTGTGGGTGCGCGACGCCGCCGACCGCTCGGCCGCCCAGCTGGTCGAGCTGCAGAAGGCCCTGCTGGCCCAGGCCGAGGCCTATGCCGACGCCCTGATGCCGGGCTTCACCCACCTGCAGCCGGCCCAGCCGGTGACCTTCGGCCACCACCTGATGGCCTATGTCGAGATGTTCGGCCGCGACGCCGGCCGCTTCCGCGACGCCCGCGCGCGGATGAACGAGTGCCCGCTGGGCGCCGCGGCCCTGGCAGGCTCGCCCTTCCCGATCGACCGCCACCAGACGGCCGCTTCGCTGGGCTTCGACCGCCCGACCGCCAACTCGCTGGACAGCGTCTCCTCTCGCGACTTCGCCCTGGAGGCCCTGTCGGCGGCCTCGATCACCGCCACGCACCTGTCGCGCCTGGCCGAGGAGATCGTGCTGTGGACGACGCCGATGTTCGGCTTCATCAAGCTGACCGACGCCTTCACGACCGGCAGCTCGATCATGCCGCAGAAGAAGAACCCCGACGCGGCCGAGCTGATCCGCGCCAAGGTCGGCCGCATCCTGGGCAGCCTGACCACCCTGACGGTGGTCATGAAGGGCCTGCCGCTGGCCTATTCCAAGGACATGCAGGAGGACAAGGTCCCGACCTTCGAGGCCTTCGACGCCCTGGAGCTCAGCCTGCTCGCCATGGCCGGCATGATCGCCGACCTGACGCCCAACACCGAAAAGATGGCCGCCGCCGCCGGCGCGGGCTTCTCGACCGCCACCGATCTGGCCGACTGGCTGGTGCGCGAACTGAACATGCCTTTCCGCGACGCCCACCACGTGACAGGCTCGGCCGTGAAGGCTGCCGAGACCAAGGGCGTCGATCTGGCCGAGCTGAGCCTGGCCGAGTTCCAGGCCATCGAGCCGCGGATCACCGACGGGGTCTATGCCGTCCTCACCCCGGCCGCCTCGGCGGCCAGCCGCATGAGCTATGGCGGGACCGCCCCCGCCCAGGTGCGCGCCCAGATCGCGCGTTGGAAGGAAACCCTGGCATGATCCGCCCCGCCACCCTGCTCGCCATCGCCGCCCTGGGCCTGACCGGCGCCGCCCTCTCCGCCTGCGGCAAGCAGGCCGAGCTGGAGCGCCCCGCCCCGCTTTGGGGTCCGGAAAAGAAGGCCGCCGAAGCTTCCAAGCGTCGCGAAGCCTCGGCCCGCGCCAACCAGCCGGCCCGCCCGAACGGCACGCAGGAGAACATCGACCCGGCGTCGAGCAACCGCACGACCCGCGCCGCCCCGCTGCGCGGCGCGCCGTCCGACCCGTTCGGCGGCCCGTCCGCCGCCGGCTTCCCGTCCTCGACGCCGAACTGATCTCCCCGAAAGCATCTTAAGTGAATCACTTCGAATACGGCCCCGAGGGCCTGGCCTGCGAAGGCGTTCCCCTGGCCAGGATCGCGGCCGAGGTCGGCACGCCCGTCTACGTCTATTCCCGCGCCACGCTGGAGCGGCACTTCACCGTGTTCCGCGACGCCCTGGTCCAGGCCGGGGTCGTCGATCCGCTGGTGGCCTATGCGGTGAAGGCCAATTCGAACGTGGCCGTCTTGAAGGTGCTGGGCGACCTGGGCGCCGGCGCCGACACCGTCTCCGAAGGCGAGGTCCGCCGGGCCCTGGCCGCCGGCATCCCCGGCGAGCGCATCGTGTTCTCGGGCGTCGGCAAGAAGCGCGAGGAGATCGCCTTCGCCCTGAAGGCCGGCGTCGCCGAGATCAACGTCGAGTCCGAGCCGGAGATGGAGCTGATCGCCAGCGTCGCCGCCGAACTGGGCGTGCGGGCCAAGATCGCCTTCCGGGTCAATCCCGACGTGGCGGCCGGCGGTCACGCCAAGATCGCCACCGGCAAGTCGGAGAACAAGTTCGGGGTCTCGTTCGCCGAGGCCGCCCGCCTCTACGCCAACGCCAGCAACAACGCCGCCCTCGAGCCCATCGGCGTGGCCTGTCACATCGGCAGCCAGATCACCGACCTGGAGCCCATGCGCGCGGCCTTCACCAAGATGCGGGGCCTGGTCGAGCAGCTGATCGGCGAGGGCCTTTCGGTCGAGCGCCTGGACCTGGGCGGCGGCCTGGGCGTGCCGTACTTCAACCATCCCGAACCGCCCCCGCCGGCCGCCTTCGCCGCCATGGTCGCCGAGGTCACCAAGGGCCTGCCGGCGAAGCTGGCCTTCGAGCCGGGCCGGGTCATCGCCGCCAACGCCGGCGTGATGGTGTCGGAAGTCATCCACGTCCACGAGCGCCCGGAAGGCCGCAAGTTCCTGGTCATCGACGCGGCCATGAACGACTTGGTGCGCCCGGCCATGTACGACGCCTTCCACGACATCCGCCCTGTGCACCCCAAGACGGGCGAGACCGTCTACGACGTGGTCGGCCCGGTCTGCGAGACAGGCGACACCTTCACCCGCGACCGCGCCCTGCCGCCGTTCGGGCCGGGCGACCTGGTGGCCTTCATGTCGGCCGGCGCCTATGGCTCGGCCATGGCCAGCGAGTACAACACCCGACCGCTGGTCCCCGAGGTGCTGGTCGACGGCGACCGCTACGCCGTGATCCGCAAGCGCCCGACCTATGACGAGATGCTGGCCCGGGACCTGGTTCCAGACTGGGTGTGAGTTCGGTGCGTGGTCCTCGCCCTTCGACAAGCTCAGGGTGAGGACCATGACTAAGCCTGCATTAGAAACCTCATCCTGAGCTTGTCGAAGGACGAGGTTTCGCTGCTCCGTCGGTAAATTCTTGCGCGGCAACCGAAGCGCCGCCACTCCGCCCGCAAAGTCTCGCCCCCAAACGCCCTTTGGGCTAGAAGCCTCGCCATGTCGCACAACACCTTCGGTCACCTGTTCCGCGTCACCACCTGGGGCGAGAGCCACGGGCCCGCCCTCGGCTGCGTCGTCGACGGCGTGCCGCCGGGCATCCTGCTGACGGCGCAGATGATCCAGGGCTTCCTCGACAAGCGCCGCCCGGGCAACGGCAAGTTCGTCACCCAGCGCCAGGAGCCGGACGCGGTGCGCATCCTGTCGGGCGTGTTCGAGGACGAGCGCACCGGCGGCCAGCGCACCACCGGCACGCCGATCAGCCTGATGATCGAGAACACCGACCAGCGGTCCAAGGACTATGGCGAGATCGCCCAGGCCTTCCGCCCCGGTCACGCCGACTATCCCTATTTCGCCAAGTACGGCGTGCGCGACTATCGCGGCGGCGGGCGCAGCTCGGCCCGGGAAACGGCGGCTCGGGTCGCCGCGGGGGCCGTGGCGCGACTGGTGATCCCGGGCGTCACGGTGCGCGCGGCCCTGGTGCAGATCGGCCCGCATAAGATCGACCGGGGCAACTGGGACTGGGCGCAGACCGAAGAAAATCCCTACTGGTCGCCGGACGCGGCGATCATCCCGGTGTGGGAAGAGCATCTGGAGAAGATCCGCAAGGCCGGCTCCTCGACGGGCGCCGTGGTGGAGGTCGAGGCTGTCGGCGTGCCGGCCGGCTGGGGCGCGCCGCTGTACGGCAAGCTCGACGCGGAACTGGCCGCGGGCCTGATGTCGATCAACGCCGCCAAGGGCGTCGAGATCGGCGAGGGCTTCGACAGCGCCGCCCTGACCGGCGAGGACAACGCCGACATGATGCGGCTTGGCCTGGGCGGCGAGCCGGAGTTCCTGTCCAACCACGCCGGCGGCGTGCTGGGCGGCCTCTCCACCGGCCAGCCGGTGGTCGCGCGCGTGGCCTTCAAGCCGACCTCCTCGATCCTGATCCCCCGCCAGACCCTCAACGAGGCCGGCGAGGAGATCGACCTGCGCACCAAGGGCCGTCACGACCCGTGCGTGGGCATCCGCGGCGTGCCGGTGGTGGAAGCCATGACCGCCTGCGTCCTGGCCGACGCCTTCCTGCGCCACCGGGGACAGACGGGCGGCGGGGCGTTCCTGCCGGGCGGCGGCGGCGAGCGGGTCTGAGGTCGCGCGGGACCCCCTCCGGCCCTCCGGGCTGCCTCCCCCAGAGGGGGAGGATCTGTTCCTTCGAGATGCTCCCCCTCTGGGGGAGCTGTCGCGGAGCGACTGAGGGGGTCAGCGCAGGCATGCGACTTCGCACTCCCGTGAAAACTCACGAAAGCTGTCGGGGAGGCGCGGAGCGGCCGGGCGGAGCCCGGAGACCGTGGGTTTGTTTTAGCGTTTCGGCTTCGTCGACCGCTCCGCCGCATCGTTTTTCCCGGAGGGGCCGAGGGCGCGGGTGCTGTTTCAACCCAAGCGCCGACCTGTCCCCCGAACGGGCAGGATCAATAGCCCCGCGGT
>LNIY01000006.1 GCA_001449105.1 Caulobacter vibrioides | reverse complement strand
GGCGGGGGCCGGGCCGGGCGGTGGGCCCCCGGGGCGGCCGGGGGCCCGCGCACCGCCGCCCGCGCCCGCGGGCGGCGGCCCCCCCCGCCCCCCGGCGTGCCGCCCGCCCCCAGGGCCGCCCGCAGGGTTCGGGCGGGAGCGGCCTGCGCGGCCGGCCCGCCCGGGGCCGGGCGGGCGGCAGGCGGGCCCGGTGCGGGCCCAAGCCCGCCCCGCCACCGCCCGTCGTGCTGCCCGCCGCCCCGGTCAAGGTCGGCCCGGAAATCGGCCTGACCGTCACGCCGGTGCCGCTGAACGCCTCCGACGCCAGCCAGACCGCGGTCGGCCGCTTCGTCTATGCCGGCGGCATCCACATCACCAGCGCCGACACCAGCCGCCTGCACGGCCTGTCGGACCTGATCCTGACCGACAACAACGGCCTGGAAGCCGTCACCGACGACGGCGACCGCTTCTCGGCCAAGCTGGTGCTCGACGCCAACGGCCGGCTGGTCGGCCTGACCGACGGCAAGCTGTCGCCCCTGCTGGGCGTCGACGGCGAAGGCCTGCGCGGCAAGACGCAAGGCGACGCCGAGGGCCTGACCCGACTGCCCAATGGCGAGCGCCTTGTCAGCTTCGAGCGCGATCACCGCATCTGGCGCTACGCCGTGGGCGCCGACGGCCAGTGGAGCCGCCCGGCCCCCGCGCCCAAGCCCGCCACCGTCTTCCCCGACAACGAGGGCATGGAGGCGATCACCGCCTATCCGGCCGCCGGTCCCGACGCCTATCTGGTGGGCGGCGAGGAGGGCGAGGTGTGGCTGTGCCGCCTGGCGACCAGCTGCCAGTCGGTCGCCCCGCAGACGCCCAACGACTTCACCTGGGGCCTGTCGGGCTTCGCCGCCTTCGAGGGCAAGGCCCTGGCCACCCTGCACCGGGCCTACGATCCCGTGCGCGGCTGGCGCGCCCAGGTGCGCTTCCTGGCCGACCCGCTGCTGCCGGCGGCCAAGCAGTATCCGCTGGCCACCCTGATGCTGGACGGCCAGGTCACCCGCGACAATTTCGAGGGCGTCGCCCTGGCCGCCGGTCCGGGCGGCGCGACTCGCATCTACCTGCTGTCCGACGACAACGGCGGGTCGATGAACCAGCGCACCCTGCTGCTGGCCTTCGACTGGACCCCGCCGCCGCCCCAGCCCGCGCCGCCGCCCGCTCCGCCGCGAAAGAAGCGGCGCTAGAGGCAGGCCATGCGCCTGGGCTGTCCGGAGATCCGCTGGCAGCCCTAACGACATTCATCCGCTTTGGCCGACCTTTCACCGAGCGTCCCCGCGAAGGCGGGGATCCAAGCCGAGGTCGCGGCTGATCCAAGGCCGAGCCGCCCCCTGAAATCCAGCTTGGGTCCCCGCCTTCGCGGGGATTGGACGGATCGGGGGGAAGCCGCGAGCCCCTGGATGTCGACACCACCTCCCCTTCCCCGGCGCGCGCGCGGCCGAGTCGCGCCTCGGCACGTCCGACTCTCACCTTCCTCTGGCTCAAACCGCGGTCTACGGCGTGGCGCCTTTGCCACAGGCCCTCGCGACACCCCCTGTCCGATTGCCTCCCGGCGCCCGTCGGTCGGGCCTGCTCCTCACCGCCGCCATCGGGGCCAGGACCTTCCCGCCGATCGCCCGAAGTCGGGTCCAGCGTCGCGCGCTCGAACCGCAGATAGGGATAATTTCACCCGAAACTAACGGGTGTTGAGGCGCTTATTTGCTGCACAGACTGCCTTTTGCGCACGCAACGTTCGCCGGCGTCGTAAAAAATTGACACCGGGAGCCAAAAAGGCGCTTGATATGACAGCGTTGTCAGCTCTATCTAGTTCGTGACGGTTGAGAGCAGGCGAGATCCGGCCCGGTCGTCAGAGGAACGCATCGGGAGGAGGTTGATCCCAACCCCCTTTCCGGAATGACTGAAATGCAACGTGTGTTTGTTCTGGCCGCTTCGGCCATCGCTCTCCTGAGCGCCCCCGCCGCCTTCGCCGGTGAAGTCACCGTGAAGGTCGCCGGCCGCACCACCGCCGCCGTGCACGCCGACATCGTCAAGGCCGCCACCTCGGTGTGCCAGGAAGACAACGGCTCGACCACCTACGGCGCCGACGTGCTGCCCTACTGCATCCGCGACGTGGCCCGCGCCGCCGTCGAGAAGGTCGGCAGCCCGACCCTGACCGCCTACGACAAGACCCAATGGCGCCCGAACGGTCTGATCAAGACCGCCTCGGCCCGCTAAGCGCTCCAACGCCTTAGCCCATCGGGACCAGAGCCCGCGGAGCCCCCGCTCCGCGGGCTTTTGCTTGCCTGGAAGGCGCTTCATGACACCGGTAACAAGCGCGTGAAATCAATGACTTCGCCCGTCGGTTGCGCGAACATGACTGTTGATAACTGATCGACGATGAGCTAAGGCTGTTTCTCGGCGACAGAGCGGGCGAGATCCTGGACCAGTCGCCGGAGGAACGCGTCGGGAAGCGGTCGATCTGAACCGTGCGCTGCAAGCGCCGCCCGACCCGGAATCCCACCCATGATCCGCTCCGCCGCTCTCGCTCTCTCCGCCCTGGCCCTGCTCGCCGCCGCTCCGGCCGGCGCCGCCGAAGTCCGCGTCAAGGTCGCCGGCCGCGCCGCCGCCGACGTCCGCGCCGACATCGTCAAGGCCGCCTCGACCGTCTGCTGGCAGGACGTCCGCGGCGAGTCGCTGGCCATGTACCTGTACCCGGCCTGCGTCCGCTCGTCGGTCAACGACGCCGTGGCCAAGCTCGGCGACGCCGACCTGATCGCCTACAACGCCGCCAACCCGGCCAAGCCGCTGGAAATGGCCGCCCGCTAAGGCGACCAGCCCTCCAAGGCTTCAAGAGCCGCCGTCGCCCCGCGACGGCGGCTTTTTGCTGGGCGCAAGGCGTGAACCCTCTCTCTTCGAGAGAGGGAGGGGCCCGCGCCGAAGGCGTGGGAGGGTGAGAGGTTTCACCGCCGGCCGGCAAACCCCAGGGCTTTCCGCTGCTGGCCTTGGAGACATGAGACGTTGGAGCTTGGTCGGAGCTCCATCCAGAGAGTTTGTTACCTCTCACCCTCCCACGCTCCGCGTGGGCCCCTCCCTCTCTCTTCGAAAGAGGGTTCAACGGAATCCCGAAACGCGAAAAAGCCCGCCAGGCGAACCTGGCGGGCTTTTCGTATCGGCCCCGGAGGACCGAAAGACTTAGGCGGCGGCGGCTTGCGCGGCGGCCTTGGCCTTGGCCTTGACCTGAGCCTTGATCTTCAGGGCGCGCGGCGAAAGCTGCTCGTCCTTGGCGCCCAGCAGGAACACGTCCAGGCCGCCCTTGAAGTCGAGGGTGCGCAGGGCAGCGTTGCTGATCCGCAGCTTGAAGGTTTGACCCAGCGAGTCCGACTGCAGCGAAGCAGGCGACAGAGCCGGCAGGAAGCGGCGCTTGGTCTTGATGTTCGAGTGGCTCACGTTGTGGCCGATCATCGGACCGACGCCCGTGAGTTCGCAACGGCGCGACATGACGAGTACCTTGGGCTAGGCGAAGCCGAAGGCCCCGCGAACATAATGTCAGGCGCGCTTCCGGACAGGTCCGCCGCGCGAGAGGGGGCGATATAGGCGATGGAGCCTGCCAGAGTCAAGGCGGCTTGGGCTGTACGCTTGCCATCACGCCGCCTTCAATCACGGTTCATCTGCGACTTCCTATATACGCGGCCATGAAGGAGTTCGACCGCATGCGCCTTATCGCCCTCGCCGCCCCCGCCCTCGTCGCTTCCGCAGCCGCCCTGGCCATCGGATTCGCCGCGACCGCGCCGGCGAAGGCCGCCGCACCGAAGGCGACGATTCTGCCCGGCCACTGGGAGTACAGCTACAAGATCGGCATCATCCCCGCCGGCAGCGAGGACAAGTGCATCAAGCCGGCCGACGCCGCCCAGTTCTCCAAGGGCATCTGCACGCGCCGCTACAAGTGCGACTACACCACCAACCAGGTCGACGACGGCAAGATCCAGCTGAAGGGGACATGGACCGACAAGAAGGGCCGCGTCGCCCCGGTCAGCGCCAAGGGCGCCTACACGCCCGAGAGCTTCAAGCTCGACGTCAAGATGAAGACCATCAACGGCCTGCCCATCGCCGGCGTCATGAGCGCCAAGCGCCTGGCCGCCACCTGCCCCGCCGACGTCGACTAGGGCGGATCGGCATTCAAGGGCTTTGCCGCGCCCAACCCGCCCAATCCCCGCGAAGGCGGGGACCCAAGCTGGCTTTCAGAGCATGGCCAAGCCTTGGATCATCTCCGACCTCTGCTTGGATCCCCGCCTTCGCGGGGATGCTCGGTGAGAAATCGGCCCGCGCACAGGAATGTACATCAGCCCTAATCCCCGACACGACGCGTTCGCGGAACGCCGTTGTGGTTAACCGGCGTTAAGCTACAATAGCTTGTAGGGAACAAATCCCGAATCGGACCGTGTCGGCGATTCGGTCCTGATTCGTTTCGCGCGCGTTCCGGCGCTTCAAGCCTTACCGTTAACTTGGCTGTGGACGCCCGCCGGTTACCCCCAGCAACTCGCCACGCATCCGCAACCGGGCGGCGCGCCGGCGACATGCTCCACCTATGAGATTGACAGCGACCGCCGCTCCGGCCGAGCTTCACGCCTCACGTAACGCGTCAAGGCGGGGACCATGTACGAGCAGGACGACGACAACACTCTCTATACCGTGGTGGTGAACCAGGAGGAGCAGTACTCGATCTGGCCGGCCGGCCGCGATCTGCCGATCGGCTGGGCCAGCGCCGGCTTCAGCGGCACCAAGAGCCAGTGCCTGCAATTCATCCAGGAAGTCTGGACCGACATGCGCCCCAAGAGCCTGCGCGAGGCCCTGGCGCGCCAGGACCACTGAGACGCCCTACTCGGCGGCTGCCTTCACCACGACGGCTTCCAGCGCCTGGGCCACGGTCGGGCCGGGGTCGTCGTGGATCACCCGCGACAGATCCCGGCCGTCGACCACCTGGCCGCAGGCCTCGCAGGCCAGCTTGGGGTGGAAGTCGCAGCCGCAGGTCTTGTGCACGAAGTGCACCGGGCCGTTGCCCACGCCATAGACGTGGCGATCGCCCCACTCGGCCATGGTCAACAGCACGTTCGACAGATCGCGCCCCTTGGCGGTCAGCACGTATTCATGGCGCGGCGGCCGCTCCGAATAGCGGCGCGTCTCCATCACCCCGTAGCCGACCAGGCTCTTCAGCCGCGCGGCCAGCACGTTGCGGGCCACGCCAAGCCGCTCCTGCCACTGCTCGAAACGCCGCACGCCCTGGAAGGCGTCGCGCAGGATCAGCAGGGTCCAGGGATCGCCGACCACCTCGAGGGTGGCGGCGATGGCGCAGCGTTGCTGGCTATAGTCGGCGGTGCGGCCCATGACGCGAAGGTGCGGCGTTCCGCGAGGGAATGCAAGGGCCGTTGCTTTTGAGTACGAACTTGGGTAAGTTTCTTATCGCAATTGACTCTCTCGGTTCATTGCTCGACTGACCGGCCGACGACGGGAGCCGCTCTTCCGCCGTCGGCCGCTTCTTGCGCCCAGAGCCCCTGACGATTCCTGCGCAAGGCGCTTGCGCAAGCGGGCCGATAGAGGGCCTATTCCACCGCAAAACAAACGTATCGGGAGTTCGTCCATGTCCAATCGCGCCGATCCTGTGGTGATCGTCAGCTTCGCCCGCACGCCGATGGGCGGCTTCCAGGGCGCGCTGGGCGGGGTGAAGGCCACCGAACTGGGCGCGACCGCCGTCAAGGCGGCCCTGGAGCGCGCGGGCCTGGCCGGCGACAAGGTCGACCAGATCATCATGGGCTGCGTGCTCCCCGCCGGCCTGGGCCAGGCCCCCGCCCGCCAGGCCGCCCTCGGCGCGGGCCTGCCCAAGTCGGTCGAAGCCACGACGGTCAACAAGATGTGCGGCAGCGGCATGCAGGCCGCAATCATGGCCCACGACGCCCTGCTGGCCGGCAGCGCCGACGTCATCGTCGCCGGCGGCATGGAGAGCATGACGGGCGCGCCCTACCTGATGGCCAAGCACCGCGGCGGGGCCCGCATCGGCCACGACCAGATCTGGGACTCCATGTACCTGGACGGCCTGGAGGACGCCTACAGCCCCGGCAAGCTGATGGGCGCCTTCGCCGAGGACACCGCCGCCGACTACCAGTTCGGCCGCGAGGCCATGGACGACTACGCCACGCGCGGCCTCCTCAAGGCCAAGGCCGCCGTCGAGGGCGGCGCCTTCGCCGCCGAGATCGCCCCGGTCACCGTCACCACCCGCAAGGGCGTCGAGACGATCGACAAGGACGAGCAGCCGCTGAAGGCCGACCCGGCCAAGATCCCCACCCTGCGCCCGGCCTTCGCCCGCGACGGCGCGATCACCGCGGCCAATTCCAGCTCGATCAGCGACGGCGCCGCCGCCCTGGTCATGACCCGCAGGAGCGTCGCGCAGGCGCTGGGCCTGCCGATCGTCGCCACCGTGGCCGCCCACGCCGCCCACGCGCACGAACCCGGCCTCTTCACCACCGCCCCCGTGCCGGCGATGCGCAAGGCGCTGGACCGCGCCGGCTGGAGCATCGCCGACGTCGACCTGTTCGAGGTCAACGAGGCCTTCGCCGTGGTGGCCATGATCGCCCAGAAGGAACTGGGCATTCCGGACGACAAGCTGAACGTCAACGGCGGCGCCTGCGCCCTGGGCCACCCGATCGGCGCGTCCGGCGCCCGCATTCTGTGCACCCTGATCTCGGCCCTGCAGGCCCGCAAGGCCAAGCGCGGCCTGGCCTCGCTGTGCATCGGCGGCGGCGAGGCCACGGCCATGGCGATCGAACTCGCCTAATTTGTGCCCAATATGCGGCATTCCGGCCCGTCGCGCGGCAAGAGCTTGCGCGACGGGCCGGCAAGCGTTACCTGTTTGTCTGCAAGCCTAATTGGACCTCCTCGGCCTTCATGCCCTCGCACCTGATCACCATTGCGCTCTTTACGACTGGCCTCTCGGCCGGCGTCGCGATGTGGTGCGCCATGATGTCGAAGATGAACCAGATTAAAACCGTGCCTGTACGGACGGGGCAAAGACGGCGCGCAGACTAGGGACCTCCCTGGAAAACCAAAGCCGAGGATCACGAGATCCGAAAAAGCCCCGCCTCCGAAAGGAGCGGGGCTTTTTCGTTGCGCGGTCCGGCGGTCCTCAAACTCAAAAGGATCTTCGAACATGAGCTACCTGCCTTCCCCACCCGCCTTCCACAGCGACGACGACGGGATCACCGTCCACCAGCTGTTCCTCTCCGCCCAGGACGCGCCCAGCGCGCTGGACGCCGTCCGCCAGAGCCTGGCCGACTGCGGCGGCGAGCTGTGCAACCTTTCCCTGAAGCCCGTCGGCCAGCTGATCGAGGCTTCCCTGCGCGTCCGCCGCCTCGGCGACCAGGCCGCCCGACTGCTCGCCCGTGATCTGGCCGCCTGGCCCGGCGTCAACTCGGCCAGCGTGGAACATCAGTGGGTGCGCCCGTGAGCCTTGGCGACGTAAGCGACCTCAAATCGGAAGACGAGAAACGTCGCCTCTTCCTGGTGACCGCCGAAGACACGCCCGACGCCCTGATGCGGGTGCTGGGCGTGGCCAGCGTGCAGCAGGTGCGCCTGCGCGCCCTGATCGCCCAGCCCGACGGCGCCGACATTTCGATCCGCCTGGAGATCGACGACCAGGGCGACGCCCGGGCCCAGACCCTGGCCGCTCGCCTGGCGTCGGTTCCGGCGGTGCGGGGCGTGGGCCACGGCTGGCGCTGATCGCCCCCATCCTTTCGCCGGCTCGCTTCGTACCTATTTCGAGCTTCTGAAAGGACCGCCCATGATCCGCCGCCTCGTTCTCGTCCTGGCCCTGCTGGCCGCGCCCCTGGCCGCCCTGCCGGCCGCCGCCTCCGCCGCCGCGACCAGGACCGCCGTCTTCGCCGGCGGCTGCTTCTGGTGCATGGAGAACGACATGCGCGGCATTCCCGGCGTGGTGAAGGTCGAGAGCGGCTATACCGGCGGCCACGTGAAGAACCCGACCTATCGCGACGTGACCAGCGAACGCAGCGGTCACTACGAGGCCGTCCGCGTCACCTACGACCCGACCAGGATCGAATACGCCTACCTGCTCTCGCGCTACTGGAAGCTGGTCGATCCCACCGACGACGGCGGCCAGTTCTGCGACCGCGGCCCCTCCTATCGACCGGCTGTCTTCGTCGACGCCGACCAGCGCCCCGCCGCCGAACGCTCCCGCGCCCTGGCCGCCCAGCGCCTGAAGACCGGGACGATGAAGGCCCAGATCCTGCCGCTGCAGACCTTCTGGCCGGCCGAGGCCTATCACCGCGACTACGCCAGGAACAATTCGGTCGAGTACCACCTCTACCGCACCGGCTGCGGCCGGGATCGCAGGCTGGCGCAGGTGTGGGGGAAGTAGGCGCTTCGCGCTCCCCCTCAGTCGCTCCGCGACAGCTCCCCCAAAGGGGGAGCATCTAAAGCGCCAAGATCCTCCCCCTCTGGGGGAGGTGGCCCGAAGGGCCGGAGGGGGAGGCTCCCTCCACGCCGGCCATCATTAAAATTACACGCATAATCTCTCGACATTCCCCCGCGCGCATGAAAACGTGGCTGCAACGATAGAGGGAGACGCCGCGCCGATGCTTCGCGCCGCTTTGTTCGCCACCGCCTGCGTGGCCGCCGCTTCCGCCGCCCCCTTCCAGATGGCGCAGGCCCAGACCGCCCCCAAGGTCTCTGTCACCATCTACAACAGCAACCTGGCTCTGGTTCAGGACCAGCGGACGATCGACGTCGCCGCCGGCCGCCAGCGGCTGGAGTTCAAGGACGTCTCGGCCGCCATCCGGCCCGAGACCGTCAGCCTGTCCTCGCCCACCCTGGGCGTGGTCGAGCAGAACTTCGACTACGACCTGCTGACGCCCGACAAGCTGATGGAGAAGGCCGTCGGCCGGCAGATCAAGATCGTCCGCACCAATCCCGGCGACGGCAAGGAAACCACCGAGACCGCCACGGTCCTGGCCGCCAACGAAGGCGTGGTGCTGAAGATCGGCGATCGCATCGAGGTGCTGCGCGACGACGGCGTGCCCACCCGGGTGATCTTCGACAAGGTGCCCGAGACCCTGCGCGCGCGCCCGACCCTGTCGGTGACCGTCAACGCCGACAAGGCCGGCCCCACCCCGGTGACCCTCAGCTACCTGACCTCGGGCCTCTCATGGGCGGCCGACTATGTCGCCCTGTTCGACGAGAAGAAGGGCGCGCTGGACCTGCAGGGCTGGATCACCCTTCAGAACAACTCCGGCACCGCCTTCGAGAACGCCCAGACCCAGCTGGTGGCCGGCAACGTCAACCAGTTCAACGGCGGCGGCGTGCGCAGCGTCACCTCGGCTGGGACCGAGGGCAGCGATCGCGAGCGCATCGCCGACTACTACATCTATCCCCTGCCCGAGCGGACCACGATCGCCGCCAGCCAGAGCAAGCAGGTCGGCTTCCTCAGCGCCCAGGCCGTGCCGGCCAAGAAGGTCTACGAGGTGCGCGAGTACGGCTTCTCCAGCGACGAGAACCCGCAGAAGGCCATCACCGCCATCCAGTTCAGCAATTCCAAGCTGAAGGGCCTGGGCGACCAGCTGCCGGCCGGGACCATGCGCGTCTACATGCGCGACCAGGCGGGCGACCCCAAGTTCATCGGCGAGAACAATATCGGCCACACCTCGGCCGGCTCGGAACTGTCGATCAAGACCGGCGAGGCCTTCGACGTCTCCAGCCAGGCGACCCTGGTCTCGCAGGAGAAAATCTCCAAGACCCGCTCGCGCTACGTCATGAAGTACCTGGTGCGCAACGCCCGGCCCGAGGCCGTGACCGTCGAGCTGCGCCAGGCCGGCCTGTGGCGCGACGGCAAGGTCACCGACGAAAGCCTTCCCAGCCGCCGCATCGACGCCCGCACCCTGGCCTGGAGCATCCCCGTCCCCGCCAACGGCGAGACCGTCCTGACCTTCACGGTGGACAACGGCTGGTGAGGATGGCTCGCGCCGACAGATCCTCCCCCCGAAGGGGGAGGTGGCCCGGAGGGCCGGAGGGGGAAGTCCCCGCGGAGGCAAGTGCGGTCGCCGGCGACGGCGATCACTCCCTCCTCCGTCGGCTTCGCCGACACCTCCCCCTTCGGGGAGAGGGCCTGGTGCTCGCCGCCCTCGCCCTGCTCTGCGCGCCCCTCGCCGCCCCGAGCTCCTCTTGGGCCGACGTCATTGCCTCCCCGGCCGCCGAGGCCGTGGCCGTCACCCTCTATCGCGACGGCCAGGGACCGGTGCAGAAGCTGTCGCCGTGGGAGAAGCAGCAGGCCTTCGAGAAGGGCCTCGTGCTGGTCAGCGAGACCCGCACGGTCGAGCTGCCCGCCGGCCGCCACACGCTGCGCTTCGACGGCGTCGCCGAGGGCCTGATCGCCCAGAGCGCGGCCATCGAGGGCCTGCCGTCCGGCGCGGTCGAGCGCAACTACGACTACGCCCTGCTCAGCCCCGGCACGCTGGTCGAGCGCTCGCTGGGCAAGCCGGTCAAGGTCGTGCGCACCAACCGCGAGACCGGCCGCCAGTCCAGCGTCGACGCCACCCTGGTGCAGGGCCCGTCCGGCCTGATGGTCCAGACCGCCGACGGCGTCGAGGCGCTGGGCTGTTCGGGCGGGGCTGAACGCCTGGTGTTCGATCGCGCCCCCGACGGCCTCTCCAGCAAGCCCGCCCTGTCGGCCGTGATCGACGTGCCCCTGGCCGGGCGATACGAACTGACCCTGACCTACCTGGCGATCGGCGTGAACTGGCAGGCCGACTATGTCGCCACCCTCAACCCCGACGGCCAGACCCTGGACCTGCTGGGCTGGCTGACGGTGATGAACAGCTCGGGGACCAGCTTCGCCGACGCGCCGACCCAGCTGGTGGCCGGCAAGCTGTCGCGCGTGCCGGTCAGGATCAACCGCGCCCGCGTGGTCCCCGTTCGCCGCGACTGCTGGCCGATGGACACCACGACCCACGGCCAGGCGGGCATGACGGCCGACATCGGCGGCATGCCGGCGATGATGGCGCCGCCTCCCCCTCCGC
>LNIY01000005.1 GCA_001449105.1 Caulobacter vibrioides | reverse complement strand
GCCGGCCAGCAGCCGCGAGATCTTGCGCGGATCCTTGTCGATGCACGTCACCACGTGACCGAAGTCCGCAAAGCACGCCCCAGACACCAGGCCCACATAGCCCGTGCCAATCATCGCTACGCGCATGTCATCCCCTGCTCAATAAGAGCCCCGCCCAGCCGGCGGCACAAAAACACCGAGTGATTGTAATTCGACATTCCGTGCCGAAGCGCAATCACCAACTGATGACTATTCAAAAGAAATTTTTATGTGGCCAAAGTTTGTGGCGCCGGATGTCCGAACCGTGCAAACACGCGAGCGAACGTCCGGGATCGGATCGGAAATCAAACTTGGCCATAAAGGGCGTTAATCACCTTGCAGGCGAAAAGAGCGGGGTTCGGGCAAGAAATATACTTACCGTGACCGCATTTTCGGCGATCACATCGCAGCAGCGCCGCTCGCCGCATTCAAACGCGCATTCGTGCGGCCCGGATCATAATTAACGACCCCGTCCATGAGCCGACTCGCCGATGATCTGCGCGACCTGAAGCGCTCGCGGTTCTTCCTTCCCGGGGTGGGCCTCGGCGTCCTGCTGGGCTTTGGCCTGTCGGCGGCCTGGTTCCAGACCACCCTGCCCCAGTGGCGCCCGACCGGCAGCGCCGCGGCCCGCACCGTCGTCAGGCCGCCGGCCGCGCCCGGCGCGCCGATCCGCCTGAAGCCCGGCGCCGTCATCGTCTGCGAGGGCGACAGCCTGACCTACGGCTTCAAGCGCTGGGGCGAGTCGATTCCCGGCATCAACGGCTCGCCCTCGCCGCGCAGCCCCACGCCCTACCCCGAGACCCTGCGCGGCCTGCTGGGCGACAAGGTCACGGTGGTCAATCACGGCAAGCCCGGCGACCAGACGCTGGACGGCCTGACCCGCTGGGCGCGCGAGCCGACCGGCGACCTGACGATCATCATGTACGGCGCCAACGACGCCAAGGTGCGCGGCAAGCCCGGCGCCCTGGACGTCAAGGTCTATGCCAGCCTGCTGGAGGCCCTGGTCCGGCGACGCCTCGACGACGGCGGCCAGGTCATCGTGCTGCTGCCGCCGCCGGCCTCGGCCCGCGAAACCCAGCCCCGCCTCGACCCCTTCCGCGAGGCCGCCGTGCAGGTGGCCGCCCGCACCGGGGTCAAGGCCGTCGACGCCGCGCAGGCCCTGGCCGGGATCGGCGCGCCGCTGCAGTACGACGGCCTGCATCTGAACGACCAGGCCAACCTGGCCATCGCCCGCGCCCTGGCCGAGCAGATCCGCGTCGAATAGTCCCGTCCGCCGGCCCGCGATGCAGCCTCAGGATGCTTGCGCCGCGCCCCGCCCGGACCCAGTCTCGCGCAGCCAAGCTGGACGCCCCGCGATGCCCGCCCTGCCGACGCCGCTTCACGCGACCGACGGCGCCGCCCGACCCAAAAGGCCGAAGCGACGGACGGGCCCTTTACGCATCCTGGTCGTCGACGACACCCCCGCCAACCGCATCCTGGCCGAAGCCGTCCTGGGCTCGGCCGGACATCTGGTGACCGGCGCGGCCGACGGTGCATCGGGCGTGGCGGCCGTGCGCGACGGGGCCTTCGACCTGGTCCTGATGGACGTGCGCATGCCGGACATGGACGGCCTGGAGGCGACCCGGACGATCCGCGCCCTGCCTCCGCCGGCCGGGACCGTGCCGATCCTGGCCCTCACCGCCGACGCCCCGCCCTCGGAAATCGAAGCCTTCCGCGCCGCCGGCATGGACGGCCACGTGGCCAAGCCGATCGACATTCCAGCATTGCTGAGCCGCGTGAAAGAGGCCGCGGCGATCCGGCGGGGAACACGTTAGCCCCCCGATCTCTTGGCGCTCACCCGCACTCGCCCCGAGGCGGGAACGCGGCGTCACACCGACCGTCGCGCTTGGACACTTTGTCCACGACACCTGGACGAAGAAAATTGGTAGGGCTGCCCAGTCCTTGGAAAAGCGACGCGCATTAGTTTCCGACGCCCTGCTGGAGCAACCTTGTGACTTGGGTAGATTGGTTTCCTATAGTTTTCTTCCCGCTCAAGATCCTGGTGCTGGGGGTCGGGATGTTCTTCTCCATCAAGTGGCACCACGACCAAGCGAAGAAAGAAAAAGAAAAGTCAGACCAATCGACGTGATGGAGGGGCGCGCCCCAGTTCGGACGGTCTGGTCACCGTCACGGCGAGCGTGACGGGATTTCCGCTCCGGCCTCAATCCCCGATGAAGCGGTACCCCACGCCCGGCTCGGTCAGCAGGATCTTCGGGTGGGCCGGATCGGCCTCGAGCTTCTGGCGCAGCTGGCCGACGAACACCCGCAGGTACTGGGTGTCGTGCATGTGGGCCGGCCCCCAGACCGAAGTCAGCAGTTCCTTGTGGGTCAGCACCTTGCCGCGGCCGAGCGCCAGCCGGGCCAGCACCTCGTATTCGCGCGGCGAAATCTTCACCACCGCCCCGTCGCGGGTCACCAGGCGCTTGTCGAGGTCCAGCTCCACCGCGCCCGCCCGGATCGGCCCGACCGGGGCCTGGGTGGCCGCCTTCTGGCGCAAGGCCACGCGCAGCCGGGCCAGCAGCTCGCCCACCCCGAACGGCTTTTCGACATAGTCGTTGGCGCCCCGGTCCAGGGCCTCGATCTTCTCGATCTCGCGGTCGCGGGCCGACAGGATCAGGATCGGGCCGTCGTAGAAGGCGCGGGCCTTCTCCAGCACCTCCTTGCCGTCCATGTCGGGCAGGCCGAGGTCCAGCACCACCGCGTCGGGCGACCACAGGGCGATGCCGCGCAGCCCCTCCTGGCCGCCGTCGGCGCGCAGCGGGTCATAGCCGGCCGCGTCGAGCGCGGGACCGAGGAACCGGTGGATCTGCGGCTCGTCGTCGATGACCAGGATGCGGGGGCGAAGCGCGCTCATGGACCGCTCATAGCAGATGGTGGGGCGTGGCGACGCCCTTGGGCAGGCTGATCAGCATCCGCGTGCCCTTGCCGTCGTGGATCGGGCTGGCGGCGGCGATGCGCCCGCCCATGGCCTCGACGAAGCCCTTGGCGATGGCGAGACCCAGTCCCACGCCCTGGCTGGCCACCGCCGTGCGGTCGCTGGGCTCCTGCAGGCGGCGGAACTTCTCGAACACCCGCTCCAGGTCGGCCGGCGGAATCCCCCTGCCCTCGTCCTCGATGCTGATGACCACGTGGGCGCGGTCCTCGTAGGCGGCGACCTCGATCCTGGCGCCCGCCGGGCTATAGGCGATGGCGTTCTCCAGGATGTTGACAGCCACCTGCTCCAGCAGGCTGGGATCGGCCTGAACCAGGCTCAGGGTCTCGGGGAAATCCCGCGTCAGCACCCGACCGTCGAGGCGACGGCCCACGCGGTCGCACGCGGCGGCCAGCACGTCGCGCACGTCGATCCAGTCGGTGCGCAGCTTCAGCCCCCCGCCCTCGATGCGGGTCATGTCCAGCAGGTTGGCGACGTAGCCGTTGAGGCGCTCGGCCTCCTCCTTGATGCCGAGGGCGAGGTCGGCGCGCCCGGGCGACGAGAGCTTGTCGCCATAGTCGATCAGGGTGGTGGCCGCGCCCAGCACCGTGGTCAGCGGCGTGCGCAGGTCGTGGCTGATCGAGTTCAGCAGGGCGTTGCGGAAGCGGTCGGAGCGGCGCAGGGCCTCGGCCTCGACCGCGCCCGCGGCCAGGTCGGCGCGCTGCAGGGCCACCGCGCCCTGGTCCAGCAGCGCCAGCAGCAGGCGCTCCTCGTCGGAGCCCGAAACCAGGGTTCCGGCCTCGATCCCGGCCACGCCGGCGCGGGCGCCCAGGCCTTCCAGCGGCCAGAAGGTCCAGGCGGCCTGCGGCAGCGTGCCGGTGCCGGCGCCGGCCGCTTCGCCCTTCTCCCAGGCCCAGCGGGCGGCGGCCATGGGCGCCGTGCCCAGGTCGACCAAAGGGGGTGTCAGTTCGGGCGCGCCGGCGGCGGGCGCCAGCTCGCCGTCGACCGGCAGGAAGACCACGGCCCGCGCGCCGGACGCGGCGGCGGCCTGCTCGGCCAGGGCCTTGGCCACCGCCGCCTTGCCCGAGGCGGCCGACAGGGTGCGG
The DNA here is from genome assembly GCA_001449105.1 of Caulobacter vibrioides. Lineage (GTDB taxonomy): Bacteria > Pseudomonadota > Alphaproteobacteria > Caulobacterales > Caulobacteraceae > Caulobacter > Caulobacter vibrioides_C. The sequence continues at coordinate 7,896 of LNIY01000005.1, read as the reverse complement.
CTGGCGGCCAGCAGGGTGGTGACGCCGGCCGCGCGCTTCTGCGAGCCCAGGGCCTGGTCGCGCACGCGGCCCGCCAGCCCGCCGGTGGCCAGGGCCACGGCCCAGAACACGATCAGGGTCAGCACGTCGGTGGGCGAGCCGATGGCCAGGCTGTAGCGCGGGGCCAGGAAGAAATAGTTGTAGATCAGGAACGCCGCCGTCGCCGCCGCCAGGGCCGGGCGCAGGCCGTGCATCACCCCGGCCGCCAGCACGGCGGCCAGGTAGATCATCCCCAGCTCCACCCGGTCGAAGGCGGTGTCCAGCGCCCAGGCCACCAGGCTGGCCGCGGCCACGAAGCCGCCGGCGGTCAGGTAGGCCGGCCAGTCCAGGCGGCGCGGCCTGGGCGTCTGCGGCTCGCGCGCGCCCTCCCCGTCCGCGCCGGTGACCACGTGGATCGCCTGGCCCCGCGCCTCGCGCAGCAGGGCGGCGGCCAGCGAGCGGCCGGTCAGCTCACGCCAGCGGGAATCCTTCGATTTGCCCCCCATTCGGCCAATGACGATCTGGGTGACGTTGTTGCGCCGCGCCCAGGCCATCACCGTGGCCACCACGTCGGTCCCGGTCAGCACGACGGTCGATCCGCCCAGCTGCTCGGCCAGCTTCAGCGCCTCGCGGGTGCGGGCGGCGGCGGCCTCGGGCGGCGGCGGACGGTCCGGGCGCTCGACATGGGCCACCGTCCACGGCGCGTCCATCATCATGTCCGACAGCCGCCGGCCGGCGCGGACCAGGGCCGAGGCCATGCCGTCGCCGCCGGCCAGCACCAGGATCCGCTCGCCCGCCGCCCACGGCCCCTCGACGCCCTTCTCGCGCATGGCCGCGACCAGCTGGTCGTCGACCGTCTGGGCCGCGCGCCGCAAGGCCAGCTCGCGCAGGGCGGTGAGGTTCTCGACCTTGAAGAAGTTCTCCGAGGCCAGGCGCGCGGTCTCGGGGACGTAGACCTTGCCCGCCGCCATCCGCTCGCGCAGCTCGTCGGGGGTGATGTCGATCAGCTCGATGTCGTCGGCGCGGGCGAGCGCGCTGTCGGGCACGGTCTCGCGCTGACGGGCGCCGGTGATGCGCAGCACGACGTCGACCAGGCTTTCCAGATGCTGGACGTTCAGCGTCGTCCAGACGTCGATGCCGGCGGCCAGGATCTCCTCGACGTCCTGCCAGCGCTTGGGATGGCGCGAGCCGGGCGCGTTGGAGTGGGCGTATTCGTCGACCAGCAGCACCTTGGGCTTTCGCTCCAGCGCCGCGTCGAGGTCGAATTCCAGATAGCTGCGGCCCCGGCTTTCGACCGGGCGGCGGGGCAGCACGTCCAGCCCGCGCAGCAGGCTCTCGGTCTCGCGGCGGCCATGGGTCTCGACCACGCCGACCAGCACGTCCTGCCCCTCGGCCTTGCGGCGGCGGGCGGCGCGCAGCATCTCGTAGGTCTTGCCCACGCCCGGGGCCATGCCCAGGAACACCTTGAGACGCCCCCGGCGGGCCTTGTTGGCGGCCGCCAGAAGCGCCTCGGGGTCGGGGCGGCCCCTTTCGGGGTATGAGGAGGGGTCGCCTGCCAACGGCTAGCCGACCATCGGGAAGCGCGCGTCGAGCGCCCGGTTGACGTCCAGAACATTGACCCGCGGCTGGCCGATGAAGCCCAGCAGCGGCGGCTTGACGGCCGCGTCGATCATGGCCAGCACCTCGCCGCGCGGCGCATTGCGGGCGGCGGCGATGCGTCCGGCCTGCAGGCGGGCATAGGCCGGCGAGATGTCCGGATCCAGGCCCGAGCCGGACGTCGTGACCGCGTCGGCCGGAATGACCGCGCCGGGAAACTCCGCCCTCAGGGCGTCGGCGTCGGCCTTTTCGCGCTCGATCAGCTTGTCGTTCAGCGGGCCCATGTTCGAGCCGCTGGAGGCCGAGGCGTCATAGCCGTTCCCCGCCGCCGACGGACGGCCGTGCAGGTAGGCCGGCTTGGCGAAGACCTGGCCGATCAGCGCCGAGCCGACGACCTTGCCGTGGGCGTCGCGGACCAGCGAGCCGTTGGCCTGCGCCGGGAACGCGGCCTGGGCCACGCCGGTGATGGCCAGCGGATAGGCCAGGCCCAAGAGGATGGTGAAGAGGCCCATCGAAACGAGGGCCGGGCGAAGGTGCGAGATCATGACCTTCCAGCTCCTTTCCTAGAACCGCTTCGAGACGCCGACGTACAGTTGCGCGTCGGGGGTGTCGCGGTTCAATCCGAAATTGGCGCCGGCGTCCAGTTGCAGGGTCGGCGCGACGAGATAGGCGGCGGCGACGTCGGCCGAGACCTGGGTAACCGTGTCGGCGGGGTCGAAGTTGGTGCTGGTCCACAGCTCGCCGATCAGGCTCAGCCTGTCGGTGACCGGGCGGGCCAGGTTGACGACGTTGGTCACCGCCGCGTGGCGGCCCTCGCCGTCGGCGTCGAGCAGCAGATCCACCTGCGGCCCGAAGGTCAGGGTGGCGCCGTTTAGGGCGAAGCTGATCGGAACCGCGAGCCCGCCCTCGACCTCGTCGTTGCCCAGGCCCTTGGCCGCCGTCGGGATCTTCACATAGGGCAGCAGGGCGACGCTGACCTTGTCGCCGGCGTGGACCCGCTGCTTGTAGCGGATCCACACGTCGCCGACGCCGTCGGTCTTGTCGTCGACGCCCGGTCCCTTCACGCGGGCCTGAAGGTAGGGCGTCCAGGTCACCTGCAGGTCGCTGGCGTCGGTCAGGCCGAACTTCAGGGTCGTGGCGGCGACGGCGGTCGTCTCGGCCTTGGCGCCCGAAGCCTTCACCTGGGTCCAGTTCACCCCGTCGGCCTCGACCTGCCAGGCGCCCTTGGGGACCGAGCACGTGCTGTTGGCCTTGGTCGGGCGGTCGGTGCAGATCGGGGCCTCGTCCGCCCAGGCGGCGGTGGCGGCGAGGGTCGAGGCGGTGATCACGAGAAACGCGAACTTGCGCATTTGAACTTCTGTCTTTCGAGGAGGAACAGGATCACTGGCCGCCGAGATTGGCCGCCAGGCAGACGATCCCGATCGCCACGAGGCCGAAGACCAGATCCCTGACGATCGAGCCTGGAGCGATCGGGCGTTTCATCAGGCCAGCCCCAGGGCGGAGACGGCCATGTCGATGAGCTTGATGCCGACGAACGGGGCGACGAGGCCGCCGACGCCGTAGATCAGCAGGTTGCGCGACAGCAGCTTGCCGGCGCCGATGGCGCGGTACTTCACGCCCTTCAGGGCCAGCGGGATCAGGGCCACGATCACCAGGGCGTTGAAGATCACCGCCGACAGGATCGCGCTCTGCGGGCTGTGCAGCTTCATGATGTTCAGCCCGGAGAGGGCCGGCAGGGCGACCACGAACATCGCCGGGATGATGGCGAAGTACTTAGCCACGTCGTTGGCGATCGAGAAGGTCGTCAGCGCGCCGCGGGTGATCAGCATCTGCTTGCCGACCTCGACGATCTCGATGACCTTGGTCGGGTCGCTGTCGAGGTCGACCATGTTGCCGGCCTCGCGGGCGGCCTGGGCGCCGGTCTGCATGGCCACGCCGACATCCGCTTGTGCCAGCGCGGGCGCGTCGTTGGCGCCGTCGCCGCACATGGCCACCAGCCGGCCCTTGGCCTGCTCGGCCCGGATCAGCCGCAGCTTGTCCTCGGGGGTGGCTTCAGCCAGGAAGTCGTCGACGCCGGCTTCAGAAGCGATGGCCGCGGCGGTCACCGGGTTGTCGCCGGTGATCATCACCGTGCGCAGGCCCATGCGGCGCAGGTCGGCGAAGCGGGCCTTCACGCCCGACTTGACCACGTCCTTCAGGTGGATGACGCCGACCAGGGCGCCGTCCTCGCTGACCGCCAGCGGCGTGCCGCCCGAGCGGGCGATACGGTCGACGGCGGCCATCACCTCGGCCGGGATCCGCTTGGGATCGATGGCCAGGCTGCGATAGACCGCGTCCACCGCGCCCTTGCGCCACGAGCGGCCGTCGACATCCAGGCCCGACTGGCGCGTCGCGGCGCTGAACGGGATGGCGGTCGCGCCGGCCGGGGCCTCCAGGGCCAGGCCCTGCTGGCGACCCAGCTCGACGATCGAGCGGCCTTCCGGCGTCTCGTCGGCCAGCGAGGCCATCACCGCGGCGCGCAGGGCCGCGTCGGGACGCACGCCGGGAGCGGCGATGACCTCCGTCGCCATGCGGTTGCCGAAGGTGATGGTGCCGGTCTTGTCGAGCAGCAGGGTGTCGACGTCGCCGGCCGCCTCGACGGCGCGACCGGAGGTGGCCAGCACGTTGACCTTCAGCAGGCGGTCCATCCCCGCGATGCCGACGGCCGAGAGAAGCCCGCCGATGGTCGTGGGGATCAGGGTGATGAAGAGAGCCCCCAGCACCAGCGGGTCCAGCGCCACGCCCGAGAACTTGCCCAGACCCAGGAGGGTCACCACCGCGATCAGGAAGATCAGGGTCAGGCCCGCCAGCAGCACGGCCAGGGCGATCTCGTTGGGCGTCTTGCGGCGGTCGGCGCCCTCGACCATGGCGATCATGCGGTCGAGGAAGGTCGAGCCCGGCGCGGCCGTGACCCGCACCTTGATCCAGTCGGAGACGACCGTGGTGCCGCCGGTCACCGCCGAGCGGTCGCCGCCGCTCTCGCGGATCACCGGCGCGCTTTCGCCGGTGATGGCGGCCTCGTTGACGCTGGCCATGCCCTCGACGATCTCGCCGTCGGTGGGGACCACGTCGCCGGCCTCGACCAGGACCAGCTCGCCAGGAACCAGCTTGTGAGCCGGGGTCGGGATGATCGTGCCGGCCTGCTCGTCGATGATCAGCTTGGCCTTGGTGGTGACGCGGGCGGCCCGCAGGCTATCGGCGGCGGCCTTGCCGCGGCCCTCGGCCACGCTCTCGGCCAGGTTGGCGAAGAGGACGGTGGCCCAGAGCCACAGCGAGACCTGCACGGCGAAGCCGGCCGACTGCTGGGCGGCGATGGCCGCGACCGCCGAGACGGTCGACAGCAGCGCCACGATCCAGGTCGCGAAGATCACCGGATTGCCGGTCAGCTTGCGCGGGTCGAGCTTGAGGAAGGCGTCCTTGGCCGCGCGGGCCAGGATCGGTGCGGAGAGGCCGCCGGCCAGGCTGGCCGGCTTGCGCCGGGCGCCCTCGCCCGCCTCGATGTCATAGGTTGTCATGGAAGTGCGCTTTCGATCAGCGTTGGGCGACGAAGGCGAGCGCCTGGAAGTGCTCGACGATCGGTCCCAGCGCCAGAGCGGGGAAGAACTGCAGGCCGCCGAGGATCAGGATCACCCCGATCAGCAGGCCGACGAAGAGGCCGCCGTGGGTCGGCATGGCGCCGGCCGTGGGGGCGAGCTTGGGCTTGGCCGCGAGAGCCCCGGCGATGGCCAGCACCGCGACGATGGGGGCGAAGCGCCCGAACATCATCGCCAGACCCAGGGTGGTGTTCCACCAGGGGGCGTTGGCCGTCAGGCCGCCGAAGGCCGAGCCGTTGTTGGCCGTGGTCGAGACGTAGGCGTAGAGGATCTCCGACAGGCCGTGCGGCCCTGCGTGCATCAGGCCCTTCAAGGCTTCCGGCAGGATCGCGGCCAGGGCGGCGAAGCCCAGCATGAACAGCGGGATCACCAGCACCGCCAGCATGGCGAACTGGATCTCGCGGGCCTCGATTTTCTTGCCCAGGTACTCGGGCGTGCGACCCACCATCAGGCCGGCGACGAACACCGCCAGCAGGGCCATGACGACCATGATCGCCACGCCCGAGCCGATGCCGCCGGGCAGGATCTCGCCCAGCTGCATCAGGAACATGGTCACGCCGCCGCCCAGCGGCATCAGGCTGGAATGCATGCCGTTGACCGAGCCGTTGGAGGCCCCGGTGGTCATGGCCGCCCAGGCGGCGGTCGAGGGCGCGCCGAAGCGGACCTCCTTGCCTTCCATGTTCACCGAAGCGTCGACATGCGCCGCGACCTGGGCCGGCGGGGCTTGCGTCTCGGTGACGTAGATCGCGCCGGCGCCGGCGCTCAGCAGCACCGCGGCGGCCACGACCAGGGCGCGAACGTCCTTCTTGGCCAGCACGCTGCGGCCGAAGGCGAAGAAGGCCGCCCAGCCCAGCACGTTGATCGACACCGCCGTGATCAGGTTGGTCAGCGGGGTCGGGTTCTCGAACGGGTGGGCCGAGTTGACGTTGAAGATCCCGCCGCCGTTGATGCCCAGTTGCTTGACGGCCAGCTGACTGGCGGTGGCGAACAGCGAGATTTTCTGCTCGCCGCCCTCCAGCGTATGGGCGGTGACGCCGGCGGCCAGGGTCTGGGGCACGCCCAGGGCTGCGAGCACGATGGCCACGACCACGCACAGCGGCAGCAGCACCCACAGCGTCGTGCGGATCACGTCGCTCCAGAAGTTGCCGACGTCCTCGCCCTTGCTGGCGACGAAGCCGCGCGCCAGGGCCGCGGCGATGGCCGCGCCGGTGGCGGCCGAGACGAAGTTCTGCACCGTCAGCACCAGCATCTGGCTGAGCGTCGACATGGTGGTCTCGCCGCCATAGCTCTGCCAGTTGGTGTTGGTCACGAAGCTGACGGCGGTGTTGAACGCCAGGTGCGGCGACAGGCCCGCGAACCCCTGCGGGTTCAGCGGCAGCACGCCCTGCAGGCGCAGAACGCCATAGACCAGGAAGAAGCCGACGGCGTTGAAGGCCAGCAGCGCGCCGGCATAGCCGATCCAGCTCTGGCCCTTGCGCGGATCGATCCCGCCGGCGGCGTAGAACAGCCGCTCGACCGGCGCCAGCACGGGGTCGAGCCAGGTGCGCTCGCCGTTCCACACGCGCGACATGTACACGCCCAGCGGCCAGCCCAAGCCGACCGCCAGGCCAAGCGTCAGGGCGATTTCCGCCCATCCTTGCCAGTTCATTTGAGGTTATCCGAGGATCGTCAGAAGCGGTCCGGCCGCATCAGGGCCGTGACCATGTAGGCCGCGACGACGATCGCCCCGGCCCCCCAAAGCGCGTTCACGAACAGGGTCATGCGCGCCTCAATGCGACGGCGAACAGGCCGAAGAGCACGAACAGCCCTCCGCCCAGCGCCAGGAATGCGATGTCAGCCATGTCGGCCTCCTTCCAGGTTGGCGCGGAAGGGACCACGAGGCCGCGTAAGGGCTCCATTCGGGAGATGTATGGGCCGCATAAGCGCCGCATAAAGACGGACGGGCGGCAAGCCATGCTGCGGCGCAACACAAGATCAGCGCAAAAACTGCGCCGCCAAGCTTCACTGGAAACTAGGCCGCCAGCCTTTCGAACAAGGCGCTTTCGTGACCAGCGGGAGGCTTTGCAAGGATTATCGCCGCGTCGGCACTTTGTCCTTGTTTGCAGCGCAAAATCGGGAAACGGTGGAAGCCTTCACACATCGAACGCGTTCTTGGGTCATGTCGCCGCTGTTCCCCACATTGGTCATCCTGGCCCTGCTGGCGCTGCTGGCCTGGCCCAGCATCGAACCCCGCCTGCGCCGCCGCCTGCGCGGCCGCGCCAAGCGCCGTGGGTATTTCAGAGACTGAACAAAGGGATCCCGCCTCCGCGAGGAGCCCGAACTCCGCGCCCCAAGATCCTCCCCCTGAAGGGGGAGGTGGCCCGAAAGGCCGGAGGGGGAAGTACCTAATGAGGCCCACCCCACCCGTAAAATCCCCGCGAAAGCGGGGACCCAGGTGTTTTATCGTCGAGCGCCACGCGTTTCAGAAAAAGCCTGGGTCCCCGCTTTCGCGGGGATTTTACGGAAGGTGGGAGCGGTCATGAAGATCCTCCCCCTCTGGGGGAGGCGGCCCGGAGGGCCGGAGGGGGCCAGCGCCGGCGCCAAGAACCCCCTCAGTCGCTCCGCGACAGCTCCCCCAGAGGGGGAGCATCTGGCACCGGACGGGGACAGA
>LNIY01000004.1 GCA_001449105.1 Caulobacter vibrioides | reverse complement strand
TGCGGGTGACGGGCGCCGGCGCAGGAGGGCCTCGGTCAGCACGCCTTCGTGCAGGGCGCGGCGGCCGACGCGCAGGGCGGCCAGCAGTCCGATCTGGATCACCAGGGCGGCCAGGATCGTGCGGCCGCCGCCATCGAGGTCGGGCAGGAACAGGAAAGCCAGCAGCGAGAAGGTCAGCGCCGTCAGGGCGGCCGAGCGGGCGATGCGCAGGTGGTCGGCGGCGGCCACGAACCGCCAGGGCGCGCGCTCCAGCCGGAACAGCAGCTCGACCAGAAAGGCCGACAGGGCGTAGAGGCCGGCATGGGCCAGCAGGCCGGGCCGATCGGTGTCGAGGCCGACGGCCATCACCTGTCCGATCAGCAAGGCCAGGAAGGCCAGGAAAACATGCGCTGCGATCTTGCCGGCGCGACCCATCGGCCCTCGAACTCCATTCAACTTTCGCGGATTAGCACGCTCCTGGCGGCTCGTCGCCGATTCAGGTGCGGGGCGAGTTCAGGCGCGGGCCAGCGGCAGGGTCACGACGAGGTCGCCGGCCTGGGCGGGAGCCGCGCCGGCCGGGCGCATGACCAGGGCGTCGGCCCGGGCGAAGACGCCGACCAGCGAGGAGTCCTGGTCGGGGAAAGGCGTGACCGTCACCCGGCCTTCGGCGTCGATCGCGCGGGCCGCGCGCATCCAGTGCTCGCGCGGACCGTTTCCCGGCAGCGACGCGGCCAGGCGCGCGACGCCGAACGGCAGGGCCGGATCGGCGCCGGACAGGGCCGCCAGCAGCGGACGCAGGAAGAGCTCGGCGCAGACCAGGGCCGAGGCCGGATTGCCCGGCAGGCCCAGCACCCGGCGACCGTCCTCGAGAAAGCCGAACCAGGTGGGCTTGCCCGGGCGCACGGCGATGGTCTGGACGCGTAGGTCCAAGCCCAGTCGCTGCATGGCCGGCTTGACCAGGTCGTAGTCGCCGACCGAGGCACCGCCGACGGTCACCACCAGGTCGACGGCCGCGTCGGCCACGGCGGCGGCGATGGCGTCGACCGAGTCGGCGGCGGGGGCCAGCTTGACGGCTTGACCGCCCCAGGCCTCGATCAGGGCGGCCAGGCTGAACGAGCCGGACTCGAATATCTGGTCGGGCGCCGGCGCGCCGCCGGGCGCGACCAGTTCGTCGCCGGTGGCCAGGATCGCCACCTTGGGGCGGCGGGCGACCGAAAGGTCGGCGCGGCCGGCGGCGGCGGCCAGCGACAGCCGCCAGGGATCGATGCGCACGCCGGCCTCCAGCAGGCGGTCGCCGGAACGGAAGTCGCCGCCGGCCGGGCGGATGTTGGACTTGGGGGCCTCGCCCGCCGCGAAGGTCACGCGGTCGCCGTCGCGGGTCGCTTCCTCCTGGATGACGACGAGGTCGGCGCCGGCGGGTACGGGCGCGCCGGTGAAGATCCGCACCGCCTCGCCGGCTTGAACGGTCCGGGGATAGGCCCGGCCGGCGGCGCTTTCACCGGCGACCGCGAAAGCCCGCGCCGGGTCGTAGTCGGCCCGACGGATCGCCCAGCCGTCCATGGCCGAGGCGTCGAAGGGCGGCTGGTGGCGATCGGCGACGACGTCCTGCGCCAGCACGCGGCCGACGGCCCTGGGCAGGGCGACGACCTCGACGCCCAGGCGCGCGGCGCCGTCCAGCATGCGGCCGCGGGCGTCCTCGACGGTCAGGTTCTTCAGGGCTTGGCTCACGGATCGGAGGTCTCTGTCAGGGGGCGGCGCGGGTCAATCGAAACCTGCTCCGGCCCCGCCGGGCTTGTAGCGATTGGGCGGAATGCCCAGCAGGCGCTTGAACATCGTGGAGAAGGCCGCGGGGCTGTCGTAGCCGAGGTCCAGCGCGATGGTGGTCACCGGCTCGCCGGCCGCCAGGCGGGGCAGGGCGGCCAGCAAGAGGGCCTGTTGCCGCCAGGCGCCGAAGCTCATGCCGGTCTCGCGGCGGAAGGCGCGGGTGAAGGCCCGGCGGCCCAGGCCCAGCTCGCCGCACCAGTCGTCGATGGTCTCGTGCGGGGTGGGGCGCTCCAGGAAGGCGTGGCAGCGGCGGGCCAGGGCCGGCGCGGCGGGGAAGGGCACGGCCAGCGGGATCACCGGCGCGCGGGCCAGTTCCGCCAGCAGCAGGTTCATGATCAGGCCGTCGCGCCCGCCCTCGTCGTAGTCGACGGCGATGTCGCAGGCGGCGATCAGCAGATGGCGCAGCAGCGGCGCGACCCCGATCACCCGGCCCCTGTCGCCCAGCACCCTGGAGGCCTGCGCGTCGAGCAGCACGCTGCGGGTGCTGACCGCGCCCACCATGCGCACCGAATGCGGCGTGCCGGCGGGCGTCCAGACCGCGCGCTCGGGCGGGGCGATCCAGGCGCCGTGCGGGGTGCTGACCACGGCCACGCCCGCGGCGGCGTACAATAGCTGGCCGCGCCCGTGCTGGTGCCAGTCCAGCTCGAACGAGGGCGGGTACTCGTTGCCGGTCGCCACCACCGGACGGGTGGAGCGGTCGTAGTCGTCGGGATGGACCCAGGGCTTGGCCATCTGTCCCACTCGCGAAAGTGAAAGTCCCGATGCGGAATGCGGGACGCCTTTTCAGGTCCTATCGCGGTCGCACCTTCACTGGAAGAGCCCGATGACCGATACCGCGATCCGATCCCCCGCCGCCGACCCGTCCGGAGCCCCGCCGGCGCCCCAGGCCGAGACCACGGTGTTCGGCGTGATCCTCGCGATCAGCGGCTGCCACCTGCTCAACGACATGATGCAGTCGCTGCTGCCGGCCATCTATCCGAACCTCAAGACCGATCTTCATCTCAGCTTCGGCGAGATCGGCCTCGTCACCCTGGCCTACCAGATCACCGCCTCGATCCTGCAGCCGCTGGTGGGGCTGTACGCGGATCGCCGCAGCAATCCGTGGGTGCTGCCGGGCGGGACCCTGTTCTCGCTGGCGGGGCTGGCGGTGCTGTCGGTCGCGCATGTCTACGGCCTCGTCCTGCTGGGCGCGTGCCTGCTGGGCGTCGGCTCGTCGGTGTTCCACCCGGAGTCCTCGCGGGTGGCGCGGATGGCGGCGGGCGGTAGGCCGGGCCTGGCCCAATCGCTGTTCCAGGTGGGCGGCAACGCCGGCCAGGCGCTGGGCCCGCTGGCCGCGGCCCTGGTCGTGGTGCGCTGGGGACAGTCGAGCCTGGCCTTCTTCGCCCTGTTGGCCCTACTGGCCGGGGCGGTGCTGTGGAACGTCGCCGTCTGGGCCCGCCAACACGGCGCGGCGCGCCTGGCGGCCGGGAGCGGGCGCAAGGTCGCCATCGACCTGCCCAAGGGCGCGGCCGGCAAGGGCATCGCCATCCTGCTGGTGCTGATCTTCTCGAAGTACGTCTACATGGCCAGCCTGACGAGCTACTTCACCTTCTACCTGATCGAACGGTTCCAGGTTTCGGTCGAGAACGCCCAGATGCACCTCTTCGCCTTCCTGGCGGCGGTGGCCCTGGGCACGATCGCCGGCGGACCGGTGGGCGACCGCTTCGGCCGCAAGGCGGTGATCTGGATCTCGATCCTGGGCGTGCTGCCGTTCACGCTGCTGCTGCCCTACGCCGACCTGTTCTGGACCGGGCCGCTGGTCGTGATCATCGGCCTGCTGCTGGCCTCGGCCTTCCCGGCCATCGTGGTGCTGGCCCAGGAACTGGCGCCGGGCCGGATAGGCATGATCTCGGGCCTGTTCTTCGGCTTCTCGTTCGGCATGGGCGGCCTGGGGGCCGCGGTGCTGGGCGAACTGGCCGACTGGAAGGGCGTGGAGACCGTCTACAAGCTGTGCGCCGTGCTGCCGGCCCTGGGCCTGCTGGCGGCGTTCCTGCCCAATACGCGGAGGCGGTGAGGGCGAAGGCCCGACAGCAAAAAGGCCAGCCTCGCGGCTGGCCTTTTCTCGTTTCCGGCGGTGGTCCGTCGATCAGCCGACGAAGGCGCGCTCGATGACGAAGTCGCCCGGCTCGGCGTTGGAGCCCTCGACCAGGCCGTGGGCCTCCAGCAGGGCGGCGGTGTCCTTGATCATGGCCATCGAGCCGCACAGCATGGCGCGGTCGTGCTCGGGATCGAACTTGCCGCCGTCCAGGCCAAGATCGGTGAACAGCTTGCCGCTGTTGATCAGGTCGGTGAAGCGGCCCTGGCGCTCGAACGCCTCGCGGGTGACGGTGGGATAGTAGACGAGCTGGGCCTTGGCCTCGTCGCCGACCAGCGGGTCCTCGTGGATCTCGCTGGTGAAGAGGTCGCGGTAGGCCAGTTCCTGCACTTCGCGCACGCCGTGGGCGACGATCACCTTTTCGAAGCGGCTGTAGGCGTCGGGGTCGCGGGCGACCGACAGCCACGGGGCCAGGCCCGTGCCGGTGCCGAACAGGAACAGGCGCTTGCCGGGCTTGACCGCGTCCAGCACCAGGGTGCCGGTCGGCTTCTTGCCGAGCAGGACCTGGTCGCCGGCCTTGATCTGCTGCAGGCGCGAGGTCAGCGGGCCGTCGGGCACCTTGATCGAGAAGAACTCAAGCTCCTCGGCGAACGAGGGCGAGCCGATCGAGTAGGCGCGCAGGATCGGCTTCTTCTCGCCCAGTTCCTCGCGGGCGGGCAGGCCGATCATCACGAACTCGCCCGAGCGGAAGCGGAAGCTGGCCGGGCGGGTGATGGCGAAGCTGAACAGCCGGTCGGTCCAGTGCTTGACCCAGAGAACGGTCTCCAGGTGGTGCGGGGACTCCTTGGCGGGAGCCGGGGCGGCGGCGGTGGCGGTCTCGGCCGTCATGTCTGTGATATCGATCCTGTTCGCGCGCGACGTGCGTAAGAAAAGTCGGGCGTCGCTCCGGCCCTGAAAGCGACCCGCGTCTCATGTGAGAAGTTGAGAGCGGATGTCAACTTTTGCCGTCTGAAGCTGCTTGGAGAAAAAATTCTACAAGCAGATCAAAATAACGCGGTTCGCTTTTTCCGACTGTGTCAAAAATGTGATTGCCGACCACCCAAACGGGGCGCAGACTTCCTTTTGCTTCGTTCGCGAAGCCAACGATACGGAGGAACGTATGCGGGTAAGGTTCGCGATGGCCGCCGCGGCGGCCAGTCTGTTAGCGTTAGGCGTAGCGGGTTGTGAAGGCGGCGCCCAATCCAAGTCCGCCCAGGCCCAGAAAGTGACTCTGGAGGGCAAGTCGGTGACCGCGAGCGGCTGCGTGCGGCCGGTCGAGAACACCAAGTGCCTCGTCGTGCGCGGCCCCAACGGCGGCTATTACGACGTTTCCAGCGCCAGCCCGGCTCCGGACCCCGGCAAGGGGGTCGGCGTCTCGCTGCGAGGTCGCGATCAGGGCAAGAACACCGAATGCGGCCGTGAGCTCACGGACGTGAAATGGTCGTACCTGAACGTCCAGTGCGCGGCGGCGACGCCGAGCGCCTCGACCGGCGCCGAAGAAAAGAAGGACGGCTAAGGCGATCTGATCGCTTCGCCGTCCGCGCTTCGAACGGCTCTAGGGCTTCGGTGAAGGCTGCGCTTCAGCCCTCTCCGGAGCCGGGGTCGGTCCGCGTCTTCGGCGTGTCGACGCTGTCTTCGCCGCCGGCGGGTTCGGTGGCGGGGCGCGGAGGCTTGCCGTCGGTGTTCGGATTCGACCGCTGATTCTCGTGCTCGACCTCCCGATTGGAGGGGCGCTCGCCGGTATTGGCGGCCATATCTCATCCTTTCAGACGTTGGGCGGGCCAAGAAACCTGTGAACAAGGCGCCGTTTGGTCCGCGACTTACGCAACAACGCGTGTCGAAGGCCTCCTGATCCGCTTGCCGGGCGCAAACGACCCTGCTACACGACGCCGCTCTGGCGCTGGGAAGCGTCGGCGGCGCCGCTCGCGGCCCTCCGGCCTCGACCGTCGCCAAGGCTGCGGTCCTCTCTATCGGGACCGGAGTTCTGCAGGAGTGTAGCTCAGCTGGTAGAGCATCGGTCTCCAAAACCGAGGGCCGGGGGTTCGAGTCCCTCCACTCCTGCCACTATATGTCATCGGCCGGTCCGGCGTTCGGCCCGGCCTGTCAGATACGCGAGCCTCTGAAACCATGGCCAGGAAACCGGGATCCAGCCCGTCAGCGATCAAGAACCGCGCCGCCCGCACGGCCGCGGCGCTGGCCCCTGCCGGTCAGGCTCCTTCCGCCGCCGCGGCGGCCCCCAAGAAGCCTTTCAACCCGGTGCAGTTCATCCGTGAGGTCCGCGCCGAGGCCCGCAAGATCACCTGGACCACCCGCAAGGAGACCTGGATCACCTCGGTGATGGTCTTCATCATGGTGATCGTCGCCTCGGTGTTCTTCTTCGGCGTCGACTGGATTCTGGGTACGCTGGCCAATCTGCTGCTGAAGTTCGCGGCCGGATAAGACATATAAAGACCATGAGCACCGAAACCGCGACCAACCCGAACCACAAGTGGTACATCGTCCACGCCTACTCGAACTTCGAGAAGAAGGTGGCCGAGAGCATCCGTGAGCAAGCCAAGGCCCAGGGCCTGGAAGACAGCTTCTCCGAGATCCTGGTGCCCACCGAGGACGTCGTCGAGATCCGCCGCGGCCGCAAGGTCAACGCCGAGCGCAAGTTCTTCCCGGGCTACGTCCTGGTGAAGATGAACCTCTCGGACGAGGCCTATCACCTGATCAAGAACACCCCGAAGGTGACGGGCTTCCTGGGCAGCGGCTCCAAGCCGACGCCGGTCTCCGAAAAGGAAGTCCAGCGCATCGTCGGCGCGATCGAAGAAGGCGTCGAGAAGCCCAAGACCGTCGTGCTGTACGAAGTCGGCGAGAACGTCCGCGTCATCGACGGCCCGTTCGCCAGCTTCAACGGCTCGGTCGAGCAGGTCGACGAGGAAAAGGCCCGCCTGCGGGTCACCGTCTCGATCTTCGGCCGCGCCACCCCGGTCGAACTGGAATACAGCCAGGTCGAGAAGATCGCCTAAGCGATCCCTCCACCGAAGCTTTCGAAAACCCCGCGCCGGCGACGGCGCGGGGTTTTTGCTTGTTTGCGGGCCGAGCGGGCGGGCGAGGGGTCTTTGACTCTCCGCCGCGCGCCTGCTACACGCCGCGACCTCGCTCCGGGATCCGATTCCGGGGCGTGTTCGCCGTTAAGGCGGAACCAAATCCGTGGAAGGGCCGCCAAGCCCGCACCACGGCTCACCAGCGAGGGCTCCGGCCCTCACGAGAGGATAGTATGGCTAAGAAGATCCTGGGCTACATCAAGCTCCAGGTGAAGGCTGGCTCGGCCACGCCTTCGCCCCCCATCGGCCCGGCTCTGGGTCAGCGCGGCGTCAACATCATGGGCTTCTGTAAGGAGTTCAACGCGCGCACCGAGAACGTCGAAAAGGGCACCCCCCTGCCGACCGTGATCACTGTCTACCAGGACAAGTCGTTCACCTTCATCACAAAGACGCCCCCGGCGACCCACTACCTGAAGCAGATCACCGGCCTGAAGTCCGGCGCGAAGCTGACCGGTCGTGAGACCGTCGGCGAAGTGACGCGCACGCAACTGCGCGAAATCGCTGAAAAGAAGATGAAGGATCTGAACGCCAACGACATCGAGGCCGCGGCCAAGATCATCGAAGGCTCCGCCAAGGCCATGGGCCTGAAGATCGTGGAGGCCTAATCCAATGGCTAAGCAACCCAAGCGCATCAAGGCCTGGACCGGCGACCGTGACGCCACCCTGGCCCTCGCCGACGCCATCGCCCTGGTCAAGGCCAACGCCAAGGCCAAGTTCGACGAGACCATCGAAATCTCGGTGAACCTCGGCGTCGACCCGCGCCACGCCGACCAGCAGGTCCGTGGCGTCGTTCAACTGCCGTCGGGCACCGGCCGTGACGTTCGCGTCGCCGTCTTCGCCAAGGACGCCAAGGCCGCCGAAGCCACCGCCGCCGGCGCGGAAGTGGTGGGCGCCGAGGACCTGGTCGAAAAGATCCAGAACGGCTTCATGGACTTCGACCGCGTCATCGCCACCCCGGACATGATGGCCCTCGTCGGTCGTCTGGGTAAGGTGCTGGGCCCGCGCGGCCTGATGCCGAACCCGAAGGTCGGCACCGTGACCCCGAACGTCGGCCAAGCCGTGAAGGACGCCAAGGGCGGCGCCGTCGAGTTCCGCGTCGAAAAGGCCGGTATCGTGCACGCCGGCATCGGCAAGGCCTCGTTCACCGACGAAGCCCTGCTGGTCAACGTCAAGGCTCTGATCGACGCCCTGAACAAGTCCAAGCCCTCGGGCGCCAAGGGCATCTTCGTCAAGCGCGTCGGCCTGTCCTCGACCATGGGTCCGGGCGTCAAGGTCGACATCGCCTCGATCACCGCCTAATCGGCGGATCGAAGCGAACTGACTTCGCGGACGGGCGCTGGAGCGATCCAGCGCCCGTCTTGCGTTTGGGGGGGCGTCGTTGTGAGCCCGGCTAGCCGATGTTATCTTTCGTCTAGACGGAGATTGGTCATGGCCTTCCACATCCGCGATCCCGAGACCGACGCCCTGGTGCGAGAACTGGCCGACAAGACCCGCCTGGGCATTACCGAGGCGGTGAAGCTGGCCGCTTCCGAAGCGCTGGCCGCGCGCGAGAAGGTGCGGGAGGAGAAGCTGGCGAACATGCGGGCGATCAGTGACCGGATGGCCCGTGTGCCGAGGACGGGCCTCAAGGCCGACAAGGCGTTCTTCGACAGCCTCAACGACGAGTGATGTTCGTCGATGCTTCGGCCTGGACGGCCATACTCCTTAGCGAGCCGGAGGCGGAGGCCTTTCGCCTGAAGTTGGCGGGAGCGGAAGTTGTCGTGACCTCGGCGATAGCGACCTGGGAGACAGTTCGCGCCGTTGAACGAGAGACGGCTTTGGATGCGCGGCAGGCGGCCGACGAGGTCCGAGCGCTCCAGAAATCCGCCGGCGCCGTCGTCGTTCCGATCGGAGAGGCGGAACAGGCAGTCGCTATCGAAGCCCATGCCCGCTTCGGCAAGGGCGTCCATCCCGCTAGGCTGAACATGGGCGACTGTTTCGCCTATGCCTGCGCCAGGACCAACGGCGTGCCGCTGCTCTACAAGGGCGACCACTTCTCGCAGACGGACATCGAGGCCGCGTGACTTCCAACGCTTCCAGGATCATCGACGTCGCCGTGGTCGGCGGCGGGCCCGCCGGGCTGATCGCCGCCCAGCATCTGGCGCAGGCCGGCCGCTCGGTCGTGGTGTTCGAGAAGATGCCGACCTTCGGGCGCAAGTTCCTGATGGCCGGGCGTGGCGGGCTGAACCTGACCCATTCTGAGGACTTCGAGCGCTTCGTGGGCCGCTACGGCGAGCAGGCGGCGCGGCTGCGTCCGATGCTGGAGGCGTTCACGCCGGCCGATCTGGTCGCCTGGGCCAGGGACCTGGGGCAGGAGACCTTCGTCGGCGCCAGCGGCCGGGTGTTTCCCAAGGTCATGAAGGCCTCGCCGCTGCTGCGGGCGTGGCTGTCGCGGTTGGAAGGCCTGGGCGTCTCCCTGCGCACGCGCTGCGCCTGGACCGGCTGGGACGAGAGCGGCGCGCTGCTGGTCGACGGGCCCGACGGCCGCGAGGCCTGGCGTCCGCGCGTCACGATCCTGGCCCTGGGCGGGGCCAGCTGGCCAAAGCTCGGCTCAGACGCGGCCTGGACGGAGGTTCTGGAAGCGCAGGGCGCCGAGGTCGCGCCCTTCGCACCGGCCAACTGCGGTTTCGAGGTGAGCTGGAGCGGGATCTTCCGCGAGCGCTTCGCCGGCGAGCCGCTGAAGAACGTGCGCCTGACCTGCGACGGCCGTCAGGCGCGCGGCGACGCCATGGTGGCGGGCTACGGCGTCGAAGGCGGGGCGGTCTACGCCCTGGGGCCGGCCCCGCGCGCGGCGATCGCCCGCGACGGCGGCGCGACTCTGAGCATCGACCTGCGCCCCGACCTGCCGGTCGAGACGCTGGAGCGGCGCCTGTCGGGCGCGCGCGGCGGCCAGTCGCTGGCCAACCACCTGCGCAAGGCCCTGAAGCTGTCGCCGGTCGAGGTCAACCTGCTGCGCGAGGCCCACGGCCTGGACCTGCCCGGCGAGCCGACGGCGCTGGCCGCGGCGATCAAGGCCGCGCCGATCCGGCTGACGGCGGCCCGGCCGCTGGAGCGCGCGATCTCGGCGGCCGGGGGCGTGGCCTTCGAAAGCCTGGACGGCCTGGCCCTGGCCTCCCGCCCCGACGTGTTCCTGGCTGGCGAGATGCTGGACTGGGAAGCGCCGACGGGCGGCTACCTCCTGCAGGCCTGCTTCGCCACCGGCGTGGCGGCGGCGAAGGCGGCGGGAGAGCGGTTGGGCTAGCCGCCCCTGGGGATGTCGCCGGGGCGCTCAGAAGCTTCCCACGTGATGGATGTTGCCGTCCGGGTCCTTGAACCATACGAGCTTCATCCCGCCCGCGCGATGCACGCCGTCCTCGACCACTATCCCCGGCATGTCGTAGGTCTCGAACGGCACGCCCTTGTCGCGCAGGATCGCGACCACGGCGTCGAAGCGCTCGCCTACGGGCCAGGTCACGGCGGTGCCCTGATTGGTCCCGGCGAACTCGGATTCGTAGACGGTCAGCACCACGCCGCCGGCGCGGTAGGCCTGAACGCCCATCTCGGAATCGCCCTCGGGCGTCAGGCCCAATGCGTCCTCGTAGAAGCGCCTGGCGCGGGCCAGATCCTTGACGGGCAGGGTGGGGGAGGCGTCGAACTGGCCCAGCATGGCAAGGCTCCTTCACGGGTTTCACCGCCTTGAAGACGTTCGAGCGCCGACCGTTCCGACAGCCGGTTGCGTTCCTTACGCAAATCCTCTATACGGCCCGCCTCTCCGCTGGACTCCGGTTTGGCGGCGAACCTGTTTGAGAACTGCGGGGCGCGGGGTCACCAGCGCCATAATCGAGGAAGAGCCCTTCCTCGCCGTCGGGAGACAGGGATAGAGACGCCAAGACCTCCTTCTCGTGACGTCAGTCCGAGTCAGGTGCGCGGCCGACTTTCCTTGGAACAGGCTGATGCAACTCGCGCGCGGGAGCAATTCCGCATGGGACGAGCATCTGGCTGCCGGAATGGTCCGGCCGCCTGCAACTGAGTAGGAGACCGCAATGGACCGCGCTCAAAAGCAGGAATCGATCGAGTCGCTGAAAAGCGTCTTTGCCGATGCCGGCGCTGTCGTCGTGACCCACTACATGGGTCTGACCGTTGCGGAAATGACCGACCTTCGTCTTCGCCTCCGCAAGGAAGGCGCCGCGATCAAGGTTGTGAAGAACACCCTGGCCCTCAAGGCTCTGGACGGCAAGCTTGGTGACACGGGTTCCGCCCTGTTCACCGGCCCGGTCGCCATCGCCTACGGCCCGGACGCCGTCTCGGCCGCGAAGATCGCGGTGCAGTTCGCCAAAGAAAACGACAAGCTCAAGATTGTCGGTGGCGTTCTGGACCAGACCAACGTGCTCGACGAAGCCGGCGTGCGCGCTCTGGCGACCCTGCCGTCGCTGGACGAACTGCGTGGCAAGCTCATCGGCCTCATCCAGGCTCCGGCGACCAAGATCGCTGGCGTCCTGCAGGCCCCGGCTGGCCAGCTGGCTCGCGTCTTCAACGCCTACGCGACCAAAGACGCCGCGTAACGGTCATCCCCGCAAATCTATCCCAATCTCTCTAAGGAACTGACACATGTCGAAGCTCGAAAAGCTGGTCGAAGAACTGTCCACCCTGTCGGTGCTGGAAGCCGCTGAACTCTCGAAGCTGCTGGAAGAAAAGTGGGGCGTCTCGGCCGCCGCTCCGGTCGCCGTGGCCGCCGTCGGTGGCGCTGCTGCTCCGGTTGAAGCCGCTGAAGAGCAAACCGAGTTCACCGTCGTCCTGGTCGACGGCGGCGACAAGAAGATCAACGTGATCAAGGAAGTCCGCGGCGTCCGTCCGGACCTCGGCCTGAAGGAAGCCAAGGACCTGGTCGAAGGCGCTCCGCAGAACGTCGTCGAAAACGTTTCGAAGCAGCAGGCCGACGAAGTCGCCAAGAAGCTGACCGAAGCCGGCGCCAAGGTCCAAGTGAAGTAATCCGGCTCCGCGTCGCTTAGGCGCGGATCTGGTCTTCATGACCTTACGAGACGGGCCCGGAGGGAAACCTCCGGGCCCGTTTTCGTTTTCCAGATCCTCCCCCTGAAGGGGGAGGTGGCCCGAAGGGGCGGAGGGCTGTCTCTTATACACATCT
>LNIY01000003.1 GCA_001449105.1 Caulobacter vibrioides | reverse complement strand
TAGGCTCGATAAAGGTCGTCATCCCGGCCGAAGGCTCGCGTAGCGGGCCGCAGAGCCGGGCCCCAGGGGACGCCGGCAGTGCGCCGGCCCCTGGGTCCCGGATAAGCGCTTCGCGCTTTCCGGGATGACGATTTATGGAGCGTTGATTTTAAAGGGTTTTTCACTCCCGGACAATTGAGTCCGAACCCTAGGCGGCAGCCGCCTCGCATAGTCCTCGCCCTTCGACAGGCTCAGGATGAGGACCATTTGCAGGCCCGGGCGCTGAAAAACCTCATCCTGAGCTTGTCGAAGGACGAGGTTGTCGCCCACGCTCCAAAAGCTTGTCATCCCGGCCAGAGCTCCGGGATGACAAGTCCGAGTTTGAGGAGACGTCAGGAGCCCGTCCGCTCGCGTTCCATCTGATCGAGCAGCATAGGCCCGGCTTCCATCATCAGGAACGCGGTGGTCAGCAACAACAGAACGCGCATCAGCATGACGGCTCTCCTGCCTCGCGAACCGTCCCCCGACAGTCCGCTGACGGAAGGCTGAACGCGTCTCGCCCGCGCGTGACTGGGATTTCGTGTTTGGCCGACAGGCGGACACCGCGCCGTTGTTCGCTGTGCGCGCAAACACGAACGCCGTGTCCGAAGGCGGCCAAAGCCGCTGCTAGCGTCGCCGCATGATCGCCGCCGAAGCCCTCGTCGACCACGCCCTTTCCCTGCGCTGGGAAGCCCTGCCGGACGCCGTCCAGGCCGACGCCCGCCGGCTGCTGCACGACGCCGTGGCCGTCTGCGCGGCCGGCGCCGGGGCGGCCTATTCTGACGCCATGCTGGCGGCCGCGCGCGGCTGGGGCGGTGAAGGCGATGGCCTGGTGCTCGGCCGTCCCGGCGTGCGCCTGCCGCCGGCCCAGGCCGCCTTCGTAAACGCCTTCCAGCTGCACGGCCAGGAGTACGACTCCGTCCACGAGAAGGCCGTGCTGCACCCGCTGCCGACCATCGTGCCAGCCCTGATCGCCGAGCTCGACCGATCGGGCCCCTACAGCGGGCGGGAGGTGCTGGCGGCCATGGTCGCCGGGGTCGACGTCGCCATTGCCCTGGGGGTCGCTGCAACGACCGCCCTGCGCTTCTTCCGCCCCGCCACGGCGGGGGTGTTCGGGGCGACGGCGGCCCTGGCGCGGCTCAAGCGCCTGCCGCGCGAAACCGCGATGGACGCCATGGGCTACGCCCTGGCTTTCAGCAGCGGCACGATGCAGGCCCACACCGAGGGCAAGCCCGCCCTGCCCGTCCAGGTCGCGGCCGCCGCCCGCTCGGCGTTGCAGGCGATCGATGTCGCGCAAGCCGGCCTGGCCGGTCCGCGAGACTGGCTGGAGGGGCCCTTCGGCTACCTGCCGCTGTTCGAGGCCGGGTTCGACCTCGGGCCGGTGCTGGCCGACCTGCCGAGCCGTCACCGTATCGCCGAGGTCTCCTGCAAGCCCTTCCCGACCGGACGCGCCTGCCACGGGGGCCTGGTGACCGTGCGCAAGCTCAAGACCGAGCACGGCGTCACGCCCGCCGACCTCGAAAGCCTGACCTATTCGGCCCCGCCGTTGATCCGCCACCTGGTTGGCCGTGTCGCCAAGGGCGAGATGGACACCGCCTACGCCCGCCTGTGCCTGCCCTACCTCGCCGCCGTCATGCTGACCCGGGGCCGCGTGGGCCTGGACGACTACACGACCGAGCGTCTGAACGAGCCCGACATGCTGGCCCTGGCCGCCCGCATCGTCGTGGAAAGCGACGGCAATCCCGATCCCGCCGCCTTCGTGCCGGCCCGCGCCGTCGCCCGCCTGAAGGACGGTCGCGAGATCGTTCTCGACGTCACCGCCCAGCTGGGTTCGCCCGACTTCCCGATGAGCCGCGACGAGCACCTGGAAAAGGCCCGCTCGTGCCTGGCCTTCGTCGGCCTGGAAGCCGCCCACGCGCCGCTGACCGACCTCTTCGACCGCTTCGACACCATCCCCGACGCCCGCGAGGCCTTCCTCCTCGCCAGCGGCGGCTGAGCTCCCCAAGGTATCCATGTCCCACCAGACCTACTGGCAATCGCTCGATTATCCCGCCATCGTCGCCGACCACCCGATCGGCGACGACTTCACGCGCTTCGCCACGGCCACCAGCCGCGACGTGCTGCGGGCGCATCAGAACCGCCTGTTCCTTCGCTGCGTGGATCGCGCCTGGAAGACGCCCTTCTACCAGCGCCTCTGGGGCGCGGCGGGCATCGAGCCCGGAGACATCCGTTCGCTGGACGACCTGCCGGGCCTGCCCAGCTTCGACAAGTCCGACATCATGGCCTCTCTCGAGCAGGCCCCGCCGTTCGGTGACTTCGCCGGCTTCGAGGGCTATCCGGACGGCCGGCGGCCGCCGGTGATGCTGCACACCACCTCGGGCACCACCGGTTCGCCCCAGGTGCTGCTGTTCGGCCCTAAGAGCCGCGAGGTGCAGAACCTGCTGCTGGCCCGCAACTACCAGTTCCAGGGCCTGCGTCCCGACGACGTGGTCCACTCGGTCTACGGCCACGGCATGATCAACGGCGGCCACTATGTGCGCGAGGCCGTGACCCGCTGGACCAGCGCCGTCTTCCTGTCGGCCGGCACCGGGGTCGAGACCCGCTCGGCCCAGCAGGTCGAGGTCATGAAGCGCTTCGGGGCCAGCGTGCTGGTCGGCTTCGGCGACTACCTGAAGAAGCTGGCCGACACGGCGGTCGAGATGGGCATCGAGCCGGGCCGCGACATTCCCGTGCGGCTGATCTCGGCCCACCTGGGCCGCGAGGACCGTGCGGCGATGGAGAAGGCCTGGGGCGGCGCCAAGTGCTTCGACTGGTACGGCGTGGGCGACACCGGCCTGATCGCCGGAGAAGGCCCCGATCGCGACGGCCTCTACGTGCACGAGGACGCCCACTATCTGGAGGTCTGCGACATCGACACCGGCGCGGCCGTGGCGCCCGGCGAACTGGGCGACATGATCGTCACCTGCCTGTTCAAGGACGACCTCTATCCGCTGATCCGCTTCAATACCCATGACGTGACGCGGGCGATTCCGAAGCCGTCGTCGATCGACGTGGTGTTCCAGCGGATCGAGGGCTTCCTCGGGCGCTCGGACAACATGGTCAAGATCCGGGGGATCAACATCTTCCCGCAGGGCGTGGGGGCGATGCTGGAGCACGCGCCGGCCTTCGCGGGCGAGTTCATCTGCCGCGCGCGCCGCGACGCCACGGGCCGCGACAGCTTCGCGGTGACCGCCGAGACCACGGCGGATACGGCCGAATGGCGTGATATCGCCGCCTTCTACGGCGAGATCCTCAAGCGCAAGATCGGCATCGAGGTCGAGATCGAGCTGGCCCCGAAGGGCGCGACGGCGGGCCTGACCCAGATCGACGTGCGCCAGAAGCCGATCCGCCTGATCGACGAGCGCTACTGAGGTGGGCGGCTTCTCCGACCCTATCGTCGCGGCCGGCGTCGCGGGCCTGCCCGCGCTGTTCGCCGGCGGGATCAGCCCCGTTGACGTGACCGAGGCCTATCTGGCGCGGATCGAGCGCCTCAACCCGACGATCAACGCCGTGGTCGAGCTGGACGCCGCCGGCGCCCGGGCCGAGGCGCGGGCCAGCGCCCGGCGCTGGGCGGCCGGAACGCCCCTGTCGCCGATCGACGGCGCGCCGATCGCCGTCAAGGCCAATATCGCGGTCGAAGGCCTGGTGCAGAGCGCCGGGATCAAGGCCTACGCCCGCAACATCGCGCCTGCCGACGCCGCCTGCGTCGCGCGTTTGCGAGCGGCCGGGGCCGTGATCCTGGGGACGCTGAACATGCACGAGGCCGCGCTGGGGGCGACCAACGACAACGCCTTCCTGGGCCGGTGCGAGAACCCGCACCGCGCCGGCTTCACGCCCGGCGGCTCGTCCGGCGGCTCGGCGGCCGCGGTGGCGGCCGGGCTGTGCGCCGCGGCCCTGGGCACCGACACCATGGGCAGCGTGCGGCTGCCGTCGTCCTACTGCGGCGTCGTCGGCTACAAGCCGGCGCTGGGCGCCATTTCGACCGAGGGCGTCACCGCCCTGTCCTGGACGCTGGATCACGTGGGAGTCCACGCCCGCTCGGTCGAGGACGCCGCCCTGATCGCCCGGGCCTGCGGCGTCGCGGGCGGAGCCACGCTGGACGAGCGACCACTGGCGGTGCTCGACCTCGACGGCCTGGTCACGCTGGAGCCGGCGGTGGCCGAGGGCTTCGCCCACACGCTGGAGGGCCTGACCCGCGCCGGCTTGCGGCCGGAGAAGCTGCGGATCGACGATCTGGACCTCGGAGCCCTGCGGCGCGCAGGCCTGCTGATCAGCGAGGTCGAGGGCGGCATCGAGCATCGCCGCGCCCTGGCGCTGGACCCGGAAGGCTTCACCTCGGAGCTGCGCTCATTGCTGGCCTGGGGGACGCGACAAGCCCCGGCCAAGCTCGCCGAAGCCTACAGGCTGCTTAGTGAGACGAAGCGGAAAATCCTCGCCAAGACAGCGCCCTATGCCGGGATCCTTACGCCGACGACGCCTCAACGGGCCTTCACCTTCGACAACCCGGTTCCAGCCAACCAGGCCGACCTGACCGCCCTTGGCAACGTCATGGGCGCCCCGGCCTTCGCTCTGCCGAGCGGCGAAGCCGCGGGCCTGCCGCTGTCGCTGCAGGTGATCGGTATGACCGACGGCGCTACCCAGGCGCTGGCCACGCGGCTGTCGCAAGCCTTGCCTACAGCCGCCGTTCCGGAGGCCTTCCGATGACTGCCTTCGCCGAAGGGGCGCTGACCCTCGCCATCGACGGCGACGTCGCCACCCTGGCCTTCGACCGCCCGGCCAAGCGCAACGCCATCACCCTGGCCATGTGGCGCGCCCTGCCCGAGGCCTGCGCTGCCTTCGCCGTCTCTGACGCCAAGGTGCTAGTCGTCACCGGTCGTGGCGGGCACTTCGCCGCCGGGGCCGACATCAGCGAGTTCGAGGCGGTCTACGCGACGCCGGAAAGCGCCGCCGACTACAACGCCGCCATCGCGGCCGGGGTCGCGGCGATCGCCGAGCAGGAAAAGCCCGTGCTGGCCGCCATCGAAGGCGCCTGCGTCGGCGGCGGCCTGGCGATCGCGCTGGCCTGCGACCTGCGGATCGCCGCTGCGGACGCGCGGCTAGCGATCACCCCGGCCAAGCTCGGCCTCACCTACAGCCTCGAAGACACCAAGCGCCTGGTGGACGCCGTCGGCGCTTCGGCGGCGCGGGATATCCTGTTCACCGGGCGACTGCTGAGTGCGGACGAGGCCGTGCGGCTTCGACTAGTGGATGCCGTAGAAGACGATATTCCGGCCGCCGTGACGACCAAGGCGGCGGAGATCGCGGCGGCCTCGCAGCGCTCGGTGAGGGCGATCAAGGCGACGATCCGGGCGATCCTGGGCGGCGCGGTCAAGGACGACGCTGCGACCCGCGCGGCGTTCGTGGCCTCGGTGTCGGGCCCGGATTTCATCGAGGGGCGCTCGGCGTTCCTGGAGAAGCGGAAGCCGGAATTTCCGGAGCGGTGAGCGCCAATTGCCCCTCTCTCATGGAGAGAGGGAGGGGCCCGCGCCGCAGGCGTGGGAGGGTGAGAGGGTACGCTCTCACCGGATAAGACGCGGACTTGTTGACGCCAGTTCTTGCGACTTCGGGTTTATCGGCCGACGCTGAAACCTCTCACCCTCCCACCGCTTCGCGGCGGGCCCCTCCCTCTCTCTAGGAGAGAGGGAGTTCCTCAGCCTATCGCTCCAGCTCCACCAGTTCGTACCAGGTCTGCATGTAGCCGCCGACGCCGCCCTTCACGAACAGCGAGTGCTCGTCGGCCGTGACCCACATGTCGTAGGTCGGGTGCTCGCCGTCCTTGCTGACCATGCCGCCGTCCTCGCCCAGGAAGCGGAAGCGGCGGCAGGCGAAGATCCCGGCCGGGGTCGTCGTCTCTTCGTCGCCTACATATTCCAGCGTGATGCTGCTCTCGACGATCTGCGGCGGCGTCGCCCCACGGTGGTCGACCGATGGCAGGAAGATGCGCAGCTTGCGCTTGTGCGGTCCCTTGGAGACGTCCATCACCTTGCAGATGTAGGCGTCGCCGATGATCGGGTGGGTGCCGAAGCCGTCGAAGTAGCCATTGGTCGGCATCTTCTGCGACAGGCGGCCGATCGACGGGCCGTAGCTCTCGCACTCGATGAAGTCGTCCGTGAACCGGAACCAGCCCGAGCCCATGAACCGGTCGCCGACCGTCAAGCGCAGGTGCAGGTCCATCGGCCGGCCGTTCTCGTCGAGCGAGTAGATCGCGTCGCGCAGGACGGTGGGATCGGGCTCGTCGATCTCGCACTGGGCGCGGATCGTGACCTTGCCGTCGGTGTGGCGGGTCATGGCGAAGTGCTCGCGCCCCCGCTCCTGGCCTTCGCGGCCGGGTTTGCGCGAGGTGTAGAGGATCTTGCCGCGGATGGTCTGGTGCTTCATGGCGGTCTCGACTGTGGAACCGCCCTCGCCCTTCGACAGGCTCAGGATGAGGGCTACGGAAACGGCGGTTCAGTCGAGATCCTCACGCTGAGCTTGTCGAAGCGCGAGGATCTCGCTCGATCAGAAAGCGGCGATGCCGGTGATCGCCCGCCCCAGGATCAGGGCATGGACGTCGGCCGCGCCCTCGTAGGTATTGACCGTCTCGAGGTTCGCGGCGTGGCGCATTACATGGCTGGCCCCCGAGATGCCAGCCCCGCCGTGGATGTCGCGGGCCTCGCGGGCGATCACCAAGGCCTTGCCGCAGTTGTTGCGCTTCATCAGGCTGATGGCTTCCGGAACCCAGTCTCCGGCGTCGAGGCGACGGCCCAGGGCCAGGGCGCTTTCGAAGCCAAGGGCGATCTCGGTCTGCATGTCGGCCAGCTTCTTCTGGATCAGCTGGCGGGCGGCCAGCGGACGGCCGAAGACGACGCGGTCGGCGACATAGGCCGCGCTGGTCTCCAAGCAGAACCGCGCCGCGCCCATCGCGCCCCAGGCGATACCGTAGCGAGCCTTGTTGAGGCACGAGAACGGACCGCGCAGGCCCTTCACGCCCGGCAGTATGGCGTCGTCGGGCACCATCACGTCCTGCAGGACGATCTCGCCAGTGATAGAGGCGCGCAAGCTGAGCTTGTCGTCGATCTTGGGGGTGGTGAAGCCCTCGGTCCCGCGCTCGACCAGGAAGCCGCGGATCTCGCCGTCGAGCTTGGCCCAGACCAGGGCGACGTCGGAGATCGGGCTGTTGGTGATCCACATCTTGGCGCCGTTCAGCACGTAGCCGCCGTCGACCTTGCGGGCCACGGTGCGCATCGAGCCGGGGTCGGAACCGCCGTCGGCTTCGGTGAGGCCAAAGCAGCCGATCAGCTCGCCCCGCGCCATGCCCGGCAGCCATTTGCGCTTCTGCTCCTCCGAACCGAAGGCGTAGATCGGGTACATCACCAGCGAGGACTGCACGCTCATGGCCGAACGGTAGCCGCTGTCGACGGCCTCGATCTCGGCGGCGATCAGGCCATAGGCCACGTGGCTGACGGCCGCGCCGCCGTATTCCTCAGGCAGGGTCGAGCCGAGCAGGCCCAGCTCGCCCATCTCCTTCATGATCTCGCGGTCGAAGCGGCCGTCGGCGTAGGCCGACACGACGCGCGGCAGAAGTTGCTCCTGGGCGTAGGCGCGGGCGGCGTCGCGGATCAGGCGCTCGTCCTCGGTCAGGCGGGCGTCGAGGGCTAGCGGGTCTTTCCAGTCAAAACCGGCGGTCTGGGGAGCGGTGTCGAGGGGCATGGCAGGCTAGTCCTCCGGCGGCCGGAAATGACCGCACAGCAATTGATCTGAACTTCCGCCTTTCTAGCCGGGGGCCCCGCGCCTACCCCGGTCGCCGCTGGATTTGACCGGGAGGCGATTAGGTTGGTTGGCCAAGTGGGCGGGAGGACGCTCGTCGAGAAGGTGATCGCCAAGGCCGCGGGCCTGCCGAGCGTGCGCGCCGGCGACCTCGTGACGGCCAACGTCGATCTGGCCTTCGCGCACGACAGCAGCGGCCCGCGCCGCTGGCGTCCGCTGCTGGAAGAGCTGGGCGTGGGCCTTTGGGATCCGTCCAAGGTGGCCATCGTCTCGGACCACTACGTACCGGCGGTCGACGCGGAATCGGCCGCGATCCTGAAGGGCACGCGCGACTTCGCCCGCGACTACGGCGTCAGCGCCTTCTTCGACATGGTCGGCATCTGCCATCTGGTGCTGCCCGAGCACGGCCTGATCCGACCGGGCGCCTTCATCGCCGGCGGCGACAGCCATACGCCGACGGCCGGCGCCTTTGGGGCCTATGCGGCCGGCTACGGCGCGACCGACATGGCCGCCATCGCCGCTACGGGCGAGACCTGGCTGGCCGTGCCGCAGACGATCCGCGTCGAGTGGACAGGCGCCTTCCAGCCGGGCGTGACGGCCAAGGACGTCATGCTGTTCCTGTGCCGGGAGCTGGGCATGGACAACGCCTTCAAGGCGGTGGAATTCGCAGGCCCCCTGGTCGAGGCCATGCCGATGGCCGAGCGCATGGTGCTGGCCAACATGGCCGCCGAGCTAGGCGCAGAGACCGGGGTCGTGGCGCCTGACGCGACGACCTTCGCCTATCTGGCCGCGCGCGGCGCGCCGGTGATCGACGAAGCGGCGGCGATGGTCCTGCATTCGGATCCCGACGCGATCTATGCCGCCGTCCACCGCTTCGACGCTTCGGACCTGGCGCCGCAGATCGCCGCGCCGCACTCCCCGGCCAATACCCGCGACGCGACCGAGTTTGCCGAGGTCCGCATCGACCAAGCCTATATCGGCGCCTGCGTCGGAGCCAAGATCGAGGACCTGCGGATGGCCGCCGACGTGCTGAGGGGCCGTCGGGTGGCGCCGGGCGTGCGGCTGCTGGTGGCCCCGGGGTCGGCCCGCACGGCCGAGCTGGCCGCCCGCGAGGGCGTGATGGAGACCCTGCTGGCGGCCGGGGCGGTGCTGATGCCGTCTGGTTGCGGGGCCTGCGCCGGCATGGGCGCGGGGATCCTGGCGGAGGGCGAGACCTGCATCTCGTCGACCAACCGCAACTTCCAGGGCCGCATGGGTCATGCGGGCGCCAACGTCTATCTCGGCTCGCCCTACGCCGTGGCCGCCGCCGCCGCCGCCGGCCGCATCGTCGACCCCCGCCCCTTCCTGAAGGGAGCCGCCTGATGTCCCGCGCCTTCGTCTTCGGCGACGCCATCGACACTGACCTGCTGGCTCCCGGCAACCTGATGAAGCTGCCGCCGGCGCAGCTGGCGCAGCACTGCCTGCGGGCCATCGCGCCGGACTTCGCTTCAACCGTTCAGCCCGGCGACGTGGTGTTCGCCGGCGCAAATTTCGGCCTCGGCTCGTCGCGCGAGCAGGCGGCCGTTTCCTTACGACTACTTGGCGTCTCGGCGGTGCTGGCGACTTCGTTCGCCCGCATCTTCTACCGCAACGCCATCAACCTCGGCTTGCCGGCCTTCGTGTTTCCCCAGGTCGGCGAGGTGAGCGACGGCGACCGGATCTCTTTGGATCCGGTCGCCGGACGTCTCGAAAACATCACTACGGGCAAGGTCTACGCCCTGACGCCGATCCCGCCGCACCTGATGGCGATGATCGAGGACGGCGGCCTGATCCCCCACCTGAAACGACGCCTGAAGGGAGCCGCCGCATGAGCCTGCGCGACCGCCTCGCCCAAGACACGCCGCTGCTGGCCCCCGGCGCCTATGACGCCCTCTCGGCCCTGCTGATCGAGCAGGCCGGCTTCGAGGCGATCTACCTCTCCGGCGCCTCGATCGCCTACACCCAGCTGGGCCGGCCCGATATCGGCCTGGTCTCGTTCGACCAGGTGGCCGACGTCGTTGGCCGCGTGGCCGAGCGGGTGAACCTGCCGCTGATCGTCGACGGCGACACCGGCTTCGGCAACGCCGTCAACGTGCAGCGTACGGTGCGCATCTTCGAGCGCATGGGCGCTTCGGCGATACAGCTGGAGGACCAGACCTTCCCCAAGCGCTGCGGGCACCTGTCCGACAAGGGCCTGGTTTCGACGAAGGAGATGTCGGGCAAGATCCGCGCGGCGCTCGACGCCCGGGCCAGCGACCAGACCCTGATCATCGCCCGCACCGACGCGATCGGCGTCGAAGGCTTCGAGGCCGCGCTCGACCGCGCCCACGCCTATGTCGAGGCCGGCGCCGACGTGCTGTTCGTCGAGGCCCCGCGCACCATCGGCGAGATGAGCGCCATCGCCCACGCCTTCGCGGGAAGGGTTCCGCTGCTGGCCAACATGGTCGAGGGCGGCAAGACGCCCCTTCTGGACGCCAACGAACTGGGCCGCATCGGCTTCAAGCTGGTGATCTCGCCCGGCGCCCTGGTGCGGGCCCTGGTGCCGACGGCCGAGGCCTTCCTGGCCAGCCTGAAGGCCAACGGCGCGACCCGTCCGTTCGCAGAGCGGATGATCGACATGGGCGGGGTGAACGACCGCATCGGCCTTGCTGAAATGGTCACGACCGGCGCGACCTACGCCGCCGGCTGAGTGGAGCGTCAGATGCAGGCCGATCCCAATCTCTACGATCACTGGCCCTATCGCGACCGGCCCAGGATCGTCTGGCCGGACGGCAAGAAGCTGGCCTTCTGGATCGCGCCCAACATCGAATACTACGAGTTCGATCCGCCCAAGAACCCACAGCGTCCCGGCTGGCCCAAGCCCTCGCCCGACGTGGTGGGCTACTCGCAACGTGACTGGGGCAACCGGGTCGGCCACTGGCGGCTGATGGAGCTGCTCGACAAGTACGGCATGCGCGGCTCGATCTCGCTGTCGGTGGGACTGCTCGACCACCATCCGGAAATCATCGAGGCCTGCGTGGCGCGGAACTGGGAGTTCTTCAGCCACGGCATCTACAACACCCGCTTCTCCTACGGCATGGACGAGGCCCAGGAGCGAGCGGTGATCGAGGATTCGATCCGCTCGGTCGAGGCCGCCACCGGCCAGCGCATCCGCGGCTACCTGGCCCCCGCCCTGACCCACACCGAGAAGACCTTCGACCTCCTGGCCGAAAACGACTTCTGGTACACCTGCGACCTCTTCCAGGACGACCAGCCCCAGCCGGTGAAGACCAAGACCGGCAAGCTGATCTCGATGCCCTACTCGCTCGAGGTCAACGACGTCATCACCTACGGCGCGCTGTCGATGAGCCCATGGCGCTACGCCGACGTGCTCAAGCGCCACTTCGACCAGTTGCTGGAAGAAGGCGAGAAGTCGGGGACGGTGATGTGCATTCCGCTGCACGCCTACCTCGTCAGCCAGCCGCACCGCATCCGACCCTTCGAGGAGGCCCTGCGCCACATCGCCGGCCACGACGAGGTGTGGATCACCACGGCCCGCGAGATCGCACAGCACTATCGCGAAAACTACTTCGACCAGACCGTCGCCGACATCGCCGCGCGCGGCCTGGCCACGCCGGGAACGGGGTTTGACCATGCCGCTGCCTGACGAGCACCTGACCTATCCGCACCGCTCCTACGGCATGGACCAGGACCGCTACGCCTGGCGGCCCTCGACCGTGCGCGCACCGATCGCCTGGCCGGGCGGCGCAGCCGTGGCGGCGATGATCGTCGTGCCGATCGAGCACCATCCGCTCAATCCGCCGGGCAAGCCGTTCAAGCACCCCGGCGCCATGGTCACGCCCTATCCGGACCTGCGCCACTACACGACGCGCGACTACGGCAACCGGGTGGGCGTCTACCGCATCCTCGAAGCCCTGAAGGCGGCGGGGCTGAAGGCGACCTTCCCGATCAACGCCGACCAGCTGGAGCGGCTGAAGCCGCTGGTCGAGGCGATCCAGGCCGACGGCCACGAGATCGCCGCCTATGGCCTGTCGACCACCCACATCCATTGGGGCGGCCTGGATCGCGAGACCGAGGCCGCCTGGGTGGCCGAGGTGCGGGCGCGGTTCGACGCGGCGGGGCTCAAGCCCCGCGCCTGGCTGAGCCC
Source organism: Caulobacter vibrioides (assembly GCA_001449105.1). GTDB lineage: Bacteria > Pseudomonadota > Alphaproteobacteria > Caulobacterales > Caulobacteraceae > Caulobacter > Caulobacter vibrioides_C. The sequence continues at coordinate 330 of LNIY01000003.1, read as the reverse complement.
GGCGCGGCAGCAGTCGTTCGCGACGCTCGACCTGATCCGCGCGGCGGGTTTCGACATCTGCCTCGACTGGGAGCAGGACGAGGTTCCGGTGGCGATGAAGACCGACGCCGGCGACGTGATCGGCCTGCCGTTGTCCAACGAACTCGACGACCGCGCCCTGATGATCGACCGCCGCCAGACCGAGGACGAGTGGGCCGGTCAGGTGCTGGAGGCGGCTGCGTATCTGGCCGACGGCGCCGAGCGGTTCGGCGGGCGGGTGCTGGGCTTCACCCTGACGCCGTACGTGACGGGGCAACCGTTCCGGATCTCGGCCCTGCGGCGGTTGCTGGC
>LNIY01000002.1 GCA_001449105.1 Caulobacter vibrioides | reverse complement strand
GCGCGGGCTCGGGCGCGCTGGTCGAGCAGGCCGCCAGGACCATGGTCGCGCCCAGAACGGTCAACAGCCGCTTCATGCCTTCTTCTCCCATCCGCGTTCGGCCTGCTGCCAGTAGGAGACCGGGTGGCCGGCCGCCTTGAACGCCTTCCAACGACCCCGCGCCAGTCGCAGGGCCTCTTCGTCGCGGCCGTCGAACAGCAGGATGCAGCGGGCGAAGCCGCTGAGATCCCCCGGCTCGGCGCCGTCGAGCAGGAACAACGCATCGCCGCCGTTCGGGTTGTCCAGCGCGGCGCTGAGCAGCACCGGCTGGCGCTCGGCCAGCGGCTCCTCGGCCAGGCCGTGCGGCAGGAAGCTGTCGTCGCGGAAGGTCCAGAGGTGGGCGTCCAGCGCGTTGAGGCGCGCCGGATCCCCGCCCCGGACCAGAGCCTTCCAGCCGCGCCCCAGGGTCTTTTCCAGCAGCTCGGGCAGCACCTGCTCGGCGCTGCTTCGCTCCAGGTGGTAGAACCATATCTCGCAGGGCGCGGCCGACATGCGTGGCGTCAGCCTTCGTAGGCGTCGGCGACGAGGCGGTTGAGCAGGCGCACGCCGAAGCCCACGGCGCCGTCCGGCACGGTCGGATCTGACGAGCCCTTGCGCCAGGCGGTCGAGGCGATATCGAGGTGGGCCCACGGCACGCCGTTGACGAAGCGCTGCAGGAACAGGCCCGCCGTGATCGAGCCGGCCGGGCGGCCGCCGATGTTCTTCATGTCGGCGATCGGGCTTTCGATCTGCTTCTCGTAGGCCTTGGGCAGCGGCAGGCGCCACAGCGGCTCGCGCTCGGCATCGCCGGCGGCCAGCAGCTTCTCCGACAGGCCGTCGTTGTTGCTGAACAGGCCGGCGTAGTCGTTGCCCAGCGAGATGATGATCGCGCCGGTCAGGGTGGCCAGGTCGACCATGAACTTCGGCTTGAAGCGGTCCTGCGTGTACCAGAGGGCGTCGGCCAGCACGAGACGGCCCTCGGCGTCGGTGTTGATGACCTCGATGGTCTGGCCCGACATCGAGGTGACCACGTCGCCGGGACGCTGGGCGTTACCGTCGGGCATGTTCTCGACCAGGCCGAGGACGCCGATGGCGTTGACCTTGGCCTTGCGGCCGGCCAGGGCGTGCATGACGCCGGCCACGGCGGCCGCGCCGCCCATGTCCCACTTCATGTCTTCCATGCCGTCGGCGGGCTTGATCGAGATGCCGCCGGTGTCGAAGCAGACGCCCTTGCCGACAAAGGCGATCGGCTGGGCCGACTTGTCGGCCGCGCCGTTCCAGCGGGCGATCACCAGCTGGCTTTCGCGGACGCTGCCTTGGCCGACGCCGAGCAGGCTGCCCATGCCGATCTCGGCCATTTCCTTCTCGCCGAGGATCTCGACTTCGAGGCCGAGGCTTTCGAGGCCCTTCACGCGGGCGGCGAACTCTTCGGGATGCAGGATGTTGGCCGGCTCGGAGACCAGGTCGCGGCTGAACAGGATGGCGTCGGCGATCGGCTCCAGTGCGGCGAAGGCCTTCTGGGCCTTGGCCGGATCGGCGGCGGCGACCTTGACGGTGGCGACCGAGGGCTTCTTCTCGGCCTTCTCGGTGGTGCGGTAGCGGTCGAAGCGGTAGGCGGCCAGCTTGACGCCGAAGGCGACGCGGGCGGCGGTCTCGGCGTCGCCGCCGAGCTTGAGCAGCAGCTCGGTGACGCCCGAGGTCTTGACCGCGCCGTAGGCGTGGGCGGCGGCGATCTCGGCCGTCTCCGGCTCGACCGCGCCGGCGCCGTCGACGCCGATCACCACCACGCGCGCGGCGTCGAGGCCGGCCGGAGCCAGGATGTCCAGCACCTGGCCCTTGGCGCCGATGAATCGGCCGCCGGCCGCGGCGCGGGCGATCGCGCCGCCGGTCGCCTCGTTGACCGCCTTGGCCTCGGGCGAAAGGGCGGCGGCCTCGTAGGCGAGGACCGCGAGGGCGGCCGTGGCGCCGGCCTGGCTGTCGGCGGGAACGAACTCGATACGCATGCAGCGCTCCTGGGAAGCGGGAGATCCCGTCGCGGCGCGGCCTTGAGAAGGCCGCGATCCGACGCGACAGGACGTGAACGCCCGGCATAGTCCATGCCGATCCTTGGGAAAAGACCGTCGCCGTTCACAGCCCCGTCACGCCGTCCCACATGATGTCTTCGGTTGTGCCAAGCCGAGCCAGACGTGTAGAACACGCCACAACGCCGGGGTTCGCCGCGCGAATCCGTGAAGCCCCCGAAACACCCCCTGCATGCGCCTGATCGAACGCTATCTTTTCCGACAGCTGGTCGGGCCGACCATCCTGGCCACCGCGGCCCTGGCGGCTCTGGCCCTGTTGGCGCGCAGCCTCTCGGAATTCGACATCCTGATCGAGCAGCGCCAGACGGCCCTGATCTTCGCCAAGATGATCCTGCTGGCCCTGCCCCAGCTGCTCAACATCATCATGCCGATCGCGCTGTTCGTGGCCGCGCTGGTGGCGCTGAATCGTCTGCATACCGAGCAGGAGATCGTCGTCTGCTTCGCCGGCGGCATGAGCCGCTGGCGGGTGATCTCGCCGGCCATGCGGCTGTCGGTGTTCGCGGCCCTGATCTCGCTGGCGCTGGGCCTGTGGGCGCAGCCCTGGTCGGCGCGGCTGATCCGCGAGACGGCCTTCGACATGAAGACGGACCTGGCCTCGACCCTGGTGCGGCCCGGCGAGTTCACCGAGCCCGGCCCCGGCCTGACGGTCTACGCCCAGACGATCGACCGCGACAACCAGATCAAGAACCTGTTCATCCACCAGGAAAAGCCCAACGGCGGCTCGGTGACCTACACGGCGCGCGAGGGCGTGATCGCCAAGCGCAACGACCTGCCGGTGCTGATCATGCGCAAGGGCTCCAACCAGGAGTTCAACAGCGCGGGCGTGCTGAACTACCTGTCGTTCGAGGAATACGTCTTCGACCTGTCGACCCTGTTCCAGAGCGACGAGCTGCTGCACTACAAGATCGCCGACCGCTATCCGCACGAGCTGTTCTTCCCGGACATGAGCCAGGAGTGGGAGCAGCATAACCGGGTGAAGATGCTGGCCGAGGGCCATTCGCGCCTGTCCAGCCCGCTGTACAACATCGCCATGATGGCCATGGCCCTGGCCGCCGTGATCGGCGGCTCGTTCAGCCGCATGGGCTACGGCAAGCGGATCGCCGCCGTCGGCGCGGCCGCCGCCGTGGTGCGGATCATGGGCTTCGGCGTGCAGGCGGCGTGCGACGACCAGGTGTGGCTGAACGTGCTGCAATACGCCGTGCCGATCGCCGCCACCTGGTGGGGCCTGGCGCAGATCTTCCGCCAGAAGGTCAGGCGCTACGTGCCGATCGGCGCCTCGAGCGGCCTCCAGCCGCTGGGAGGCGTGTCGTGATCGGCATCGGCATGCTCGAACGCTACGTTCTGCGCAAGACGCTAGCCTCGCTGGGCGCGGCCCTGGCGGTGCTGGGCGCGCTGGTGATGCTGATCGCCTTCGTCGACATCACCCGCAACGTCGGCACCCGTTCGGAGGACGCGGGCTTCGGCCAGCTGCTGTACCTGACGATCCTGCAGGCGCCGGCGACGCTGCTGACCCTGACGCCGTTCATCTTCCTGTTCGGCACCCTGGGCGCGTTCGTGGGCCTGAACCGCCGCAGCGAACTGATCGCCATGCGCGCCGCGGGCGTCTCGGCCTGGCGCTTCATCCTGCCGGCCGCCTTCGCCGCCTTCGCGATGGGCGTCGTCACCGTCACCCTGCTCAACCCGCTGACCTCGGCGATGAGCGCCCGGTTCGAGACCGAGCGCGACGCCCTGCTGGCCGGCTACCTGAAGAACACTCCCAAGGGCGCCTGGCTGCGCCAGGGCGACGACAAGCGCCAGATCGTCATCCGCGCCCGCATGCGCGACACCATCGACGGCGCGGTGCGCCTGCGCGGCGTCTCGTTCTTCGTCTACGACGTCAAGCCGGACGGCGCCCTGGTCTTCACCCGCCGCTACGAGGCGGCCGAGGCGCGGCTGGAGCCCGGCTTCTGGCGCCTGAGCGGCGTCAGCGAGGCCACGCCGGGCGCCGGCGCGATCCGCACCGACAGCGTCACCGTGCCGTCGGACCTGGACGAGCGCACCGCCGCCGACCGCTTCAAGAACCCGCAGGCCGTGGCCTTCTGGCGCCTGCCCGAGACCATCGCCCGCACCGAGGCGGCCGGTTTCTCGGCCACGCCGTTCAAGATGCGCCTGCAAACGATGCTGGCCACGCCCCTGCTGTTCGCGGCGATGTCGGTGCTGGCGGCGGCCTTCTCGCTGCGCCTGATGAGGCTTGGCGGCCTGGCCGCCCTCGCCGGCTCTGGCGTCGCGCTTGGCTTTGGCTTCTTCTTCTTCAACGAACTGTGCGGCGCGCTGGGCAAGGCCGACGTCCTGGGGCCTGTCCTGGCCGCCTGGACCCCTCCGGCGGCGGCGCTTTTGGCGGGGCTGACCCTGCTTTGCTATACCGAGGATGGTTGAGTCTGTGACGCCGGCATCGAGGCCCCTGATGATCGATCTAAGCCCAGCGCCAGGCGCGGCGGTTCGCAAGCTGCTGATGGCCGGCGTCGCCTGGCTGGCGGTCGCCGCCGCGAGCGGCGCCGCCCAGGCCCAGCAATCGCTCGCGACCATCCCCGAGGTCCCCGCCAAGCCGGCGGCGGCCGACGATGGCCTGGGCGACCAGGGCTACTATCTGGAATCCGATCTGCTGATCCGCGACGACGCCGCCAAGACCATGACGGCGCGCGGCTCGGTCGAGGTTCGCTACCAGGGCCGCACGCTGCGCGCCCAGGAAGTGATCTACGACACCAGCACCGGCGTGGTGACCGCCCACGGCAAGGTCTCGCTGATCAACGCCGACGGCACGGCCCAGTTCGCCGACGACCTGACGCTGGACAAGGACATGCGCGCCGGCTTCGCGCGCAACTTCTCCACGCGCCTGGAGCAGAACGTGAAGATCGCGGCCGCCACCGCGATCCGCCGCAACGAGCAGGTCACCGAGCTCAACCAGGCGATCTACACGCCCTGCGACGTCTGCGCCGAGAAGCCGACCCCCACCTGGTCGATCGAGGCCGACAAGGTGGTGCAGGATAAGACCCGCCAGATCGTCTACTACCACGGCGCCAAGATCCGCCTGTGGGGCGCGCCGCTGATCTATCTGCCGCTGTTCTGGCACCCCGATCCGCAGGCTCCGCGCAGCTCGGGCTTCCTGACGCCGAAGGTGGGCCTGTCGCAACGCCGCGGCCTGTCGTACCAGCAGCCCTACCTTCAGGTGCTCTCGCCGTCTCAGGATGTGATCCTAAGCCCCCAGATCAACACGAAAGTTAACCCCTTCCTCAACGTCGATTACCGCAAGCGCTTCTACTCGGGCATGCTCGAGGCGCGCATGGGCGTGACGTACGAGAAGGAGTTCGACAACCGGGGCAACCGCTTCGGCGACGCGACCACCCGCAGCTACATCCTGGCCAAGGGCGCGTTCGACATCGACGAGCACTGGAAGTGGGGCTTCAGCGCCGAGCGCGCCTCCGACGCCCTGATCTTCGACAAGTACGACATCAACAACGTCTACGAACAGCGCGGCCTGTTCACGAGCGAAGACCGCCGCCTGACCTCGCAGATCTACACCTCGCGGCAGGACGACCGGTCGTGGCTGTCGATCTCGGCCGTCTCGGTGCAGGGCCTGCGCGTGGTCGGCACCGACCCGACGACGGGCCTGGGCAACAAGTTCGAGAACAGCGGCGCCTTCCCGGTGATCGGCCCCCTGGTCGAAGGCCGCTGGGAGCCCGAATCGCCGGTGCTGTTCGGCCGCCTGCGCGTGCAGGGTTCGGGCGTGATGCTGAACCGCTCGGAATCGCAGTTCGGCGAGTCGCCCTACCTGTTCTCCAGCTATTCGCACGAAAGCGGCGTCGACAGCGTTCGCGGCACCGTCCAGGCCGACTGGCGCGCCAGCGCCGTGGTCGGCCCCGGCCTGCGCATCCAGCCCTTCGCCCAGGCTCGCGGCGACGCCTACAAGATCAAGGGCGTCTACCTGTCCACGGCCGCCCTGGCGGCCGGCGACGACGCCGAGGTCAACTATTCGCGCACCATGGGCGTGGCCGGTGTCGATCTGAGCCTGCCGCTGTACAAGGGCCTGAAGAAGGGCGGCAGCGTCATCCTGGAACCGCTGGTGCAGATCGCCACCGGTTCGGACAGCTCGCGCGTGCCCGTGGTCGTCGCTCGCGACGGAACCACGACCTACCTCTACAACGAAGACAGCTCGGCCTTCGAATTCGACGAAACCAACCTCTTCCGCACCAACAAGTCGCCCGGCTTCGACCTGTACGAAGGCGGCACGCGGATGAACGTGGGCGGCCGTGCGACCTTCAACACCGCCGACGGCCGCGGCGGCAGCGTCCTGGTGGGCCGCAGCTTCCGCACCGAGTACGACCCGCTGCTGCCCTCGCGCACCGGCCTGCAGGACAAGTCGTCGGACTGGATCGTCGCCGCCACGGTGACGCCGGTGGCCGGCATCAACGCCTATGTCCGCACCCGCCTGGATTCCGACACCACCAAGATCAACCGCCTGGAAACCGGCGTCGACGCCAATAACCAGCGGGTCCAGGGCTCGCTGCGCTACCTCAAGGACAACGTCGACTCCAACGGCGAGCGGCAGGAAAACTTCGAGGCCCGCGGCCAGCTGAACCTGACCAAGAAGTGGTCCCTGACGGCCTTCGGCCAGCTCGACCTGGTGGCCGAGACCTGGCGCCGCCGCGACCTCGGCGTGGCCTATACGGACGATTGCATCCGCATCGACATCATCTACCAACAGGAAGACCGCTATAGCTCGACGGTGAGCGGGCTGCGGCTGCAGCCCGACCGCTCGGTCGTCGTGCGCCTAACCCTCGCCACATTGGGTGATACAGGGTACAGCGACTAGGCAATCCAACGTCCGGGGGGACGTGCGGGCGTCCGCACGCGTCCCCGTGACGCATCGAGACGCGGCCGCTCACGGTCTACCGGAAGGTCGTCGCGTCACAGACATTGAAATCGAGACCGGCCGCCGGGCCGGGCTCCAGAGGAACGACACTACCCATGCGGTCTGCGCGTAGCGTGACGACTTTTGCGGCCAGCGCCGCATCCATCCTCGCCCTGACCGTGGCGGGCCTTCCCGCCCAGGCCCGCCAGGCCACGCCCCTGGTCGACGCCCCGCCGGCGGCCGCCGAGCCGCGCGCCAACCCGCTGTCGGAAAGCGTCGCGGCCGTGGTCAACGACGACATCGTCTCGTCCTACGACCTGATGCAGCGCATGCGCCTGCTGATGGTGACCTCGGGCCTGCAGCCGACCCAGGAAAACCTGCCCCAGCTGGAGCAGGAAGCCCTCCGCTCGCTGATCGACGAGCACGTGCAGATGCAGGAACTGCGTCGGGTCGAGCGCGAGCAGAAGATCACGATCATCTCGACCGACAAGGAAGTCGACGAAGAGATCGAGAACATCGCCCAGGGCAACAAGATGACGGCCCAGCAGCTGCTGGCCAGCCTGTCGGCCCAGGGCGTCAGCGCCGACACCTGGCGCGCCCAGATCCGCGCCGAGACCAGCTGGCAGAACTGGATCAGCGGCCGCTACGGCTCGCGCCTGCGGATCGGCGAAGACCAGATCAAGGCCTTCCAGCGCCGCCTGGCCGACTCGGCCAGCAAGCCGCAGTACCAGGTCAGCGAAGTGTTCATCGACGCCGTGCGCGTCGGCGGCCCCGAGGTGGCGCTGAACGGCGCCCGCCAGCTGGTGGGCCAGATGCAGCAGGGCGCGCCGTTCGCGGCCGTGGCCCGCCAGTTCTCGGCCGCCTCGACGGCCGCCAACGGCGGCGACGCCGGCTGGGTCAGCCCGGGCGAAATGCCGGCCGAGGTCGACGCGGCGCTGGAGCAGCTGCGCCCCGGCCAGCTGTCGGCCCCGATCCCGGTCAAGGACGGCGTCTACATCGTCTATCTGCGCGACAAGCGCTCGGGCGCCAAAGCGACCCTGGTCGACCTCAAGCAGGTGGCCGTGGCCCTGCCCAAGGACGCCCCGGAAGCCGACGTCCAGGCCGCCACCGCCCTGCTGGCCGGCCTGAAGCCCAAGCTGACCAGCTGCCAGACCCTCGAAGCCGACGCCGGCAAGGTGGGCGGCGTGGTGGCCGGCGACCTCGGCGAGGCCGAGATCGGCGACCTGGCGCCGTCGTTCCAGGAAGCGGCCAACGCCCTGAACGTCGGCCAGGTGTCGGATCCGATCCGCACGGACGCGGGCCTGCACCTGATCGCGGTGTGCGGCAAGCGCCAATCGGGCGGCGGCGCGCCGTCTCACGACCAGATCGAAAATCGCCTTAAGGGTCAGCAACTTGCGCTGATCTCCAAACGTTACCTGCGGGACCTGCGCAACGCCGCCACCATCGAGACCCGGTGAAGACAGACACCCTGGCCCTGAGCGTCGGCGATCCCGCCGGCGTCGGGCCCGAAATCATCGCCAAGGCCTGGGCCGCGCTTCGCCAGAGCGGCCCGGTGTTCATGGCCGTCGGCGACCTGCAGAGCCTGGCCGCCGCCGGCGGCGGCGTGAAGGTGCGGCCCGTCACCGGGCCGGCCGAGGCCGCCCAGGTGTTCGGCGAGGCCCTGCCGGTGCTGGACCTGCCGCTGCAGTCGCCGGTGGTGGCCGGCAAGCCTTCCAGCGCCCACGCCGCCCAGATCATCCGCTGCATAGAGACGGGCGTCGGCCTGGCGCTGTCGGGCGCCGTGGCGGGCCTGGTCACCGCGCCGATCGCCAAGGCCCCGCTGTACGAGGCCGGCTTCAAGTTTCCCGGCCATACCGAATTCCTCGCCGAACTGACCGCGCCCGTTCCCTTCGAAGGCGCGCGCGGCCCGGTGATGATGCTGACCGCCAAGGACCTGCGCGCCACGCTGGTGACCATCCACCAGTCGGTGGGCAGCGTGCCGGCCGCGCTGAGCGTGCAGCGCATCGTCGAGGCGGGCCTGGTCACCGCCCAGGCCATGAAGACCGATTTCGGCATCGCCGCGCCGCGCCTGGCCGTGGCCGCGCTGAACCCGCACGCCGGCGAAGGCGGAGCCCTGGGCCGCGAGGAGATCGAGACGATCATCCCGGCGGTCGAGGCCCTGCGCGCCCGCGGCGTCGACGCCCGCGGCCCCTCGCCCGCCGACAGCCTGTTCCACGCCGACGCCCGCGCCACCTACGACGCGGTGCTGTGCATGTATCACGACCAGGCCCTCATCCCGGTGAAGATGCTCGACTTCTGGGGCGGGGTGAACGTGACGCTGGGCCTGCCGATCGTGCGCACCTCGCCCGATCACGGCACCGGCTTCGACATCGCCGGGCGCGGACTGGCCCGTCCCGACAGCCTGATCGCCGCCATCCGCATGGCGGCCGAGATCGCCGCGCGGCGCAACGCCTAGGCTTTCGACGGTTTTGCCTCTAGAGGGAGGCGATGACGACCCCTTCCCTCGCCGACCTGCCACCGCTGCGTGAGGCGCTCGAACGCCACGGCCTGCTGGCCCGCAAGAGCTTCGGCCAGCACTTCCTGCTCGACCTCAACATCACCCGCAAGATCGCGCGCCTGGCGGAAGTCGGGCAAGGCGACACGGTGATCGAGGTCGGCCCCGGCCCGGGCGGCCTGACGCGGGCCCTGCTGGAAACCGGCGCCAAGGTGGTGGCGATCGAGAAGGACAGCCGCTTCCTGCCGCTGCTGGGCGAGCTGGCCGACGCCGCCGACGGCCGCCTGACCCTGGTCGAGGGCGACGCCCTGCGCGCCGACATGGCCGCCCTGGCGGACGGCGGCCCGGCGCACATGGTTTCAAACCTGCCCTACAACGTCGGCACCCAGCTGCTGATCAACTGGCTCACCGGGCCCTTCCGGCCGCTGTCGATGACCCTGATGTTCCAGAAGGAGGTCGCCGACCGCATCGCCGCCCAGGAGGACGACGACGCCTACGGGCGCCTGGCGGTGCTGTCGCAGACCGTGTGCAGCGCCAAGGTGGTCATGGACCTGCCGGCCCGCGCCTTCACCCCGCCGCCCAAGGTGGCCTCGGCCGTGGCGCGCCTGGTCCCGCTGGAGCCCGCGCCGGACAAGGCGCTGGTCTCGGCGCTGGAGCGGGTGACGGCGGCGGCCTTCGGCCAGCGCCGCAAGATGCTGCGCTCCAGCCTCAAGCCGATCGGCGGCGGCGCGCTGTGCGAGGCGGCCGGCATCGATCCCGACGCGCGGGCCGAGACCATCCCCATCGAAGGCTTCCAGGCCCTGGCGGCGGCGCTGCTCAAGGCCTGAGACGGCGCAGCCACGGCTTGCATTCGCGGTCAGGTGGAGGAATCTTCACCACATGCAGCCCGCAGCCGATCAGCAACACTTGGTCCTGGTCGTCGACGACGACCCGCTGGTGACGGAATTCGTCAAGGCCGCGATGGAGGCCGGCGTCGTCGGCTACGTGCTCAAGCCCTTCTCCGCCGCCGACCTGCCGGCGCAGGCGCGGGCGGCGACCAAGAATCAGTCCCGCGTCTGGTTGTGACGCGTTCCTGGAGTTCCGCATGACGTCTCGTCCCCTGGCCCTGGTGATCGACGACGACCCGCTGATGCTGGAGTTCGTGTCGACCGCGCTCGACGGCGGCGGTTTCGACGTGGAGACGGCCGAGGACGCCCAGCGCCTTCTGGCGGACGTGCAGGACCGACACCCGGCGATCGTCTTTCTCGATGTGCGCATGCCCGGCGAAACGGGGATCGAGGTCCTGCGCCGCCTGCGGGCCAGCGACTGGGGTCGCGAGGTGCCGGTGGTGATCATGACCGGCGAGCGCCGGCTCGACCGCGTGGTCGAGGCCATGAGCGCGGGCGCGACGACCTACATGATGAAGCCGTTCACGCCCACCCAGCTGGTGCTGCGGGCCCGCGAGCTGATCCAGCCGCGCGAAAGCGGCAGCTTTCACTACTAGAACCGCCCGGTCATTCCCCAACCCGCTCAGTCCCCCGCGAAGGCGGGGAACCAAGCTGGGGTTCAGGGTGGAGCGGAGGCCGAAGACGGGCCTGCTAAGGCCGCTTGGATCCCCGCCTTCGCGGGGAACATCGGAAAATGGGGAAAGGCCGGGGACTTTTCCGCCCGCGCCCTCAGATATCTTCCGCCAGCAGGTCGCCGACCAGGTCGCCGATCCAGGGGTTGCGCGAGCGCTTCTGGCGTTCGGCGTGGTAGATGTGGGCCAGGTCCGCGTAGGCCTTGTCGAAGTCGTCGTTGAGCACGACGTAGTCGAACTTCTCCCAGGCGGCGACCTCGTCCTTGGCGCGCGACAGGCGACGGGCGATGACTTCCTCGCTGTCCTGGCTGCGGGCGTGCAGGCGACGGCTCATCTCGGCCAGGGACGGCGGCAGGATGTAGACCAGCACGCTGTCGGGACCGGCCTGGGCGTGCACCTTCATGGCGCCCTGGAAGTCGATGTCGAACAGCACGCTCTCGCCGCCCTCCAGCGCCTCCATGATCGGGGCCTTGGGGCTGCCGTAGTAGTTGCCGTAGACCTCGGCCCACTCGAAGAACGCGTTCTCCTCGATCATCTCCTTGAACTTGTCCTTGGAGACGAAGTGGTAGTCGCGGCCGTCGTGCTCGCCGGGGCGCGGCTCGCGGGTGGTGGCGCTGATCGACAGGTGCAGGTCGCCGTGGTCGGCCACCAGGCGGCGGGTCAACGAGGTCTTGCCCACGCCCGAGGGGGCGACGACCATCAGCAGGAGGCCGCGGTGCTTGCGGCCGCTCTTGTCGGCCGGGTTATTCGACATTCTGAACCTGTTCGCGAAACTGTTCGATCGTGGCCTTCAGCTCGAGGCCGTGGGCCGTCAGCGCGGTCAGCGCCGACTTGCTGCAAAGGGTGTTGGCCTCGCGCATGAACTCCTGCGAGAGGAAGTCCAGGCGGCGGCCGGCCGCGCCTTCGCCCGACAGCAGGGTGCGCGCGGCGGCCACGTGGCCGGCCAGGCGGTCCAGCTCCTCGCGGACGTCGGCCTTGACGGCCAGGGCGGCGGCTTCCTGCAGGATGCGGTCCTGCGAGGCGCTTTCGCCCAGAAGTTCGGTCATGCGGCGCTCGAAGCGCTGCTTGAGGATGGACGGCTGTCCCTCGGCCTCGGCGGCGGCGAGGCCCGTCAGGGCTTCGATGCGGTCCACGAGGCCCAAGAGCACCGGCGAGAGCGAGGCGCCCTCCTCCAGCCGCGCGGCCTTCAGACCGTCGAGGGCCTGGTGGATGCTGGCGGCGATGGCGGCTTCCAGGGCGGCGCGGGCCTCGGCGTTCTCGTCGTCCTCGCGGACCTCGATGACGCCGCGCAGGGCCAGCAGGCCGTCGAGGCTGGGCTTGCCGACCATGCCGGTGGCCACATAGGGCGAACCGGCCTTCAGGTAGCGTTCGAGCACCTCGACATTGACCTGCGGCGCGGCGGCGGCCTCGGCCTTGCGGGCCTGGACGCCGACGGTGAGCTGGCCGCGCTGAAAGCGGCCCTGGGCGCCGTCGCGGGCGGCCCGGTCGAGGCTTTCGAGGCCCGGCGGGCCCCGGAAGCGGGTCTCGAGGTTGCGTCCGTTGACGCTGCGCGCCTCGACGGCCCAGCTCCAGTCTCCCAGAGCGCCCTCGACACGCGCGAAACCGGTCATGCCCGAGAGCGCCATGGTCAGTTCCCTGCAGTTTCCGAAGCCGTGGCCGCCTTGGCCTGACGCTCGATCTGCCGCCACTGGGCGACGTTGCGCTCGTGCTCTTCGTAGGTCTTGGCGAAGACGTGCCCGCCGGTGCCGTCGGCGACGAAGTAGAGCTCGTCGGTCTTGGGCGGGTTCATCACCGCCGCCAGGGCCTCGCGGCCGGGATTGGCGATCGGCGTCGGCGGCAGGCCGGTGATCTTGTAGGTGTTGTAGGGCGTGAAGGTATCGAGTTCCGAACGGCGCAGGCCCCGGCCCAGCGGCCGGCCGCGGGTGATGCCGTAGATCACCGTCGGATCTGTATCCAGACGCATCCCCAGCCGCAGGCGGTTGGTGAACAGGGCCGCCACGCGCGGACGCTCGCTGGCCAGGGCCGTTTCCTTCTCGACGATCGAGGCCAGGGTGACGGCCTCGTCCTTGGTCTGGAACGGCAGGCCGGCCTGGCGCTGCTCCCACAGGGCGTTCAGCACCTTGTCGCGGTCGTCCATCATCCGCTGCAGGACGGCGGCCCGTTCCTCGCCGCGCTCGACCTGGTAGGTCTCGGGCAGGACGGCGCCTTCCGGCGGGGTCGGCACGTCGCCGACCAGCACGGGCGAGCGCTGCAGGATCTCGACGACCATCTCGGAGGTCACGCCCTCGGGCACGGTGACCTGGTGGCGCACCACCTTGCCGTCGCGGACCATGGCCAGGACGGTGGAGAGCGAGGCGCGGTTGGGGAATTCGTATTCGCCGGCCTTCAGCCGACGCGCCGCGCCGGTGACCTGGGCGGCAGTCAGGAACAGCGACGAGGAGCGGATCGCCCCGCCGGCTTCCAGCGCCCCGGCGATCTCCGAGACGCTGGCGCCGCGGCGGAGCACCACCGAGGTGTATTCGCCGTTCCTGGCCTTGGGGCCCGGCCCGCCGTAGAGCCAGACCGCCCCGCCGCCGAGGGCGAGGGCCGCGACCGCAGCGACCACGAGGCCGCCGCCGGCCATGGCGGCCAGGCGACGTCCCAGGGTGGCGGTCTCCCGCTTGCGGGCCTTCGACGCCCGCTTGGGCGCCGCAGCCTTCTTTTGCGGACGCGGCGGCTTGCTCACGAGACTTGGCTCACGAGATTTTACGGAACACGACGGAGGCGTTGGTGCCGCCGAAGCCGAAGCTGTTGGACACGGCCACGTCGATCTTCATCGGCACGGCCTTGTGGGGCGCCAGGTTCATCGGCACGTCGACGTCGGGATTGTCGAGGTTGATGGTCGGCGGCGCGACCTGGTCACGAATGGCCAGGATCGAGAAGATCGACTCGATCGCGCCGGCCGCGCCCAGCAGGTGGCCGGTCATCGACTTGGTCGACGACATCACCACGTTCTTGGCGTGGTCGCCGAGGAACGCGGCCACGGCGCCGGCTTCCAGGCCGTCGGCCATGGTCGAGGTGCCGTGGGCGTTGATGTAGTCGATGTCCGAGGGCTGGAGGCCCGCGTCCCTGACGGCCGCGGCCAGGGCGCGCCCACCGCCTTCGCCGTTCTCCGACGGGGCGGTGATGTGATAGGCGTCGCCCGACAGGCCGTAGCCGACCACTTCGGCGTAGATCTTCGCGCCGCGGGCCTTGGCGTGCTCGTACTCCTCGAGCACGACGACGCCGGCGCCTTCACCCATGACGAAACCGCCGCGATCCTTGTCGTAGGGACGCGAGGCCTTCTCGGGCGTGTCGTTGAAGTCGGTGGCGACCGCGCGGCAGGCGATGAAGCCGGCGATGCCCAGCTTGCAGACGGCCGCTTCGGCGCCGCCGGCGATCATCACGTCGGCGTCGCCGTACTTGATCAGGCGCATGGCGTCGCCGATGGCGTGGGCGCCGGTGGCGCAGGCCGTGACCACGGCGTGGTTGGGGCCCTTGAAGCCGTACTTGATCGAGACCTGGCCCGAGATCAGGTTGATCAGGGCCGAGGAGATGAAGAACGGGCTGACGCGGCGCGGGCCCTTGGCTTCCAGCTCCAGCGCGGTGTCGGCGATGGTCGACAGGCCGCCGATGCCCGAGCCGAGGATGACGCCCGTGCGCCACTTCTGCTCGTCGGTCTCCGGAACCCAGCCCGAGTCCTTCACGGCTTCGTCCGCGGCGGCGATGCCGTACAGGATGAAGTCGTCCACGCGCTTCTGGTCGCGCGGGCTCATGGTCTGGTCGGGGTCGAACGAGCCTTCGACGTCCGGACCGCCTCCGCCACGGCCATCGACGCGCGGCACTTCGCAGGCGACCTGGCAGGCGTAGTCGGTCGGGTCGAAAGCGGTGATGCGGCCCGCGCCGGACTTGCCGGCCACGATGTTCTTCCAGGACACTTCGACGCCCTGGCCCAGAGGAGTCAGCAGGCCCAGCCCGGTGACGACGACTCTACGCATGGATTGCTCCCAAACCTTCCGACGCGCCGGCCCAGACGAAAGGCGAAAGCCCTAAGCCAGGTTGCGGCGCGAATCTTGGCCACATACGAAAACCGCCGCGCGCACGATGGCAAGAGCCCGTGCTGCGCGGCGGCTGATAGTGCTGTTCGCCCGTGAGGGTACGAACCCGACGCCCTTAGGCGCCGGTCTTTTCCGTGATGAACTTCACGGCGTCGCCAACCGTCTGGATGTGCTCGGCGGCGTCGTCCGGAATTTCGATGTCGAATTCTTCTTCGAACGCCATCACGAGCTCGACGTTGTCGAGGCTGTCGGCGCCCAGGTCGTCGATGAAGCTGGCCTTCTCGGTGACCTTCTCGGGATCGGCATCCAGGTGTTCGATGACGATCTTACGCACGCGCTCGAGAATGTCGGACATTCTGTTAGTCCCTCGTTTTGAAATCTGTTTACCCCACGGACGGTATGAAATCGTTTTCACCGTCCGCGAGATGTCGGGTCACCGCCTATCACGTTCCTTTTCGGGTGACCAGCGGGTCAGCCGCCAAGAAGCATGGCCATTGTGGACCAAGGCGGCGTTCGCCTAGATCATGGCCATGCCGCCGTTGACGTGCAAGGTCTGACCGGTGACGTAACCGCCCTGATCGCTGGCCAGGTAAACGCAGGCGGCGGCGATATCGCTCCCCTCGCCCAGCTTGCCGGCCGGAATGGTCGACAGGATGCCGACCTTCTGCTGGTCGTTCAGGGCGTCGGTCATCGGGCTGGCGATGAAGCCGGGGGCGACGCAGTTGACGGTCACGCCGCGGCTGGCCAGTTCCTGGGCCAAGGCCTTGGAAAACCCGATCATTCCGGCCTTCGAGGCCGCGTAGTTGGTCTGGCCGGGGTTGCCGGTGACGCCCACGATCGAGGTGATGCCGATGATGCGGCCGGCGCGGCGCTTCATCATGCCCTTGGCGGCGGCGCGGGCCAGGCGGAAGTAGCCTTCCAGGTTCACCTTGATGACGGTGTCCCAGTCCTCGTCCTTCATGCGCACGATCAGGCCGTCGCGGGTGATGCCGGCGTTGGCGATGACGATGTCGAGCGGGGCGCCGGCGGCTTCCTCGGCCTTGGCGACCAGGCCGTCGACCTGTTCGGCGTCCGAGAGATTCGCCACGACGAACGAGGCGCGCTCGCCCAGCTCGTTCTTCAGCTCGGTCAGCGCCGATTCGCGGGTGCCCGAGAGGACGACGTGGGCGCCCTGGCCGTGCAGGGCGCGGGCGATGGCGCCGCCGATGCCGCCGGTGGCGCCGGTGACGAGAGCGGTCTTGCCGGTGAGGTCGAACATTTGAGTTCTCCGGTTCGGAGGGGATTGGGAGTGAAATCCTCGCCCTTCGACAGGCTCAGGGTGAGGATTCCAAACGGGTCGCCGCGCCTGACGTCCTCATCCTGAGCTTGTCGAAGGACAAGGACGCGGCAAGGCGTTTCACAGCGACTTATTTCACAGCGACTTATTTCAAAGCGACTGGGCGAAGGCTTCCAGGTCGGCCGGGCTGTTCAGCGGGGTCGCCTCGGCGTCCGGGGCGATGCGCTTGGCCATGCCCGACAGCACCTTGCCGGCGCCGGCCTCGGCGAAGCGGGTGACGCCGCCCTCGCCGGCCAGCCAGGTCATGCTCTCGCGCCAGCGGACGCGGCCGGTGACCTGCTCGACCAGCAGCTTGCGGATGACGTCCGGGTCGTGGACCGGGGCGGCGGTGACGTTGGCCACCAGCGGCGCGCGCGGGGCCAGGATCGTGGCGCTGGCCAGGGCGGCGGCCATCTCGTCGGCGGCCGGCTGCATCAGCGGGCAGTGGAACGGCGCCGAGACGTTCAGCGGAATGGCGCGGGCGCCCAGTTCCTTGGCCTTTTCGATTGCCTTGTCCACGGCGGCCTTGGCGCCGGAGATCACGACGTTGCCGTTGTTGTTGTCGTTGGCCACGACGCAGACGCCGACTTCCGAGCCGGCGGCGGCGGCGGCCTCGGCCAGGGCGATGTCGGTCTTGGGACCGATCAGCGAGGCCATGGCGCCCTCGCCCACCGGCACGGCGCGCTGCATGGCCTGGCCGCGCAGCTTCAGCAGGCGCGCGGTGTCGGCCAGGCTGATGGCGCCGGCGGCGGCCAGGGCCGAGTATTCACCGAGGCTGTGACCGGCCACGAAGGCGGCGCGGTCGATGCCGACGCCGAATTCCTTCTCCAGCGTGCGGGTGACCGCCAGGCTGACGGCCATCAGGGCCGGCTGCGCGTTCTCGGTCAGGGTCAGGTCGCCCTCGGGACCTTCGCGCATCAGTTGGAACAGCTTCTGGCCCAGGGCGTCGTCGACCTCCTGGAACACCTCGCGGGCGGACGCGAAGGCCTCCGCCAGCTCGACGCCCATGCCGACCGATTGGCTGCCCTGCCCCGGGAAGATGAAGGCGATGCTCATGACGGCCCGCTCCTCTAAGATTCAATGTCTTGGGCGCGGAGGGTTAGGGGAAAGCCGGTGACTGGGCAAGCCGGACCGCTGTTTTGCCGATACTTGCTTTCCGTCGGGGCACGTCCACATTGCTGGCCAAGCCGTAGCTGAACGCACAATCCCTCTCGGAGCCCGTAAGATGAAACGCCTCGCCCTCGCCGCCTCGCTGGCCGCCTTCAGCCTGCTGGCCGCCGCTCCGGCTCTCGCCGCCCTGAAGCCCGGCGACAAGGCTCCCGACTTCACCGCCCCCGGCGCCCTGGCCGGCAAGGACTTCGAGTTCAAGCTCAGCAAGGCCCTGAAGAAGGGCCCCGTGGTGCTCTATTTCTTCCCGGCCGCCTACACCTCGGGCTGCACGGCCGAGGCGCACGAATTCGCCGAGGCGACTCCCGAGTTCGAAAAGCTGGGCGCCACCGTGATCGGCGTCACCGGCGGCAATGTCGATCGGATCAAGGACTTCTCCAAAGAGCACTGCCGCGACAAGTTCGCCGTGGCCGCCGCCAGCCCGGCCCTGATCAAGGACTACGACGTTAAGCTGCCGCTGAAGGACAACATGTCCAACCGCACCTCCTACGTCATCGCGCCGGACGGCAAGATCCTGCTGGCCTACAGCGACTTCAACTTCCAGGGCCACGTGACCAAGACCATGGAAGCGGTGAAGGCCTACAAGAAGAAGTAGGGCGACTTCCCGCCCTCCCTTCAATCGTCATCCCGGCCGTAGCGAAGCGAAGAGCCGGGACCCAGGGGCGGCCGCAATGCCCCGGCGAGCGCTTTGGGCGCTTGATCCGCCCGCCGCGCCCAGTCCCCTGGGTCCCGGACAGCCGCTGCGCGGCTTCCGGGATGACGAGATAGGGAATCTAGAACTTCACCTTCACCCCGGCGCTCCACATCGCCGGCTCGTCGGCCAGTCGGTAGACGATCAGGCCGGGGATGAAGACCGCGCCCGAGACGTAGTCCTTGGCGTCGAACACGTTGCGGCCCTGGACGAACACCCGCCAGGCGGCCGAGGGCGATTCCCAGGCCAGGCCTGCGTTGACGCGGTCGACCGAACCGATGCGGCCGGCCTGCGCGTTCGTCGCCTCGGCGTAGCGCGGGCCGCGATGGCTGTAGTCGGCCGAGACGATGATCGCCCCGCCCTTCAGCGCCCGCGGCTCGATGCGCCAGGCGCCGCCGAGCTGGGCCTGGACCTTGGAGACCAGCGGCAGGGTCTTGGCGCCGGCCTGAGCGGCGGCGGTGGCGGGATCCAGCTTCTCGTACTCGGCGTTGGTCAGGGCCAGCGAGGCGAAGAGATCCAGGCCCTTCACCGGCGTGGCGGCGGCCTCGACCTCAAGCCCCGCGATCCGCGCCTCGGCGGCGTTCTGCGTCAGGATCGAGCCGTTGCTGAAGACGTTCTGCTGCAGGTCCTTCAGTTGCTGGACATAGGCGGCCAGATTCAGGCGGGCGCGCCGGTCGAAGGCCTCGATCTTGGCGCCCGCCTCGTAGGACCAGGCGGATTCGGGGTCGTAGGCCTTGGTGAAGATCGACGGCTCGGCGATCGACAGGGCCACGAAGCCGCCGGCGCGATATCCCCTGGCGATCGTGCCGTAGACCATGACGTCGTCGCCGGCCTCGTACTGAAGATTGAACTTCGGAGTCCAGACCTTCCATTCGCCCTGGTTTGAACGGCTGGTCAGGCTGGCCGGATAGGCCGCCAGGCCGTCCTGGATCGTGCCGGCGATGGTCTTTTCGTCCCTGGTCCAGCGCAGCCCGGCCGAGCCCTTGAGACGGTCGGTGAAGCGCCATTCCAGCTGGCCGTAGGCGGCGATGCTTTCCGAGGTCGCGTGGATCGTGGTCGGCAGCAGCGGCACCGGGAACGGGCCGTAGATGCCCGAGCCGATGGTGTCGGACAGCACCTGGGTTCCGGTTTCCTTGAACCAGAACAGGCCGCCGATCCATTGCAGGCGGCCGTCGAAGGCCTCGCCCAGGGCCTGGATCTCCTGGCTGGCCTGCTCCTGGCCGGTGTCGCTGCCGCGCAGGAAGCCCGCGACGAGGCCCGAACCGGCGACCAGGCCGCCCGAGAAGTCCAGCGTCCAGCGGTCGTCGAGGCGCTGGTAGGCGGTGATCGACTTCAGCTGGACGCCGTCCAGGTCATAGCCCAGGTGCAGGGCCAGGCTCTTCTGTTCGGTCTTGGTGTCGGTGTTCAAAGGCGAACGGGTCGAGCCGAACGCGCCGCCGGCCAGGGGCGCCAGAGTGACCGGATCCAGCGGCGAGAAGTGCTGGCCATCGGTGTCGGTGCGGGCGTAGGCGGCCGAGACCGTCGCGCTGAGCGGGCCGGTGTCGATCAGGCCCAGCGCCAGGCGCACGCCGGCGTCGCGGCGCTCGCCGACCCGGCGGTTCAGGGCGGTGCTCCGCTGCCAGCCGTCGCGCTCGGAGAACAGGGCCGAGGCCGTGGCCCCGACATGGTCGGCGACCTTGCCGCCGACGCTGCCTCGGTAACGCTGCAGGCCGTAGTCGCCCCACGAGGCCTCGATCGAGCCGCCGGGCGCGCCGTCGGGCTGGCGGGTGACGTATTTCAGCGCCCCGGTCATCGAGTTGCGGCCGTACAGCGTGCCCTGCGGACCGCGCAGCACCTCCACCCGCGTGACGTCGGCGAGGTCCAGGTTCGCGACCGACAGGCGGGCCTGGTAGACGTCGTCGACATAGATGCCGACCGGCGGCTCGGAGGTGATCATGCCGCCGGTCTGGTCCAGCGCGCCGCGCAGGGCGACCTGCACCGTCGAGGGCGAGGCGCTGATCTGCGAGATATAGAGACTGGGCACGGCGGCCCCGAGCGTCTCGGCGCGGGTGATCTGCAGTTGGTCTAGGGCCTTGGCCCCGAAGGCGCTGACCGCGACCGGCGCATCCTGCAGCTTCTGCTCGCGTCGCTGGGCGGTGACGACCAGGTCCTCGACCGCGACCGGCGCCTCCTGGGCCAGGGCCGGCGCCCCGCCGGCCAGCACCGCCACGACCGAGACGCCCCATAGAACCGACTTGCGCATGTATCCGCTCCCCCTCTGGTGGAGCGTTCAGGAGGTAAAGCCCCGCGAGCGGGCGCAAACACGCCCTCGCCGGCGCCCGCAGGTCGGACAGACGCAAGACGCCTTGACGGTCGGATGTCGGGAAAGCGGCGCGGCTGCGCCGGCGGTCACCAGTTGGTCTTGACCAGCTTGACCATGAAGCGGCCGTCCTGGACGCGTTCGTCCTCGGCGCGGACGCTGACCGAGAACTCGGCCGGGATGTCGAACGGACGGATCAGGCTGAAGTCGACGCCCTCGTCGCCCATCGTGCCGCCGCCGACGCCGATCGAGGCGATCTGGCGACCGTCCAGGGTCAGGGCCGAGCGGACGTTGGCTCGGGCGATCGGGATCGAAGCGGGCAGGATCATCGAGCGCGTGGCGTTCATGTCGACCGACACGCTGACATAGTTGGACTTCGGCAGGTCGCCGAACCCGAACAGGCGCGACAACGACGAGCGGAAGCCGGCCTCGCGCTTGTTCAGCGACGCGCCCAGCGCAAGGGCGCGAGGGCTGGGGCCTTCTTCGGCCTTGGCCGTCATGTTCAGATTGAAGTCGTAGGTGGGCTGCTCGATGCTGCCGGCGACCTTGGCCACGAAGGTGGTGTTTTCGGCGTCGGACGACAGGTCGAGCGGCAAGGCGGCCGAATAGCCCGTGAAGCGGCCGTCGTTGGACGAAACCGACAGGTCGGGCTTCTTAATCGCCTGGGCCAGCACCGGGGCAGCCGTCATCGACAGCGCGAACGCGCCGCCAAGGATCAGGCTTCTCACGGTTGCACCCCGCATGCCCCTTCCCTAACCACCCTAGGTATTAACGGCAAGCTGCCTTCGGCGACGAAAGCCTCATTTCCCTTCGAGATGCAGCGCCGAGAGGTTCTCGCGGATGCGCCGCTGCAGGTCCGCCTGCAATTCGGGCACGAACTTGACCATGGCTTCGCCCCAGCGCTGGCCGAACATCGGCATCTTGGCCAGCATCGAGCGGCCCGGCCCGCTTTCGTAGAATGCGATGGTGGCCTCCAACTCCTCCTCGGTGAAGGTCTCGGCCAGCAGCGGCTCCAGCTCGACCATCATCCGATCGAACATGCCCGCCTCGACGCTCTGGTTGAAGGCGTCGCGGATGGCCTTGGCGGCTACGGTGCGCTGCTCGGGCGTCAGGTTGGTTCCGGCCAGCTCCTGCTCGGTCAGGGACGCGAGCATGTTGTCCATCATCGGCGCGACGCTCTTTTTCATGTCGAGCACGGCGATGTAGCGATGGGCCAATTCCCTGGCGCGCGGCGAAGGCTCGGCGGAGGCCGCTCCGGACACGCCGAAAGCAAGGACGAAAGCGGCGGCGGCCGCGGCGAAACGAGTCATGATTGCAGATCCCCCGGGAACTCGCCCCCTCCATGCGCGAACGACCCGGGTCGGCGCAAGCGCCCGCCAGCCTTGCCTACACGCCTGGTTTCCTGTAATAGCGCGCGCTCTCACGGAAGGCGGTCTTGCGCGAACCCTTCATTGGGCCGGGATTTTCCCGCTCGTCGCACAGGATCCATCGTGGCCGCCGGACTTCCGCCGTCGACCGCGCCGCTTTCCATAACGGAAGAGGAAAACATGTCGTTCTACGAACACGTGGTCATCGCGCGGCAGGACATCTCGCCGCAACAGGCCGAAGCTCTCAACGAGCAAATCAAGACCCTGATCGAAGAAGGCGGTGGTCACATCGCCAAGATCGAATACTGGGGTCTGCGTAACCTCACCTACCGCATCAAGAAGAACCGCAAGGGCCACTATTCCCTGCTCGCCATCGACGCCCCGGCGCCGGCGGTGAAGGAAATGGAACGCCAGCTGTCGATCAACGAAGACGTGCTGCGTTTCATGACCATCCGCGTGGAAGAACTGGACCTGGAACTGTCGCCGGTTCTGGCCCGTCGCGACCGCGAGCGCAGCGATCGCCCCGAGCGTTCGGACCGCCCTGAGCGTTCGGAACGCCCTGAGCGCCCGCGCGAAGACTTCGCTCCGCAAGCGTAAGGGAGAAATAGATCATGACCGATACGACTGCTCCCGAAGCCGCGGCTCCGGCCGCCGCCGCCGGCGGCGCCCGCCGCCCGTTCTTCCGTCGCCGCAAGGTTTGCCCGTTCTCGGGCGCCAACGCTCCGAAGATCGACTACAAGGACGTGAAGCTGCTGCAGCGTTACGTTTCCGAACGCGGCAAGATCGTGCCGTCGCGCATCACCGCGGTGTCGGCCAAGAAGCAACGCGAACTGGCCAAGGCCATCAAGCGCGCCCGCTTCCTGGCTCTGCTCCCCTACGTCGTGAAGTAAGGGAGACGCCACGATGAAAGTGATCCTGCTCGAACGAGTCGAAGGCAAGGGCGTCCTGGGCGACGTGGTGACGGTGAAGGACGGGTTCGCCCGTAACTACCTGCTGCCGCGCAACAAGGCTCTCCGCGCCAACTCGAACAACCTGAAGGCTTTCGAAGCGCAACGCGCCGAGATCGAAGCCCGCAACGTCCGCAACCGCGAAGCCGCCGGCAAGTCCGGTGAGGCGCTGGACGGCACGCAGTACGTGATGATCCGTCAAGCTGGCGAAAGCGGCCAGCTGTACGGTTCGGTCGCGGGCCGCGACGTCGCCGACGCCATCAAGGCCGAAGGCGGCAAGGTCGACCGCTCGATGATCGTGCTGGACAAGCCGATCAAGACGCTGGGCGTCCACGAAGTGAAGGTGAAGCTGCACGCCGACGTGACCGTCACGGTCACGCTCAACATCGCGCGCAGCGCCGACGAAGCCGAGCGCCAAGCGCGCGGCGAAAACGTCATCGCCTCGCAGTTCGAAGAAGAGCGTCTGGCCGACGCAGAAGCCGCCCAGGACCTCCTGGAAGGCGGCGCCGGCTCGCAAGAAGGCGACTACGAAGCCTGATCCGTCAGGACCTTCGCAGACGAATGAGAAACGGCGCGGAGCAATCCGCGCCGTTTTTTTCTGCGCCGAAACCTAGAATTGCTCAGATTGTAGGACGATCCATGTTCGCGCAGGTTGACCGCGTATAACCGCCTGTCGGCCAGAAGAGACGCGAACGCGCCCCCGACCGACAGCGTTTCGAGGGGATTACTCCATGCGTACTCAACTGCTTCTGCTCGCCGCCGCCTCGGCTTCGGCCCTGGCCGTCTCCACCGCCCATGCTCAGACCACTGACGACCAGACCGCCGTCGAGGAAGTCGTCGTCACCGGCACCCGCACCGCGGGCCGCTCGCGTCTCGACACCGTCTCGCCGGTCGACGTGGTCGACAGCAAGGCCCTGACCCGCCAGGGCTCGACCGAACTGGCCCAGGCGCTGTCGACCCTGGCCCCGTCGCTGAACTTCCCGCGCCCGTCGGCCGTCGACGGCACCGACTCGGTGCGCCCGGCCACGCTGCGGGGCCTGGCGCCCGACCAGACCCTGGTGCTGCTGAACGGCAAGCGCGGCCACGCCGCCGCCCTGGTCAACGTCAACGGCTCGGTCGGCCGCGGCTCGGCCGCCTTCGACCTCAACACCATCCCGACCGCCGCCCTAGACCGCGTCGAAATCCTGCGTGAAGGCGCCGCGGCCCAGTACGGCTCGGACGCCATCGCCGGCGTCGTCAACCTGCGCCTGCGCGAGGCCCGCAGCGGCGGCGGCGCGACCGCCAGCTACGGGATCTACGACACCGAGGTGAAGACCGCGCGCGACACCGACGGCCGCAAGGCCAACGACGGCGTCACCTACACCGCCTCGGTCTGGCAGGGCTTCGGCATCGGCGAGGACGGCTACCTGACGGTCACCGCCGACTGGTCCAAGCGCAACCCGACCAACCGCAGCGACGTGTCGTCGGCCTTCAGCCCGGGCATCGTCACCGGCCGCTACGGCGACGCCGAAGTCGAGAGCAGGTCGCTGTTCGCCAACGCCGGCGTCCCGATCGGCGAGACCTGGAAGGCCTATGGCTGGCTGGGCTACCAGCACCGCGACGGCGAGAGCGCGGCCTTCCCACGCCTGTCCAACAACGCCGGCAACATCCCGGCGATCTATCCCAGCGGCTTCCTGCCCAAGATCGTCACCGACATCGACGACTACAACGCCGCCTTCGGCGCCAAGGGCGAGGCCGGCGCCTACACGATCGACGCCAGCTTCACCTACGGCCAGAACGACATCGACTACGGCGTCAAGGACAGCCTGAACGCCTCGTACGGGCCGGCCTCGCCGACCTCGTTCAACGCCGGCTCGATGCGCTACCGCCAGGCGGTGGCCTCGCTGGACGTCACCCGCCCGGTGACCATCGCCGCCTTCGCCCAGCCCTCCACGCTGGCCTTCGGCGCCGAGTACCGCAAGGAAAGCTACGACATCGTCGCCGGGGAGCAGGCCTCGTGGGCCAACGGCGGCTACAACGGCCTGGCGGCCGGCTCGCAGGGCTTCCCGGGCTTCCGCCCCAGCAACGCCGTCGACGTCAGCCGCGACAACTACAGCTTCTACGTCGACCTCGACAGCCAGGTGACCGACAAGCTGGACGTCGACGTGGCCGCGCGCTTCGAGGACTATTCGGACTTCGGCACCAAGACGACCGGCAAGATCGCCGCCCGCTACGACATCGCCGACGGCTTCGCCGTGCGCGGCGCGGTGTCGACCGGCTTCCGGGCCCCGGCCCTGCAGCAGCAGTACTTCACCGCCACCTCGACCAACATCATCGGCGGCACGGCCACTGAAGTGGGCACCTTCCCCGCCACCAGCCCGATCTCGGCCGTGCTGGGCGCCAAGGCGCTGGAGCCGGAAGAGAGCAAGAACTACTCGCTGGGCCTCGTTTATCACCGCGGCCCGTTCGAGGTGACGGTCGACGCCTACCAGATCGACATCGACAACCGCATCGTGCTCTCGGAGAACATCCAGGGCAGCGCGACCGGCACGGCGACCCAGCAGGCGATCTACGCCCTGCTCCAGCCCTACGGCGTGACCACGGCGCGGTTCTTCATCAACGGCGTCGACACCACGACCAAGGGCGTGGACGTGGTGGTGCGCTACCGCCTCGACGCGGCCGAGGCCGGCCGCTTCGACCTGACCCTGGCGGGCAACTACAACGAGACCGAGGTCACCCGCCTGCCGACGACCAACACCCTGTCGTCGCTGCCGGTCCCGCCGGCGCTGTTCGCCCGCGTCAACGTGCTGACCTTCGAACGCGGCACCCCGCGCACGAAGTTCGTGGCCAGCGGCGACTGGAGCAAGGGCCCCTGGGGCGCGACGCTGAAGCTGACCGGCTACGGCACCGTGCTGCAGCCCAACGCCACGGCCTCGCTGGACTACTGGACCGGCCGCAAGGCGGTGATCGACCTGGAAGCCCGCCGCACCTTCGCCGAGAAGGTCACCTGGGCGGTCGGCGCCAACAACCTGTTCGACGAATATCCCAACCGTACGCCGGCGGCCGTCAACAGCACCAGCGGCGTGGTCGGCTTCCCGAACTACTCGCCGTTCGGCTTCAACGGCCGGTTCCTCTACACCCGGCTCAGCTACAACTGGTAAGCTGACCTAGGGTAAGCGCCGAAGGGGGACGTGGCGGAGGCTGCGTCCCCTTTTGTCGTTCACAGAGATATACACAGAACATCCCCGTTCATCTTCGCCGTTCATCATGCTCTTCCAAGCGCCCGGACGTCGATCGCGTTAACTTATGCCGATGTCGCTCGTACCTGCCCTCGATCTGCGCCCGCCGGCGCAGGACGCCCCCGTTATCGCCGTCGCGCCTCACAACCTGGAAGCCGAACAGGCGCTGCTGGGCGTGCTGCTTTACGACAACTCGGCCTATGAGCGGCTGACCGACAGCCTGCAGGGCCGCCACTTCTACGAGCCCTTCCACCAGCGGCTGTTCAGCTCGATCGAGACTCACATCCGCAAGGGCCAGCTGGCCGAGCCGATCCTGCTGGCCGACGAGTTCAAGCGCGATCCCGCCTTCGAGGAGCTGGGCGGCATCCGCTATCTGGCCGACCTCGTGGACCGCGCCCCGCCCGCCGCCAATGTCGGCGACTACGCGCGGGCCGTCTTCGACCTGGCTTTGCGCCGCGACCTGATCCGCATCGGCGGCGAGATCGCCTCGGCCGCCCACGGCCACGCCGACGAGAAGCGCCCGGCCCGCGACCAGATCGAGGCGGCCGAACAGCAGCTCTACACCCTGGCCGAAAGCGGCACCGCCAGCTCGGGCTTCGTCAGCTTCGGCGACGCCCTGCGCGGCGCCGTCGAGATGACCGCCGAGGCCTTCCAGCGCGACGGCGGCATGTCGGGCCTGGCCTCGGACCTGATCGACCTCGACCAGAAGATCGGTGGTCTGCACCCCTCCGACTTGATCGTGCTCGCCGGCCGCCCGTCGATGGGCAAGACGGCGCTCGCGACCAACATCGCCTTCAACGTCGCCAAGAAGTACGCCTGGGAGCCCCAGCCCGACGGCAGCCGCAAGACCGTCAGCGGCGGCGTGGTGGCCTTCTACTCGCTGGAAATGAGCGCCGAACAGCTGGCCCTGCGTATGCTGGCCGACGCCTCGGGCGTGTCGGGCGACAAGCTGCGCAAGGGCGAGATCGACGCCAGCGAGTTCGGCCGCGTCCGCGACGCGGCCATGGAGCTGCAGGAAGCGCCGCTCTACATCGACGCCACCGGCGGCATCTCGATCGCCAAGCTGACCGCCCGGGCCCGCCGCCTGAAGCGCCAGGTGGGCCTTGATCTGATCGTGGTCGACTACCTTCAGCTGGTCACTGGCTCGGACCTCGGCTCCAACGCCAGCCGCGTGCAGGAAGTCTCGCAGATCACCATGGGCCTGAAGGCCCTGGCCAAGGAACTGGCCTGCCCGGTCATCGCCCTGTCGCAGCTGTCGCGTCAGGTCGAAAGCCGCGAGGACAAGCGGCCGCAGCTGTCGGACCTTCGTGAATCCGGCTCGATCGAGCAGGACGCCGACATGGTCTGGTTCGTGTTCCGCGAAAGCTATTACGTCGGCCGCGCCGAGCCGCGCGAAGGCACGCCCGAGCACCTGACCTGGCAAGAGGAAATGGACAAGCTGCAGGGCCTGGCCGAGGTGATCATCGCCAAGCAGCGTCACGGTCCCATCGGCACCGTGCGCCTGTCGTTCAACAGCGACACCACCCGCTTCGGCAACCTGTCGCGCGACCACTATTTCCACCAGATGCGCAGCGGCGACGACGAATAGCCGCCTCGCGCTTTACCTCCGGATGCGCGTCGGGCAACGCTCGGCGCGCGATTCAGGGAGAACGCGCGCGTCATGGAATTCAGCCCCCTGCCCGTCTCGACCTTCGTCGGGGCGTTCCTCCTGGCCTTCCCGGCCCTGTTCTCGATCGTCAATCCGGTCGGGGCGGCGCTGATCTTCCACCAGATGCTGGCCGACCATCCGGCCGAGACGCGCAAGCGCCTGGCGCCGACCATCGCGCTCTACGCCTTCTTCATCCTGCTGGGCTCGCTGCTGCTGGGCGGCTACGTGCTGAACTTCTTCGGGGTCAGCCTGGGCGCCCTGCGGGTGGCCGGCGGCCTGGTGGTGGCGATCCGCGCCTGGGCCCTGCTGATGACCCCGGAGGAGCACGAGGAGCGCAAGGCCGACCAGGCCGCCTCGCCCGCCAAGTCGCGCGCCGAGGACATGGCCTTCTTCCCGCTGACCATGCCGTTCACCACCGGCCCAGGCGCGATCTCGGTGGCCATCGCCCTGTCGTCGCAGCGGCCGGCCGAGGGCCATTCGGTGATTCCGTTCTTCATGGGCGCGAGCCTGGCCGTGGCCGTCATCGCCCTGATGGTCTGGGTGTTCTACCGGGCCTCGGACCGGGTGCTGTCGTTCCTGGGCGTCAACGGCGCGCGGGTGATGTCGCGACTGATGGCGTTCCTGCTGATGTGCATCGGCGTGCAGATCGTCGCCAGCGGCGTCGAGGCGCTGGTGGGGCAGTTCCTGGCGACGCGCTAGGCCGCATCTCCACAGCATCTGCACTGGCCTTGCGGGCGCGGGTCGGCTACCTCCCGGGCCGTGACCGACGCCCGCCTGACCCTCGACCTCGACGCCCTCGCGGCCAACTACGCCACGCTGAAGGCTGAGGCCCGCGACGCCGAGCTGGCGCCGGCGGTGAAGGCCGACGGCTATGGCCTGGGCGCGGGCCTGGTCGCCCGCCGCCTGTGGGACGAGGGCGCGCGCGCCTTCTACGTCGCGCGGCTCTCCGAGGGCGTGGCCCTGCGCAAGGCGCTGGGCGATCGCGACGCCAGGATCCACGTGCTGGACGGGGCGACGCCGGGCTCGGGGCCGACGCTGGTCCAGGCCGGGCTGATCCCGGTGCTCAACAGCCTGCCGCAGGTCGAGGCCTGGAACAGCCAGGCCGGCAAGGGCGTGCTCGAAGCGGCGATCCACGTCGACACCGGCATGAACCGCCTGGGCCTGCGCCACGAGGAAGCGGCCGTGCTGACCGCCTCGATGGACCGGCTGAAACATCTGAACGTCTCGCTGGTGATCAGCCACCTGGCCTGCGCCGGCGAGCCGGATCATCCGCTGAACGCCCGCCAGCTGACCCGCTTCCGCGACGCGGCGGCCCTCTTCCCCAACGCCCGCCGCAGCCTGGCCAACTCGGCCGGCGTGTTCCTCAGCGGCGACTATCATTTCGACCAGTGCCGGCCGGGCATCGCGCTCTATGGCGGCGGTCCGCGCGACGTGACCGACGCCCGGATCAAGGCCGTGGCGACGCTGGAAGCGCCGATCCTGCAGGTGCGGGTCGTGCCGCGCGGCGAGTCGATCGGCTACGGCGCGGCCTTCACGGCGACGCAGACGACGCGCGTGGCGGTGCTGGCCTGCGGCTATGCCGACGGCATGCTGCGCGGATCCAGCCCCGCCGGCCACGTGTGGTTCGACGGGGCGCGCCGCCGGCTGCTGGGCCGGGTGTCGATGGACCTGATCGCCATCGACGTCACCGACTGCGACGCGGCCCGTCCGGGCGCCCTGGTCGAGCTGATCGGCCCGAACCTGCCGGTCGACGAGGCCGCCGCGGCCGCGGGCACGACCAGCTACGAGCTGCTGGTGCGGCTGGCCGGCCGCGCCCGCCGCGTGGTGCTGGGCGAGGCCTGAGGCCCCGCCCTTCTCGGCCTAGCGCGCCAGGCTCTTCAGCTTGCCGGCGTCGACCGAGGCGACGGCCCGCTTGAGGTCGTCGATGCTGTCGGCGTCGCCATTGGCCTCGATCGAGAACCGGTTGCCGACCACGACGGTGTAGCCGCCCGACTTGGTCTCCCGGTCCCACTTCTCGGTGGTCAGCTGGCCGCCGGCGGTGCTGGTCTTCTCGTAGCCGGTCTCGGTCTCGGACGTGCTCTGGGCGTTCATCGCCGAGGCCATGGCCGTCATGCCGCCCAGCGCGCCCAGGTCGGTGACCGCCAGGGTGAAGCGCCGGCCGTCTTTCTCGTAGTCGCCGCGCGCCACCGACATGCCCATGCCGCCGGCGCCGCCGGAACTGGCCTCGACGGCGGTGCGGGCAAAGCCGCCGGCCGCGCCGGGCAGCAGGCCCTTGAGCACGTCCGGCGAGGTCAGGGGAATGTCCTTGCCCGCCTCGATCGAGGCCGCCGCGGCCTCCATCTTCTTGCTGGCTTCATCCATCTTGGCCAGGTCGTAGGTCTGGCCGCCCACCGTCACCGAACCGGAT
This sequence comes from Caulobacter vibrioides, assembly GCA_001449105.1. Classification (GTDB taxonomy): domain Bacteria; phylum Pseudomonadota; class Alphaproteobacteria; order Caulobacterales; family Caulobacteraceae; genus Caulobacter; species Caulobacter vibrioides_C. Next base: position 82,684 of record LNIY01000002.1, on the reverse strand, counting down.
TCGGCGCTCGCCACCTTGGAGGCTCCCAGCGCCCCGCCGACCGCCGCGGCGCTGACGATGGTTCCCGTGATGAACCCGACGATGACGTAGATCACGATGGCGCAGATGACGGTGACGGCGGTGTAGCCGATCGCCTTCTCCTTCGGCGCCTTCATCACCCGCGGCAGGCCCGTATAGAGAAGATAGAGGCCGTAGAGGCCCAGCAGCCCGCCGATGATCGCCAGCGGCGGGAACAGGCTGAGGATACCCGCCACCCAGCCGGCGGTGCCGGAATAGGCGGCCACCTTGAAGGCCTGCAGCCTGTTCTTCTGGCCGTCGAACGACGGCGCCAGGGCGTCGATGATCAGGCTGAGCAGGAACACCGACAGCAGCGACAGGCCATAGCCCACGACCGCGCCGATGATCGCGCCGACCGGCGAGGGCCGGAACGTCGCCACCCCGGGGATGCCCTGGCCGAAGACCAGGCTGCCCACCAGGCCGGCCACGGCGGGGATGGCGGCTAGAATGCAGACATAGCCGACATAGAGGCCCTTGATGGTGGCGAGCTCGGTGTCGATCCGCTCCCATTCGGGCGACGGCGTCAGCAGCAGCCGCTTCACGCGGCCGACGAGATCGGAAGAAACGGCTCCGGGTTCGACCACGGACATCTAGGCGCCTCCAGCAGGATCCTGAAACTGCGCCCCCCGATACTTATCTACACCGATCACACTCAAAACGGGAACAAGGTTCGACGACATCGCGCCGGGGGCTGCGTCCGGCTTTGGCGCAGGCCTGCCTCAGCCTGTAGTCTGCACCCATTCGAGAATCAGGAGACCCCATGGCTCGCGACAGCGCCGCCTACGCCTGCCAGTCCTGCGGCGCGGTCCAGACCAAGTGGGCGGGGCAATGCCCGGCCTGCCAGAGCTGGAACACCCTCGTCGAGGAGGTCGGCGTCCGCCCGCCCGGCGCCATGTCGACCACCAAGGCCACGCGCTCGCGCGGCCTGCAGTTCACCGGCCTGGAAAGCGACATCCCCGCCCCGCCCCGCATCCTGACCGGCGTCGACGAGTTCGATCGGGTCTGCGGCGGCGGCGTCGTCCCGGGCTCGGCGATCCTGATCGGCGGCGACCCGGGCGTGGGCAAGTCGACCCTGCTGCTGCAGGTCTGCGCCAACGCCTCGAGCCGAGGCGTCTCCTGCGCCTACATCTCGGGCGAAGAAGCCGTCGAACAGATCCGCGGCCGCGCCGACCGCATGGGCCTGGCCAGCGCGCCGGTGAAGCTGGCGGCCGAGAGCAGCCTGCGCGACATCCTCGACGGACTGAAGCGCGACAAGTTCGACCTGGTGGTCATCGACTCGATCCAGACCATGTGGAGCGACGCCCACGAGGCCGGTCCCGGCACCGTGACCCAGGTGCGCGCCTGCGCCACCGAACTGGTGCGCCTGGCCAAGAAGCAGGGCGTGGCGATCCTGCTGGTCGGCCACGTCACCAAGGACGGCCAGATCGCCGGCCCGCGCGTGGTCGAGCACCTCGTCGACGCGGTGCTGAGCTTCGAGGGCGAGCGCGGCTATCCGTTCCGGATCCTGCGCGGGGCCAAGAACCGTTTCGGCGCCACCGACGAGATCGGCGTGTTCGAGATGGGCGACATCGGCCTGCGCGAGGTGAAGAACCCCTCGGCCCTGTTCCTCAACGAGGGCGGCGAGCGCGCGGCGGGCGCCGCGGTGTTCGCCGGCATCGAGGGATCGCGTCCCGTCCTGGTCGAATTCCAGGCCCTGGTCGCGCCTTCCGCGTACGGAACGCCCAGACGCGCCGTGGTCGGATGGGATTCCGGACGCCTGGCCATGGTGCTGGCCGTGCTGGAATCACGTTGCGGCCTTGGTTTTGGCGACAAGGACGTCTATCTGAACGTCGCCGGCGGGCTGAGGATCACCGAACCCGCCGCCGACCTCGCGGCGGCGGCCGCTTTGGCCTCCTCGGCCCTCGATGTCGCCCTGCCGCAGGACTGCGTGGTGTTCGGCGAGGTCAGCCTCTCCGGCGAGATCCGGCCCGTGAGCCGAATGGAGTCGCGTTTGAAGGAAGCCGCCAAGCTCGGGTTCGGCCGCGCGCTGGGACCGCTGTCGGGCCTGCCCGAAGGCGGCGGCGCCCTGCCGGTGGCCGGCGCGGCGCGGCTGGCCGACGCGGTCCGTCGAATCGAGAACGACATCTGGAGCTCGCACGCGTGACGCCGTTCGACATCATCGCCGGACTGATCCTGCTGGTTTCCGGCGCCGTCGGCTTCTTCCGCGGCGCCTCGCGGGAGCTGACCTCGGCGCTGTCGTTCATCCTCGCCGCCGTCGTGGCCCTGCTGGGCCTGCGCCTGACCGGCCCCCTCTTCCGCGAATTCATGGACCCGGACTGGGCGGCCACGGCGGCCGCCATCCTGGTCACCTTCGTCATCGCCTTCGTCATCATGCGCCTGATCGGCGCCCAGTTGACCAAGACCCTGCACGCCGACGGCACGCTGGGCCTGCTCGACCGGCTGATCGGCCTGGGCTTCGGCCTGCTGCGCGCCCTGGTGGTGCTGGGCGTCTTCAACCTCGTCTTCCACATGGCCACGCCGCGCGACCGCGTGCCGGCCTGGGTTTCGGAGTCGATGTTCTATCCGTTGTCGGAGGCCAGCGCCCGGGTGCTGAAGGTCTTCGCCCCGAAGGGCGCGGGCCTGGCCGGCAAGCTGGCGCCCGCCATCGAGGACGCCGTCCGCGACGGGGCCAGCGACAAACCGTCCGACGCCGAACGCGGCGAAGAAGGCTATGATAAGGACCAGCGTCGGAAGCTCGACGACCTGGTGGAGAAATCGCAATGACGTCTATCGGCCAGTCGACCGACCGCTTCTCGTCCGCGCCCTGGCGCGATCCCGAGGACGACACGCTGCGCCTGGAATGCGGCGTGTTCGGCGTGTTCGGCGCCCGTGACGCGGCCGCCATCGCGGCGCTGGGCCTGCACGCCCTGCAGCACCGCGGCCAGGAAGCCTGCGGCATCGCCGCCTTCGACGGCAGCCGCTTCCACACCGAGCGCCACATGGGCCACGTCGGCGACGCCTTCACCGGCGCCGACCTCGTCCAGCGCCTGCCGGGCAACATGGCCATCGGCCACACCCGCTACTCCACGGCCGGCGGCAGCTTCATCCGCAACGTCCAGCCGATGTTCGCCGATCTCGAGACCGGCGGCCTGGCCCTGGCCCACAACGGCAACCTGACCAACTTCCTGACCCTGCGCGAGCGCCTGGTGCAGGAAGGCGCGATCTTCCAGTCGACCAGCGACAGCGAGGTGATCCTCCACCTGATCGCCCGTTCGCGCAAAGCCAAGATCGTCGACCGCTTCATTGACGCCATCGGCCAGATCGAAGGCGGCTATGCCCTGGTCGCCATCACCAACAAGAAGATGATCGGCGTGCGCGACCCGCTGGGCATCCGCCCGCTGGTGCTGGGCGACCTGGACGGCAAACCCGTCCTGGCCTCCGAGACCTGCGCCCTCGACATGATCGGCGCCCGCTTCGTGCGCGACGTCGAGCACGGCGAGATGGTGGTGATCAGCGACACCGGCGTTAAGTCGCTGCGCCCGTTCGCGGCGCCGGCCGCCCGCCCCTGCGTGTTCGAGTACGTCTATTTCGCCCGTCCCGACAGCGTCGTGAACGGCCGTTCGGTCTATGAAGTGCGCAAGCGCATGGGCCGCCGCCTGGCGATCGAGACCGGCGTCGAGGCCGACGTCGTCGTGCCGGTGCCCGACAGCGGCGTGCCGGCGGCGATCGGCTACGCGGCCGAGAGCGGCCTGCCCTTCGACCTGGGCATCATCCGCAACCACTATGTGGGCCGCACCTTCATCCAGCCGACGCAAGGCGTTCGCGAACTGGGCGTGCGCATGAAGCACAGCCCCAACCGCGCCGTGCTGGAAGGCAAGCGCGTCATCCTTATCGACGACTCGATCGTGCGCGGCACCACCTCGCTGAAGATCGTGCGCATGGTCCGCGAGGCCGGCGCCAAGGAAGTTCACCTGCGCTCGGCCTCTCCGCCGATCAAGTGGCCCGACTTCTACGGCATCGACATGCCCGAGCGCGAACAACTGCTGGCGGCCACCAAGTCGCTGGAAGAGATGGCCAAGTTCCTGGAAGTGGACAGCCTGGGCTTCCTGTCGGTCGAAGGCCTTTACGAGGCCCTGGACTGCGCCCCGCGCGATCCGGTCGCCCCGCAGTTCACCGACCACTACTTCACCGGCGACTATCCCACGCGCCTGACCGACCGCGAGATCGCCGAAGGCCGCAACGACCAGGCCGAGAAGCAACTGTCGCTGCTGGTCAGCGCCTAGGCTTTTGCCTGCTTCAGGGGCCCTTCGACTTGTTCGAAGGGCCCAAGCTGCGCTACCCCCGGTATGCGGTCCGCTCACCTTGATCTTTCGGCCGCTCGGATCGCCCGGACGGACCGGGCGACGATCCATTTGAGAGTCGCGTCTTGGCAAATCCCGTCTCCGTCGTCCTCTCCAAGCTGAAGATCGACGCCTACATCATCGCCCTGTTCGGCATGGTGGTGCTGGCCTCGTTCCTGCCGGTGCGGGGCCAGGCGGCCGAGGTGACGGGGTGGGTGGTGAAGATCGCCATCGCCCTGCTCTTCTTCCTGCACGGCGCCAAGCTGTCGCGTGAGGCCGTGGTCGCCGGTATCACCCACTGGCGCCTGCATCTGACGATCCTGGCCTTCACCTTCGTGCTGTTCCCGATCCTGGGGCTGCTGGTCAGCAAGGTCGGCGTCCTGACCCCGACCATGGCCGCGGGCATGGTGTTCCTGGCCTGCCTGCCCTCGACGGTGCAGTCATCGATCGCCTTCACCTCGATCGGGCGCGGCAACGTCGCCGCCGCCGTCTGCGCGGCCTCGGCCTCGAACCTGTTCGGCATCTTCCTGACGCCCGTGCTCGTCGGCCTGCTGATGAACGCCCACGGCGACGTCGGCGGCTGGGACTCGATCAAGTCGATCGTCGTCCAGCTGCTCGTGCCGTTCATCGCCGGCCAGCTGGCCCGGCCGCTGGTCGGCAAGTGGATCGAGAAGCACAAGACCCTGGTCGGTCGCGTCGACCGCGGCTCGATCCTGCTGGTCGTCTATTCGGCCTTCAGCGCCGCCGTGGTCGAGGGCCTGTGGCGCAAGGTCTCGCCGCTTGAACTGATCGTGCTGCTGCTGGTCTGCGGCGTGCTGCTGACCCTGGTCATGCTGGCCACCATGTGGGGCGCGCGCCTCTTGGGCTTCTCCAAGGCCGACGAGGTGGCCATCGTGTTCTGCGGCTCCAAGAAGAGCCTGGCGACCGGCGTGCCCATGGCCGGCATCCTGTTCCCCGGGGCGACGGCTGGCGTGCTGGTGCTGCCCCTGATGATCTTCCATCAGATCCAGCTGATGGCCTGCTCGGTCCTGGCGCAGCGCTACGCCGCGCGCCCGGCCGATGACGAAGCCTGATCACCCAGACAATAGAACGCCCGCGAGAGGCGCAGGAAACGCTCATGACCACCACCGACACGCCGCTGGCCGGCCGGATCGCCCTCGTCACCGGCGCCACGCGCGGCATCGGGAACGCCATCGCCCTGGGCCTGGCCAAGGCCGGCGCCCACGTCATCGCCCTGGGCCGCACCCAGGGCGCGCTGGAAGCGCTGGACGACGCCATCTTCGCCGCCACCGGCGAGCACGCCACGCTCGTGCCGCTGGACCTGCGCGAGGCCGACGGCCTGGATCACCTGGGCGCGGCCCTGCATCAGCGCTTCGGCAGGCTGGACATCGTGGTCGGCGCGGCCGGCGTGCTGGGCGCCCTGACCCCCGTGGGCCACCTGGACCCCAAGGGCTGGGACATGATCCTGTCGACCAACCTGACGGCCAACTGGCGGCTGATCCGGGCCATGGACCCGCTGCTGCGCGCTTCGGACGCCGGCAGGGCCATCTTCCTGACCAGCAGCGTCGCCAAGAGCCATCGGGCCTTCTGGGGCGCCTACGCGGCCTCCAAGGCGGGCCTGGAGGCCATCGTCGACTGCTATGCCGACGAGATGGAGAACACTAAGGTCCGCGCCTTCTGCATCGACCCGGGCGCCATGCGTACCAAGATGCGGGCAGGCGCCTTCCCGGGTGAGGACCCGGCGACCGTGCAGGATCCGGCCGAGATCGCGCCCTTCGTCGTGGACCTGGCTCGCCCTGACCGCGAGCCGCCCAAGGGCGTCGTCCGCTTCAAGGAAAGAGGTCAAGAGTCAGCAAGCGTCGGATGATAACTGAACCTCGTAAACATTCGCAGGTTCAGTTGGACGATGCAAAATACAGATAGATCCGAAAACTTCCGCACCTGACGGAAAATACGGATTTTCTGCGGTCAAGCTGGTGGTCGACTCCGCGACACAAGGCCCGAAGACACGAAACTGCGACAACCTGACGCAGATGACGCTTTCGGAAATCAGCTCTCGTTAAGCATGGAATAAGACTCGCGGTCTCACCCTAAGGATGCAGCGCTGATCCGGCGCGGTCCTCGGGGTTTGGACAAATGCCGTTTTCGTTCAAGCGTGGTCGCGCCGCGGCCGACGAGCGTCTCGCCGAGTTGGAGGCCACCGTCGCGGCCATCCATCGCTCTCAAGCCGTCATCGAGTTCGAGCTCGACGGCACCATCCTGACCGCCAACACCAACTTCCTGAAGACGGTGGGCTACTCGCTGGACGAGATCCGCGGCCGACATCACAGCATGTTCGCCGATCCCGAGTTCGCGCGCAGCGACGAGTACAAACAGTTCTGGCTGAACCTGGGCCGCGGCGAGTTCTTCGCCGGCAAGTTCCAGCGCCAGGGCAAGGGCGGCGTCGAGATCTGGATCCAGGGCGCCTACAACCCGGTGTTCGACGCCGGCGGCAAGCCCTGCAAGGTCATCAAGTTCTGCACCGACATCACCCAGGCCGAGCACGAACGCCTGGCCAACGAGGCCCTGCGCAAGACCGAGGCCGAACAGGGCGCCGTGGTGCTGACCCTGGCCGACAACCTGCGTCGCCTGGCCGGCGGCGACCTGACGGCCGACATCACCGCCGCCTTCGAGGGCCGCTTCGCCTCGATCAAGAGCGACTACAACGTCGCCCTGCAGTCGCTACGCCAGGCCATGACCGAGATCGGCCAGTCCACGCAGGGCGTGCACAACGGCTCCAACGAGATCACCGGGGCGTCCGAAGACCTCTCCAAGCGCACCGAACAGCAGGCGGCCGCCCTGGAGGAGACCGCGGCGGCTCTGGACGAGATCACCGCCACCGTGCGCCGCAGCGCCGAGGGGGCCCGCGCGGCCTCCACCGCCGCCTCCAGCACGCGCCAGGAAGTCACCCGCTCGGGCGAGATCATGCGCGACGCCATCGCCGCCATGGGCGAGATCGAGCAGAGCTCGGGCAAGATCGGCCAGATCATCGGCGTGATCGACGAGATCGCCTTTCAGACCAACCTTCTGGCCCTGAACGCCGGCGTCGAGGCCGCGCGGGCCGGTGAAGCCGGTCGGGGCTTCGCGGTCGTGGCCCAGGAGGTGCGGGCCCTGGCCCAGCGCTCGGCCGAGGCGGCCAAGGAGATCAAGACCCTGATCGCCAACAGCAGCGCCCAGGTCAACCGCGGCGCCAAGCTGGTGAGCGACACCGGCCAGTCGCTGACCGGCATCGTCGACCGCATCGCCGAGATCGACACCCTGATCTCCGAGATCGCCCAGTCGGCGCACGAGCAGTCCTCGGGCCTCAACCAGGTCAACACCGCCATCAACCAGATGGACCAGGTGACCCAGCGCAACGCGGCGATGGTCGAGGAGGCCACGGCGGCCGCGGCCTGCCTGCGCAACGAGGCCTCGTCGCTGGCCGAACTGGTCTCGCGGTTCGAGACCGGCCACCGGGTCGAGCAGCCGACGCCTCAGGCCGCGCACCGTCCGGCCGCGCGCCCGGCGCCCCGTCCGGAGATCGACAATCCGGTCGCCGCCGCCCAGACGCGCATCGCCCAGTCGTTCCGCCCCGGCGGCGTGGCCGTCGGCCAGGACTGGGAGGAGTTCTAGACCCCTCCCCGGCCGTCCCTAGCGTCCCTTGGGACGGCCGCCGGGGGTCTTGTTGCCGCGCACCACGCGCGAGCCGGCGACCGGGCGGCGAACCGCCGACCCGGCCTTGCCGCCGGCGCTCTTCGTGCCGACCTTGTAGCTCGGCGTGGTCGACACCTTCTTCTGGGCCTTGGGGCCCTGGGGCTTGACCGACTTCACGGCCGCCTTGCCGGCATCCGCCTTGGCCGCCTCGGGAAGCTCGGCCGAAACCGTCGCCTTCTGGGCCGACTTCTTGATCGTGTTGCGCGAGGCCTTCAGGCGCGCCTTCTCGGCTTCCTTCTTGTCGAAGGCCCGCTTGCCCTTAACAACATACCCCTGCTCGGCGTCGGCATAGGGGTTGGCGCCAGACTTGATGGTGATGCGCAGCGGCACGCCCGGCAGGTCGAAGCTTTCCCGCAGGCTGTTGACCAGATAGCGCCGGTAGTGGTCGGGCATCTGGTCGGCGCGGCTCGAGAACAGCACGAACGTCGGCGGGCGGGCCTTGGTCTGAGCCATGTACTTCGGCTTGACGCGCTTGCCGCCGACGGAGGGCGGCGGGTGCCTTTGCATCGCCAGTTGCAGCCAGTCGTTCAGGTCGCGGGTCTTGACCTTGGTCGACCAGTCGCGGTGCGTCTTGATCACGGCCGGCATCAGGCGCTCGACGCCGCGGCCGGTCTCGCCCGACAGGGCCACGACGGGCGCGCCCCGCAGCTGGGGCAGCATACGCTCGGCGTGCTCGTTGAAGTCCTTCAGCGTCTGGCCCGGGTCCTCGATCAGGTCCCACTTGGCCAGCACGAAAACGACGCAGCGCCCTTCCCGCTCGGCCAGGTCGGCGATCTGCAGGTCCTGGGTCTCGAACGGATGGGTGGCGTCCATCACCAGCAGCACGACCTCGGCGAAGGTCATCGAGCGGATGGTGTCCTGGGTCGAGAGCTTTTCGAGCTTCTCGTTGACCTTGGCCTTCTTGCGCAGGCCGGCGGTGTCGACGAGGCGGATCTTGCGGCCGTCCCAGGTCCAGTCGACCGAGATCGAATCGCGGGTGATGCCCGCTTCCGGGCCGGTCAGCAGGCGCTGCTCGCCGATGAGGCGGTTGACCAGGGTCGACTTGCCGGCGTTCGGACGGCCGATGATGGCGATCTTGATCGGCTTGGTGTCGTCGTCGTAGTCCTCGAACTCTTCCTGCAGCTCTTCCGGCGTCACCGCCAGGAGCGCCGCGTAGAGGTCGGCCATGCCCTCGCCGTGCTCCCCGCTGATCGGAATCGGGTCGCCCAGCCCCAGACGGTGAGCCTCGGCGGCGCCGACCTCGGCCTGCTTGCCTTCCGACTTGTTGGCGGCGACCACGACCGGCTTGTTCCGGCGGCGCAGCATCTCGGCGAAAATCTTGTCGAGCGGCGTCAGGCCCTCGCGGGCGTCGAACACGAACAGCGCGACGTCGGCCTCGTCGATGGCCAGTTCGGTCTGGGCGCGCATGCGCGCTTCCAGGCTCTCGTCGGTGACGTCCTCGAAGCCGGCGGTGTCGATCAGCTCCAGGTCGAGGTCGCCCAGGCGGCCGTGCGCGAAGCGGCGGTCACGGGTGACCCCCGGTTGGTCGTCGACCAGGGCCAGCTTCTTGCCGGCAAGACGGTTGAACAGCGTGGACTTGCCCACATTGGGGCGGCCGACGATGGCGAGTTTCAAAGGCATAGGCGGTCAGTAGTCGATTTTTCGGGTCCCGGCAAAGCAACAAGCCCGGGCCGGCGATTCGCCAGCCCGGGCCCGGGACGGTGTGGATGACGGCCGGGCTCAAAAAGGAGCCCGGTAAGGGTCAGCGGATCGCGATCAGATCCGCGTCTTCGGTGGCGAGGTAGACCTTGTCGCCGACGGCGATCGGAGCCATGAGGACCGGCGCGCCGATCTTCAGGGTCTTTTCCGTGGCGCCGGTCTTGGGGTTCAGGGCCACGGCCTCACCGTAGCTCGACACCGTGATCAGACGGCCCGAAGCCAGGATCGGGCTGGACCAGACGCGCGGACGCTTGGCCAGCTTCTTCTTCTGCTTCTTGGAGAGCTTATCGGTCTCGTTGAGATCACGGAGCCAGTGAATCTGGCCGCCGTCGCGCGAGGCGCAGATCACCTGGCCGGCCTTGTCGACCACGTAGACCACGTCGCCGACGGGCCAGGGGGTGGTGGTCGCGGTGACCGGCAGGGTCCAGCGGGCCTGGCCGGTGCGCAGGTCGGTGGCGGCGAACACGCCCGAGTGGCTGACGGCGTAGACGTCGCCCTTGTAGATCACCGGGCGGCCGGCGATGTCGCGGATTTCCGACAGGGCGTTGGTGCGGCTGGCGCGGCTGAGGGCCTCGCTCCACAGGTCGTTGCCGTTGCCGGCGCGCAGGGCCACCAGTTCGCCCGAGGCGAAGCCGGCGACGACGGTGTCGCCGCTGACGGCCGGGCTCGAACCGCCCAGGATGCGGGCCGGCTCGATCAGGGCCTGGTAGGTCCAGCCCGGCGTGCCGTCGCCGGCGGCGAAGGTCAGCAGCTCGTTGTCGGTCGAGACCACGAAGACGCGGCCGTCGGCCACGGTCGGCGCGGCGTGGACCGGCGTGCTGGTGGCCTGGCGCCAGTTTTCCTTGCCGGTGGCCGCGTCGAGCTGGGCCACGAAGCGGAAGCCCGACGAGACGTAGAGCTTGCCGTCGGCGTAGGCGACGCCGCCGCCGAAGCCCTTGGTGTCGTCCTTGCGGCCGCCGATGCCCAGGAAGCCGCGCTTGCCCGGCTGGCGAGCCGGACGCAGGTCCTTGCGCCACAGGGTCTCGCCCGTGACGGCGTCGAGCGCCGAAACCTTGGCCTCGCCGTCGAGCACGAAGATCTTGCCCTCGGCCGAGACCGGGTTGGCGGTGATGTGGAAGGCGCGGTTGGCCTTCTGGCCGAAGCCCTTGCGCCAGGCGATCTCGAAGTCCTTGGCGGCGGCGACGTGCTCGACCGACTGCTCGGGGCTTCCGCCCGGCAGGCGCCAGTCGGCCTGGGCTTGCGGCTCGGGCAGGAAGAAGTCGACGCCCTTCAGGCCGTCGGCCGCCTCGACCTTCTGGTCGAAGGCGATGACCGAGATCCGCTGGCCTTGGCTGGCCTGGGCCTTGTTCTTCTCGTCCTTGCCGAAGGGGTTGAGCTTCGACACCGTCGAGCAACCGGTCACCGACACCGCGGCCGACATCATCGCGGCGAGCAGCAGGGAACGCTTCAGAGTCATGGGTCGGCGGCTCATTGAGCTTGGGGTTGCAGGCCCGGCGGCAGCTGGCCGGGCGCGAGTTGGACCGGCGGCGGCAGAGCGGCGGCGGCCTTGACGGCCGCCGGCAGGGCCTTGGCCGAGCCGGAGTCGATCATCTGGATCGCGGCCTGGGCGCGCTGGCGGGTGTCGTCCGAACCGTCCGACAGCAGCGAAAGCACGACGAAATCGCCGCGCGCCTCGGCCGTCTTGCCGGCCTGAAGCTTGGCGAACGCCAGCGCTTCCTTGGCCTGCACGCGGTAAGGGCTCTTCTCGCCGGTCAACGGGGTCAGCCTCGACTCGATCTCCTGATACGGAGCCGTGTCCATGAGCGCGAAGGCGGATTTGAGGCGGGCTATGTCACCCATGACAGGATCGGGAGCAATCTTGGCCGCTTCGTCGAAATAGCCGACGGCTTCCTTGGTCTTGCCCTCGTCCAGGCGGATGCCGCCCATCTGCATCAGGGCCAGCGCGCGGTAGCCCGCGTTGCCTTCCTTCGACAGCTTTTCGAACTCGGAGAAGGCCTTGGCCGGGCCGTCCTTCTCGTAGGCCTCCAGCGTCGCCTGCACAGCTTCCGACGCCTTGTTGGCGCGGCTGCTCTCGTAGGCCGTCCAGCCCCACCAGCCGCCGACGCCGAGGACCGCGACCACGGCCACCGCGCCCAGGACGGGCAGCGACTTCAGCGCGAAGGTCTTGTAGCGGTCGGAGCGAAGCTGCTCTTCGACCTCGTCAAACACATCGACCACGAACGAGGCTCCAGTACGGGCGCCGGGGCGCCGGGGCGTCGCGGCCCGGACGGTTCCGGACGACGCAAGGTTGAAACATCAGGAGTCGAGGCGCTGGCCGCGACGCAGGCGGCGAACCTATAGCGTGTCCGCCGCCGCCGCAACGGCGGGGAACCTCGGTTTGGAAGGGTATCCGCGACGGAGGGCCATCGCCACAAGACGCTCCCCCTGAAGGGGGAGCTGTCGCGAAGCGACTGAGGGGGAAGTGATCGCAGGCTTTGAGGTCACGCCGACCTCATCAGCCATTTCCCCCTCCGACCCTACGGGCCACCTCCCCCTTCAGGGAGAGGGTCCTTTCCTCAATCCTTCTTGGCGTAATACGTCTCGGCCACGCCGGGGAAGCTGCGGTCCTGGACGTCGCGGGCGTAGTCGGCCGCGGCCTTTTCGATCGCGCCCTTCAGGTCGGCGTAGCGACGGACGAACTTGGGGGTCCAGTCGAACAGGCCCAGCATGTCGTCGCTGACCAGCACCTGGCCGTCGCAGCCGGCCGAGGCGCCGATGCCGATGGTCGGCGGGGCGATGGCCTGCGTGATCTCGCGGGCCAGGGCCTCGGCGACGCCTTCGATGACGACGGCGAAGGCGCCGGCGTCGGCGGTGGCGCGGGCCTCGGCCAGAATCTTCTGGCGGCCTTCCTCGTCGCGGCCCTTGGCCTTGAAGCCGCCGTCGACCAGCACCGCCTGCGGCCGCAGGCCCACATGGCCCATCACCGGCACGCCACGATCGACGAGGTAGCGGATGGTCTCGGGCACGGTCGGGCCGCTCTCGACCTTCACGGCCTGGGCGCCGGTCTCCTTCATCAGGCGGACGGCGTTGGCGTAGGCCTCTTCCGGCGCGCCCTCATAGGAGCCGAACGGCATGTCGATGACCACCATGGCCTTCCTGGAGCCGCGCATGACCGCCTGGCCGTGCAGGATCATCATTTCCATGGTCACGCCGACCGTGTTGGGCAGGCCGTGCACGACCATGCCCAGCGAGTCGCCGACCAGCAGCAGGTCGCAGGCGTCGTCGAGGGCGGCCGCCACCGGGGCGGTGTAGGCGGTGAGACAGACGATCGGAACGCCGCCCTTGCGGGCGGCGATATCGGGGGCGGCGAGACGGCGGACCGTCTCCTGACGATGGGCGGACAAGACTCGCTCCGGCTCTATTGCGGACGCCCGGAGCGCGGCGGGGGGCCGCCTCCGGTTTAGAACTCTTCGACCAGTCGGGTGACGGCGAAGGTCAGAGCGATAGCCGCAAGAGCGGCGCCGAGCCAAAGGGTTTCTACGCTGGCGGGCGTGGCGACGAACTGATTCACCTGGTCCATCAGCTTGTCGACGCCGATATCCACCGTCGAGACGCTCTCGCTGGAGGCGGCCCGCAGGTCGGAGGCGAAGCGGCTGGCGATCAGTTGCCCGACCGCGATCAGACCGGCGACGCCGCCGGCCGCGCCGATCGCCAGCCGGCGCAGCGCCCAGCCCCGGTCGAGGCGTCGCTCGACCCGCGCATGGAAGGCCTCGGCGTCGGAAAACGCCGGCGGATCGGAAAACAGCCGCGACAGCTGCGCGTCGAAGTCGCGATCAACCATGACCTTCCCTCCGCGCCGATCCGTCCGTGGGCGGGGCCAGCTTGGCCCTGAGTTTATCCAGACCACGTTTGACATGGGATTTGACCGTCCCGACCGGGATGTTCAAGGCTTCCGCAGCCTCCGAATGAGACCAGTCCGCGCCGTAGCAGAGCGAGACGCACAGCCGTTCGCCGCGCGACAGGCCCTTGAGCGCCTCGTCGAGGTCGAGCCGGTCGCCGGGCGCATCGCCCGGGATGGCCGGCGCGGCCTCCTCCGGCGCGGCGTCCGAGAAGATCAGGCGCGCGTCGCGCTTGACCTTGCGCAGATAGAGCCGCGCGGCCGTCTTCTTGATCCAGCCGCCGAAAGACCCCTCGCCGCGATAGTCGGCGATCTGCTCGAAGCCGACCAGGAAGGCGTCCTGGGCGACGTCGTCGGCCGTGGCCGGATCGGCGCCCAGGCGCCGCAGCAGGCCTCTCACCGAGGAGCCGTGCCTGCGCACCAGCTCCCCGTAGGCCCGGCGGTCGCCGGTGGCGGCCAGGGCCGCCAGCTCGACGTCGTGACCGGTGGTGGGTGGGCGTTCGATGCCCATGATGAAAGTCCCCTCTTCCCCCAAAGGCGCCGCGTCAGGCGTCCGGCCGGTGACCCTTGTTGGGGTTGAAGAAGCTGAGAATGACGTAGGCGACCCCGATCAGGGCCGGGATGGCGGACACGCCGAGCATCGGATGCAGGGCGTCGCCCTCGATCTGGCCCAGCATGAAGCCCAGCACCGCGATGCCAGCGCCCACGGCGATCAGGATGACGCCGACGCGCATGTCGCGCAGGGCCGACGATTCCTTGGGCGGTTTGACTTCCTTGCTCATCGCCTCGATCAGCTCGGGCGGCAGCGCTTGGCCCTTCTCGATGGCGGCGCGGACGGTGGCCTGCATCTCCCGCCGATCGCGGCTCTTCAGCCACATCGGGATGACGACGATGCAGACGACCATGATGAACGGCGCCAGCGGCACCAGGATTCCAAGTTCCATGACCTGTTCCCCTCGAATTGTTTCGACGAGAGCCTGTCGCTTTCGTCTCGTACAGGGAAGAGGCTTTGGCGGCGCCGTTTGGAGGCGCCCGCCCGGATGAAACTTTCGTAAGGGATCAGGCCGTGGCGACGGCCGGCGCGGCGGCGGCTCGCCGGGTCAGGCTGGAGACGATGTCGTCGACCCCGTCGAGCAGCACGGTCGGCGCGTGGTCGACCAGCAGCTGGCGGGTGGCGTAGCCCCAGGTGACGGCGCCGGACGCCAGGCCCAGCGCGTTGGCCGCGTCGATGTCGCGGGTCTCGTCGCCGATCGAGATCACCCGGCCCGGCTTCACGCGGGCGGTCTTGATGACCTTGGTGAACTTCTTGGCCTTGCCGAACAGCGAGGCGCCGCAGCCGTAGTGGTCGATCAGCTTGGCGAGATCGGGTCCCAGCACCGTGCGGATGGTCGCTTCGCTGTTGGAGCTGACCACGGCCAGGCGCACGCCGCCCTCCGACAGGGCCTTCAGCATGTCGGGAACGCCAGGGAACAGCGAGATCGAGCCGATCTCGGCGGCCATCAGCTTCTTGCCGTGAGCGGCGATGATCGGGATCTTCCAGGCCGAGACACCCAGGTACTTGATGATCTCTCGGTTGGGACGACCGCGGAGCATCTCGACTTCCTCGTCGGTGACGCTCTTGAAGCCGTACATCCTGGCCATCGGGTTGACGAGCTTCAGCACCACGGCGCCGCTGTCGGCCAGCGTGCCGTCGAAATCAAAGATCGCCAGATCGTACGGAAGCCCCGAAGTCACGCCCACTCAATGCCCTGCCGCCGGACGAACCGGCCGTTTCCCCAAGACTTAGCCGCTCGAAGCGGCCCTTGTCGCCCCAAAGTTCGCCAACTCGCGTCAATCGCGCAAGCGGCGTTTCGCTCGTCAGGCGAGAATGGCCGTGTACTGATCGGGTTTGAAGCCCGCCAGCAGCTTGCCGTCGACGTCGAGAATCGGCCGCTTGATCATCGAGGGCTGGGCCAGCATCAGGTCGACGGCCTTGCCCGCGTCGATGCCGGTCTTGTCGGCGTCGGGCAGCTTGCGGAAGGTCGTGCCCGCGCGGTTCAGCACCGTTTCCCAGCCCAGCTGAGCCACCCAGCGCTCGACGTCGGCGCGATCGGCGCCGGCGACCTTGTAGTCGTGGAAGGCATAGGCCACGCCGCGCTCGTCCAGCCAGGTGCGGGCCTTCTTCATCGTATCGCAGGCCTTGATGCCGTAGATCGTCACCGTCACCGGGGCGCGCTCCAGAAATTCCGCCCGCGAGTCGGGCCCTTCCCTCCCCGCTTAGCATTTTCGTCCGAGGCGCGGACGGATTTGACCTAGAGCAGTTGCGTCTCAGTCGCGACAAGACAACATTAGGCCCATGACCGATCTCGCCCAAGCCGCAGCCGTCGCTCCCTCTCTGGCCAAATGCCTCAAGGCCGGAACCGAAGCGACGCACGATCGACTCGACAAGAGCATCATGGCCGGCCGCCCCTTCGCGGACCGCGAGCGCTACGGCCGGTTCCTGGAGGTGCAGTACCGCTTCCACCGCGACATCGACGGCCTGTACCAGCGTCCCGAACTGGCCGACCGCCTGCCCGATCTCGACGGCCGCCGCCGGACAGCCCAGATCGCCGCCGACCGCGCTGACCTCGGCTTGCCCGACCTGGCCGACCTGCCGCCGCCGGCCTTCACCGCCGACGCCGAGCCGGACCTCGCCACGGCGCTCGGCTGGCTGTACGTGGCCGAAGGCTCGAACCTGGGCGCGGCGTTCCTGTTCAAGGCGGCCGCCAAGCTCGGCCTGGACGAGACGCTCGGCGCGCGCCACCTTGCGGGTCATCCTGACGGCCGCGCCGCCCACTGGCGCCAGTTCACCGCCGCGCTCGACGCGGCCGGACTGGACGAGGCGGGCGAAGCGCGCGCCATCGCCGGCGCGGACGCCGCCTTCTCACGGGTGCAGGCCTATGTCGACGCCGCCTTCGGCTGAGCCGCCCTCACTGGAAATGGACGAGCCGCCGGCGGCCTTGCCGGCCTCGCGCGGCCTGCGCGTCGGCTACCTGCTGGCCGGCTTCGCGTTCACGGGCCTGGGCATAGCCGGCGCTTTCCTGCCGCTGTTGCCCACGACCATCTTCCTGATCCTGGCGGCCGGGTGCTTTGGCAAGTCCTCGCCAAGGCTCGAGGCGTGGCTGCTGAACCATCCGCGCTTCGGCCCCTCGATCCGTGCATGGCGGGCCAACGGCGCGATCCCGCGCAAGGCCAAGGTGCTGGCCTGCATGGGCATGGCCGGCGGCATGGCGGTGTTCCTGATCGCGGCGCGGCCCAAGCTGTGGCTGGGCCTGCTGGTCGGTGCGATCATGGCGGCCTGCGCGGCCTTCGTCGTCTCGCGTCCCGCCCCGCCGACGGCCTGAGGCCAAGCGCTACGCTGGGAACAGGCCGCGCCTCCCGGCGGTTTTCCTCCGACAGCTAGAAGGAGGAAGCCATGTCCAAGGCCCCGCCCATCCCGCCGGAGCAGCGCGCCTTCAAGGGTCAGAAGCCCGACATCGAAGGCCATGCCAGCCGCGAGGGCCTGCAGTCGCCCGATCCCGGCAACGCCGACGTCAACCTGTCCGAACAGGGGCGGCACGGGAACCTGCGCCAGAACACGACCCATTCGGGCAACGTGCAGGACCGTTAGATCAACCCTTCGGATCACCCCTTCAGGGGCCAGCGCCCGAGCACGATGTGCCGGGTCTGGCCCAGCAGGCTGTGGATCAGCACGAACTCGCCGACGGTCCACGACACCGGCTCGACCGGCGTCTCGGGCGCCAGGGCGCGGTCGTAAAGCAGTGTCACGTGCGGGTTGAACTGCTTGGCCACCTGCTTGCCGAGGCCCGCGTGCGCCATGCAAAGGCCGAGGGCCTTCTGGAACGCGTGCAGGCTCGAAAGCCCCTCGCCGCCCTGCAGCGTGAACGGGTTGTTGCCGCGGTTGTTGAAGCTGGCGGCCCTGTCGAAGACCACCTCGAACGGCGCGGCCAAGGCCGCCGCCTCGCCGGCCTCCAGCGCCTGGGCGACGATGCCGCGCGGCAGGCCGGCATAGTCGCCGATGTGGTGCAGGGTGACGTGGAAGCGGTCGGGCGTCAGCGGCGCCCCGGAGAGCCCCAGGCGGCCCTTCAGGTCGCGAGCCCGGCCGGCGATGGTCTCGGCGACCGGCGGCTGCGGGAAGATCCCGAAGAACAGGCGGTCGGACGGCGGGCCGTCCAGCTCGGGAAACAGCGACATGACGAGAATCGGCGGCCGTTGAAGGAAGAACCCGCCTTATGGCGCCGGAGCGGACGGCTGTCGCCGCCCGCCCCCGCCGTCGACTAAGGGCGCGCCGGGATGTTGAGGCCGCGCTGCACGGCCGGACGGGCAAGGCCCCGCTCCAGCCAGGCCGGCACGTTCTTCAGGCTCTTGAAGTCCACCAGCTCGCCGACCTCGTAGAAGCCGACCAGGTTGCGCACCCAGCCCAGCGTGGCGACGTCGGCGATGGTGTAGTCCTCGCCCATCAGCCAGTCGCGGCCTTCCAGACGGGTCTCCAGCACGCCCAGCAGGCGCTGGCTCTCGGCGCGATAGCGCTCCAGCGGGCGCTTGTCCTCGTACTCGCGACCGGCGAACTTGTGGAAGAAGCCCAGCTGGCCGAACATCGGCCCGACGGCGGCCATCTGGAAGAACACCCACTGCAGAGTCTCGTAGCGGGCGGCCGGATCAGCCGGCAGCAGCTTGCCGGTCTTCTCGGCCAGATAGACCAGGATGGCGCCGCTCTCGAACAGGCCGAAAGGCTTGCCGCCCGGACCATCGGGATCGATGATCGCCGGGATCTTGCCGTTGGGGTTCAGGCTGAGGAATTCCGGCGTCCAGGTCTCGTTCTTGCCGATGTCGATCAGGTGCGGCTCGTACGGCAGGCCCACCTCTTCCAGCATGATCGATACCTTCACGCCGTTGGGCGTGGGCAGCGAATAGAGCTGGATGCGGTCGGGATGGGCGGCGGGCCAGCGGCTGGCGATCGGGAAGGCCGAGAGGTCGGTCATGGGAGCTCCTGGGAAGGGTCCCGGTCGATATAGGCGCCGCCGGAGCAAGGCCCAGCCCCCTACCGCAACTTTATTGGTTTCAGTTATCCCGGTTCAGTCGCGGGCGGCCGAGCGCAGGATGAATCCCAGGATCTCGGCGACGGCGACATAGAGCGCCTCGGGGATCTCCTCTTCCATCGGGATCGTCGACAGGGCCTGGGCCAGGGCCGGGTTCTCCTCCAGCGGCACGCCGTGCTCGAGGGCGGTTTCGACGATCTTGTCGCCCACCCAGCCGCGGCCGCTGGCGACCACGCGCGGGGCGTTCGGCTCATCGTAGCGCAAGGCGACGGCGATGCGCGGACCGGAGACGCGGGTCATGTGGCCTGGTCCAGGAAGCGGCCGGGCGCGACCGGCGCGGCGACGGGCGGAGCGGCGGCATGGAAGGCCACCTCGGGCTCCAGGGCGGCCTCGCGCAGGGCGGCGTTCAGGATCTCCTCGCCGCCGCGCAAGCGCGCCATCGACTCGGGCCGCTCGGCCCACAGCGAGACGCGCGCCCGCTCGCCGGTCAGGGCCAGCTGGGCGTCGATGCGGCCCATGGGCTCGACATCGAGCGAGAAACGGACCTTCCAGGTGCGGGCCTCGCCCGGGCCGCCGGCGGCCCCGCCTCCGCCGCCGTCGCGGCTGATCTCGAACTGGGCCACGGCCGAACCCTGCGGCGTGGCGAAGGGCACGTCGAACACCCAGCGCGGCCCGGATTTGTCCTCGACGGCGCGGCTGTCGGCCGGACGGACCGTCTCGGCCCGCTCGGGCAGCGAGGCGGCCTGCAGCAGCTCCTGGCGGGCCAGGGCCGCGTCGACGCCCTTGGCGAGGTGCTGGGCGACCACGGCGGGCGCGGCGCCGGCCGCAAGCGTCGAGGGCGCGGCCGGCTGGGCCACGACCGGCCCGCCGGCGAACGGCGGCGGCGGTCCCTTGCCAGGCGGCGGGGCCAGCGGCGTCATGACCTGACGCGCGACCGGCGTCTCCTCGAAGCCCGCGGCGGCCTCCTGGGCCAGGACGAACAGGGCGGCGGCGGGCTGGGCGGCCTGCTGCGGGACCGGACGCGGCGTGACGGCGGCCAGGAAACGGGCGACGGGCGACTCGGCGGCCTCGTCGGGCGACGCCGGGACGGCCGCGGCGGGCGGCTGGGCCTCGGCGTCGACGGCGGGTCCGAAGGCGACCTGGGCGGCTGACGGCGTCGGCAAGGGCGTGAACGGGGACGGCGCCGACGCTCCGGCCTGCGGGGCCGGCGCGCCGAGCGTCGGGGCGAAGGGCGTGGACGGCGCGCTCGGCGTCGTCTGAGGCGGCAAGGCCGTGGGCGCCTGGCCTGTCGTCGACGGCGTCGCGGGACCGGTCTGGGCGCTCCAGCTGGCCACGGCGGCGCGCAGCACCAGCATGGCGGCCTTGAGGTCCTTGGCGGCCAGGGGCGCGGCGCCCCGCGCGGGCGCCTCCTCGGCCAGACGGCTTTCCATGAACAGGCCCGAGCGGCCGAAGGCCTGGCGGATCTCGCCGGCGGTCACCGCGCCGTCGATCGGCGAGCGCAGAGCCAGCATGTTGGCGGCGGCCTGGCGCACCAGGGCCGGGGCCTGGGGCGAGGTCGAGACGCGTTCGAGATCGGCCAACAGCGGGGCCATGCCGCCCTGAATCGCCGCGGCGCGGCCGACCATGTCGGAGACCACCCTGGCCTGGACGGTGGAGCTGGAAAGCAGGATCTCACGGGCCTGGCCGGTGGCCCCGCCCTTCAGCAGGCTTTCGACCGTATCGGGAGCGTCGGGCGCGGCGCCGGCCTGTCCGGCGATCTTGCCCAGCGCCTCGGTCGCCTCGGCCATGGCCAGTTGGGCCAGCATGGCCGGCGGCGGCAGGCCCGCCTGCCCCGTCTGGCCGCCCTGCGGACCGGCGGGCGCAATCGTCGCCGCCGGCTGCACCGAGGCGAGGCTTGGGACGACGGGTCCGAGCGACTGAACCGACACAGGCGAACTCCACGGCGCGCCAGGGCGCGCAGGGTTTCCGCGAGATTAATCCACAGGCGTGAAGCGGGTCTTAAGCCGTTTTGGCGCTTCGCTTTTCCAGGAAGGCGAGCAAGGCGTCGGCGGCGGCCTCGGCCGGATCGGGCATGCCGCGCCCCAGCCGCTCGAGGGCCGCGTACTGCTCGGCCACCTGCCGCTCGCGCAACGCCGGATCGTCGAGGCGCTTGGCCAGCTCGGCCGCCAGGCGCTCGCCCGTGCAGTCATGTTGCAAGAGTTCGGGCGCGATCTCGCGGTCGGCGGCGATGTTGAACAGGGTCACCCAGCGCGGCGTCATCAGGCGCTTGAGCAGGCTGTAGGTGATCGCGCCGATCTTGTAGCCGACCACCATCGGCGCGCCGGCCAAGGCCAGCTCGATGGTCACCGTACCGCTGCACGCCAGGGCCACGGTGGCGGCCTTCATGGCGTCGTCCTTGGCCTGGTCGTCCTCGATGACGTGGGCGCGGAAAGGCCAGCCGGCGACGCGCGCCTTGACCGCCGCCGCCACCGTCTGGGCGGCCGGCACGACGACATGCAGGTTCGGACGCTCGGCCTTGAGGATGCGCACGGCGTCCTCGAAGGCGGGCAGCACGCGCTCGATCTCGGACGGACGGCTGCCGGGCAGGACGGCGAGGATCGGATCGTCCGGTCCTGCCCCGATGGCCGCGCGGGCCCGGGCGGCGTCGGCGCCGCTGAAGTCTCGGGCCAGGGCCGGATTGCCGACGAAGACGCTGGCCAGGCCCTCGGCGTCGAAGAACGGCTTGTCCATCGGCTGGGTGGCCAGAAGCAGGTCGACGGCCTGGGCCAGCGTCTTGGCCCGGCCCGGGCGCGAGGCCCAGACCTGCGGCGCGACGTACTTGATCAGGACCATCGACGGATCCAGCGCCCGCAGGCGTTTGGCCAGGCGGATGTTGAAGCCCCACGAGTCGATCAGCACGGCCACGTCGGGCTTTTCGCGCACTGCCAGGGCCTCGACGTCCTTCAGACGGCGCAGTACGCGCGGATAAGCCTTCAGGCCCTCGAACAGGCCCAGGATCGAAAGCTCGGAAATGTCGAAGGGGCTTTGCACCCCCTCGGCCGCCATGCGCGCCCCGCCGAGGCCGACGAAACGGACGCCCTCGCCCAGCCGCGCCCGCAGGGCCCTGGCCAGGCCCGCGCCGAGATTGTCTCCCGACGCCTCGGCCGCGATCAGCATGACCGTCAGCGGCCGGGAGGAAGACATCAGCGCGGCTCGACGCCGTAGACGAAGAGGCCCAGGTCGTCGGCGCAGGCGATCACCTGGTCACGGTCGACGATCAGCAGGCGACCGGCCTCGCCGACCACACCGGCCAGGCCGGCGCGCGCGGCTCGCTGGATGGTGGCCACGCCGATGGTGGGCAGGTCGACCTTGGTCTCCTGGATCGGCTTGGGCGCCTTGGCCAGCACGCCCTTGGGCGCCTCGGGGCAGCCGCGGACGGCCTGCGGCAGGTCGGCGACCCGGCGCAGCATGGCGTCGGTGCCCTCCTGGGCCTCGACGGCCAGAACGAGGCCCTCGCAGACTACAGCCCCCTGCCCCACGTCCAGCCCGCCGATGGCCCGGGCCACGGTCAGAGCCCGGTCGATGTCGGCGCCGTGCTGCTCGCGCGGGGCGTAGCGGCCCAGGGGGCCGGCCGGCAGGGTCATCTCGCCGCGCACCTCGTGGGCGCCCTCGACGATGAAACCTTCCTTCTCGAACTCGGTCAGCACGCGGCGCAGCAGGGCGTCGTCGCCCTCGCGCGCGGCCTTGATCAGGCCGGGCAGCACCTTCACGCCCCGGAAGTCGGGGATCAGGGCCGAGAAGTCCGGGCGATCGACGACTCCGGCGAAGCAGACGGCCTCGCAGCCCTCTTCCTTCAGCGCCTTGAAGGCCTTGCCGAACTCGGCGATGCCGACTTCCGCGCCGGGATACTGCTCCAGCGACGGATCGGCGAAGCCCCGCACCCGCATCACCGAGAACGGCCGTCCGGCGCGCTCGCAGTGGGCGGCCAGCTCGATCGGCAGGGCCCCGCCGCCGGCGATCAGTCCAAGCTTGCGCAAGATCAGACCTCGCGCTCGGGCAGGCACAGCGGACGGTTGCCGTCGGCGCGGATGAAGTCGACGATCTCCATCACCTCGGGCGTGGCCGAATAGGTCTCGACCACGTCGTCCAGGCGCTCCTGGAAGGTGCCTTCGTCGGCGAACATCAGGCGGTAGGCCGCGCGCAGGGCGTTGATCGTCTCGCGCGAGAAGCCCCGGCGCTTGAGGCCGACCAGGTTCAGGCCCTCGAGGTGGGCGTGGTTGCCCCACACCGAACCGTAGGGAATGACGTCCTTGGTCACTGCGGCCAGGCCGCCGATGAAGCTGTAGCGGCCGACGCGCGAGAACTGGTGGATGGCCGCCAGGCCGCCCACGAACACGAAGTTGCCGACGTCGACGTGGCCGCCCAGGGTCGCGCCCTTGGCCAGCACCACGTTGTCGCCGACCGTGCAGTCATGGGCCACGTGGGCCTCGGCCATGAAGAAGCCGTCGGCGCCGATCGTAGTGACGCCACGGCCCGAGGCCGTGCCGGTGTTCATCGTCACCTGCTCGCGGATGACGTTGCGCGGGCCGATGAGCAGCTGCGTGCGCTCGCCCTTGTAGCCCAGGTGCTGCGGCGGACCGCCCAGCGCCGAGAAGGCGTGGACGACGGTGTCCTCGCCGACGGTGGTGACGCCATCGACCACCACGTGCGACAGCAGGCGTACGCGGGCCTGCAGGGTCACGTCCGGGCCGACGATGCAGAACGGCCCGATTTCGACGTCGTCGCCCAGCTTGGCGCCGGCGTCGACGATGGCGGTCGGATGGATTTTCGTCATTTCGTCGGGGTCTCCACGACCATGGCGGCGAACTCGACCTCGGCGGCGACCTTGTCGCCGATCTTGGCCACGCCCTTGAACTTGAAGATGCTGGAACGCGCGCGCAGCACCTCGACCTCCATGCGCAGGACGTCGCCCGGGCGCACGGGGTTGCGGAAGCGGGCGTTGTCGACCGACATGAAGAAGATCGTCTTGCCGGCGGTGTCGACTTCCAGCGACTTGCTCATCAGCACCGCGCCCGTCTGGGCCAGGGCCTCAATGATCAGCACGCCCGGCATCACCGGATTACCGGGGAAGTGGCCCTGGAAGAACGGCTCGTTCACCGTCACGCACTTGATGCCGACGATCGACTTGTGCGGCTCGTAGGCTTCGGCCCGGTCGACCAGCAGGAACGGGTAGCGGTGCGGGATCCGGGCGAGGATCTCGGTGATGTCGATGTCGGTCTGCGGGGCCGCGGTTTCGGTCTGGCTCATGCCTCGTCTTTCATCCCCCGGCTGCGCGCGCTGCGCGACAGCCATGCGGTTTCTCGCAGCCACCGTTTGATCGGTCGCGCGGGAAACCCTGTCCATGTCTCGCCCGCCGGCACGTCCTTGAACACCGAGGCGGACGCCCCGATGCTGGCGCCGGGGCCGATCGTCAAGTGGTCGGCGACGCCGGCCTTGCCGCCGAAGGCGACGCCGTCGCCGACGACCGTGGTGCCCGACAGCCCGGTATAGGCCGCGAGCACGCAGTTACGGCCCAGCTGCACGTTGTGCGCAACATGGACCAGATTGTCGATCTTGGTGTTCTCGCCCACCGTGGTGTCGTCGAAGGCGCCGCGATCGATGCAGCTGTTGGCGCCCAGCGTCACCCCGTCCTGCAGGACCACGCGGCCCAGCTGCGGCAGGTCGACCACGCCCTTCGCGCCGGGAGCCGCGCCGAAACCCGCCTCCCCGACCACCGAACCGGCGTGCAGGCTGACGCGGTCGCCGATCAGCGCGAAGCCGACCACGGCGTTGGCGCCGACGAAGCAGTCGCGGCCGATGGCGACGCCAGGGCCGATGACGGCGCCGGGGCTGATCGTGGTCCCGCGCCCGATGCGGGCGTCCTGGCCGATGATCACGCCCGGCGACAGGCGAACGCCCTCCTCCAGGACGGCGGACGGGTGAATGGCGGGAGCGCCGGCCTCATGGCGGCGCGGGGCATGGAGAAGCGCGGTCGCGGCCGCCCAGGCGGCCTGCGGGTGCGGGGTCAGCAGCACGGCGCAGCCTTCAGGCGCGAACTGCCGATGCTGCGGACGCATGAAGATCGCGCCGGCCTTGCAGGCGGCGAGGTTCTTGGCCCGGCGGGGGTCGGAAAGGAAGGAGACGGCGTCCGGACCGGCGTCGTCCAACGGCGCGACGGTGGCGATCGGGCGCTCACCCAGGCCGGGATCAGCCAGTTCCGCGCCGCCGGCGGCGGCCAGAGCGGACACGGAAACCGGACCCAGGGTCTCGAAAAAGCGGGGGTCCGGCATGCAAACCTCTCGACGACGGCCGTCCCGGGAATCGCCCGATACGGACGAAGTGTAGGCGGCCGAAAGCCGCTCCGAGTCAATGCCGTAACGGAAAGCGCCCGCCCAGCCGCCAAGGCCGGGCGGGCGCTCTCGATGCTTAGCGCTGCAGCTGGGCGGCCAGCTGGGCGGCTTGCTGCGGGGTCAGCTTGGTGCGTTCCAGGGCCTGGAACGAACCGGCCTTGCCGCGGGCGTCCAGGGCGCTGACGATCTGGGCGGTGATGTCCATGGCCGGGTTGAAGATGGCCACGGCGCTACGCTCCAGCAGCACGCCGCACTGCTTGGACTGGTAGGCCGAGATCACGGCCGGCTGCAGTTCCGTCGAGTAGGTCTGCTGGGCGGTGTCGGCGGTGGCGACCAGTTCCATCTGGGTGTGGGCGGCGTCGCGCTGCAGGGCGCTCTGCTCCAGCTCCAGGTCGGCCTTCTGCTTTTCGCGGGCGTTGATGTCGGCGGCCGGCGTCTTGGCGGCGGCGTTGAACGCGTCGATCTTGGTCTGCAGGGCCTTTTCACGGGCGGCCAGCGGCGACTCGGCCGTGGTCTGCAGGGCCTTCAGGCGGGCGTCGAGCGCCTTGCCGGTGGCCGAGGTGCCGCGCACGGCGCCGGCCGAGAACACGCACAAGTTGGCGATCGGAGCGCCGTGGGTGATCGCTGGGGCGGCCGGAGCGGCCGGAGCCTTGGCCAGCGGGGCGGCGGCTTGAGCGAAGGCGCCCGAGGCCACGGCGAACGCGGCCAGGCCCGAAGCGGCGGCGGCGAAGAACTTGGAGGACATGTCGTCTGAAGCCTTGTGGAGATTAGAAACGAGTGGAGGTGGAGAAACGGAAGGTTTCCGTCCGGTCGTAGTCTTCCTTCGCCAGGATGCGGCTGATGTCGAACCGGATCGGTCCCATCGGCGACTTCCAGTCGATGCTGACGCCCGCCGACGCGCGCAGACCAAGGTTGTCCTTGATCGTCGTGCTGAACTGGCCGGGCGAGATCTGACGGTCAACGTCGTCCAGCTGGCCGGCGGTGCCGAAATCGGTGAACAGTGCGGCCTTGATGCCGTACTGCTCGGGCAGGAAGGTCGGGACGGTCAGCTCCAGCGAACCGATCGCGTACAGCTTGGCGCCCAGGGCGCTGTTGTCGCTGGCGGTGTCGCGCGGGCCGATACCGGCCGTCTCGAAACCGCGGAACGTCTGGCCGCCCTTGTAGAAGCGGTCGTTGATGCGGACGCTGTCGCCGCCCCAGCCTTCGATGTAGCCCGCCGAACCGGTGGCGCTGAACACGAAGTCCTTGTTGAAGCCCCAGTACCAGCCGCCGTCCACCTCGGTCTTGAGGTAGTTCACGTCGCCGCCGAAGCCGGCGAGGTCCTGGTTCAGGTCGGCGAAGAAGCCGCGGGTCGGACGCAGCGGGTCGTTCCGCTTGTCCAGGCGCAGGCCGTAGCCGATCAGCGAGGTCATGTAGGCGCCGCGCTGCAGGCAGAGGATCGTCGAGACCGAGCCGTTGGCGCAGTAGCTGTCGGCCACGTCCACCTCGTCCTGGCGCAGGGTGTACCGCAGGCTCATCGAGGTGTTTTGCGTCAAGCCGAAGCCCATGGTGAAGCCGCCGCCGATCGACTTGGTGTCGTAGGCCGCGAACTCGCTGAGGTCATATCGGTACGAATAGAGGTTCACGCCCGCGGCCAAATTGCGGCCCAGGAAGCGCGGCTCGGTGAACGCGAAGTCGACCTGTTGTCGCAGCGAGCCCACCGACACGCGGGCGCGCAGGTTCTGGCCGCGACCACGGAAGTTGCGCTGGGTGACGCCGACGTCCAGCACCAGCTGGTCGACCGAGCTGTAGCCGGCGCTGAACGACAGTTCGCCCGTCGGCTGCTCCTCGACCTTGACCCGCAGGTTGGTGCGGTCCGGGGCGGCGCCGGGCACCTCCTCGATAGTCACGTCCTTGAAGAAGCCCAGGCGGCGCATGTTGTTGCGCGAGCGGTCGACCAGCACGCGGTTGTAGGCGTCGCCCTCGGCGACTTCCATTTCGCGGCGCAGGACGTAGTCGAGCGTGGCGGTGTTGCCGACGATGTCGATGCGGTCGACGTAGACGCGCGGACCTTCGCGCACCGAGAACACGACGTCGACCGTCTGGGTCTCGCGGTTGGGCACGTAGCGCGGACGCACGTCCACGAAGGCGAACCCGGCCGCGCCCGCCGCGAAGGTCAGGGCGTCGGTGGCCTGCTCGATACGCTCGTCCTCGTAGATCTGGCCGGTCTTGATCGGCAGGATCTGGGCCAGCAGGTTGCCGTCCAGCTTCTTCAGCTCGGTTTCGACGGTGACCTTGCCGAACTTGTACTTCGGGCCTTCGTCGATCGTGTAGGTGACCGCGAAGCCGTTCTTTGAGGTCGCCAGCTCGGCCGTGGTGGCCACGACGCGGAAGTCGAAGAAGCCGCGGTTGCGGTAGTACTTGCGCAGTTGTTCGCGGTCGTACTCGATCCGGTCAGGGTCGTAGTTGTCGTTGCTGGTCAGGAACTTGTACCAGTGCGACTCCTTGGTGACGATGACGTCGGAGAGCTCGTTGTCCGAGAACTCCTTGTTGCCCAGAAAGTTGACGCCCAGGACGCCGCTCTTGGGGCCTTCGTTGATTTCGAACACCAGGTCGACGCGCTTCTGCGGCAGCTCGACCACCTTGGGCGTCACGGTCGCCGAGATGCGGCCCGAACGGCGGTAGAGTTCGATGATGCGCTGGACGTCGGCCTGCACCTTGGCGCGGGTGAAGATGCCGCGAGGACGGATCTGAACCTCGTCCTTCAGCTTGTCTTCCTTGAGGGCCGAGTTCCCTTCGAAGACCACCTGGTTGATGATCGGGTTCTCGACGACCTTGACCACCAGGTCGCCGCCGACCAGCTCGATCGAGACGTCCGCGAACAGGTCGGTGCGGGCCAGGGTCTTCAGCGCCAGGTCGAGGCGCGCCGGATCGACCGTCTCGCCCGGCTGGATCGGCAGGTAGGAGAGCACGGTGCCCGCCTCGATCCGCTCGTTGCCCTGCACGACGATGCGCTGCACCACGCCCGAAGTCTGGGCCTGAGCGAACGCAACCTGGGGCGCGATCAGGGCGGTGGAGCCGAAGAGAAGCGCAACGCCGGTGGCGAACGCGGCGCTATGGGCGCGAATTTTGCTCATGGGACCAATCATGGACGGGCGGCGATCGTTCACGTGAACAGGCCGCCGATGAATTTGAACACGTCGTAGCGGTTGAGGTCGTTCCACGCCGCGAACAGCATGAAACACAGGATCAAGGCAAGGCCCGCGCGGAAGCCGGCGGCCTGGAAATCGGCCCGCAGGGGACGCCGGAAGACGGCCTCATAGGCGTAGAGAAGCAGATGACCGCCATCCAGCACCGGGATCGGCAGCAGGTTCATGAAGCCGATGCTGACCGACAGGCTGGCGATCAGGATCGCCTGGCTGGCGACCGTGCGGATGATCATGGTCTTGACGTCGGGCGCCCCCTCGACGCTGGCCTGGGTCACCGCGCCGGCGGTCTTGCCGATGCCGATGATGCCGCTGATCTGGTCGGCCGGCAGCTGGCCGGTCACCAGGCGCCCGAGATAGAAGCCGATGGTCTTGAGCATGTCCCAGACCTGCGCCGTGGCGCGGGGGATCGCCATCCAGACCGAGGACCGCTCGAAGTAGCCGCGGCCGCTGAGCGCGACGCCCAGGCGGCCAACCTTCACGCGGCCGGCGATCTCGTCCTTATGCTCGACCAGGACCGGGGTCGCGGTGAGGTTCAGGGTCTGCTGGGCGCGCTGGACGGTGAACTGCACCGGCAGCTTGGCGCGAAGGCTGACATAGGCCGAGACGTCGCGGTAGTTCTCGACCTTGCGGCCGTCCATCTTCACGATCACGTCGGCGGGCTTGAAGCCCGCGCTCGCCGCGGCGCTGCCCGGCTCGACCGAATGGACGATGACCTGGGTCTTCAGGTCGCCGATGGCCACCTGCATCACGGCGAAGACCAGGATGGCCAGGATGAAATTGGCGATCGGACCGGCGGCGGCGATGATCGCCCGCTGCCAGACCGGCTTGAAATGGAAGTACTGCTTCAGCGCCGCCGCGCCCTCGCGGTCGGCGATGTCGCGCTTCATGGCGTCCAGGTCGTTCTGGTCGGGCACGCTGGCGGCGTTCTCGTCGCCGGCGAAGCGCACGTAGCCGCCCAGCGGGATCGAGGCGATGCGCCACTCCACGCCATGCTTGTCGCGCCATGAAACCAGGGGCGAGCCGAAGCCGATGGAGAAGCGATCGATCGCCACCCCACAGGCCCGCGCGGCCCAATAGTGTCCCAGTTCGTGCACCGTCACGACGACGGACAGCACGATGACCATGGACACGATCGCGATCAGAAGACCGATCATCGGCTTGGAATCAGAGCTCCCCGGTCACTTCCTAATGCCGCTTTTGAGCGACAACCTCGGCCGCAATACGGCGAGCGGAACCGTCGATCATGACGGCTGTGTCAAGAACGTCACCTGCCGTTACGGCGAGGTCCCCTACCCCGTTCATGCGTTCAAGCGTCCCCTCAACCGACGCGGCAATATCGAGAAAGCCGATCTGCCGGTCAAGGAAAGCCGCGACGGCGACTTCATTCGCCGCGTTCATCGCCGTGGGAGCCCCGCCCCCCAGGCGCAGAGCCTCGCGCGCGACGCCCAGCAGCGGGAAGCGCGAGAGGTCGGGATCCTCGAAGGTCAGCTGGCCGTAAGCCCCCAGATCCAGGGGCTTGGCCGGCCAGGCCAGGCGCTCGGGCCACGAATAGGCGTAGGAGATCGGACTGCGCATGTCGGGCGGGCCGAGCTGCGCCAAGGTCGAGCCGTCGGTGTACTCCACCAGGCTGTGAATCACCGACTGCGGGTGGATGACGACCCCGATGCGCTCCTCGGGGGTGTCGAACAGGTAGGAGGCCTCGATCATCTCGAGCCCCTTGTTCATCATCGACGCGGAATCCACCGAAATCTTGGCGCCCATCGACCAGTTGGGATGGGCGATCGCCTGCTCGGGCGTGGCCGCGGCCATCTGCTCGCGGGTCCAGGTGCGGAACGGACCGCCCGAGGCGGTGAGGATCAGGCGGGCGACGCGGTCCAGGCACGCCGGCTGCAGCACCTGGAAGATGGCCGAATGCTCGGAATCGACGGGGATCACCGTCCCACCCGCCTCGCGGGCGATGCGCAGCAGCTCGGGCCCGGCGCAGACCAGGCTTTCCTTGTTGGCCAGGGCCACCACGGCCCCGGTGCGGGCGGCCGCCAGGGTGGGCGCCAGGCCCGCCGCGCCGACGATGGCCGACATCACCCAGTCCGCGCCCATGGCCGCGGCTTCCGCGACAGCCGCGGGACCAGCGGCGGCTTCGACGCCCGAGCCGGCCAGGCGCTCGCGCAGGTCGCCCAGCAGGGTTTCGTCCTCGATCACGGCCAGCTTCGGACGCCAGCGCAGCGCCTGCTGCGCCAGGCGCTCGACGTTACGGCCGGCCGCCAGGGCCAGGATCTCGACCGGGACCTTGGACTGTTCGAACAGATCTAGCGTGGAAACGCCGATGGAGCCGGTCGAACCGAGCACCACCACCTTACGTACGGTCAAGGCAGCCATCCCCACTGGTCGAACAGACGCACGGCGGCGACGACGATGGCGGCGAACATCAGGCCGTCGACACGGTCCAGCAGGCCGCCGTGGCCCGGGATCAGGTCGCCGGAGTCCTTCACGCCGAAACGGCGCTTGAGCATCGATTCCCAGAGGTCGCCGGTCATGGTGGCCAGGCCCCCGAGGAAGCCGATCACCGCGGCCACCGGCCAGGTCAGGTCCATGTCCGGCAGGCGCGGCAGGGCCTCGGCCAGCAGGTCGACGCCGATCGCGGCCAGGGCCGCGGCCAGCAAGCCGCCGAAGAAGCCCGACCAGGTCTTGTTGGGCGAGAACCGGGGCCACAGCTTGGGACCCTTGAAGATGCTGCCGGTGACATAGGCGAAGATGTCGGCGAACCAGGTCACCGCGAACAGCAGCAGCGTCCACGACAGGCCGGCCGGGCTGAGGCGAAGCCACAGCAGCGTGATGCACGCCGGCGCGATGTAGATGACGCCGTAGGCCGCGTCGGCCCGGCGCTCGACCGCGCCGCGGGCCAGCAGGGCGGCGGCGGCGGCCCCGGCGGCGGCCAGGGGCCAGGTCAGGATGTAGTGGCCGCGAAACGCCGCGACGAGCGAGATCAGCACAGCCACGCCCACGGCGATCGCCACGCCGACCGGCGCTTTCGGGGCGCTCATCATGCCCCACTCGCGCGCCAGCAGCGCGGTGCAGACGGCCAGCAGCAGCAGGAACCACACCTGGCCGAACCAGACGGCGGCCACGACCGTGGGTACGAGCACCGTGGCCGAAACCACGCGCGTACCCAGATTGCCCCAGTTGAAGCGCTTAGCCGGCGACGGCGACGTCATCGGCCGCAATGCCTCCATAGCGCCGGTCACGGCTACGATATTCCGCGACGGCGGCGGCCAGGTGCTCGGGCCCGTAGTCGGGCCACAGCACGTCCTGGAACACCAGTTCCGCGTAGGCGCATTCCCACAGCAGGAAGTTCGAGATCCGGTGCTCGCCGCTGGTGCGCACGATCAGGTCCGGCGCCGGCGCGGCCGAGGTCGACAGCAGGCTTCCGAACATCCGCTCGTCCAGGTCGGCCGCCCTCGCCTCGCCCCGCTCCACCTGCTCGGCGAAACGACGCGCGGCGTCGGCTATGTCGGCCTGGCCGCCGTAGTTGAAGGCCACCTGCAGCAGGAAGCTGTCGTTGTGCGCCGTGCGGCGCTCGGCCCGCTCGATCACCTCCAGCACGTCGGGCGACAGGCCCGTGCGCCGACCGATGATCCGCACGCGGACGCCTTCGCGGCTCAGCCGCTCGAGATCCGATTCGACATAGGCCTTGAGCAGGCCCATCAGCTCGGAGACCTCCTGGGCCGGACGGCGCCAGTTCTCGGTCGAGAAGCCGAACACCGTCAGCACCCCGACGCCGGCCGCGGGCGCGCCCTCGACCGTGCGCTTGAGCGCGTTGACGCCCGCCCGGTGGCCCAGCGCGCGCGGCATGCCGCGACGCTTCGCCCACCGGCCGTTGCCGTCCATGATGATGGCCGCATGCAGTCCCGCGCCGGCCTCGCCCCCGGGGCGCGCGGTCTTGGTCTGCAGGCCGGTCTTCGGCGACATGCGCTCTTAGCCTTCCCTTCTCATCCCCCAGGCGTCCACCAGAGGACGATCAGACCTGCATGATCTCTTGTTCCTTGGTTTTCAAGGCCTCGTCGATGCGCTTGATCGCCTCGTCGGTCAGCTTCTGGACCTCGGTTTCCATCTTCTTGCGCTCATCCTCGTTGATGGCGCTGTCCTTCTCGGCCTTCTTCAGATCGTCGTTGGCGTCGCGACGGACGTTACGAACGGCGATCTTCTGTTGTTCGGCGTACTTGCCGGCGATCTTGGAGAGATCCTTGCGGCGCTCCTCGGTCAGCGGCGGGATCGGAATGCGCAGGTTCTGGCCTTCGACGACCGGGTTCAGGCCCAGGCCCGAAGCGCGGATCGCCTTCTCGACCGAGACGACGACGCCCCGATCCCAGACGCTGACGTTGATCTGGCGCGGCTCAGGCACGCTGACCGAAGCCACGGCGTTCAGCGGCGTGCTCGAGCCGTAGGCCTCGACCATCACCTGGTCGAGCAGGCTGGCCGACGCACGGCCGGTGCGCAGGGACCCGAACTCGTCCTTCAGGGCGAGCACGGCCTTGTCCATGCGGTCTTTGTAGCGGGAAAGGACGGGCTTTTCGGCGGCGGCCATGGCTTGGGCTCTCTTCGCTTTGAATGATCAGGCGTTCGCGACGACGGTGTGCGTGCCTTCGCCACGCAGCACGCTGAGCAGGTTACCCCGCCCCTTGATCGAGAACACCACGATCGGGATGTTGCTGTCGCGCATCAACGCGACCGCCGAGGCGTCCATGACGCGCAGGTCCTTGGCCAGCACGTCCATGTAGCTCAGCCGGTCGTAGCGCTGGGCGTTCGGATCCTTCTTGGGATCGGCGGTGTAGACGCCGTCGACGCTGGTGCCCTTGAACAGGGCGTCGCACTGCATTTCGGCGGCGCGCAGGGCGGCGGCGGTGTCGGTGGTGAAGAACGGGTTGCCGGTGCCCGCGGCGAAGATCACCACGCGGCCCTTCTCGAGGTGGCGCTGGGCGCGGCGACGGATGTAGGGCTCGCAGACGGTGGCCATCGGGATGGCCGACTGCACGCGGGTCTCGACGCCGATGCGCTCGAGGGCGTCCTGCATGGCCAGGGCGTTCATCACGGTGGCCAGCATGCCCATGTAGTCGGCGCTGGAGCGCTCCATGCCCTTGGCCGCGCCGGCCATGCCGCGGAAGATGTTGCCGCCGCCGATCACCAGGCACAACTCGACGCCCGACTTGACGATCTCGGCGATGTCGGAGGCGACGGATTGGACGGTGTTGGTGTCGATCCCGTAGGGCGTTTCGCCCATCAGCACTTCGCCGGAAACCTTGAGCAGAAGACGACGGTACGGCTTGGCGGGGATGGGATCAGACATGGACCGGGCTCTTCCTGAGTCGTCGGCACGCACCATAGTGCGCGTTACACAAAAGTGGGATCGGTTTTGCGCCAAGCGGGCGCGCGCCCGTTCAAGCACAAAAAAAGGGCGCGGCGCGCGCTCGATGCGCGCCGCGCCCTTGATTTATCGACCTTGAAAGCGGCGAAGCCGAGGCCCGCCGCCTTCATTGTCCTGGTCGGCCTTAGGCCTGACCGGTCATCGAGGCGACTTCGGCGGCGAAGTCGTCCTGCTTCTTTTCCACGCCTTCGCCGAGGGCGAGACGGGTGAAGCCCTTCACGGTGATCGGCGCGCCGAGGGTCTTGCCGGCTTCAGCCACCAGCTGCTCGACGGTCTGGTCCGGGTTCATGACGAAGGCTTGCTTCAGCAGCACGACTTCTTCCAGGAACTTGCGGATGCGGCCTTCGATCATCTTCTCGATGACCGAAGCCGGCTTGCCCGACTCCAGAGCCTGCTCGGTGAACACGGCCTTTTCACGCTCGATGGCGGCCGGGTCCAGATCGTCCGGCGACAGCGACAGCGGGGCGGTCGCGGCCACGTGCATGGCGATCTTGCGGCCCAGTTCGCGCAGGGCGGCCTTGTCGCCAACGGTCGACTCGAGGGCGACCAGCACGCCGATGCGGCCGAGGTCCGGCGCGGTGGCGTTGTGGACGTACGAGGCGACGACGCCGTTCTCGACGCTGTGCTTGGCGGCGCGG
The DNA here is from genome assembly GCA_001449105.1 of Caulobacter vibrioides. Lineage (GTDB taxonomy): Bacteria > Pseudomonadota > Alphaproteobacteria > Caulobacterales > Caulobacteraceae > Caulobacter > Caulobacter vibrioides_C. The sequence continues at coordinate 48,331 of LNIY01000002.1, read as the reverse complement.
CGGACCATCATGTTCTCGCCGATCGTGGCGATCAGGTTGGTCAGGTGGTCCTGAACGGTCTCGCCGCCGGCCAGCTTGGCGCCGGTGATGGCTTCGACCGAACCGTCGGTGCCCAGAGCGGCGCCGGCGATCTGACGGGCGGCGCCCTGGAACAGGTCGTTGCGCGACACGAAGTCGGTTTCGGCGTTCACTTCGACGGCCGTGGCGGTTTCACCAGCGCCGGCTTCGGCGACGGCGATGGCCACCAGGCCTTCGGCGGCGGCGCGGTCGGCCTTCTTGGCGGCCTTGGACAGGCCCTTGGCGCGCAGCCAGTCGATGGAGGCCTCGATGTCGCCGTTGTTCTCGGCCAGGGCCTTCTTGCAGTCCATCATGCCGACGCCGGACTTTTCGCGCAGTTCCTTGACCAGCGCAGCCGTGATCTCAGCCATGGAAAATCTCCAGATTCAAACGTTTAGCGACCGGGCTTGATAGCCCGGTCGCGTGTCGGTAGCGCGACGACCGCCGACGCTCCCAAGGGAGCGCCGGCGGCCGAAGAAAAATCAGCCAGCGGTCGACTCGTCGGCGGCCGGGGCGGCGGCGACTTCCTCGGCGGCGGCTTCGGGAGCGGCAGCTTCCGGGGCGGCTTCCGGGGTCAGTTCGCGGGCCAGGGCCGGCTCGATCGGAGCGACCGAAGCGCCCAGGTCGACGCCCGAGGCGGCTTGACCGGCGGCCAGGCCGTCGAGGACGGCGTCGGCGATCAGGTCGCAGTAGAGCTGCAGAGCGCGGGCGGCGTCGTCGTTACCCGGGATCGGGTAGGTGATGCCGTCCGGATCGCAGTTGGTGTCGAGGATGGCGACGACCGGGATGTTCAGCTTGCGGGCTTCCAGGATCGCGATCGCTTCCTTGTTGGTGTCGATCACGAACATGATGTCGGGGATGCCGCCCATGTCCTTGATGCCGCCCAGCGACAGTTCCAGCTTGTCGCGCTCGCGGGTCAGCTGCAGCAGTTCCTTCTTGGAACGGCCGGCGCCTTCGCCGCCCATGATGCCTTCCAGCTCGCGCAGACGAGCGATCGAGCCCGAGACGGTGCGCCAGTTGGTCAGGGTGCCGCCGAGCCAGCGGTGGTTCACGTAGTACTGGGCGCAGCGCTTGGCGGCCGTGGCGACCGGGTCCGAAGCCTGACGCTTGGTGCCGACGAACAGCACGCGGCCGCCGGCGGCGGCGACTTCACGGACCTTCACCAGGGCCTGGTGCAGCAGCGGGATGGTCTGCGACAGGTCGATGATGTGGATGTTCGAGCGCGAACCGAAGATGTAGCGGTCCATCTTCGGGTTCCAGCGGTGGGTCTGGTGGCCGAAGTGGGCGCCGGCTTCGAGGAGCTGACGCATGGAGAATTCGGGAAGAGCCATCGGGCCTTTATCCTTTTTCCGGTTGAACCTCCGCGGACACCCCCGCTCCAGACCATTCTGGAGGCGGGACCGGAACGGCGACGCCGGGATGTCTCCCCGATGCTGCCGAACGTCCGCGTGTGGAATGGCGCGCAGATAGTCGTGAAACGGCGAGAATGCAAGCCTTTCCCGAGGCGCCCATGCCTGAAGGGGCGTTCTTTCCGGACATTCAGGGGCGCGCGCACGCCTTGGCCGCCGGGCGCGGCGCCGGGCGGCCCGCGTTCCACCGTCCCCTCCGGCCATTGCCGAGCGGGCGGCGAAGGGATTGAGTGCCAGGCCGCACCTCACGCAAGCCGCGCACCGAACCTGATTCCCGATGCCTGACCTCTCGCGCCTCACCGACGCCGAACGCCGCGCCCTCGTGCTGCTAGCGCGGGGCCATACCGCCAAGAGCGCGGCGGTCGAACTGGGCGTCAGCGAGGGGGCTGTCAACGAACGGCTGCGCGAGGCGCGGCGCAAGACCGGCGTCGGCAGCAGCCGCCAGCTGGCGCGGCTCGCCGCCGGCGACGCACGGCCTCTCGACTCCGAGCCACAAGAAACCTGGGACGAGAAAATCGGGGTGGCCGCGCCCCGTCCGGCCGGCCATGGCGGAAGACGCAACCTTCCACCCCGGGCCGCCTGGCCCCTTCTCGCCGGAGCCTCCATGATCGTCGTCCTGGCCGCCTCGATCGGCGCCTTCGCCGCCCTCGCCGTCGCCGACCGCCCCTCCTCCACGCCGCAGACGCCGCCGCGCGTGATCGCCGTCTCCCCCGCGTCCGGCGCCGTGGTTCCAGCGGGCCGGCTGGCCGTGACGGTCATCTTCGACCAGCCGATGCAGGCCAGCTGGTCGTTCGTCGCCCGCGATCCGGCTACCTTCCCGGCCTGCGATGCCAGGCCGGTGCAGTCCGAAGACCGGCGGAGCTTCACCCTGGCCTGCACCGTCCAGGCGGGCCGCGACTACGAGATCGGCTTCAACAGCGACCGCTATCGGAAGTTCGCTTCGGAGGCCGGCGCGCCCGCGGTTCCGACCACGGTCAGGTTCACCGCGCGCTGAGCCCTACAGGCGGCGCGGTCAGGGACCGCGCGGGACGCGCCCACAAGCAGGCGGCGAGCCATGCGCCTTGACGTCGGTGGCGTCGATCACTGCGCCGCAGATGCCTGCGCGGCCCGTCAGCGTCTCGAACATCTCAAGCCCCCTGCCGCTCCAGCGGTTGAAGCGGTTGTATGCCGTCATGTAGGCTAAAATTCCGGCGGGCAGCCACACCAGCCCCCCGCTCTTGAGCATGTGGACGATGCACGAGCTCACCCGGCGATCGTCCATCCGGCGCGCGCCCTTGCACCCCTGGGGCGCCAGCGGTTCGATCCGAGCCGGCTCCTCGTCGCCAAGCCACTGAACCTGCCTGGCCATTTCCAATGACACCCTTCCAGGAGCCTGGAATCAGCGACCACCCCGCGCCGCCAGAGCCTATTGGGTACGGACCCTAGGGCGGATCGATATTCGAGGGCTTGCCGCTCCCAACCCGCTCAATCCCCGCGAAGGCGGGGACGCAAGCTGGCTTTCAGGCGTGGCTAAGCCTTGGATCATCTCCGACCTCGGCTTGCATCCCCGCCTTCGCGGGGGTGCTCGGTGTGAAATCGGCCCGAGCGCAGGAATGTCGATCAGCCCGAAGCCGCCTTTCGGGAAGGACGGACTCCCCCTGCCAGCTGCCCTATCGGCCAAGCCGTGAGGGGCGGCCCCTATCGCGGCGCCAAGTCCGATCCACCGGATCCTGCAGGGGCCTGCCTCGCACCGATCGGCCCCTCAGAGCGGGCGCAGGCCCCGCCAACCCGACACCCTACGCGCCCCTCTCCCGGGTCTCGCCGGAGCGGTCAGGCGTCGAACGCCTGTTGATCATCCGGTTGCGCCGCCTGAGGCCGGATATCTCGCCGCCCCGGTCATGGACGTCAGCCGCACGCGACAAGAGCGCCCGGCCGATCGTCCTCAGAACGACTTGCCGTCCACCTGCTGCGGCTCTAGGGCGAAGACGTCGACGCCGTCGACGCAGCGGACATTGATCGCCGCCATCTTCGCGCCGTTCGGCGCCTCGCCGCGGGCGAAGGATTCGATGCCGCAGTCGGCGCAGAACAGGTGCCGGATCTTGCCGGTGTTGAACCGGTACTCGGTCAGGGCGTCCTCGCCCGACAGCAGGTGGAACTGGTCGATCGGCGCGAAGGCCAGGACCGAGCCCAGCTTGCCGCAGCGCGAACAGTTGCAGGTGATGGTTTGCGACAGGTCGGCCTCGACCTCGAAGCGGACCCTGCCGCACTGGCAGCCGCCGGTATGCTGTGTCATCGCTTCCTCCCTAGTCGCGCCGGGCCCAGGTCCGGCGCCTCCTATCTTATCATCCCGACTTGGTCGCCCCGGCGGGGTTCATCCCGGCAGGCCGATCCGGTCGATGAAGCCCGCGGCGGACGCCAGCCGTCCAGACCCGCCACGCCGTCCCGGCGGCGGCCCCCGAGGCGGTCCCGCGTCCCCGCAGGCCGGCACGCGCTCCGAGCCCAGCCGTTCGCCCTCTCGCCCGCCCTCGCGACCGAGGGGCGAACCTCGACGGCGATCAGCGGCCTTTCCGGGGGTTCCATCCCGGCCAGATCCTCCCGAAGGAGGACCAAACAGGTCCGGCGCCAGCGCCAGCGCCAGCGCCCGCGCCCGCCAAGCGGGCCCCTAGATGTCTTCCAGCAGCGCCACGCCCGGCGCTGTCTTCAGCGCGCCGCGCAGCGAAGCGTCCAGCGTGTAGCGGCCCGGCAGCTTGAGCTCGATCTCACGGCCGCCGCCCAGGGCCGCCACGAAGCTGATCTCGCCGCCCTTCTGGGTCATGGCCGGCTCGATGCGGCGCTTGAGCGCCTCGATCTCGGTGGCGGCGGGCGACAGGTGCACCCGCAGGCCGGCCACGACATTCTCGATGGCCTTCTCGATCGGCTCGGCGTCATCGCCGAAGAACCGCACCTCGCCGTCGCGGGCCTTGGAGCGGACCTTGATGACCACGCCCTTGCCCGGCTCCAGCACGTCGCGGCACTTGCGCAGGGATTCCGGCGGGAACAGCACCTCGTACTCGCCCGACGGATCCGACAGCGACACGAAGGCGAAGCGCTCGCCGCTCTGCGAGGCGCGCTCCTGGCGGCGACGAACGATGCCGCACATCCGCAGGGCCTCGGCCCCGGCCTCGGCCTGGGCCATGGCCTCGGTGAGCATCACGGTGCGCCGGCGGCGCAGCATGCCGACCATGTCCTCCAGCGGGTGACCGGTCAGATAGAAGCCGATCGCCGAAAGTTCCTCGTCCAGCAGGTCGACCTGGGTCCAGGGCTCGACCTTCTTCAGGCGCGGGCGGCTGGCGGCCGCGTCGCCGCCGAACAGGGCGTGCTGGCCGCCCTGTCGATCGGCCGCGACGCTCTGGCCGTGGGCGATCAGCACGTCGGCGTTGGCGAACAGCTGGGCGCGGTTCTTGTTGAAGGAGTCGAAGGCCCCCGCCCGCGCCAGGTTTTCGATGGCGCGCTTATTGACCTGCTTGGGATCCACCCGCTCGACGAAGTCGAAGATGTCGCGGAACGGACCGCCCTCCTCGCGCACGGCGACGAGGTGCTTCATGGCTTCCAGACCGACGTTGCGGACGGCGCCGAGGGCGTAGAGCACCTCGCCGTTCTCGACCTCGAAGTCGGCGCCCGAGCGGTTCACGTCCGGGGCCCGCACCGTGATCGAGAAGCGGCGGGCGTCCTGGTGGAAGACCGCCAGCTTGTCGGTGTTGGAGATATCCAGGCTCATCGACGCGGCGAGGAACTCGACCGGCGTGTTGGCCTTCAGCCAGGCCGTCTGGTAGGCGATCAGGGCGTAGGCGGCGGCGTGGCTCTTGTTGAAGCCATAGCCGGCGAACTTGGCCACCAGTTCGAAGATCGAGCCCGACTGCTCTTCGGGCACGCCCTTTTCCTTGGCGCCGGAGACGAAGCGGATCTTCTGGAGATCCATCTCCTCCTTCTTCTTCTTACCCATGGCGCGACGCAGCAGGTCGGCCTCGCCCAGGCTGTAGCCGGCCAGGATCTGGGCGATCTGCATCACCTGCTCCTGGTACACGATGACCCCGTAGGTCTCGCGCAGCACGTTCTCCAGCGACGGGTGCAGGGTGTCGACGGGTTTGCGGCCGAACTTGCAGTCGACGAAGGTGTCGATGTTGTCCATCGGGCCCGGACGGTAAAGCGAGATCAGTGCGGTGATCTCCTCGATCGAGCCGCAGCGCATCTTGCGCAGGGTGTCGCGCATGCCCTGGCTTTCCAGCTGGAACACGCCGACCGTCTGGCCCGAGGCGAGCAGTTCGTAGCTCTTGGCGTCGTCGAACGGCAGGCGGCCCAGATCGACCTCCATGCCGCGCTTGCGCAGGTGCTTCACCGCGCGGTCGAGCACGGTCAGGGTCTTCAGGCCCAGGAAGTCGAACTTCACCAGGCCCGCGCTCTCGACCCACTTCATGTTGAACTGGGTGGCGGGAAAATCCGAGCGCGGATCCTTGTAGAGCGGCGTCAGCTGGGTCAGCGGCCGGTCGCCGATCACCACGCCGGCCGCGTGGGTCGAGGCGTTGCGGAACAGGCCTTCCAGCTGCAGGGCCACGTCCAGGCAGTTGGAGACGTTGGCGTCCTCGTCCTTGGCCTGCTTCAGGCGCGGCTCGATGTCGATGGCCTGGGCCAGGGTCACCGGCGCGGCCGGGTTGTTGGGCACCATCTTGCAGAGACGGTCGACCAGGCCCAGCGGCAGCTGCATCACCCGACCGACGTCGCGCAGCACGGCGCGGGCCTGCAACGAACCGAAGGTGATGATCTGGGCCACGCGATCGCGGCCGTACTTGTCCTGCACGTAGGCGATCACCTCTTCGCGTCGCTCCTGGCAGAAGTCGACGTCGAAGTCGGGCATCGAGACCCGCTCGGGATTGAGGAAGCGCTCGAACAGCAGGCCGAAGCGCAGCGGGTCCAGGTCGGTGATGGTCAGCACCCAGGCGACCAGCGAACCTGCGCCCGAACCCCGCCCCGGACCGACCGGGATGCCGTGATCCTTGCCCCATTTGATGAAGTCGGAAACGATCAGGAAGTAGCCTGGGAAGCCCATCTTGACGATGATGCCCAGTTCGAAGTCGAGCCGCTCCCAGTAGACGTGCTCCTCGACCGCCAGGGTCAGCCCATCGAGGCGCATGCGCAGGCCTTCGCGGGCCTGGTGCGCCAGTTCCTCGGCTTCGTTGCGGCCGTCGCCGGTCGGGAAGCTGGGCAGGATGGGGTCGCGCTTCTTGACCATGAAGGCGCAGCGGCGGGCGATGTCGAGGGTGTTGTCGCAGGCTTCCGGCAGGTCGGCGAACAGCTTGCGCATGTCCTCGGCCGGCTTGAACCAGTGCTCGGGTGTCACCCGGCGACGCTCGTCCTGGCCCACGAACGAGCCGTCGGCGATGCACAGCAGCGCATCGTGCGCGTCGTAGAGATTGGGCTTGGCGTAGTAGCAGTCGTTGGTCGCCACCAGCGGCGCGTCGTGGTCGTAGGCCCAGTCGACAAGGCCCGGCTCGGCCGCCGCCTGCTGCGGCAGGCCGTGGCGCTGGAGCTCGACATAGAAGCGGTCGCCGAACACCTGCTGCATCTCGGCCAGGGCCGCATTGCCCTCGGCGGTCTTGCCGGCCGCGAACAGGCTGTCGACCGGACCGTCGGTTCCGCCCGACAGCAGGATCAGCCCCTCGGCGTGCTCGACCACCTTGGCCCACGGCACGACCGGCTCGGCCAGTTCGCCGCTTTCCAGATAGGCCAGCGACGACAGCTCGGAAAGGTTCAGGTAGCCCCGCTCGTTCTGCACCAGCAGGGTGATCGTCGGCTCGCGCGCCCAGCGCTCGGACGGCTTGGCGCCGATGCCCTTCACCGGCAGGGCGCAGCCGATGATCGGCTGGATGCCGTTGTCCTTCGAATAGACGGAGAACTCCAGGGCGCCGAACAGATTGGCCCGGTCGGTGATGCCCGCGGCGGGCATGCCGCCCGCGGCGGCCATGCCCGGGATCTTGTCGGCCTTGATGGCCCCTTCCAGCAGCGAGTAGGCCGACCGGACGCGGAGGTGGACGAAACCCTGACCTTCCACACCCGACATGACCATGACCCTCGCTGCTATTCGACTCAGGCCACCAACTGGGCGACCGAACACATCATCCAGACGAAGCCGGCGACAGATACAAGCGCCAAAGACTCACGCGCGATCCGGACCATCACATCCCTCCACAGCTCGTTGGCCAGTTGCCTTTTTGTTCTCTATTCCCCTTTCGTTCTCATCGCAATAGTCCACAGGCGCGTTGCGAGCTTTTTTGTCGCGCGGGGCCGATCGCCGCGGATCAACCGGGCGGCTCTGGCCTTCCGGCGAGGAACGCGGCAGAAGCCCCGCCATGCGCCTGATCATCGACACCGACACCGCCGGAGACGACGTCTTCTCCCTGATGCTCGCCCTGCGCCGCCCGGGCGTGAGCGTCGAGGCCATTACCATCAGCCACGGCAATGTCGGCTTTGCGCAGCACGCCGAGAACGCCCTGGTGACGCTGGAGGCCTGCGAGGCGGCCGGCGTGCCGGTCTATCTGGGCGCTGGCAAGCCGTTCAGCCGCATCCCGCTCGACGCCGCCTACGTGTTCGGCGAGGACGGCATGAGCGACGCGGCGTTTCCCAGGACCGCCCAGCGCCCCTCCCCCGGTCATGCCGCCGACGAGATCGTGCGGCGGGTGATGGAAGCGCCCGGCGAGATCACCCTGCTGGCCCAGGCGCCGCTGACCAACATCGCCCTGGCCGTGCTGCGCGAACCGAGGATCGCTAAGGCCGCCAAGGCCCTGTGGGTGATGGGCGGCACCGACAACGGCGTCGGCAACGTCACGCCGGCGGCCGAGTACAATTTCTATGTCGACCCCGAGGCGGCGAAGATCGTCGTCAACGCCGGCTTCGACCTGCACGTGGTCACCTGGACGGAGACCCTGCGCGACGGCCTGCTGACGACCGCGCAGCTGGCGGACCTGGACGCCCTGGGCACGCCGCGCTCGGCGTTCTTCACCAAGGTCAACGAGGCCTCGCTGGCCTTCGCCCGCGACACCGAGGGGCTGGACGGCAGCCTGCACCCCGACGCCCTGACCTGCGCGGCCATGCTGGACGAGAGCCTCGTGCTTGAGGCCGAGCGCTGCGTGATCGACGTGGAGACCATGGGCGAGCTGACGCGCGGCTATCTCAGCGTCTCGCACTCGATCCTGCCGGACATCGAGATCGCCGACCCGGCCCTCAAGCGCCGCGAGCCCAACGCCCGGGTGATCAAGAAGATCGACCAGGCGGGGTTCTTCGCGGCGATGCGCGAGGCGCTGCTCTAGACGGCGCGACCGGCCTGGAGCCTAGAAGGTCTGCGGCTCCAGGTGCCCGTCGCGCAGGGCGAAGACCCGGTCCATGTAGCGGGCCAGCTCCATATTGTGGGTGGCGATCAGGGCGGCGACGCCCTGCCCGCGCGCCAGGTCGTAGAGGGCCTGGAAGGTGGCGGCCGAGGTCGCCGGGTCGAGATTGCCGGTCGGCTCGTCGGCCAGCAGCAGCTTGGGCGAATTGGCGAGAGCCCGGGCGATGGCCACGCGCTGCTGCTCGCCGCCCGACATCTGGCCGGGCTGGTGGTCGACGCGGGCCGCCAGGCCCAACTGGCTCAGGAGACCGACAGCGCGCTCGCGCGCTTCAACGCGGCGACGGCCGGCGATCATCTGCGGCAGCTCCACGTTCTCGGCCGCGGTGAACTCGGGCAGCAGGTGGTGGAACTGGTAGACGAAGCCCACGGTCGACAGCCGCACCTTGGTGCGCTGGCGTTCGGAGAGCTTGGAGCAGTCCTTGCCGTCGACGGCGATGATGCCGGCGTCAGGACGCTCCAGCAGGCCGGCCGCGTGCAGCAGCGACGACTTGCCCGAGCCCGACGGCCCGATCAGCCCCACGACCTCGCCCGGATAGACGTCGAGATCGGCGCCGCGCAGCACGGTCAACTTGCCAGCCTCAGTGACGTAGGTGCGCTCGACGCCGCGCAGCGACAGGACGGGGCTACTCATAGCGAAGGGCCTCAACGGGATCGAGGCGCGAGGCCCGCAGCGCCGGCGGCAGGGTCGCCAGCACGCTCATCAGGGTGGAGATCGAGACCACGCCGGCCACCTCGACCCAGTCGATCTTGGCCGGGATGTGGGCCAGGAAATAGATGTCGGCGCTGAACACGGCCGTGCCGGTGGCCCATTCGACGAAGTTCTGGATGGCCGTGATGTTGGCGCAGAACAGGACGCCCAGCAGCAGGCCCATCAGGGTGCCGGCCAGGCCGATCGAGGCGCCGGCCATGATGAAGATGCGCAGTATCGACGACTGGCTGGCGCCCATGGTGCGCAGGATGGCGATGTCGCGCCCCTTGTTCTTCACCAGCATCACCAGGCCCGAGATGATGTTGAGCGTGGCGATGGCGACGATGAAGAACAGGATCAGGCGCATCACCTTGCGCTCGACCTGCAGCGCGTTGAAGTAGCTGCTGTTCTTGTCCATCCAGTCGGTGATGAAGGCGCCGGGACCGACGGCCTGCTCGATGGCGGCCTTGGCCTGCTTGGCGTTGTCGGGATCGGTCAGCTTGACCTCGACATAGTCGATGGCCGTATCGCGCCCGAAGAACAGCTGCGCCTGGGCCAGCGGCATCATCACGTAGCTCTCGTCGAACTGGCTCATGCCGACGCTGAACACGCCGCCGACCACGTAGTCCTTCTCGCGGGTGGACGTGCCGAAGGCCGTGGCCGGGCCCGAAGGCGAGATCAGGGTGATCGGGTCGCCGACCGAGAGACCCAGGTTGCGGGCCATGCGATCGCCGATCAGCACCATGTCGCCGCCGTACTCGCCCTCGCCGAAGCCCTCGAGCGAGCCCTGCTTGATGTTGCCGGAGATCAGCTTCATGCCGCGCAGGTCGGCCGGGTTGACGCCGCGCACGATGGCGCCGGTCACCTGGTTGGGACCGATGACCATGGCCTGGGCCTCGACCAGGGGGGCGGCCTGCACCACGCCGGGGCTGGCCTTGATGCGGGCGATCACGCCCTCGCGGTCGGGCCCGTTGACCAGCGGTCCCTGGGCGTAGATGTGGCCGTTGAAGCCGAGCAGCCGGCCGAGAAGCTCGGCGCGGAAGCCGTTCATGACGCTCATCACGGTGATGAGGGCGAACACCGCCAGCATCACCGCGCTGAACGAGATCACCGAGATCAGGGCCACGCCGCCGTTCTTGCGCTTGGTGCGCAGGTAACGCCAGGCGACCGTCCGTTCCCAGATCCCGAAGGGCCCCGCGCCGATCGCCATCAGGCGGCCTTGCCGGTCAGGCGGGCGAGAACCGCATCGAGCGGCTCGGAGACGCGCTCGCCGGTCTTGCGGTTCTTCAGCTCGACCACGCCGTCGGCGATGCCCTTGGGACCGACGATCAGCTGCCAGGGCAGGCCGATCAGGTCCATGGTGGCGAACTTGGCGCCGCCGCGAGCATCGGTGTCGTCATAGAGCACGTCGACGCCGGCGGCCTGCAGGGCCTTGTAGGCGGCCTCGCAAGCGCCGTCGCAGGCGCCGTCGCCCTGGCGCATGTTGACGATGCCGACATGGTACGGCGCGACGCTTTCCGGCCAGATGATGCCGCCTTCGTCGTGGCTGGCCTCGATGATCGCGCCCAGCAGGCGCGAGACGCCGACGCCGTAGCTGCCCATCTGGACCGGCGTTTCCTTGCCGTCGGGGCCCATGACCAGGGCCTTCATCGGCTCGGAATACTTCGTGCCGAACGAGAAGATGTGGCCGACCTCGATGCCGCGGGCCGACAGGCGGTCGCCCTCGGGGATCGCGTCGAAGGCGGCTTCGTCGTGCATTTCCTCGGTGGCGGCGTAGAGGGCCGTCCGCTGGTCCACCAGCGGCTGCAGGTCGCCGTACCAGTCGACATCGGCGCCGGGCGGATCCATCTCGACGAGATCCTTGTGGCAGAAGACGGCGCTCTCGCCCGTCTCGGCCAGCACGATGAACTCGTGGGACAGGTCGCCGCCGATCGGACCGGTGTCGGCGCGCATCGGCACGGCCTTCAGGCCCATGCGGGCGTAGAGGTTCAGATAGGCCACGAACATGCGGTTGTACGACTTGCGCGCGCCCTCGGCGTCGAGGTCGAAGCTGTAGGCGTCCTTCATCAGGAACTCACGGCCGCGCATCACGCCGAAGCGCGGGCGGCGCTCGTCGCGGAACTTCCACTGCACATGGTAGAGGTTCTTGGGCAGGTCCTTGTAGCTCCGCACCGAGGCGCGGAAGATCTCGGTGACCATCTCCTCGTTGGTGGGCCCGTACAGCAGCTCGCGCTCGTGACGGTCGGTGATGCGCAGCATCTCCGGGCCGTAGGCGTCGTAGCGGCCCGACTCGCGCCACAGGTCGGCGAGCTGAAGCGTCGGCATCAGCAGCTCGATGGCGCCGGCGCGGTCCATCTCCTCGCGGACGATCTGCTCGATCTTGTTCAGCACCCGCAGGCCCAGTGGCAACCACGCATAGATGCCGGCGGCCTCCTGGCGGATCATGCCCGCGCGCAGCATCAGCTGGTGCGAAGCGATCTGGGCGTCGGAGGGAGCTTCTTTCAGGACGGGCAGGAAGTAGCGCGACAGGCGCATGGACGAGACGTCTCCGGGAGTATTCGAGGCGTTGAGATAGCCGGTCGCCGTTCAGCTTGGCAACGCGCGCGGCGAAAAGATGACGCTTTGAGTGTCGAGGGCGCCTGACTGTCGAAAGAGTTGGGCGCCGAAACCGCCCTCGCCTTGGCCCGACGCCTTCGGGCCAGGCTAAACGAAAAGAAGGCCGCGCGGTTCAATCGCGCGGCCGTTCAAGTTCATCGTCGGGGAAGACGCCACAGAGCAAGGCCGAACCCGGCCTCGTCATGACAATCTACGACCGTCGAACGGCTGTTGGGGCATGCGATTGCCGCTGGCGTTCAAGGTCCGCGCGTTTCGCCCAAGACATGGGCGTTTGACGGGCAGGAGATCGCGGTTCGCACAACCCTTGGGCGCCGAGCCCCCGGCTGCAAAAGTTTTCAGTAGGTCGAGGGGATGTCCGGCAGGCTGACCAGCTGGAACTTCACCACCAGCCAGAGAATCGAAAACAGCAGCGCCGCCACCCAGGTGGTGGTGAGGAACTTGCGCTTGAGGTTCGGGTTCACGGGCGCGCCGGGATCCGCGCCCGGCGGCGGCTCGATCCCCATCTCGTGATAGCTGCGCGTGCCCAGCGGCAGCACGGCGAACAGCACCGTCCACCAGATGGTCAGGAAGATCGCGACGCTGGTGATCGGGCCCATCAGTGATGCGCGTCCTTGGGGCTTTCCATCAATTCCACGAGCATGCCGCCCATGTCCTTGGGGTGAACGAAGATGATCAGCGTTCCATGGGCGCCGATCCTGGGCTCGCCTAGCACGGTCGCGCCCTTGGCGACCAGCGCGTCGCGCGCTTCGTAGATGTTCTCGACCTCGAAGCAGACATGGTGCTGGCCGCCCTTGGGGTTCTTGGCCAGGAAGGCGTGGATGGGCGAGGCCTCGCCATAGGGCTCGATCAGCTCGATCTGGCTGTTGGGCAGGTTGACGAAACAGACCCAGACCCCCTGCTCCGGCATCGCCCACTTCTCGGTGACCGAGGTGGCGCCCAGCAGCTCGCGGTACATCTTCACCGACTCGTCGATGGAGGGCGTGGCGACGCCGACGTGGTTGAGCCTGCCGATCATGGTTCCTGTCCCGGTTCGTGCGGAGTGGGAGCCCAACTAACCGCGCCTCCGGTCGCGGCAGTCAAGCGCCGCGAAGGCCCTTCAGCCAGTGGAAGCGCACCGGCATGAGGCCGATCAGGAAGAAGCCGGCCACGAAGCCGCCCAGGTGGGCCTGCCAGGCGATGCCGCCGCTTCCGCCCGACATCGCCCCGTAGCCGAAGGCCGCGCCCAGGACGACCAGGTTCGAGATCGCAGCGGAGCCGACCTGGCGCAGAACCGACGGCGCGAGGATCGGCGCGAGCTTGGCCTCGCCCGCCCCGTTCAGCCGAGCGACCGCGCCCCACAGGCCGAAGATCGCGCCCGAGGCCCCGACGGCCAGCACCTGGTCGGGCCCCAGCAGCAGGAAGGCGCCCGCCCCGGCCAGGCCGCAGACGAGGTAGAAGACGATGAACAGCACCCCGCCCAGGGCGTCGCGGCCGAACCGCTGGGCGATCGCCGGCCCCAGCGCCACCAGGCCACCGCTGTTGAACACGATATGCAGCCAGCCCCAGGGCTGACCCCAACTCATGTGCATGAACATGTGGGTCAACGGCGTCCACCACAGACCCTGGTAGACCCCTGGCTTCCAAAGCCCGCCCAGCACGAAGATCGTCTCCCCGGCCCCGATCAGCTCGAAGGCCGACTGCACCAGGAAGACGAGCCAGATCGTCGCCAGGATCACGATCACCGGCCAGGCCTCGAACCAGATGATGGCCGGGCTGCGGCCGAACAGCCTCTCGCGCCGGGGCGGCGCGGAGGCTTCGGTCGGGATCGGATCCTCGGGCGTCATTCCGTCAGAGGCGCAGGACGGTCGTCTCGACGACCGGCTTGCGTTCCCAGATGCGGAAGGCGGCCTTCTTCACGGCGCGCGAGATGGCGTTCTCGATGGTCTCGTCGATCTCGCGGTCGTCGCCCGACAGGCGCTTGAAGGCCTCTTCGGCCTCTTCCGCCAGGTCGTCCAGCGCCTCGTCGAGCGGATACTCCTCGTCGCCGGCCAGGCCCAGGCCACGCACCTGCGGGCCCGAGACCACCTTGTTGCGGCCGTCCAGCACGATCGACACGGCCAGCACGCCGTTGAACGCCGCGTGGCGACGCTCGCGCAGGGCTTCGCCGTTCTCGGGCGTCACGACGCCGCCGTCGACGTACAGGCGACCGGCCGGCACCTCGTCGATGATCTCCGGATGGCCCGGCGCCAGTCGCACCATGTCGCCGTTGCGCGGGCTGACGGCGTGCGGGACCTGCAGGTCCTTGGCGAAGGCGGCGTGTTCGAGCAGGTGACGACGCTCGCCGTGGGTCGGCACGGCGATCTGCGGGCGGGCCCACTGGTACATCTGCTTCAGCTCGTCGCGGCACGGGTGGCCGCTGACGTGGATGCCGGGGGTGTCGCGCTCGGTGTGCAGGCGCACGCCGCGGTCGGCCAGCTTGTTCTGCAGGTTGCGGATCGGGATCTCGTTGCCCGGGATCACGCGCGAGCTGAACACCACGTGGTCGCCCGAGGAGAGCTTCACGTGCGGGTGGTTGCCCTCGGCGATGCGGGCCAGGGCCGCCCTCGCCTCGCCCTGGCTGCCGGTGCAGAGATAGAGGATCTCGTTCTCGGGCATGTGCTTGGCCTGGTCGTCGGTGACGAACGGCTCCAGCCCATCCAGCAGCCCGACCGAGCGGGCGGCGGCGGCCATGCGGTGCATCGAACGGCCGGCCAGGCACACCTTGCGGCCGGCGGCTTGCGCCGCGCGGATCACGGTGTCCATCCGGGCCACGTTCGAGGCGAAGCAGGCCACGGCGATCTTGCCGGTCAGGCTGGCGATCAGCTTGTTCATCTCGACGCGGACGTCGGCTTCCGAGCCGGCGGTGCCCTCGACGAAGACGTTGGTGCTGTCGCAGACCATGGCCAGCACGCCCTCGTCGCCCAGGCGGCGCAGGGCGTCGACGTCGGTGGCCGCGCCCAGCTGGGGATCGGGATCGATCTTCCAGTCGCCGGTGTGCAGGATGGTGCCCAGCGGCGTCTTGATCGCCAGGCCGTTCGGCTCGGGGATCGAGTGGGTGAGCGTGACCATCTCCAGGTGGAACGGGCCGAGGTCGAAGCTGCCGCTCAGCGGCACCTCGATGATCTCGACCTCGTCCAGCAGGTTGGCGTCGCGCAGCTTCTCGCGCAGCAGGAACGCGGTGAAGGGCGTGGCGTAGACCGGCGCCTTCAGCTGCGGCCACAGCCAGGCGACGGCGCCCAGGTGGTCTTCGTGCGCGTGGGTCAGGACGATGCCGAGGATGTCGTCGGCATAGGGGACGATGTACTCGGGGTCGGGCAGGATGATCTCGACGCCCGGCGTCGTCTGGTCGCCGAAGGTGACGCCGAGGTCGACGACGATCCACTTGCGGTCGTCGGCGGGCCCGTAGCCGTACAGGTTGAAGTTCATGCCGATCTCGTTCGACCCGCCCAGCGGCAGGAAGACGAGCTCGTCGTTGGTTTGCTTTTTCATTCGGTCCCTAGGTGGGTATTGCGGCGGTGAATTTCGAGGAGACCACGGATGGTCAGATCGGGGTCGAAGTGGTCGATGCTGTCGGTGGCGCCCTCGAACAGCGACGCGACGCCGCCGGTGGCGACCACGGTCAGGTCCTCGCCGCGCTCTTCCTTGATGCGCGAGACGAGCCCTTCGATGAGTGAGATATAGCCCCAGAACACGCCCGACTGCATGGCGCCGACCGTGTCGGTGCCCACGATCTTGCCGGGACGCTGGATGGCGATGCGGGGCAGCTTGGCGGCCGCTTCGTGCAGCGCCTGCATGGAAAGGTTGATGCCCGGGGCGATGATGCCGCCCTCGAAGGCGCCGTCGGCGGCCACGACGTCGAAGGTGGTGGCCGTGCCGCTGTCGATCACGATCAGCGGCCCCTTGTAGAGCATGCTGGCGCCCACGGCGTTGACCAGGCGGTCGGCGCCTGCCTCGGACGGCTTGTCGATGCGGATGTCGACGCCCAACCTGGCGTTCTCGCCGATGACCAGCGGCTCGACGTTCAGGTAGCGGCGCGACAGGTTGCGCAGGTTGAACAGCGACTGGGGCACGACGCTGGAGATGATGCAGGCGTCCAGCGAGCGGAAGCCCAGGCCCTGCATCGACATCAGCTGCGACAGCCACACCACGTACTCGTCGGCGGTGCGCGTGCTCTCGGTGGCGGCCCGCCACTGGGCGATCCACGACTGGCCGTCGTGGATCGCGAACATGGTGTTGGTGTTGCCCTGTTCGATGGCCAGCAGCATCACGAAGCTCCGAAGAAGACGTCGCCGGCGGTGATCCGGCGCAGTTGGCCGTCGGGCAGGCGCAGGCGCAAGGCCCCATCGCCGTCCAGGCCCTCGGCTATGCCCTCGACCGTCTCGGTTCCCAGGCGGGCGACGCAGGGTTCGCCAAGGCCGTGGGCCTTGGCGGTCCAGGCGTCGGCGATGGCGGGAAAGCCCAGGCGCATCCAGACGTCGAGCCAGCGGTCGAACGAGGCGGCCAGCACCTGGATCGCCTCGACGGGCGACGGCGGCGGTTCGGCGCGCCAGGTCGGCAGAGCCGTGGTCGGGCGTTCGCTGTCGATGGGCTTGCGGGCGAGGTTGACGCCGATCCCCACGGCCAGCCACAGGCCGCCGTCGGGCGACTTGCCGGACTCGATGAGGATGCCGCTGATCTTCAGGCCGCCGACCATCGGGTCGTTGGGCCATTTCAGGCTGACCAGGCGCTCGGGAACGTAGGTCGCCAGCAGGTCGGCCACCGCCAGGGCGGCGACGAACGAGACCTGGGCGGCTTCGGCGGGCGGCTTGTCGAGAGTGAGCAGAAGGGTGGCGGCCAGATTGCCGTCGCCGGTTTCCCAGGCGCGGCCCCGGCGCCCCCGGCCCGCGGTCTGCCGCAGGCCGACGATCCAGACGGGCTCGGTCCGCCCCGCTTCTGCGCGGCGGCGGACCTCGGCGTTGGTCGAGTCGATCTCGTCGAGAACGACGACGGGCGGCCCCTTGCCCGCCCCGTCGTCGAACGGGGGGCCTCCCGTCACGTCAGAGGTGGCCGAAAGCGGCCGCCGCGAGCTTTGCGGCGGGGTCGAGCCAGATCAGCGCGACCAGAACGACCGGGAACGAGAACAGCGCCGCGACGAAGCCGATCGCGCGAGCGGTCGGTTGCGGCTTGTCCACCGCGCCGGCCGGCGCGTCGAACCACATCGCCTTGATCAGGCGCAGGTAATAGAAGGCGGCTACGACGCTGCCGACCAAGCCCAGGACGGCGGCCCACTGCAGCGGCACGTCGCCCGAACCCATGGCGGCCTTGAAGACGTAGAACTTGGCCCAGAAGCCCGAGAACGGCGGCAGGCCCAGCGCCGACAGCGAGAACGCGGTCAGGGCCAGGGCCACGCCCGGACGTTCCTTCACCAGGCCGGCCATGTCCTCGATGGTCTCCATCGGCTTGCCGTCGCGGTTCAGCGCCTGCAGGCAGGCGAAGAAGCCGGTGACGTCCACCATGTAGAGCACCATGAACACCAGCATCGAGTGGATGCCGACCTCGCCGCCGGTGGCGACGCCCAGCAGGGCGTAACCGACGTTGGCGATCGAGGAATAGGCCCACAGGCGCTTGAGGTTGGTCTGGGCTAGGCCCGCGAACGCGCCGACGAACACCGACAGCAGAGCCGCAATGATCAGCACCTGGCGCCATTGCGACACGGCGTCCGGGAAGGCGTCGCCCAGCACGCGGGCGAACATCATCATGGCGGCCAGCTTCGGCGCAGCGGCGAAGAAGCCGACGACCGGGGTCGGGGCGCCTTCGTAGACGTCCGGGGTCCACATGTGGAACGGGGCGGCCGAAACCTTGAACGCCAGACCGCAGATCACGAAGATCAGGCCGAACAGCAGGCCAAGGCCGTGGGCGCCGTGCGAGGCGACGGCGATGTCGGCGAAGCGGGTCGAACCGGCGAAGCCGTAGATCAGCGAGGCGCCGTACAGCAGGATGCCCGACGACAGAGCGCCCAGCACGAAGTACTTCAGGCCGGCTTCCGAGGCCTTGGCGTCGTCGCGGCGGAAGGCCGCCAGGACGTACAGGGCCAGCGATTGCAGCTCGACGCCGATATAGAGGCTGATCAGGTCGCCGGCCGAGGCGGTGACGCCCATGCCGACGGCCGACAGGATCACCAGGACCGGGAACTCGAACTTCTGGTCGCCGCGGGCGGCGAGCCAGCGGTCGCCGAGCACGATGGCCAGGGCGCTGAACAGGAAGATCGCGACCTTGGCGTAGCTGGCCGCGGCGTCGGCCGAGTAGACGCCGTTGAAGGCGTGGCCGTGCGGGCCGTGCGCCGCGAAGGCGGCGGCGACGACGAGAGCCAGGACCGAAGCGCCCGTGAAGACTGGCGTGGTCTTCTTGGAGAAGGCGCCCCAGACCAGCAGCAGCAGGGCCGAGACCCCGAGGATCAGCTCGGGCAGGACGAGGGAGATGTTGGCGGAGAACGTCATGGGATCCCTCACCCGCCCACGGCGGCGCGCCAGGCGCCGACGAGCCCGTCGACGGACGACGCGGTCAGGTTGAACACAAGATTAGGATAGATGCCGAGCACCAGGGTCATGATGATCAGCGGTACGAAGAGCAGGATCTCGCGAGCATCCAGGTCGGTGATCGTCTTAAGTTCCGGGTTGACGATCTCGCCGTACATGACGCGGCGGTACAGCGTCAGGGCGTACATCGCCGACAGGATCACGCCGGTGGCCGACACGATCGCCGTCCAGGTCGAGGCCTGGTAGACGCCGGTCATCGTCAGGATTTCACCGACGAAGCCCGAGGTGCCCGGCAGGCCGACATTGCCCATCGTGAACAGCAGGAACACGAAGGCGTAGTGCGGCATGCGGTTGGTGAGGCCGCCGTAGAAGGCGATCTCGCGGGTGTGCATGCGGTCGTAGACCACGCCGACGCAGAGGAAGAGCGCGCCCGAGATCACCCCGTGGCTGATCATCTGGAACAGGGCGCCCTGCTCGCCGGCCGTGTTGCCCGAGAAGATGCCCATGGTCACGAAGCCCATGTGGGCCACCGACGAGTAGGCGATCAGCTTCTTGATGTCGGTCTGACGGAAGGCGACCAGCGAGGTGTAGACGATGGCGATGCCCGACATCGCGAACACCAGCGGCTGGAACATCTCCGAGGCGTTCGGGAACATCGGGATGCTGAAGCGCATGAAGCCGTAGCCGCCCATCTTCAGCAGGATGCCGGCCAGGATGACCGAACCCGCCGTCGGGGCTTCCACGTGGGCGTCAGGCAGCCAGGTGTGCACCGGCCACATCGGCATCTTCACCGCGAACGAGGCGAAGAAGGCCAGCCACAGCCAGGTCTGGAGCCACGGCGCGAACTTGTAGGTCATGAGCTCGGGGATCGACGAGGTGCCGGCGATCGAGATCATGGCCAGGATGGCCGCCAGCATCAGCACCGAGCCGAGCAGCGTGTAGAGGAAGAACTTGTAGGCCGCGTAGATACGGCGCTTGCCGCCCCAGATGCCGATGATCAGGAACATCGGCACCAGGCCCCCTTCGAAGAAGAGGTAGAACAGCACCAGGTCCAGCGCGCAGAACACGCCGACCACCAGGGTCTCGAGGACCAGGAAGGCGATCAGGTACTCGACGACGCGCTTCTCGACCGACTTCCAGCTGGCCACGATACAGATCGGCAGCAGGAAGGTGGTCAGCAGGACCAGCAGCACCGAGATGCCGTCGATGCCCATGCGGTAGTGCAGGCCGGCGAACCAGGCCACGTCTTCCACGAACTGGAAGCCGGGGTTCTTGGCGTCGAACTGGAAGGTCAGAACCAGCGACAGGGCGAAGGTGACCAGGGTGGTCGCCAGGGCGATCCACTTGGACAGGGTGTCGGTGGCGGCGCCCGGGCCCTTGGCGGCGCGAGCCGCCAGGATCAGGGCCACGCCGACGAGCGGAGCAAAGGTCGTAAGGCTGAGCAGGCCGGTCATCGATCCGTCCTCAACGGAATGCGTAAAGGGCGAACGTCAGCAGGCCGGCGACGCCGAGCAGCATGACGAAAGCGTAGTGGTAGACGTAGCCGGTCTGGGCTTTGCCCGTCTTGCGGCCGACGGCGTAGGAGACGGCGCTGACGCCGTCGGGACCCAGGCGATCGATGATCTTCTGGTCCCCGCCCTTCCAGAACAGGTCGCCGAGGAACTTGGCGGCGCGCACGAAGGTGGCGTCGTAGAGCTCGTCGAAGAACCACTTGTTGTAGAAGAACACGTACAGCGGACCCTTGCGCTCGGCGAGCTTGAGGCCAAGCCGCTCGTTGCCCTTGATCAGGTAGACGTAGACGGCGATGGCCAGGCCGAGCAGCGAGGCGACCAGCGGGCTCCACTTCACCCAGTCGGCCACGTTGTGCGCGTCGTGCAGCACGTGGTTGGTCGGGGCGTTGTAGATCGCGCCGCGCCAGAACTCGGCCTCGTGGTGACCCACGAAGTAGCCGGTGAAGACGAAGCCGGCGGCGACCGCGCCGATCGACAGCACGACCAGCGGCAGCAGCATCACCCACGGGCTTTCATGCGGCTTGTGATCGTGGCCATGGCCATGGTCGTCATGGCCGTGATCGTCGTGCGCGCCGTGGGCGTGGTCCCCATGGGCATGGTCATGACCATGGGCGGCGTGCGCGTGATCGTCGTGGCCGTGAGCGGCGTGCGCATCGTGAGCGTGGTCGTCATGACCCCAACGGGCCTTGCCGTTGAAGGTGAAGAACGCCAGGCGCCACGAGTAGAACGAGGTCAGGCCGGCGACGAGGACGCCGATCACCCACGCGAACATGGCGATCTGGTTGTGGCCGCCCGCGGCGAACGCGGCTTCGATGATGGTGTCCTTCGAGTAGAAGCCGGCGAAGCCCAGGTGCAGCGGCGGGAAGCCGAGGCCCGTGATGGCGATCGTGCCGATCGTCATGGCGATGAAGGTCACCGGCAGCATCTTGGCCAGGGCGCCGTAGCGGCGCATGTCCTGCTCGTGGTGCATGCCGTGGATCACCGAACCGGCGCCCAGGAACAGCAGCGCCTTGAAGAAGGCGTGCGTGAACAGGTGGAACATGGCCGCCTGGTAGGCGCCCACGCCGGCGGCGAAGAACATGTAGCCCAGCTGCGAACAGGTCGAGTAGGCGATCACGCGCTTGATGTCGTTCTGGGTCAGGCCGACCGTGGCGGCGAACAGGGCCGTCACCGCGCCGATGACCGTGACGATGTTCTTGGCCACGGGGGCGTACTCGAACATCGGCGACAGCAGGCACAGCATGTAGACGCCGGCGGTCACCATGGTGGCCGCGTGGATCAGCGCCGATACCGGGGTCGGGCCTTCCATGGCGTCCGGAAGCCAGGTGTGCAGGAAGAACTGGGCCGACTTGCCCATCGCGCCGATGAACAGCAGGAAGCAGGCGATGTCGACCAGCGGCCAGCTATGGCCGGCGAACTGCCAGCTGCGGGCGGCGCCCGCCTGGATCATCGGGAACAGCTCGGCGAAGTTGATCGTGCCGAACGCCCAGTAGACGGTCATGATGCCGAGCGCGAAGCCGAAGTCGCCGACGCGGTTGACGACGAAGGCCTTGATGGCGGCCGCGCTGGCCGAGGGCTTCTTGAACCAGAAGCCGATCAGCAGGTACGAGGCCAGGCCCACGCCTTCCCAGCCGAAGAACAGCTGCATGAAGTCGGCGGCGGTGACCAGCGACAGCATGGCGAAGGTGAAGAGCGACAGGTACGCGAAGAAGCGCGGCTTGCTGTCGTCCTCGGCCATGTAGCCCCAGGAATAGATGTGCACGAGCGCCGAGACGGTCGTGACCACGATCAGCATGGTCGCCGACAGGGCGTCGATGCGGATCGACCAGTTGGCGATGAAGTCGCCCACGTGGATGAAGGGCAGCAGCGAGACCGTGAAGGCCTCCATGTGACCCCAGGTCCATTGGCTGAAGGTGACCCACGACAGCGCGCAGGCCAGGATCAGAAGGCCCGTGGTGACGGCTTGCGAAGCGACGTTGCCGATCCGCCGGCCGAACAGGCCGGCGATGATCGCGCCCACCAGCGGGGCGAAGACGAGAATGGTGACGAGCGATTGCACTGGGTCAGCCCTTCATCATGCTGGCGTCGTCGACCGCGATGTCGCCGCGGTTCCGGAAGAAGGTCACCAGGATGGCCAGGCCCACGGCGGCCTCGGCGGCCGCCACGGTCAGCACGAACATCGCGAAGATCTGGCCCACCACGTTGTGCAGGTAGGCCGAGAAGGCGACCAGGTTGATGTTGACCGCCAGCAGGATCAGCTCGATCGACATCAGGATGACGATGATGTTCTTGCGGTTCACGAAGATCCCGAAGACGCCGATCGTGAAGAGGATGGCGGCGACGATGAGGTAATGCGGAAGGCCGATCATTCGCTGATCCCCTCGCCCGGCTTGATCTGCACGAGTTCCATTCCGGTCTTGGGCGTACGGGCGACCTGCTTGCCGATGTCCTGGCGCTTGACGCCAGGCTTGTGACGCAGGGTCAGGACGATGGCGCCGATCATCGCGACCAGCAGCACCAGGCCCGCAGCCTGGAAGAAGAAGATGTAGTCGGTGTAGAGCACCCGGCCGATGGCCTCGGTGTTGCTGACACCGCCCGGCGACGCCAGCGGAGCGGCGTTCTTGGCGGCCGCGCCGTTGGTGGCCACGCTGACGGCGACCATGATCATCTCGATCGTCAGGATGCCGCCGACCAGACCGCCGATCGGCAGGTACTGGGCGAAGCCGTCCCGAAGCGCTTCGAAGTCGATGTCGAGCATCATGACGACGAAGAGGAACAGCACCGCGACCGCGCCCACATAGACGACGATCAGCAGCATCGCGAGGAACTCCGCGCCCAGGAGGACGAAGAGGCCCGCGGCCGAGAAGAAGGCGGTGATCAGGAAGAGCACCGAGTGCACGGGGTTCTTGGCCGAGACGACGAGAAGACCCGCCGCAATGGTCACGAACGCCAGCAAGTAGAAAGCTATCGCCTGCAAGGCCATTGGCCCAGGTGCTCCCCTGATAAGTTCAAATAACAGCGACGTGCGAAGCGCACGCCGCCAACTCGGATTCGCGCCGACCGTTTAGCGGTACGGAGCGTCCAACTCCAGATTCTTCGCGATCAGCCGTTCCCAACGGTCACCGTTGTCGAGCAGCTTTTCCTTGTCGTAGTAGAGCTCTTCGCGCGTCTCGACCGCGAACTCGATGTTCGGGCCTTCGACGATGGCGTCCACCGGGCAGGCCTCCTGGCACAGGCCGCAGTAGATGCACTTGACCATGTCGATGTCGTACCGGGTCGTGCGGCGGCTGCCGTCCTCGCGCGGTTCGGCCTCGATGGTGATGGCCTGGGCCGGGCAGATGGCCTCGCACAGCTTGCACGCGATGCAGCGCTCTTCCCCGTTGGGATAGCGGCGCAGGGCGTGCTCGCCCCGGAAGCGCGGCGACTGCGGGCCGCGCTCGTTCGGATAGATCACGGTCTTCTTCGGCGCGACCAGATACTTCATGGCCAGGCCGAAGGCGCCCGCGAAGTCCAGCAGGGCGACGCCTTTGACGGCTTGGGTGATACGACTCATCATGGCCGCTTAACCTTCGGAATGACGCAGGTGTAGTTCGAAAGCTGGGCGGGATCTCCCCCGTCCATCTTGGCTTGCAACGCACCGCCTTCGGCCTGGCACTTGTCGCCGGCCCGACGCAGCTCGTCGTAGTTCACGATCCCTCGCCCCAGCGAATAGGAGCGGTCCTCGGCGACGGACGCGCAGGCGCCCGCCGTCGTCAGGACCAGCCCCGTCAGGGCCAGGGCGAGCGGACGCCTCATCCCGCCACCGGCGAGAAGACGCGCCAGCCGGCGACCAGCACGACCAGCACCAGCGACATCGGCAGGAAGACCTTCCAGCCCAGGCGCATCAGTTGGTCGTAGCGGTAGCGGGGCACGATGGCCTTGGCCATGGCGAACATGAAGAACCAGAAGCAGATCTTGGCGTAGAACACCAAGGCCAGCAGCAGGTTGGCCGCGAACGTCGGCCAGGTGGCCATGAAGTCCGTCGGGAAGCCGGGGTTCCAGCCGCCGAAGAACAGCACGTTGATCATGGCGCACATCAGAACGATGTTCGAATACTCGGCGACCATGAACAGCAGGTACGGGGTCGAGGAATACTCGACCTGGTAGCCGGCCACGAGTTCGGATTCGGCTTCCGGAAGGTCGAACGGCGGGCGGTTCGTCTCGGCCAGGGCCGAGATGTAGAACATGCCCATGGCGATCACCATGACCGGCAGCAGGACAATGTTCTTGAGGCCGCCGCCGAAGACGTTCCAGTTCCAGATCCAGCCCGACTGGGCTTCGACGATCGTCGACAGGTTCATCGAGCCGGCCAGCAGGATCACCGTGATGATGATCAGGCCGATCGACACTTCGTACGACACCATCTGGGCCGCCGAACGCAGCGCGCCCAGGAACGGGTACTTCGAGTTCGAAGCCCAGCCGCCCATGATGATGCCGTAGACGCCCAGCGAGCTCATCGCCAGCAGGTAAAGGATGCCGACGTTCAGGTTGGAGACGACCCAGCCCGGCGCGAACGGCACCACGGCCCAGCCGATGAAGCCCAGGATCAGGCTGATCAGCGGGGCCAGCAGGAAGATGGCCTTGTCGGCGCCGGCCGGGATGACGATTTCCTTCAGCACGAACTTGCCGAAGTCGGCGAAGGACTGCAGCAGGCCGAAGGGACCGACGACGTTCGGGCCCTTGCGCATCTGGACGCCGGCCCAGATCTTGCGGTCGGCCAGCAGCAGGAAGGCAAGGCTCAGCAGAACCCAGATCACGACCAGCAGGATGCCGCCGAGCGTGAGGCCGAACCAGAGAAGCGGATTGATCTCGTTCACGGCTTACTCCGCGGCGATCTTGGAGGCGGCCGAGACGTTGGCCGCGCACTCGGCCATGGTCACGCTGGCGCGCGCGATGGGATTGGTCAGGTGGAAGGCCTTCACCGGGCTCTCGAACGGAGCGTCGGTCGCCTCCCCTTCACCGCCGACGGCGGCGAGGTCGAACACGGTGGGAACCGAGCCCGGAGCGAAGTCGATCTGGCCGAAGGTCGGGTGATCGGCGAACAGCTTGGCGCGCAGTTGGTCCAGGCTGTCGTACGGCAGCTTGTGGCCCAGGGTTTCCGACAGCGCCCGCAGGATCGACCAGTCTTCCTTGGCCTCGCCCTTCGGGAACACGGCCCGCTTGCCCATCTGCACCCGGCCTTCGGTGTTCACGTACAGGCCGTTCTTTTCGGTGTAGGCGGCGCCCGGCAGGATGACGTCTGCCTTGTGGGCGCCGGCGTCGCCGTGGGTGCCGAGGTAGATCTTGAAGGCGTCGCTGGCGGCGCTTTCGCACTCGTCGGCGCCCAACAGGAACAGCACGTCCAGCGCGCCCGGCTTCAGCATGTCGCCGGTCGACAGACCGCCCTGCGCCGGGACGAAGCCCAGGTCGAGGCCGGCCACGCGGGCGGCGGCGGTGTGCAGCACGTTCCAGCCGTTCCAGCCTTCGCGGACCACGTTGAAGGTCTTGGCGAGGCCCGCGGCGGCCTTGAGGATCGCCGCGCCGTCGGCGCGGGCGAGCGCGCCCTGGCCGATGATGATCGCGGGACGCTCGGCGGCCTTCAGGGCGGCGACGAAGTCGTTCTTGGCCTTGGCCAGGCTCGACAGCGTCTTGGCGCCGGCGCCGAGGTAGTCGTAGCCGAAGGTCAGGTCGACCTGCTCGCCGATGACGCCGAAGCGGGTCTTGCCGGCCAGCCACTGCTTGCGGAAGCGGGCGTTGAGGACCGGAGCCTCGAGGCGCGGGTTGCTGCCGACGAACAGGACGACGTCGGCGTCTTCGATGCCGGCGATGGTCGAGTTGAACAGCCAGCTCTCGCGCGGGCCCTGGCCCAGGGCGGCGCCGTCCTGGCGGGCGTCGAGGTTCTTCACGCCGAGAGCGGTGAAGAGGTCCTTGGTCGCCTTCAGGCTTTCGGCGTCCTGCAGGTCGCCGGCGATGACGCCGATGCGCTCGGGGGCGGTCGCCTTGATCTTGGCGGCAACGGCGGCGAAAGCCTCATTCCAGGTGGCCGGCTTCAGCTTGCCGTCGACACGAACGTACGGACGGTCGAGGCGCTGGCGCTGCAGGCCGTCGACGGCGTAGCGCGTCTTGTCGGAGATCCACTCTTCGTTGACCTCCTCGTTGATGCGCGGCAGCACGCGGAGCACGGCGTTGGCGCGGCCGTCGACGCGGATCGACGAGCCGAGCGCGTCCATGACGTCGATGCTTTCCGTCTTCTTCAGTTCCCACGGACGGGCTTCGAAGGCGTAGGGCTTGGAGGTCAGGGCGCCGACCGGGCACAGGTCGATGACGTTGGCCGACAGTTCCGAGGTCACCGCGGCGCCCAGGTAGGTCGTGATCTCGACGTCTTCACCGCGCGAGATCAGGCCGATCTCCGGCGAGCCGGCGACTTCGGTGATGAAGCGGACGCAGCGGGTGCACTGGATGCAGCGCGTCATCACGGTCTTGATGAGCGGGCCCATGGCCTTCTCTTCGACCGCGCGCTTGTTCTCGTCGTAGCGGCTGTCGTCACGGCCGTAGCCGACCGCCTGGTCCTGCAGGTCGCACTCGCCGCCCTGGTCGCAGATCGGGCAGTCCAGCGGGTGGTTGATGAGCAGGAACTCCATCACCCCTTCGCGGGCCTTCTTGACCATCGGAGTCTTGGTGAAGATCTCCTGGCCCTCGGCGGCCGGCAGGGCGCACGAAGCCTGCGGCTTCGGCGGGCCGGGCTTAACCTCGACCAGGCACATGCGGCAGTTGCCGGCGATGCTCAGACGTTCGTGATAGCAGAAGCGCGGGATCTCTTCCCCAGCCAGTTCCGCGACCTGCAGAACCGTCATGCCGGGTTCGAACTCGACCTCGACGCCGTTGACCTTGGCGATAGCCATGCTTGTTACTCCGCCGCGATCAGCTTGGCGCCCTGCACGTGCAGGCGACCGCTACGATAGGATGCGATCCGCTCCTCCACCTCGTGGCGGAAGTGACGGAACAGGCCCTGGATCGGCCAGGCGGCCGCGTCGCCCAGGGCGCAGATGGTGTGACCCTCGACCTGGGTCGTGACGTCCAGAAGGGTGTCGATTTCCTTCGGATCGGCTTCGCCGGTGGCCATGCGCTCCATGACGCGCCACATCCAGCCGGTGCCTTCGCGGCACGGCGTGCACTGGCCGCAGCTCTCGTGCTTGTAGAAGTACGACAGGCGGGCGATGGCGCGGACCAGGTCGGTGGACTTGTCCATGACGATGACGGCGGCGGTGCCCAGGCCCGACTTCAGGTTACGCAGGGCGTCGAAGTCCATCGGCAGGTCTTCGCACTGCTCGGCCGGGATCATCGGAACCGACGAGCCGCCCGGGATGACGGCCTTGAGGTTGCCCCAGCCGCCGCGGATGCCGCCGCAGTGGTCTTCCATCAGCTGACGGAAGGGGATGCTCATGGCTTCTTCGACGTTGCAGGGCAGGTTCACGTGGCCCGAGACGCAGAACAGCTTGGTACCGGCGTTGTTCTGGCGGCCAAAGCCCGCGAACCACGAGGCGCCGCGGCGCAGGATCGTGCCGGCCACCGCGATGCTCTCGACGTTGTTGACCGTGGTCGGCATGCCGTAGAGGCCGGCGCCCGCCGGGAACGGCGGCTTCAGGCGCGGCTGGCCCTTCTTGCCTTCCAGGCTTTCAAGCAGGGCCGTCTCTTCGCCGCAGATGTAGGCGCCGGCGCCGTGGTGGACGTAGATGTCGAAGTCCCAGCCGTGGATGTTGTCCTTGCCGACCAGCTTGGCCTCGTAGGCCTGCTTGATCGCCGCTTCCAGGCGCTCGCGCTCGAAGACGTACTCGCCGCGGATGTAGATGTAGCAGGCGTGGGCCAGCATGGCGCGCGAGGCGATCAGGCAGCCCTCGATCAGGAGGTGCGGGTCATGCCGCATGATCTCCCGGTCCTTGCAGGTGCCCGGCTCGGACTCGTCGGCGTTGACGACGAGATAGTGCGGACGACCTTCCTTCACTTCCTTGGGCATGAAGGACCACTTCAGACCGGTCGAGAAACCAGCGCCCCCACGGCCTCGCAGACCGGAGTTCTTCATGTTCTCGATGATCCAGTCGCGCCCGGCGTCCAGAATATCCTTGGTGCCGTTCCAGCAACCGCGCGCCTTCGCACCTTCCAGACCCCAGTCCTGGAGCCCGTAAAGGTTGGTGAAGATGCGATCCTTGTCTTCGAGGATACCGACCATGACTCTAGCTTTGCGGATCGAATGGATGGGTGCGGACATAGCGCGTCCGCCGGACGATGACATAGGCGAAAAGCAGCCAACCGGCGCCGATCACCAAAAGACCTGTGGGCGTAGCCCAGGCTGGCGCGCCGGGGACCTCCCGGCCCCAGATCAGCAGCAGCACCCCGGCCAGACTGGCCACGAAACCGAAGGCCCGCTCCTTGCGGTAGAGCCCCCGGATCGTGGCCACATAGGCCCGCCGCTTGTCGGCGAGGTCGTCGCTCATGGCGCCCTCCCCGCTTGCGGGTCCTGCGGCTTGGTGGCCTTCAGCCAGCCGAGCACGAACCAGATCTGGGCGCCCAGCCCGGCGACGATGGCCAGGACGAACACCGGCAGCAGCCACGACACGTGGAAAGCCACGTGCCCGACGATCGCCGCGCCGGCCAGCAGGAAGCACACGACGTCGATGGCGATCATCGTCGTGAAGCGCTTCTTCTGTTGGACGGCCACGTCGGTCATCAGGCGGCGGGCTCCGCCTTGGTCTTCTTCGGCTTCTCGGGCAGGTTCGGGATCTTGATCTTCTTGGCCGCCGAGCCGTCGTACAGCTTCGGGTCGGTCAGGGTCTGGATCTTGTCCTTCGGCTCCGAGGACTTGCGGCCCTCGTAGCTGCCCGGCTGCGGGGCCTTGCCCGCGGCGAAGTCGTCGAGGATCTGGGCCAGGCTCTCCGGCGTCAGGTCTTCGTAGTAGTAGTCGTTGATGGCGGCCATCGGGGCGTTGCAGCAGGCGCCGAGGCACTCGACCTCTTCCCAGCTGAACTTGCCGTCGGCCGAGACCGAGTGGGCCGGGCCGATCTTCTTCTCCAGCACCGACTTAAGGTCGAGCGCGCCGCGCAGCTGGCACGGCGTGGTGCCGCACAGCTGGACGAAGGCGGTCTTACCAACCGGGGCCAGCTGGAACATCACGTAGAAGGTGGCCACTTCCAGAACGCGGATGACCGGCATCTCGAGCTGGCGCGCGATCTCCTGGATCGCGGGCTCCTGCACCCAGCCTTCTTGTTTCTGGGCCAGCCACAGCATCGGGATCACCGCCGACTGCTTGCGGGCGGCGGGGTACTTGGCTTTCCACCAGTCGGCCTTGGCCTGGCTTTCCTTCGAAAAAGCGAAGCTCTCGGGCTGTTCCTTGGCGAGACGACGGACGCTCATCGTGCGAAATCCACGCGGACGATCTTGTCGCCCTTGAAGGTGTAGATGGCGGCGACCTGGAAAGGCGCGTCGCCGTTGCCGCGGTCGACGTGCTCGTGATCGATCACGTTCGAGCCGACCACGATGCGGTTCAGCAGCTTCGCGTGGTTCTTGGGGAACTCCGCGAAGGTCTTGGCGTAGAAGGCGCGGTAGGCCTCGATGCCCGTGCGCGCCACTTCGCCGTTCAGGCCGGCCACGACCACGTCGTCCGAGAAGTGGACGCAGTGAGCGTCCAGGTCCTGGGCGTTGTAGGCGTCGAGCTGAGCCTGGGCGATGGTCTCTAGGCTCATCGGTCGACCTCGCCGAACACGATGTCGAGCGAGCCCAGGATGGCCGAAACGTCGGCCAGCTGGTGGCCGCGGTTCATCCAGTCCATGGCCGCCAGGTGCGAGAAGCCCGGAGCCTTGATCTTGCAGCGGTACGGCTTGTTGGTGCCGTTGCTGACGACGTAGACGCCGAACTCGCCCTTGGGGGCTTCGACGGCCGCGTAGACCTCGCCTTCCGGCGTCTTGAAGCCCTCGGTGTAGAGCTTGAAGTGGTGGATCAGGGCTTCCATCGAGCGCTTCATCTCGGCGCGACGGGGCGGAGCCACCTTGTTGTCCTCGCTCAGCACCGGGCCCGGCGTGGCGCGCAGCATGGCCACGGCCTGCAGGATGATCTTGGTGCTCTCGCGCATTTCCTGCATGCGGCAGAGATAACGGTCGTAGCAGTCGCCGTTCTTGCCCAGCGGGATGTCGAACTCGAACTCGTTGTAGTTCTCGTACGGCTGGTTGCGGCGCAGGTCCCAGGCGATGCCCGAACCACGCACCATCACGCCCGAGAAGCCCCAGGCCCAGGCGTCTTCCTTGGTCACCACGCCGATGTCGACGTTGCGCTGCTTGAAGATGCGGTTGTCGGTGATCAGGCCTTCGATGTCGTCGCAGATCTTGGGGAAAGCCTTCGCCCAGGTCTCGATGTCGTCGATCAGGCTCGGGGTCAGGTCCTGGTGGACGCCGCCCGGACGGAAGTAGTTGGCGTGCAGGCGAGCGCCGCAGGCGCGCTCGTAGAACACCATCAGCTTCTCGCGCTCCTCGAAGCCCCAGAGCGGCGGCGTCAGGGCGCCGACGTCCATGGCCTGGGTCGTCACGTTCAGCAGGTGGTTCAGGATGCGGCCGATCTCGCAGAACAGCACGCGGACGATCTGGCCGCGCTTGGGCACTTCCACGCCCAGCAGCTTCTCGATCGCCATGCAGAACGCGTGTTCCTGGTTCATCGGCGCCACGTAGTCGAGGCGGTCGAAGTACGGGATGTTCTGCAGATAGGTGCGCGCTTCCATCAGCTTCTCGGTGCCGCGGTGCAGCAGGCCGATGTGCGGATCGACGCGTTCGACGATTTCACCGTCGAGCTCCAGCACCAGACGCAGCACGCCGTGCGCGGCCGGGTGCTGGGGGCCGAAGTTGATGTTGAACTTGCGGACCGGGGTTTCCGGGATCGCCGGAACGGTCGGTTCGTCGCGGAAGAAGTCGGTCGCCGCGGCGGGAGCGTTCGTGCCAGTCATGACTTAAGCCTTCTCCGCCTTCTCGTCGCCCGGCAGGGCGTACTTGGCGCCCTCCCAAGGAGAGAGGAAGTCGAATGCGCGGTACTCGGTAATCTTCACGGGTTCGTAGACGACGCGCTTGAGCTCGTCGTCGTAGCGGACCTCGACATAGCCCGTCATCGGGAAGTCTTTCCGCAGCGGATGGCCGTGGAAGCCGTAGTCCGTCAGAATCCGGCGCAGGTCCGGGTGGCCTTCGAAGAACACGCCGTACATGTCGAACGCCTCGCGCTCGAACCAGTCGGCGACCGGGAACACGGGCGTGGCGCTCGGCACCGGAGTGTCTTCGTCGGTCTGCACCTTCACGCGGACGCGGACGTTCTTCACCATCGACAGCAGGTGATAGACCACGTCGAAGCGCGCGGCGCGCTCCGGGTAGTCGACCGCCGTCAGGTCCACCAGCTGGTGGAAGCGATAGTCGGGATGGTCGCGCAGATAGGTCAGCAGCTCGACCACGCGGTTGGCCGAACCCAGCAGGTTCAGCTCGCCGAACGCCACGTTGTACGAGGCGATCGCGCCGGCCGAGTTGGCGACGATCGCCTGGCCGAGGGCTTCGAGGTCTTGGCTCATCGCTCGATGGTCCCCGTGCGACGGATCTTCTTCTGGAGCTGCAGCACGCCGTAGACGAGCGCTTCGGCCGTGGGCGGGCAGCCCGGCACGTAGATGTCGATCGGCACGACGCGGTCGCAACCGCGCACGACGCTGTAGCTGTAATAGTAGTAGCCGCCGCCGTTGGCGCAGCTGCCCATCGAGATGACGTAGCGGGGCTCGGGCATCTGGTCGTAGACCTTGCGCAGAGCCGGGGCCATCTTGTTGGTCAGCGTGCCGGCGACGATCATCACGTCCGACTGACGCGGACTGGCGCGCGGCGCGAAGCCGTAGCGCTCCAGGTCGTAGCGCGGCATGGCCGAGTGCATCATCTCGACGGCGCAGCAGGCCAGGCCGAACGTCATCCACATCAGCGAGCCGGTGCGGGCCCAGGTGATGAGGTCGTCGGCGGCGGCCGTGATGAAGCCCTTGTCGGCCAGCTGCTGCGAGACGCCGTCGAAGAAGGCGTCGTGCAGCTTGGGGTCATAGCCCTGCACGGTCGAGCGGCCAGCGGCGCCGGCCGGAGCGACAGGCGAGCTGTTGGCGGGAACGATCACTCCCATTCGAGGGCGCCCTTCTTCCATTCGTAGATAAAGCCGACGGTCAGAACGCCCAGGAAGGCCAGCATGGACCAGAAGGCGAATTGAGCCACGTCGTGCGGCAACTTCAGCAGCGTGACGGCCCACGGGAACAGGAACGCCACTTCGAGGTCGAAGATGATGAAGAGGATCGACACCAGATAGAACCGGACGTCGAACTTCATGCGCGCATCGTCGAAGGCGTTGAAGCCGCATTCATATGCGGACAGCTTTTCCGGGTCCGGCGCCTTGGGCGCGAGCACGGCGGCAGCCAACATGAAGACGATGCCGATAACAGCCGCGATCCCGAGGAAGATCACGATCGGCAGGTACTGGAGAAGGAAGGCGTTCATGACAGCCCTTGGCTTGAATCGGCCGCGTTGTAGCCCAGTGTTTCCCCCGCTTCAAACGCCCGGGCCACATTGAGAAACGATCGCAACTGCAAGCCATCCACAGGTTCTGCGACATGGCCGTTGACACGAGTCCCGGCCCGACATATCAGACGCCCCTCGCCGCACGGCGGGTCGCACTTTCGCTTCGGCGGAAGCCAAATGCGGATGTAGCTCAGTTGGTTAGAGCGCCGGCCTGTCACGCCGGAGGTCGCGGGTTCGAGCCCCGTCATTCGCGCCACCTTCTTCTCGAAGGTAGCGACCCGAGGTAAAAGCGAGCGCTTCGTAAGGGTTTAGGCCTTTACGCGACGCGGATGTAGCTCAGTTGGTTAGAGCGCCGGCCTGTCACGCCGGAGGTCGCGGGTTCGAGCCCCGTCATTCGCGCCACTTCTCCCCTCTCCCATTTTTCAAGTTGCCTGCTTCGGCGTCGCTCGCTGCCGTTTGTCCGCGCGATCGTCGCGACGAGTGCGACAAATTGTGTCGGCGGACGGTTGTTACCGACCGGTCGCATCCCATGTAGCGGACATGACCCAGTCCGCCGATCTTCCGTTTTCCGTCCTCGATCTGTCGCCGGTTCCTCAAGGAACAACGGTCAGTCAAGCACTCGCCAATACTTTGGACCTCGCGCGGCATGCCGAGTCGCTGGGTTTCCACAGATATTGGCTGGCCGAGCACCACAACATGCCCGGCATCGCCAGCGCCGCCACAACCGTGGTTATTGGTCACGTGGCCGCCGGAACCTCGAAAATTCGGGTCGGGTCTGGCGGAATCATGCTGCCGAACCACGCGCCGCTGATGATCGCCGAGGCTTTCGGCACGCTCGCGGCGCTGCATCCGGGCAGAATCGACCTTGGCCTGGGCCGCGCGCCGGGCACCGACCACGCCACGATCCGCGCGCTGCGCCGCTATGCGGGCTCGGTCGACCGCTTCGCCGAGGACGTCGTCGAGCTGCAGCACTGGTTCAAGCCGGCCGAACCGGACCAGGCCGTCCGTGCGATTCCCGGCGAGGGCCAGGACGTGCCGCTGTGGCTGCTGGGCTCCAGCACCTACGGCGCGCAGCTGGCCGCGGCGCTCGGACTGCCCTACGCCTTCGCCGCCCACTTCGCGCCGGAACAGCTGATGCAGGCCGTCGAGGTCTATCGCCGCGGCTTCCGCCCGTCGGCGCAGCTGGACAAGCCCTACTTCATGATCTGCATCGGGGTCTGCGCCGCCGACACCGACGAGGAGGCCCAGCGCCTGCACACCTCGACCCAGCAGCAGTTCCTGGCCCTGCGCCGCGGCAATCCCGGCCTGCTGCCGCCGCCGGTCGACGACATCACGGCCCTCGCCTCGCCCGCCGAGCTGGCGGGCGTGAACAGCACCTTCCGCTATTCGGCGATCGGCTCGCGGCAGACCGTGGCCGCCAAGCTGCGGGCGGTGATCGAGGCCACCGGCGCCGACGAGGTGATGGCCGCCTCGCAGATCCACGACCACGCCGCGCGCCTGCGCAGCTACGAGATCCTGGCGGGCCTGCGCGACACCCTGCGTCAGGCCGCCTGAGGCTATCTCTCTATTTTCTCTAGTGCGAAGCGGCCGCCACGGCCGCTTCGCCGAGAAAGGCCCGTGCGCCGCTGAGGCGCGCATAGATTTCGGTCAGGCGCTGGAACACCGGCGTCCAGCCATGGCGGGTTTCGGCCCGCAGCCGCGCGGCGCGGCCCAGGGCCGCGATGTCGCGCGCGAACAGAGCCTCGATCGCCTCGGCGAAGACCCCGCCCTCGGATGCGGACGCCAGCACGCCGACCTGCTCGTCGACGCTTTCGGCCACGCCGCCGGCCGCCACGCCGACCACCGGCAGGCCGCAGGCCATGGCTTCCAGCACGATCAGGCCGAACGGCTCGTTGTCGTTGGCGTGCACGAAGGCGTCGCAGCCCGCCAGGATCGCGGCCAGGGCTTCGGGATCGCGCTGATAGTCCATGCAGACCACCCGATCGCTGGCCCGCGCGCCGGCGCCGGCCCCGATCAGCAGCAGCACATACGGCTCGCCCAGCCGCTCGACGGCGTCGACCAGCACGTCGAGCTTCTTTTCCCGGGCCGGACGGCCGGCGAAGACGAGGATCCGGTGGCGGTCGGTCAGGCCCAGGCGCCGCCGCAGCGCCGCGCGGTCGCCGCGCGCGGGATGAAAGGTGTCGACGTCGACGCCCAAGGGAAGCCCGACGGCGTCGCGAACCCCCGCCTCTATAAGCCGACCGGCGATGAAATGGCTGGGCGCCACCGCCTGGTCGAACTGGCGATAGATCGCCGCCCAGCGCTTCTGGACCGGCTTTTCCGCCCATTCGCCGATGTGCAGCGCCGCCAGCGCCCCCAGATCGGTGTGGCAGAAGCCGACGACCGGCACGCCCAGGGCGTCGCCCGCCTTCAGCGCGGCCAGGCCAGGGGTGTAGGGATCGCCGGCCTCGATGACGTCGGGACGCTGGCGGATCAGGCGCTCCATCCAGCTGGTCTTGCCGATCGGCCAGCGATAGCCGTCGCCGAACGGCAGCGGCGCGGCGTAGATCGACACCCTCCCGTGGCCGTCATGGGCATCGCGCGGCCCGGGCACCACCAGGGTGTGGCGCACGTCGGGGCGATTCTCGGCCAGCCAGGCGCGTTTGGCGTTGAGGTAGCGGCGTACGCCGCCGCTGCGCGGCGCATAGAGCATCGTCGTATCGACAAGACGGGCCGGACGGCCTGGTTTTGATCGAATCTGGTCCTGCGGCGCGCCGGCGTCGGGGCTCGGCGGAGAAGAGGGCAGCAAATCGATCACGCCGTACCTCGCTACTGCAGAGGGAGCCGTCTTGCGCGGCCGCCAAGCGATAAGGTGCTCGAGCGGCGGGAGGTTCCTCCGAAGCTGGACCGTTGTCCAGCCGCGTGACGCCACCCTACGTCGCGTCGCGCACCGGCGCAA
Source organism: Caulobacter vibrioides (assembly GCA_001449105.1). GTDB lineage: Bacteria > Pseudomonadota > Alphaproteobacteria > Caulobacterales > Caulobacteraceae > Caulobacter > Caulobacter vibrioides_C. The sequence continues at coordinate 12,605 of LNIY01000002.1, read as the reverse complement.
AAACCATATTTCGGTTCGCCTGGATTGAACGGCTCCCGCGTCGTAGGAGGAGCCAAACGGGGGTATCCAAGATGGCGCGTTTTCTGTTCACGACCTGGGAAGGCGGCGGTCACGTGCAGCCGCTCCTGATGGTCGCCGCCGACCTGATCGCGCGCGGCCACGAGGTGCTGGCGATCAGCGATCCGGCCAACGCCGCCGACGCCCAGGCCCTGGGCGTTCCGTTCCGTCCCTGGACGACCGCGCCGTTCCAGACCGGCAAGACCCGCGACGACGATCGCCTGCGCGACTTCGAGGCCGACAATCCGATGGCCGTGATCGAACGCCTGCTCGAGCGGGTGATGACCGGCCCCGCCGGCGCCTACGCCCGTGATGCGCTTGAAGCGCTCGACGCCTTCCCCGCCGATGTCGTGGTGACCCAGGAACTGCTGCTGGGCGTGATGGTCGCCGTCCAGGCGCGGGGAGCGAAACTGGCCCTGCTGTCGGCCAACATCTGGTCGCTGCCGAACCTGCCCGGCGCGCCGCCGTTCGGGGCCGGCATGGCGCCCGCGGCCGACGACCAGGAGCGGGCCATGCACGCCATGGTCGCCCAGATGGCCCGCGGCCTTTTCCAGTGGGGCCTGCCGACGCTGAACGCCGCCCGCGCCGAGCACGGCCTGCCGGCGCTGGACGACCTCTTCGCCCAGTTCGACGCCGCAGACGCCATCCTGCTGGCGACCAGCCCGGCCTTCGACTTCGCGCCCGATCCCCTGCCCGCTCCGTTCGCCCATGTCGGTCCGTATCTGGCCGACCCGGCCTGGGTGGAGCCCGCGCCGCCGCCGGAGGGCGACGCGCCGCTGGTGCTGGTGTCGTTCTCCAGCCTCTACCAGGCGCAGGAAGCGACGCTGCGCAACGTCATCGCCGCCCTCTCGGCCCTGCCCGTCCGCGCGCTGGTGACCACCGGCCCGACGCTGGACCCGGCGCAGTTCGAGGCCCCGCCGCATGTGAAGATCGTCCGCAGCGCTCCGCATGGCGAGGTCCTGAAGGACGCCGCCGCCTTCGTCACCCACGCCGGCCACGGCTCGACCCTGCGGCCGCTGATGGCCGGGGTTCCGCTGCTGTGCCTGCCGATGGGCCGCGACCAGAACGACAACGCCATGCGCGCGGCCCACCGGGGCGCGGCGATCACCCTGTCGCCGGACGCCTCGCCTGAGAAGATCGGCGAGGCGCTGACCCGTCTGCTCGACGATCCGGCCTATGCCGATGCGGCCAAGGCGCTCGGCGCGAAGATCGCCCGCGACGCCGAGAGCCGCAATGCGGCGCAAGCGCTGGAGGCGCTGCTCTAGAGAAGGTGGAGCCCCTTAGCTCGTCATCCCGGCCGCAGCGAAGCGGAGAGCCGGGACCCAGGGGCCGCCCCAATGCGCCGGCCCCTGGGTCCCGGACAAGCGCTGCGCGCTTTCCGGGATGACGATGAAGAAGGCCACTACATTTTCATAGCGCCCTACCAATCATCCCGGCCATTGAGATGCACCACCGGCAGCGGCGACAGGTCGAAGTCGTCGAGCAGCCGCACATTGATGCTGACGCGCGGGTTGTCGTAGTCGGCCTCGCCGGTGCTGAAGTCCGGGAACTCGCTATAGGTGCCGCCGCCGCAGATGGCGCAGTGATGGTGCGAGCCCATGTAGCCGCCCCACTGATAGGTCGAGACCCGGTCGCGCGCGGTCAGCAGCTTGAAGGTCTCGGGCGTGTAGTAGGCGACCAGAGCGCCGCGCTTGGCGCAGAACGAGCAGTTGCAGCTGGTCAGCTCGGTCGGCGCGGTCTCGACCTGGAACTGGGTGGCGCCGCAGTGGCAGCTTCCCTTGACGGACATGACGATCTCCCTTTTTGGCGTCCAACGCCGGGGAGACTGCCGAAGGTCCGCTGACAGCCTGGTGTCAGCAGTCGCCTTCCGGGTCCTGGTGGGCGGTGAGGGGATCGAACCCCCGACCCTCTCGGTGTAAACGAGACGCTCTACCGCTGAGCTAACCGCCCCTTCGCAGGGTCGCGCCTTCTAGCCGTAGTCGGACGGCGTGGGAAGCGCGCATAGAAAAGGGCGAGACATCGATCCGACGTCCCGCCCCTTGAAGAGACCAAAACGGGATCAGCCGTTCAGGGTGGTCTTCAGGCCTTCGCCGACCTGGAAGCGGGCGGTCTTCGAGGCCGGACGCTCGACGGTCTCGCCGGTGCGCGGGTTGCGCGCGGTGCCCGCGGCGCGGGTCACGGCCTTGAAGGTGCCGAAGCCCACCAGACGCACGTCCGAGCCCGACTTCAGCGAAGTGGTGACGGTGTCGATGAAAGCTTCCAGGGCGTCCTTCGCCTGGTTCTTGTTGATGCCCGCCTTTTCGGCGATCGCCGTGACGAGTTCGGCTTTCGTGGTCATTTTTGTCTCCCAGCCAATAAGCGGCGGCGCTGCAACAGCTTACGCCGCTTCGCTCGCGTGGAAGTATGCGGGCTTCGCAAGCCCCGTCAAACGAAGGCGGCGCGGAAAGATCCCGCGCCGCCCTACTTATCAACAATAAGTTACTGTTAGTGCGTAAGAACCGCGTCGTCCCCGGCGTCGTCGGCCTTGGCGGGGCTCGAAAGGGGCTCTTCCGATTCGCTCCACTCGACCGGCGTCAGGGGTCCGACCAGCGCGTGCTTGAGCACTTCGTCGACCGTGGAGACCGGAATGATCTCCAGGCCCGACTTCACGCTTTCCGGCACGTCGACGAGATCCTTCTCGTTTTCCTGCGGGATCAGCACGGTCTTCACGCCCGAGCGGAGGGCCGCCAGCAGCTTCTCCTTGAGGCCGCCAATGGCGGTGACCCGGCCGCGCAGGGTGATCTCGCCGGTCATGGCGATGTCCTTGCGGATCGGGATCCCCGTCAGCACCGAGACCATGGCCAGGGCCATGGCGATGCCGGCCGACGGACCGTCCTTGGGCGTGGCGCCGTCCGGCACGTGCACGTGGACGTCGGTCTTTTCAAAGATCGGCGGCTTGATGCCGAACGACGTCGCCCGAGAGCGGACGTAGCTGTTGGCCGCCGAGATCGACTCCTTCATCACTTCCTTGAGGTTGCCGGTGACCGTCATGCGGCCCTTGCCCGGCATCTTCACGGCTTCGATGGTCAGGATGTCGCCGCCGAACTCCGTCCAGGCCAGACCGGTGACGATGCCGACCTGGTCGACTTCGTCGGTCTCGCCGTAGCGGTACTTCTTGACGCCGGCGTACTTGGCCAGGCGCGCATCGTCGATCGTGATGGTGGTCAGCTTCTCGCGGGCCAGGTCACGAACCGTCTTGCGGGCAAGGTTGCCCAGTTCCCGCTCCAGCGACCGCACGCCGGCTTCCCGGGTGTAGTAGCGGATCAGGTCGCGGATGGCCGCGTCCGGCACGATGAACTCGCTGTCCTTCAGGCCGTGATCCTTGGCCAGCTTCGGCAGGACGTGGCGCTTGGCGATCTCCAGCTTCTCGTCCTCGGTGTAGCCGGGGATGCGGATGATCTCCATGCGGTCCAGCAGCGGCTGGGGCATGTTCAGGCTGTTGGCCGTCGTGACGAACATCACCTGGCTCAGGTCGTAGTCGACCTCCAGATAGTGGTCGCCGAAGGTCGAGTTCTGCGACGGATCGAGCACTTCGAGCAGGGCCGAGGCGGGATCGCCGCGATAGTCGCTGCCCATCTTGTCGATCTCGTCCAGCAGGACGAAGGCGTTGGTGGTCTTGGCCTTCTTCATCGACTGGATGACCTTGCCGGGCATCGAGCCGATGTAGGTGCGGCGGTGACCGCGGATCTCGGCCTCGTCACGCACGCCGCCGAGGCTCATGCGCACGAATTCGCGCCCCGTCGCCTTGGCGATGGACTTGCCCAGCGAGGTCTTGCCGACGCCCGGAGGGCCGACGAGGCAGAGGATCGGCCCCTTCAGCGAATTGGTCCGGGCCTGCACGGCCAGGTATTCCAGGATACGCTCCTTGACCTTGTCCAGACCGTAGTGGTCGGCGTCGAGGATGTCCTCGCTCTCGGCCAGATCGATCTTCTTGCTCTTGGCCTTGCCCCACGGGATCGACAGCAGCCAGTCCAGATAGTTCCGGACCACCGTGCTTTCGGCCGACATCGGGCTCATGTTGCGCAGCTTCTTCAGTTCGCCCTCGGCCTTGGCCCGGGCTTCCTTCGAAAGCTTGGTCTTCTTGATGCGCTTCTCGAGCTCGATCAGTTCGTCGCGCGAGTCGTCGGGGTCGCCCAGCTCGCGCTGGATCGCCTTCATCTGCTCGTTCAGATAGTACTCGCGCTGGGTCTTCTCCATCTGGCGCTTCACGCGCGAGCGGATCTTCTTCTCGACCTGCAGCACCGAGATTTCGCCCTCCATGAGGGCGAAGACCTTCTCCAGGCGCTTGGTGACGTCGAAGATTTCCAGCAGGTGCTGCTTGTCGCCGATCTTCACCGACAGGTGGGCGGCGATGCTGTCGGCCAGCTTGCCCGGCTCGGCGATCTGCGGGATCGCGGCCAGGGCCTCGGGCGGCACCTTCTTGTTGAGTTTGACGTAGTTCTCGAACTGCTCGACGACCGCGCGCGACAGCGCCTCGGCCTCGGGGCCGGCGCCCTGGTCCTCGCTGACCTCGCCGACCTGGGCCTCGTAATAGGCCTCCTGGTCCGTGAAGCGCACGACCGCGGCGCGGCCCTTGCCCTCGACCAGCACCTTGACGGTGCCGTCGGGCAGTTTCAGCAGCTGGAGCACGGTGGCCATCACGCCGACATCGTAGATGTCGGCCGGGGCCGGATCGTCGTCAGCGCTGTTCTTCTGGGTGACGAGCAGGATCTGCTTGTCGCCGCGCATCACTTCCTCAAGGGCGCGAACGGACTTGTCGCGGCCCACGAACAGCGGAACCACCATGTGCGGGAACACAACGATATCCCGCAGGGGCAACACAGGAAGCGTACGGATCTCAGACATATTTTCACTCCCGGCCGGCGCGTGAACCTCGCGCCTCGCCATGCGGACTGCCGTCACTTCAGACGATGCGCCTGAGTCGTACAGTCCGTCCGCCCGGGACTGGGCGGATGGTCGTTATTTATGTGGACCTTTTGCGACCGTGTTCAAGCGCGCTCGCCTTCCAGCGGCGACAAGTCGCGCATTGGTGGTGAAGCTGCAGGAAAGCAAGCTGGGCGGTTGACGTAAGGGGCAGGAACGGCGGCTCTGCTGGAGACTGGGTGGAAGGATCGTGCGCGGCGGCGGCGTTGAGAGACCCCCTCCGCCCCAAGATGCTCCCCCTGAAGGGGGAGCTGTCGCGAAGCGACTGAGGGGGAAGTGATTGCTGGCGTCGGGGATGTGCTGATCTCATCAGGAACTTCCCCCTCCGGCCCTTCGGGCGACCTCCCCCTTCAGGGAGAGGATCTGGGACGGCGCTCCTAAGCCCCCGCTCCCCGGATTACCGGCGGCGAGCGCTTGCCCAGCGCCGCCACCCGGGCCGCCGCGTCGGCTTCGATATCCGCCCAGAACAGGTTGTAGCCGTCGACCTTGCGCCGGTCGGTCCAGGAGCCGGTGTCGCGCAGGGAGGCCGACTTGGGGCGGCCGGTGTGCAGCAGGCCGTTCTCGCACTGGGCCCAGACCTGACGCTTCAGGAACGCCGGGCGCGCGCCCCACTCCAGGCCCGTGGCGTTGACCGCGCCGAGGTTCAGGCGGGCCTGCGCGCGCTCGTCGGTCTGGGCGCCGAGCACGGGATTGACACACAGCGGCTTGCGGCCGTTGAGGTTCTCCAGCTGGTCGCCGCCCATCCAGGTCAGCGAGCGGCCCAGCCACTCCTGGGCTTTCTGGAAGTCGCCGTCGGTCAGCGACGCCCAGGCCACGATGCAGCCGGCCTCGTCGCGGCGGACGCAAGCGGGCACGGACGCGGTCGGGCCATACTCGTCGGCGGGCACGGCGGTCTCGATCAGGTAGACGCCGGCCAGGCGGTCCTTCAGCGCGGGGTTGGGCGCGATCTCCTCGGCGACCAGCCGGGCCAGCAGACTGCCGCCCTGCTCCACCCCGACCAGCACCAGCGGCCGGCCCTGGTCGTAGCGGTCGCGCCAGGCGCGGAAGGCCTCGCGCACGTCGCCATAGGCGAAGCGGCGAGCCTCGCGGGCGTCGTCGCGCAGGGTCAGGAAGGTATAGAGGCTGGCCTGGCGGTAGTGCGGCGCGAAGATCCGCCCCACCCGCGAGAACGGCGCGGCGTAGTTGGGCAGAACCACACGATTGAGATAGCGGCCGGCCTTGGGCTGGTCGTAGGGCGCGTTCCAGTCGCGGCCGCCGTCGAAGGTGGTCGGGTGGACGAAGAACACGTCGGCGGCCCGGTCCATGCCCGTGGCTCCGCGCGGCAGCAGCGCCCAGGCGGCCGGATCGGCATAGTTGGGGGCCGGCGGCGGGTCGTAGGTCTGGAAAGGAACCTTCGGATCCAGCGTCGTACGCAGGATGTCGTAGCGCCAGTAGAACGCCGCCGTCAGGACGATCCCCAGCACGAGGACGCATCCCGCGAAGATCCAGCGCTTGAAGCCCTTGAAGCGTCCCGACATGCCTCTCGACTACACCAGGTCGGGGCGTCGCACTACGCCCCTTCCCGCCCGATGATGGCCACCGAGCAGACATTGCTGGCCGGGGCCCCTCCGAGATTGTGGGTCATGCCCAGCACCGGATCGCGCAGCTGCCGCTCGCCGGCCCTGCCCTGCAGTTGCAGGTACATCTCGTAGAGCATGCGCAGCCCCGAGGCGCCGATCGGGTGGCCGAAGCACTTCAGGCCGCCGTCGATCTGGCACGGCAAGGCGCCGTCGGCGTCGTAGAAGCCGTCGAGCACGTCGCGCCAGCCCCGCCCCTCGGCCGAGATGAACAGGTCCTCCATGGTGACCAGCTCGGTCACCGAGAAGCAGTCGTGCACCTCCATCATCGAAATCTGCTCGCGCGGGCGCTCGATGCCGGCCTCCTTGTAGGCCTTGCCCGCGGCGATGCGGGCGGTGTGGAAGTGGCTGCCGTCCCAGCCGTTGTACTGGCTCTCGTAGCCGTTGGAGACCGACAGCTGCAGCGCCTTGACCGTGACGAGATCATGCTTGCCCAGCGCGCGGGCGATCTCGGGCGTGGTGACGATGGCCGCGGCCGCGCCGTCGGACACCCCGCAGCAGTCGAACAGGCCCAGCGGCTCGGCGATGATCGGAGCCCTGAGCGCCTGTTCCTCGGTGATGGGCTTGCGCAGGTGGGCCTTGGGGTTCTTGGCGCCGTTGGCGTGGCTCTTGACCGAGACGTGGGCGATGGCGCGCTTGAGGTCCTCCTTGGAGACCCCGTGCTTGGCGCGGTAGGCGCTGGCCAGCTGGGCGAAATTGCCGGGAGCCGAGCCGTTGGGCATGACCTGCGGCGCCAGCGTGCCAGGCGCGCCGAACGGCAGGCCGCCATAGCCGGTGTCCTTCAGCTTCTCGACGCCCACCGCCAGTGCGATATCGGCCGCGCCGGCGGCCACGGCGTAGACCGCGCCACGGAAGGCCTCCGAGCCCGAGGCGCAGAAGTTCTCAACCCGCGTGACGGCGATGTTGGGCAGGCGCAGGGCGATCGACAGCGGCGTGCCGCCCTTGCCCGTGCCGATCTCGTCGATGTGGGTCGAGAACCAGGCCGCGTCGAGCTGGCTGGCTTCGATGCCCGCATCGCTCATCGCCTCGACATAGGCCTCGACCATCAGATCGTCGGGACCGGCGTCCCAGCGCTCGCCGAACTTGCTGCAGCCCATGCCGAGGATGGCGACCTTGTCGCGGATGCCGCTGGCCATGAGGGGTCTCCTTCAGCTCGCCTTCTCGGGCGTATTGATCGGGTGTATATACGGAGCCATGAGCCTCTATATCCGCAACGCCGAGGCCGACCGATTGGCCCGCGAACTGGTTGAACGGACAGGTGAAACCCTGACCGAGGCTGTCGTCGTCGCCCTGCGTGAGCGACTGGATCGCACGCCCGGCAGGGCCGACGATCTGGAGGCGCGGTTGGCCCGCATCCGCGCGATCCAGGATCGCGTCGCCGAAACGCCCGTGCTGCGCGAAGGCTCTGACGAAGAGCTGCTGTACGACGCCGACGGCCTGCCGAAGTGATCGTCGTCGACACCTCGGCCCTGATCGCGATTTTCCAGAGGGAGCCCGAGGGAGAAGCCTTCCTCCAGGCAATCATCCGGGCGGAAAAGCCACTGGTCGCCGCCCCGACGAGACTCGAGGCCTATATCGTCGTCCATCGTCGCTTCGGAGCGGAGAAGGCGGCGGACTTCGAAGCCCTGGTCGCCGACCTGAACCTGACCGTCGTCGCCTTCGACGAGCCGCTGCTCGCGCTGGCCCGAAATGCCTATCGCGACTACGGACGCGGCGCCCATGGCCTGAACTTCGGCGACTGCTTCGCCTACGCCCTGGCCAAGGCGCGGGGTCTGCCGCTGCTGTTCAAGGGCGAGGACTTCGCCGCCACCGACATCGCGCGGGCGATCTGACACCGCCCTACTCCGCCGCCTGGGCGTTGACGGCCGCCAGCGCCGCGCGATCGGGCGCGGCCTTCCAGAAGTAGCGCACGAAGCCCCGCTTCTCGTCGCGGTCCTTGATGCGGAAGACCATCTTCACCGGCAGGCCGGTCTCGACCTCGCCGGGCGTCACGTCGGTGATGTCGAGCATGATCCGCCCGCCGCCCTCGAAGACGATCATGCCGTAGTGGTTGGGCGGGCTCATCGAAAAGGTCAGGTAGTCGGCCGAATAGGTCAGCACGTGGGCGGCGCGCTCGGCGAAGCGGTAGGGCTCCTGGGTGTCGACGGCCGGATTGTTGGGAGCCACGGAGATGCGGGTGCGCGGGAACTGCACGACGCCGGTCTCGCGGCAGCGGCCGCCGACCAGGCCCAGGATCTGGTCACGGTTGCGATAGAGGGTGGTCAGGGCCGTCTTGTTGTCCTTCTCGGCCCGCATGCCCCGGTCCCATTCGACCAGGTCATTGAAGACCAGGAACTTCAGGTAGTTGGTCTCTTCCTGGCGGTCGGCGAGCGATCCGGCGACGCCGCGCGCGGGGCGAACGGCGCCATCGCCCACGCGGAACACCAGGGCCTCGGCGCCCTGCCCGAACTGGGCGACCAGCACGATCTGGCCCGGCAGCGCCTCCTCCAGCGCGTGGGCCAGCAGCAGCGGACCGTGGGCGGCGCCGGCCTCGCCGAGCTGGGCGCCGAGCGTGTCGCGAACCGCTTCGGGACGGATGCCAAGCCCCTTGGCGAGAGTCGCCCCCATGCCGGCGAACACCGACGGGAAGCAGAAGTGGTCGACCCGGGCCGCGTCGAGCCCCGCTGCGTCCAGCGCCGCGCGAACGGCCGGCGGCACCAGCTTGACGATGCCCTCGTCGCGGATCCAGCGCTCTTCCCAGGCGTAGTCGAACTGCGCGTCCGCGCCCCGGAAGTGGTCGACGAAGTCGTCGGTGACCGTGCCCCGGCCCAGGAACTCGGCGGCTGAGCCGTCGGGCGAGACCACGAAGGCGGCGGCGGCGTCGCCGAAGTCCAGTTCCTGGGGCGAGGCCGCGCGGGCCCGGCGATGCTCGCCGGCGGCGACCAGCACGCGCTTGCCCGAGGCGGCGGCGTCCAGCGCCTGGCCCAGGGCCGTGAGGCCGCAGCGCTGCGAGCCTGTGACGTCGGCCGAAGCGATCGATGGCGCCAGCGTCAGGGCGGCGGCCAGGATGCCGGCGTTCTGGCGGTCGGCGAAGGGCGCCGTCGTCGAGGCGAAGATCGCGGCGTTCACGGCCGCCCTGCCCTCGTCCTCAGGACCCAGCGCGTCGCGGGCCGCCTCGACGGCCATGGTCAGGGCGTCCTCGTCCCAGTTGGCCATCGAGCGCTCGCCCTTGGCCTTGCCGGCCAGGCCCGGCGCGACCCAGGCGTTGGCGGCGACGACGGCCTTGCGGCTGAGGCGAAGACGCGGCGCATAGGCGCCCCAGGCGGCGATGCCGACCATGTTCCACTCCCTGACCGACGCCTGGTCCGCACATGTCGGCCGGCGACTTATCGAGGTTCAGGTTACGCGCGCGGCAAGCGTTCGCAAGCGTGCCCCTTGGTCAACCGGAGAAGGCGTCGGGCGAGGTCACGCGCTCCAGGCGGAAGCCGAGGCCGAGCACTCTGGCGGGGATGCGGCGCAGGCGCGGAAAGCGCTCGAAGAGCTTCATCACGGCCGGCGCCTTCAGCGGCCGACCGCTGAGCGCCGCGCCGATCAGGCGGTTCTGGATCAGCAGCTGCAACGACTGCATGGCCTTCGTCGGCGGCAGGCGGCGGCGCTGCACCGCCAGGGCCCGCTCGTCGAGCGCGGCGTCTTCGAGCCCGAAGGCGTCGTGCAGGATGTTGGCGGCCGCGACGGCGTCCTGAACGGCGAGATTGACGCCCACCCCGCCGACCGGCGACATGGCGTGGGCGGCGTCGCCGATGCACAGCAGGCCGGGCTTCGACCACCGCGTCAGGCGGTCGACGGCGACGGTCAGCAGATGGATGTCGCCGAAGCTCTTCAACTCGTCGACGCGGTCGGCGACGGCGGGCGCGGCCTGGGCGACCTGCCGACGAAAGGCTTCGATCCCCGCGGCCCTGATGGCGTCGAAGCTTCCCTTCGACGCGACATAGCCGCACTGATAATAGCCCTCGCGCGGGATGGTCACGAACATCCGCCCGGCGCTGGCGCGACCCAGCGGCGCCTCCGGATCGTCGGTCGGCTTGCGCGAGAGCCGCATCCACAGGACGTCCATCGGCGCGCCCAGGTCCTCCACCGGCAGGGCCGCGGCGTCGCGCTGCAGCGAGCGACGACCATCGGCGGCGATCACAAGGCGCGCGCGGACCTCCAGCGAACCATCGGGGGTCGCAGCGCGGACACCGGCCACGCGGCCGTCATGCTCGATCACGCCTTCGGCGCGGGCGTTCATCCGCAGGTCGAAAGTGGGATAGCGCCGCGCGGCGTCCGCCAGGAAGTCGAGGAAGTCCCACTGCGGCATCAGGGCGACGAACGGCGCGGCGGTCTTCAGGCCGTGAAAGTCGGCTAGGTGGATGGTCTCGTCGCCGATCTGCGCCGAAAGCGACCTGACCTCGGTGTGCGGCAGCTTCAGGAAGTCGTCGAGCAGGCCCAGATCGGCCATGGCCTGCAAGGTCGAGGGATGGACGGTGTCGCCCCTGAAATCGCGCAGGAAGTCGCCGTGCTTCTCCAGCACGACGACGCGGACTCCGGCCCGGGCCAGCAGCAGGCCGACCATCATCCCCGCCGGACCACCGCCGACGACGCAGCAATCGGTATCGACGACGGCGGGATCGGCGGACATGGCGGGCCTCGTCAGCGGTAGGGATCGTCCGTGTTCAGAAAGCCTGCCACATAGTCGGCCACGCCGTCCTCCAGCGAGGTCATCGGCGCGTTGTAGCCGGCGGCGCGCAGACGGCTCATGTCGGCCTGCGTGAAGTACTGGTACTTGCCCTGCAGCACTTCGGGCATGTCGAAATAGGTGATCTCGGGCTCACGGGCGATGGCGCTGAACGTCGCCTCGGCCAGGTCCTTGAACGAACGGGCCTTGCCCGAACCCAGATTGTAGACGCCGTTGACGTGCGGGCTCTTGGCCAGCCAGGCGATGACGTCGGCCACGTCGCGCACATAGACGAAGTCGCGCAGCTGGCCGCCGTCCTCGTAGTCAGGATGGTGCGACTTGAACAGGCGCACGCCTTCCCCCGCCTGGATCTTCGGCCAGATCTGGCAGACCACCGACTTCATGCCGCCCTTGTGGTCCTCGTTGGGGCCGTAGACGTTGAAGAACTTCAGGCCCACCCACTGCGGCGGGGCATGGCCGCGGGCCGCCTCGCGCACGGCGAAGACGTCGAACAGCGCCTTGGACCAGCCGTAGGCGTTCAACGGGCGCAGACCCATCAGGGTGTCGATGTCGTCCTTGCCGTCGAAGCCCTGCGTGCCGTCGCCGTAGGTGGCGGCCGACGAGGCGTAGATCAGGCGGGTCTGGTTCCTGGCGCACCACCGCCAGAGGTCGCGCGACAGCACGAAGTTGGACTGCACGATCAGGTCGGCGTCCGGCTCCGTCGTCGAGGAGATCGCGCCCATATGGATGACCAGCTCGACCTCGTCGCCGCGCACGGCCAGCCAGTCGAACAGTTGCTCGGGCGCGACGAAGTCGGCGATCGGGTGCTTGGCGATGTTGCGCCACTTGCCCTCGGCGGCCTGGCCCAGCCAGTCGCAGACCACGACGTCGAGCGCCGGATCCTCACAGAGCTTCGCGACGATGTTGGAGCCGATGAACCCGGCGCCGCCGGTGACGAGAACGATGCGTCTGGACATGGGCGGGTTATGGCACAGGGGGATGCGGGGGCAACCCCACCACCTTCTCCCAGAGGGAGAAGGAGGGGCCCGCGCCGCAGGCGTGGGAGGATGAGGGGTTTAACCAGTGAGGGTTTACCCCCTCACCCTCCCACCGCTACGCGGCGGGCCCCTCCCTCTCCCCATGGGAGAGGTGAAGCAGGATCAAGCCGCCAGCTTGCGCTTGGCCAGGGCGTCGAACTCGAGCAGTTCGGCCACGAGGCCCTCGAACTGGCTCAGCGGCACCATGTTGGGGCCGTCCGACGGGGCGTGGTCGGGGTC
>LNIY01000001.1 GCA_001449105.1 Caulobacter vibrioides | reverse complement strand
AGATGTGTATAAGAGACAGCCCGTGATCTTCAGGTCGTCGAAGAACGGCCTGCTCAGCGCCTTGCCGTTCGGGCCGGCCATCAGGCCGGCCATGCCGGCAGGATAGAGGGCGTCGGTCGCGCTCAGGACGGCCTTGCCGTCGACGAGGCCGGTGATCGTCTCGCCGTCGAAGCGCAGTTCCAGCCGCCGCCACCGGCCCGGCGCGGCGCCGGGCAGGCGGGCCTGGGCCAGTAGTTTCTCGCCGCCTTCGCCGGTGTCGCCGCCGGCCTTGATGATGGCCTGCTGCTCGGCGTCGCCGACCAGTTTCTTCTTGTCGATCTTGCCGCGCACGACCACCAGCCGCGCCTGCCCGTCGGCGGACAGCTCGAAATAGTAGCCCTTGGGGATCGTGCCGTAGCCCGTGCCGACCTGGACGATGCGGCCCATCACCGCCGCGCGCTCGCCCGGCGCCAGCCTCACGTCGGCGGCGACCGCGTAGTCGCGCCAGGTCGCGTCGCCGAGGATGGTGTAGGGCTTCCAGTCCGGGGCCCAGGACAGCGGCGGAGCTGGCGCGGCCTGGCGCAGGCAGGTTCCCTTGCGGGCCGGGCACCTGGCAAGCTCGAAAGCGCCCGAAATGTCGGCCAGATAGCGCGGCTGCCAGCCCCGGGTCTGCGGCGCGCCGTAGCCTTCGAAGGTTTCGGCGTAGGGGAACGGGAAGGCGCGGGCGGACGGGACGCCGTCGAAGCCGCCCTTGGTCTGGCCGCGGGTGGTGGTCAGCGAATAGACCGCGTTCGGTTCCAGCGTCACGGACAGCGCGCCGTCGTGCAAGGCCAGGTCCGGCTGGCGGGCGAAGTGCTCGCGCTCGGTGCTGCGCCAGACGGCCAGGTCCCTGGTCGACAGGCCGCCGCCGATCGACAGGCGCAGGGTCTGGGGCGCGGTCGCGCCGCGGGTCTCGATGATGACGCTGTAGTCCTGCCCCGGCGACTTCAGGGCGACGAACGAGCCGCCGCCCGAAAGCTCGCCGCTGGCGCCGGCCAGGTAGGTCCAGCCGACCTCGGCGAACTGGCCGTAGTGCGCGTAGCCCCAGAGGGCGGGGTTGATCGCGTAGTGGCCGCTCCAGGGCCAGTTGGCGCGTACGGCCGCTTCCTTCTCGCCTGAGTAGGGCTGGGTCTCGTAGACGCCGGCGATGCCGTACCAGTTGACGACCTTGGTGAAGCCGCTGCGGACATAGTTGTCGTTGAACGCCTCGACCAGGCCGATCAGCGCCGAGTAGCCCGGCTCGTAGACGTGCTGCTCGGTGTTCCACATCGGCTTGCCCATCGCGGCGGCCTTGGCCTGGATCTCGGCGGGGACGAACGACTTGGGGGCGTTGTTGTGGGCGCTGACGATATCGATGGCGTCGCGCAGTTCCGGGTCGGCCGCCATGTCGTCGACGAACCTGAACTTCCACGGATCGGGCCAGTTGTCGAAGCCGTGCAGCCTGACGGAGGAAAAGCCGTTGTCGTCGAGCGTGCGGCGGAAGCTCTTGGCGAAGTCGTAGCTGGCGCCCTTCTCGTTGCGCGGGCCGATGGCGTCGAGCGACAGGCCGTGAACGTCGCGCAGGCCCTTCAGCCAACTGACGTAGTAGCCCTCCATGTCCTGCGAATAGAACGGCTGGTCGAGGCGGTAGTCCTTGCCAGTGCTCTGGTCGTAGACCTTGCTGGCCGAGCCGATCCAGCCGGGCGCGCTCCAGGCCGCGCCGTCGAGGGTGAGGCGGGGGTTGCGCTTCCTGGCCTCGACCATCTCCCACCACATGTAGCCGCGGCGATAGTCGAGGTCGTCGCGGGCGTGCATGTGGCTGGGGATCGAGCCTTGCGTCGAATTGCCGTCGCCGGGGATCTCGACATAGAGCGCGCCGACCGACGCGCCGAATTTCGGCTTGAACAGCAGATCGAGGATCTGGCCGCGCTGGGGCTCGGGATAGTCCTTCAGCAGGACGCCGGTGGCGCCGCCGCCCTCGACCACGCCGACGCCGTCGAAGCGCTTGCCGCCGGCCTGACCGTCGAGGCGGATCTCGCGGATCTCGGCCGCGTGGACGGCGCCGGCGAGGACGGCGAGCGCGCCGCCCAGCAGCAGGGATCGCAGGCGTGGCGGGGTCCTGCGGGCCATGATCACGAGCGCCTCCCTGCGCCTTCTATTGGTCTGACCAAGATGGTTTGAACGCATCCTAGCGTTGACGCGCGCGGGAGGGGAAGGGATTGGTCCTATAAATCAAAAGTCTTTGTGAAATATGGAAATATGACTTGATTGGATGGTAGCGGTAATAGCGCCTGGGTTGCGAAAATTGGTCAGGCCGCTGTTGCGTCGAACGGCGTTTGCCGGTAGGAAGAAAGCGTGTTCGGCGTCTGCGAGCCGACCACAACCTTCATAGTTCCCCTCCAGGCCGACCAGGACGACGGGTCGGCCTTTTTTTGTGCGGTGGGAGCGCCATTCAGCGGCAGAGGGTCTTGGGATCCACGCGTTCGGACGGAGCGACGATCCCCGACAGGTCGACCTTCCGGGCCTTGGCGGTGCGGTCCATGATCCCGCCGCCGCCGGGGAGGATTTGGGCCTCGGCATAGGCCGGGTCCTTCTGGGCCTGCTGCAGGGTGACGTAGCGGGCGCCGGCGGCGTCGAGGCGGTCGAGCACCTGGGGCAGCATGTGCGCCGACCAGCCGCCGATGTGGGTTAGCAGCACCTGCGGGATCATCCGGCCATAGACCTTCAGCGAGACGGCCCGCATGCGGGTGAGTTCGTCGTCGACGCCGCGCAGGTACTGGTCCTCCATCGTCCTGATGGCGGCCTGGTCGTTCCTGGCCAGGCAGCGGGCATAGGCGTCGCTGTAGCTCCAGTCGCTGAACGAGATGGTGACGTGGGCGACCTTGTAGCCGTGGGCGGCGAGGTAGGCGGCCGCGCCCTCGTGGCGCTCGGGGCGCGTGCCGGCCGTCAGGTTGGGAAACCTCAGATACCGCCACTCCTGGCCCTTCATCCGTTCGGCCACGGCCGGCTCGCCGGCCTCGAGGTCGGCGATCCAGGCCTCCAGCGTGTCGGCCTTTTCGAGATTGAGGTGGGTGGCGGTGTGGTTGGCCAGCGGGTGGCCGGCCGCGCGCCAGGCGTCGAGCACGGCGGCGCCTTCCGCGTCGCTCGCCTTGGCCGAGTTGACGAAGCCGTAGGCCTGTTTGACGCCGTGGGCCTTGAAGTCGGCGATGTGCGCCTTGGCGATCGACAGGCGGGTCATGCCCGGTGGCAGGGCGCCGTGGACGGGCAGGTCGTCGACCGTGACGGAGACGTCGAAGCCTTGCGCCTGCGCCATGGCGGGCACGGCGGCGGTCAGCATCAGGGCCAGGGCGACGACGCGGCGCATGGGCGATGTCCTCAGCGTTTGCGGGCGGGCGCGACCAGCAGGCTCAGCGGCACGGCCGAGCCCATGGCCTGGTAGCCGGCCGGAGACGGATGCAGTTTGTCGCCGGAGTCGAAGGCGGCGAGAAGGCGCGACGGATCGGCCGGATCGGCGGCGACCTTGTCGAAATCGACCACGGCGTCGAACACGCCGGCGGTGCGGATCCACTGGTTGACGGCGCGGCGGTCGGCGTCGGCGTCCGCGTCGGAGCGATAGGTCTTGGTCCCGCCGAACGGCAGGATGGTGGCCCCGAGCACCCGCACGTTCCGGGCGTGGGCGCGCTCGACCAGCTGGCGGTAGCCGGCGGCCAGGCCCTCGACCGTGGCCTGGCGCTTCTCGGCGGTGACCTCGCCTTCGCGCGACAGCGTGCCGATGTCGTTGACGCCGATCAGCACGATGACCGTGGTCAGGCCCGGAAGCGACAGCACGTCGCGGTCGAAGCGGGCCAGGCCGTTGGGGCCGTTGCCGTCCTTCAGCAGGCGATTGCCGCCGATGCCGGCGTTGACCACGCCGATGTGGCGGGTCTTCGGATCGGCCTGAAGGCGCTGGGCCAGGACGTCGGGCCAGCGCTCGTAGCGGTCGACGCCGGCGCCGCTGCCGTCGGTTATGGAGTCGCCGAAGGTCGCCACGGTCTCCACGGCCGGGCCCGAGACGTCGACGGCGGCGATCTGGGTCCACTGGATCAGGCTGGCCGCGCCCGGCAGGTCGGCGGCGCTGGCCTGGTCGCCGGACGCCACATAGGCCGTGGTGCGGGCGGCGCGGTGGACGGTGAAGGTCCTGGGCGCGTCCTTCAGGTGCAGGCTGACGGCCAGGGGCTGAAGGGCGGGCGAGGGCAGGTCGATCGGGTCGGACAGGAAGATCGCGCCCGGCGGGATGGTCACGCCCGGCTTGCCGTCGAAGGTGATCGCCCGGTCGCTGCCCGCCACGGTCGCCGCGCTGCCCGCGCCGACAGAGTGGGCCACATGGGCGCCGTCGATGCGCAGGGGCGCGGTTCCGAGCGCGTTGGTGAAACGCAGGCGAAGCCGCTGGCCGCCCGACGACAACCGCACCACCTGGCGAATGGTGAAGTCGCCGCCGTCGGCGGGCAGGCCCTTCATCTCGTCCAGCGGCACGACCGCCGTCGACCAACTGGCGGCCCAGCGGTCGGCGGCCTGGACGGGCAGGGCGAGAAGAAGGGCGAGAGCGGCGCCGGTCAGGGCGCGGGCGTCGAGGGGCCTCACGCGGTCTTGCCCGCGTAGTAGCGGCGCAGGGTCTCGAAGGCCAGCTTGCGGTGGCCCTCGTTGCTGACCAGGCCCTTGCGGTTCCAGTAGTCCTGGTAGCGGGCGTGCCAGCGGCGCGGCGAGCGGAAGTCCTTCAGCACCCAGGGGCTGACGCCGACGAAGCCGTCGCGGTCGAGCAGGGCCAGGGTCTCCTCGAACACCCAGGCCTGGTACTCCTCGGTCCAGCGGTTCTGCTTGGGGCCGCGCTCGCCATAGAGGGCGTCGGCCCCGAACTCGCTCATCATCATCGGCTTGTCGTGCGGGTTGGAGAACCGCACGGTCTTGGCCTGGTCGGGCGTGCGCGGGCCGTACCAGCCCTCGTACTGGTTGATGGCCACGACATCGAGGTCGGGCGCCAGCGGGTCGTCGACCACGAACTGGTTCTGGCCCGCCTTGGCGCCGCCGACGTCGATGTTCTTGTTCAGCGCGGCCGTCAGCAGGCGGGTGGGGTCGAGGCGGCGGATGTCTGCCACCACGTGGCGCAGGAAGGCGGTGCGGGCCTCATGCGTCGGCGTCTCGTTGGCCACCGACCAGAAGGCGACGCTGGCGCGGTTGCGGTCGCGCACCACCATCTCGGCGGCCATGGCGCGGGCCAGGGCGAGCGTCTTGGGGCTCTCGTAGGCGACGTCGTCCCAGTAGACGGGGATCTCCGACCAGACCAGCAGGCCGATCTCGTCGCACAGGCGCACGGTGCTTTCCGTGTGCGGATAATGGGCCAGGCGAACCATGTCGCAGCCCAGGGCCTTGGCCTCTTCCAGCAGGGCGCGGGCCTCGGGCGGGGTCATGACGCGGCCGCCCTGGGCGCCCAGGGGCTCTTCGTGCAGGGCGATCCCGCGAATGAAGCGCGGCTTGCCGTTGACCAGGATCTGGCGGCCGCGGGCCTCCAGCGTGCGGAAGCCGACGCGGTCGCCGCGCACGTCCTCGCCGGCCTTGAAGGTGACTTCGTAGAGCGTGGGCGTCTCAGGCGACCACAGCTTCAGTCCGCGCGGGGGCTTGGCCGAAAGGCGGGCGCGGCCGTCGGGGCCGGTCCTGCCGCTCAGGGTCAGGTTCAGGCCCGCGATGGCGACCGAGACCTCCAGGCCGGCCGCGGCCGGGCCGTCGGCGCGTAGGTCGGCGACGATCGCTCCGCCCTCCAGGCGCAGGAAGGCGTCGCGCAGGAAGGTCGCGGGCGTCTCGACCAGCCACACCGAGCGGGTGATGCCGCCATAGTTCTTCCAGTCGAAATCGAGCGAGGGCAGGGTCTCGGGACCGACACGGTCGTCGACCCGCAGCACTACGACGTTCTGCCCGGCCTTCAGCTTGCCGGTGACCTCGAAGACGAAGGGCGTGAAGCCCCCCTCGTGGCGGCCGATCTCCTGGCCGTTCAGCCAGACGACGGCGTCATAGTTCACCGCCTCGAAGCTGAGGAAGCGGCGGCCGCCGGTGTCGGCGGGGGCCTGGAAGCGGCGGTGGAAGTAGATCGGGCCGTCGTACCACTCCAGCGAGGGATCGCGGGTGTTCCAGTCGCCGGGAATCTCCATGCGCGGCGAGACGCTCCAGTCGTACTCGACGACCGGGCCGCCCGGCTTCTGGGCCTCGTCCAGCCAGAAGGCGCGGCGGGCGTTCGGCTTGCGGAAGGCGGAGTCGTTCTGGTCGAGGATGTAGGCCCACAGACCGTCGAGCGTGGTGCGCGGGCGATCGTGCTGGGCGAACAGCAGCAGCGGCTCGTCGCCGGCGGCCAGGGGCGGGGAGGCGGCCTTTTCCGGCGCCTTTTCCTGAGCCTGGGCCTGGACGGCGAGCGCGGCGCTGGTGGCGAGGGCGGCTCCGGCCAGGAGCTGGCGGCGGCTGGGCGTCATCGGCGGCTTTCTCCCTAAAACGTACTTGCGACCTTCCTAGAGGGTTTGGCCAAGTTTGGCCAGGGCGCATGGTCAGGCCGCTATTGTAATCGGTATGACCAATCTCTATTTGCACTCCCATCGGGTCGAAGAGCCCTTCAAAATGTGGGAGTCAGGTATGCGGCGGTTTTTCAACACGACGGCGCTCGGCGGGATCTCGGCGGGGGTCGTCCTGGCCGCCTTCGCAGGCCTGGCCCAGGCCCAGGAAGCGGTCGACGACGCCGTGGTGGGCGAGATCGTCGTCACCGCCCAGAAGCGCTCGCAGAACGTCCAGGACGTGCCGATGGCCGTTCAGGTGATCGGCGGCGACCAGCTTGAAGCGGCCGCCGTGCGCGAGTTCACCGACCTGACCAAGGTGGCCCCGTCGCTGATCGTGCGTCCGGCCGACAACCCGGTGAACGCCTCGGTGTCGATCCGGGGCGTGGGCACCTTCGCCTTCGGGGTGGGCGTCGAGCCCAGCGTCGCGGTGGTGGTCGACGACGTGCCGATCGCCTTCCAGGCCCGGGCCTTCGCCGACCTGGCCGACGTCGAGCGGATCGAGGTGCTGCGCGGCCCGCAGAGCACGCTGTACGGCAAGTCGGCCTCGGCCGGCCTGATCAACATCGTCACCCCAGGCCCGACCCGCGAACTGACCGGCAAGGTCAGCGCCCTGGCCACCACCGACGACGAAGTGGGCTTCGGCGCCATGATCTCGGGCCCGATCACCGACACCCTGCGGTTCCGCTCGTCGAACAGCTACACCAGCTTCGACGGCAATATCGACAACCTCTACAACGGCGAGAAGGTCAACGGCCGCGAGACCTTCGCCACCCGCAACAAGCTGGCCTGGGATCCGACCGACAAGTTCAGCGCCACCCTGGCGGTCGACTACCTGAAGGGCGACACCACGGCCGGCCGGCCGTTCATCGCCCTGTCGCCCGACGCCCGCCTGCGCGGCAACGCGGCCTGGACGCCGGCCGTGTTCGCGCCCGGCGTGAACGTGGGTCCGAACAACAGCTCGGTGGTCAACAACGTCACCACCGGTTCGGACTACGAGGACTTCGCCCAGTCGCTGAAGATGACCTACGACCTGGGCTTTGCGACCCTGATCTCGGTCACCGCCAACGACCGCTACAAGATGCTGGACGCCTTCGACCAGGATGAGTCCGCGCTGAGCGTCAACAACTACGCCCACGGCCTGTTCTCGGCCGACCAGTTCAGCCAGGAGATCCGCCTGGTCTCGGACGCTTCGAACCGCCTGCGCTATACTCTGGGCGCCTTCCACGCCGACGTGAACTATCGCCGCTACTTCTTCCGCGGCCCGGCCTTCTCGCAGGCCAACTGGGACGCCACGTCGGGCTCGAACGAGAACTCGGTGTTCGGCCAGCTGGAGTACGACGTGCTGGAAGGCACCACCCTGATCGGCGGCCTGCGCCTGGGTCGCGAGAAGATCGGCTACACCTTCCGCGACCTGCGCGGCGGCCCGGCCGCGGCCTGGGCCGACGGCTCCAGCGACGACTACGCCACCTATCGCGTGGGCGTGCAGCACAAGCTGGCCGACGACGTGATGGTGTTCGCCACCTGGGCCACCGGCCACAAGGGCCAGAGCTACGACCTGACCACCGGCTTCAACCAGGCCCGCGCGGATCTCGGCCCCGTGCGTCCGGAAAGCTCGGAGGACATCCAGGTCGGCGTGCGCTCGCGGTTCCTGGATCGCCGCGTGACCCTGAACGCCACGCTGTTCAACACCGAGTACGAGGACTTCCAAGCCCAGGGGGCGGAGCTGCTGCCGGACGGCACCCAGAACTTCCGCCTGACCAACGTCGGCGCGATCCGCACGCGCGGGATCGAGGTGGAGAGCACGGCCCGACTGGTCGACGGCCTGACACTGTCGGGTTCGGTGGCCTATCTGGACGCCGAGATCACCCAGTTCGCCGGCGCCCAGTGCTGGCCCGGTCAGACGGCCGCCCAGGGCTGCACCGGTTCGCCCGCTCGCCAGAACCTGGCGGGCGAGCGTCCGCCACAGGCGCCGAAGTGGAAGCTGAGCGCGGGCGCCGAGTACGTGCGTCCGCTGGCGGGCGACCTTGAGGGCGTGGCCAACGTGGCCGCCAACTACCAGAGCAGCGTCAACTACTCGCTGAGCCAGGATCCGCTGACCGTCCAGAAGGGCTATGCGGTGGTGAACCTGTCGGTGGGCGTGCGCGACAAGGCCCGCGGCTACCAGGTGACGGCCTTCGTCAACAACCTGTTCGACGAGGGCTACTACACCAACCTCGTCAACAACTACGGCGCCTACGGCAACCAGCTGGCGGTGCAGGCCTTCCTGCCGCGCGACTTCAAGCGCTACGGCGGGATCCGGGCGTCGAAGGCGTTCTGACCGGGCGCGGCGCGGGGGTTCTGGCCCCCGCGCACGCCTCGCCTGAGCTCAGCGGGCTCTCGCCTCGGGCATCATCTCGCTGATCTTGGCGGCCAGGGTGTCGAGGGCGAACGGCTTTCCGATCATCGCCATGTTCGAGCCCAGGAAGCCCGCGCGGATGGCCGCGTTCTCGGCATAGCCGGTGATGAACAGGATCGGCAGGTCGGGCCGCCGATCGCGGGCGACCTCGGCCAGCTGGCGGCCGTTCATGCCCGGCAGGCCGACGTCCGAGATCAGCAGGTCGATCGCGCTGGACGAATTGAGGACCGCGATCGCCGACTGCGGGTCCGACGCCTCGACGGCGTGATAGCCCAAGTCCTCCAGCACCTCGCGCACCAGAAGGCGCACGGCGTTTTCGTCCTCGACCAGCAGCACCGTCTGGCCTTCGCCCCGGGCGACGTCGGCCGGCTGGTCCTCGGCCTTGGCTTCGACCGCGCCGTCGGCGGCCGGCAGGTAAATCTTCACCGACGTGCCTTCGCCGACGCGGCTCTGGATCCGCACCGAACCGCCGCTCTGACGGGCGAAGCCGTAGACCATCGACAGGCCAAGACCGGTGCCCTGGCCGATCGGCTTTGTGGTGAAGAAGGGGTCGAAGACCTTGTCCAGCACCTCGGCCGGCATGCCCACGCCCGTGTCGGCGACGGCGACCACGACGTAGCGTCCGGGCCGGGCGTCCTCGGGCGCCATGTCGGCGTCGAGCTCGGCCACCGAGGTCGAGATCGTCAGGCGGCCGCCCTCGGGCATGGCGTCGCGGGCGTTGATCGCCAGGTTTAGGATGGCGCTTTCCAGCTGGTTGGCGTCGGCGACGGCGGCCTCGGCCGCGCCCAGGTCGATGTCGACGCTGATCTGCTCGGTCACCGTGCGCCGGATCAGGTCCTGCAGCGACGAGACCAGGGCGTTGATGTCGAGCGCGTGCGGATCCAGCGACTGGCGGCGCGAGAAGGCCAGGAGCCGGTGGGTCAGGCCCGCGGCGCGGTGGGCCGAGGTCAGGGCCGTCTCGAGATAGCGGTCGGTGTCGGCGTCGCGACCGGAGGCTCGCTTGCGCCTGACCATGTCGAGGGCGCCGATGACCCCGGTCAGCATGTTGTTGAAGTCGTGGGCGATGCCGCCGGTCAGCTGGCCGACGGCCTCCATCTTCTGGCTCTGGCGCAGGGCGGCCTCGACGCCGGCGCGGCGCTCCATCTCGGCCTCAAGCGCGGCCGTGCGTTCGCGGACCCGATATTCCAGCGCCTGGGCGGTCTGGCGCAGCAGTTCCTCGCCCTGGACGTGCTCGGTGACGTCGGCGACGAAGACGTGGAAGCCGTCGACCTCGCCGTCCGCTGCGCGCCTGGGCAGGTAGCGGATGTCGGCGTCGCGGCGGCGGCCGTCGGCGTGGGGCCAGGCCAGGATTAGGTGGGCCGGCTCGCCGGCGAGGGCGCGGCGCATGGCGGGCATCCGCGCCTCCAGCCCCTCGGCCCCGACAACTTCGCCGACATGGCGGCCGACGACCTCGGTGGGATCGCGATAGAACCAGTCGGCGTAGGCCCTGTTGGCGAAGCGATAGACCAGCGACTTGTCGATGAAGCCGATCAGCACGGGCAGGGAGTCGGCGATCAGCCGCACCTCGGCCTCGCTGGCGGTCAGGGCGGCGCGGCTGTGATCGAGTTCGGCGAGGCGGTCGCGCAGGTCGAACTGGCGGCGTCGGGCGCGCAGGGCGGTGTCGACCGCGCTGACCAGGGACAGCGAGCCCAGGGGGCGCTCCAGCACGATCAGGTTGGTGGTCAGGTCGGCCAGGACCAGGCGGGCGATCTCGCCGGCGCGAGGGTGGTAGGTGTTGCGCGAAACCAGCAGGATGAACGGCGTGTCGGACCAGGCCGGCTGGGCGGCGAGGGCGGCTCGCAGGGCGTCCAGCTTGCCGCGCAGCGCTTCCTCGGTGACCAGGACGACGCCGGTCTGATCGTCGAGTTCGGCGGCGACGGCCTGGGCGTCCGGCACGGACCGGGTCTCGAAGCCGCGTTCGGACAGCAGCCGGGCCACATTGTCGGCGTCTCGCCCGAACGGCGCGGCGATCAGGACGCGGAAGCCCTCCGGTCCGCGCCTATGGGTCAAGGCGGCGGTCTTCCATCAAGGGACCGGCCTGGCCGACATATTCGGGGGTTCCGGTCATGACGCCTCTGAACTCGGTCAGCGGCGCGCCGACGCGCACGCCTTCGGTATCAATGCGCAACTCGCGGATTGTGTCCTCGTGCGGACCGCCGCGGTTCTTGATCACCGAGATCGCCTTGCGGATGCGTCCGGCCGCCTCGAAGAAGCGGATCAGCAGCACCGCGTCGGAGACGTAGGAGATGTTGAGCGAGGTGGTCATGCCGCCGACCAGGCCCGACTGCGGATTGATCAGCAGGGTGACGACGCCCTGCTGGTTCAGGAACGACAGCAGCTCGTGCATCTGCAGGATCAGCTGCTTTTCCTGCGGCATGGCGGCCAGGTAGCCGTTGAGGCTGTCGATGGCGATTATCTTGGCGCCCCTGGCCTCGACCTCGGCCTGCACGAGGGCGGCGAACTCGCCGGGCGACATCTCGGCCGGGTCGACCTGCTGGATCTTCAGGCAGCCGCCGTCGACATGCTTCTGCAGGTCCATGCCCATGGCCTGGGCGCGGACCAACAGGGTGCCGATGCGCTCGTCGAACTCGAACAGGGTGGCGGGCTCGCCGCGCTCGCAGGCCGCGTACAGGAACTGCAGGGCGATGGTCGTCTTGCCCGAGCCGGCCGGGCCGGTGATCAGGGTGCTGGTGCCGCGCAGGGGGCCGCCGGCGAGCAGGGCGTCCAGCTCGGGAATGCCGCTGGGCGTGGGATCGCCGACGAAGGGGGTATGGTGGTCCGAGGCGATCAGGCGCGGGAATATCTGCAAGCCGCCCTTGCGGATGGCCATGTCGTGGAAGCCGCCGACGAAGTCGACGCCGCGCAGCTTCTGCACCTGCATGCGCCGGCGGGCGGCGCCGAAATCCAGCGTCAGGCGTTCCAGGGTGACGACGCCGTGGCAGAGGCTGTGCAGGTGCCCGTCGCGCTCGCCCTCGCTGGTGGTCAGGTCGTCGACCAGCAGGACGGTGCAGTCGCGGGTGGCGAAAAACTGCTTCAGGGCCAGCACCTGGCGGCGATAGCGCAGAGGGTCCTGAGCCAGCAGGCGCAGCTCCGACAGGCTGTCGAACACCACGCGGCGGGGCGTGACCTGCTCGACCTGTTCCTGGATCAGCTTGATCGTGCCGCCCAGCTCGACCTCCCAGGCGTGCAGGATCGACTGCTCGCGGCCTTCGCCGAGGACCTCCTCGGCCGAGGACAGCTCGAAGAGGTCGATGCCGGCCAGGTCCCAGCCATGCGAGGCGGCGACGCCGCGCAGCTCGTCGCTGGTCTCCGACAGGGTGATGTAGAGCACGCGCTCGCCGTGTCTGACGCCCTCTTGCAGGAACTGGAGGCCCAGGGTGGTCTTGCCCGAACCCGGTTCGCCTTCGAGAAGATAGAGGCGATTGGCCGGAAGACCGCCGCGCAGAATGGCGTCGAGACCGCGATTACCAGTCGAAATCCGGGCGAAGCCGTCAGTCATCCACGCAATCCCCACCGAGTATTGGCGCCATCGAAGACTAGCCGAGGGCGGCGCTTCAACGCCTTTGCAGGCAAAGCGTTGCGGTGTCTGTCGGAAAGCCGACAGATTGGATGGCCAGGAGGCGTGGTCAGGTGTAGCGGTCGCGGGTGGCGGCGATGCGGGCGCGGGCTTCTTCCATCTCCTGCACCTCGGTGGCGGCCAGCAGCGAGTTCAGCACCCGGGTGAGGTGACGGCGCATGGCGTCGCGGGCGTCCTCGGGCGAGCGGGCGCGCAGGGCCGAGACGATGGCGGCGTGCTCGTCGATGCGCGGGATGACGCCGGCGGCGTGCGCCTTCTCGCCCATCAGCTTGGTCTGGGGCGAACGCTCGCGGGCCTCCCACAGCAGCTCGACGGCGGCGATCATGGCGCTGTTCTGGGTGGAGGCGGCGATCAGCATGTGGAAGCGCTTGTCGGCGTCTTCCGAACGGTCGACGTCGCGGGCGTTCTCGGTCTGCATCTCGATCACCAGGGCGTCGAGCTGGTCGAGCTCCTCGTTGGTGATGCGCTTGGCGGCCATGGCGCAGGCCTCCGCTTCGATGGCGCGGCGGGCTTCCAAGAGTTCGAACGGGCCGATGTCGGTGGCGCCGGCCTGGCCCTCGTTGGGGGTCTGGGCCTTGACGTAGACGCCCGAGCCCAGACGCACGTCGACCAGGCCATCCAGCTCCAGGGCGATGATCGCCTCGCGGATCGTCGGGCGCGACACCGAATAGGTCTGGGCGAGGTCGCGTTCGGACGGCAGGCGCTGGCCGACGGCGTAGCGCCCCTCGGCGATCTGGCCGGTCAGGTCCTTGGCGACGCGCTCGTACAGTCGGTTTTCGCCCTTGGCGGACATGCGGGGACTTCCTGAAATTGGTCTGACCAATATGGACAAGCCAGTTATCGATAGTTATGGGTCTTCCAACTGGAAGACCACGGGAATCTCGACGTGCATACTAGCCAAACCGAGGCGTTCAAGGCAGCCGGCCTGCCGCCGATGCGAATTACCGGCGCCCGAGTGATCGTCACCTCGCCCGGCCGCAACTTCGTCACCCTAAAGATCGAGACCGACCAGGGGGTCTACGGCATCGGCGACGCCACGCTGAACGGCCGCGAAAAGTCGGTCGTCGCCTATCTGGAAGACCACGTCATCCCGGTGCTGATCGGCCGCGACGCGCGCCGCATCGAGGACATCTGGCAGTTCCTCTATCGCGGGGCCTACTGGCGTCGCGGCCCGGTGACGATGCGCGCCATCGCCGCCGTCGACGTGGCGCTGTGGGACATCAAGGCCAAGGCCCTGGGCGCGCCGCTTTACGACCTCCTGGGCGGCCGAAGCCGAGACGGCGTGCTGGTCTACGGCCACGCCAACGGCAGCGACCTGGAAGACACCGTCGAGGCCGTCGGCCGCTATATCGACGCCGGCTACAAGGCCGTGCGGGCCCAGTCGGGCGTGCCGGGTCTGGACCTGGCCTACGGCGTCGGCCGCGGCGACATGTACTACGAGCCGGCCGACGCGACCCTGCCGACCGAGACCACCTGGGACACCCGCAAGTACCTGCGCTATCTGCCGACCCTGTTCGAGGCGCTGCGCAAGGAGCACGGCTTCGACGTCGCCCTGCTGCACGACGGCCACCACCGGATGACCCCGCGCGAGGCGGCCCAGCTGGGCAAGAGCCTGGAGCCCTACGACCTCTTCTGGCTGGAGGATTCCACCCCGGCCGAGAACCAGGAGGCCTTCCGCCTGATCCGCCAGCACACCACCACGCCGCTGGCCGTGGGCGAGGTGTTCAACACGATCTGGGACGCCAAGGACCTGATCCAGGAACAGCTGATCGACTACATCCGCACGACGATCGTCGGAGCCGGCGGCCTGACCCACCTGCGCCGCATCGCCGACTTCGCCTCGCTGTGGTCGGTGCGGACGGGCTGCCACGGCGCCACCGACCTGTCGCCGGTGACCATGGGGGCCGCGCTGCACTTCGACACCTGGGTGCCCAACTTCGGCATCCAGGAATACATGCGCCACTCCGAGGAGACCGACGCGGTGTTCCCGCACGACTACCGGTTCGACAAGGGCATGCTCTATGTCGGCGACACCCCGGGGCACGGCGTCGACATCGACGAGGCCCTGGCGGCCAAGTATCCGTACGAGCCGCGCCAGCTGCCGGTCGCCCGTCTGGAAGACGGGACGATGTGGAACTGGTAGGGGGCTGGGTGGTCAGAGCTCAACACTGATCGTCATCCCGGAAAGCGCGAAGCGCTTATCCGGGACCCAGGGGCCGGCGCGATGCGGTGGCCCCTGGGTCCCGGCTCTACGGCTCGCCAGGCGAGCCTCCGGCCGGGATGACGGCCTGAGCAGATTTGATCAGGAGGCCTTTAAGGCATCCCCAAAACAGCAGAGGCGGAACGTCTGGGACGTTCCGCCTCTTTTTTCTTCGGGCTAGGCTCGAAGGCCGTTCCGTCAGGATCAGCCGTTGACGGCGTCCTTCAGTTGCTTGGCCGGCGTGAAGCCGACCTTCTTGCTGGCGGCGATCTCGATCGTCGCGCCCGTGGCCGGGTTGCGGCCGGTGCGGGCCGGCTTGTCCTGGACCTTGAACTTGCCGAAGCCCGGGATCGAGACTTCGTCGCCCTTCACGGCGGCGTCAGCGATGGCCTTGAAGACGCCGTCGACGATGGCCTTGGCCTGGGTCTTGGTCAGCTTGTCGTCGCTGGCGACCAGAGCTTCGGCGATATCGGCGGTGTTCATGGAGTAACTCCTTATAGAATCGGGAGAACCAGACTGACTGGTGAGATCGGCCTTGTCACGCGCCGCCCTGTGACGTCAAGCGTCCGCCGCAACCGATGGAAGGCCGAAAAAGTGCTGATCCGTCTGGTTGAACCGCCGATGTGGCGGGGGTGTGGCGTCCAATGCGCAAGCGGGCAGGGGGCTTTGCGCATTTTACTCAGACAATAATGCGGATCTGGTCGATTGCATGTGCACGCATATCCGGCGTGTCCAGTGATTGACGATGATCGCCCTCGAATATACTCCGACAAATAGTCGGCAGCTTCGTGAGGCTGCTCCAGACGCCGCTCGAGACGGCGACAAGGGAAGAAGCAGCATGAAGCCGAGCAAGCGCGACCGCATGTTCCTGGCCGGTCTGGCGGCGATCCTGCTGGCGTCGAGCGGCGCGCCGGGCCTGGCGGCCGAGCCCGGCCAGCGCACCTGGACCGCCGACAACGGCGACGGGACCTTCACCAATCCGCTGTTCTACGACGAGTTCTCCGACCCCGACATGATCCGGGTGGGCGACGACTACTACCTGACCGGCACCACCATGCACACGATGCCGGGCCTGCCGATCCTGCACTCGCGCGACCTGGTGAACTGGCGGTTCGTCGGCTACGTGGCCGACAGGCTGGACCTGGGGCCGAACTTCCGGCTGGAGAGCGGCGACGTCTACGGCCAGGGCTTCTGGGCGCCGAGCTTTCGCCATCACGACGGCGTCTTCCACGTGTTCAGCAACGTCAATCGCGAGGCGACCTACCACTTCACGGCCAAGGACCCGGCCGGGCCGTGGACGGCCACGCGGATGAAGCGCGGCTTCCACGACCTGTCGGTGCTCTTCGACGACGACGGCAAGGTCTATGTGGTGTGGGGCTATCGCGGCATCCGCATGGCGCAGCTGAACGCCGAACTGACCGACATCGTGCCCGGCACCGAGCGCGAGATCATCGCTCCCGACCAGGGCATGGGCGAGGGGCTGCACTTCAGCAAGGTCGGCGGCAAGTACTGGATCACCAGCGCCTGGTTCGACGGCATGATGCGGCTGCCGGTGGCGCGCGCCGACCGGCCTGACGGGCCCTACGAGGTCAACCGCGAGATCAGCGTCGGCGAGGACTTCGGCCTGGCCGAGGGCAATCGGCTGGAGGCGCCCAAGCCGCCGTTCACGATCATCCCGCCCGATCCCCGCCCGCACGGCCGCACCGCGCTGCACCAGGGCGGCTACGTCCAGACGCCGGGCGGCGCGTGGTGGGGCTATTCGATGATGGACTACAACTCGGTCGGCCGGCTGACGGCCCTGTCTCCGGTGACCTGGAAGGACGGCTGGCCCTATTTCGGCCTGCCGGGGAACCTGGGGCGCACGCCGCGCACCTGGGTCAAGCCCGACACCGGCGCGACCGAGGCACCGCACGTCCCCTACGAGCGCAGCGACGACTTCTCGGGCGGCAAGCTGAAGCCGATCTGGCAGTGGAACCACGTGCCGGTCGAGGCCAGGTGGTCGCTGGCCGAGCGCCCGGGCTTCCTGCGGCTGAAGACCCTGCCGGCCGCCGACTTCTGGACGGTGCGCAACACCCTGACCCAGCGCTCGATCGGGCCGGAGTCGCGGCCGCGGGTGATGCTGGACGCCTCGGGCCTGGCCGAGGGCGACGTGGCGGGCCTGGCCTTGCTGAATCTGCCCTATGCGTGGATCGGCGTGCGCAAGGTCGCCGGCGGGCTGGAGGTCGAGCAACGCGACCAGCGCACGGGTCGAAGCGCCAAGGCCAGGGTGGCCGGAACGCGGGTCTGGCTTCAGGCCGACGCCGACTTCATGGCCGAGACGGCGCGGTTCTCCTACTCGGCCGACGGCAGGACGTTCGCGTCGCTGGGCGATCCGATGACCATGGTGTTCCAGCTGCGCACCTTCCAGGGCGTGCGCTACGGACTGTTCGCCTACAACGAGGCCGGTCGCGAGGGCGGCCATGCCGACTTCGATTCAATCGAGGTGCTGGAGCCCCATCCGCGCGGCCTGCGCCGGCCGATCCCCGACGGCCGCAAGGTGACGCTGGCGGCGCTGGGGCAGGAGCGGACCGTGACGGTGGAAAAGCGGTCGCTGGGGCGGGCGGCGCTGCGGGGCGAGGGCGGCTACCTGACCGTCGCCGCCGACGGGGCGGTGAGCGTCGCGAAGGCCCGCGACGACAAGGCCCAGGCCTTCCAGTGGATCGAGACCCCGACGGGCGAGCTGGCCCTGATGTCGCTGGTCACCAACCGCTTCCTGCGGGTGTCGCAAGCCGGCGCCTGGACCGCCGACAGCCCTGGCCCGCAGTCGGATGGCAAGGACGGCGCGCGGTTTGTGTGGAGTGAGGCGCGGTAGGGGGGCGGCTCGCTCTCATCGTCATCCCGGCCGTAGCGAAGCGGAGAGCCGGGACCCAGGGGCCGCCGCACTGGGTTTGGCCCCTGGGTCCCGGATAAGCGCTGCGCGCTTTCCGGGATGACGAGATAGGGAGCTCAAGCCGCGTCCAGCGCCGCCCGCTCCAGCACGTCGATGCGGTCGGCCAAGCCTGGCGCGGGCCAGTCGAGCGCCGCCAGGGCGAAGTCGATCACCGGCGGGCGAGGCGGCGTGGCCGCCTCGATCACGGCTTCCAGGGGCTCGGCCATCGTCATTCCGCCGCGATCCGGCCTGGCGCGCGGGTCCAGCGGTTCTCGGGAACGGGCAGGCCCAGGTGTCCGCGCAGGGTGTCGTGCTCGTACTCGGTGCGGAACAGGCCCTTGGCCTGCAACAGCGGCACCACCTTCTCGCGGAACAGGGCGAAGTCGGCCGGACGCGTCACTCGCAGGATGAAGCCGTCGGCGGCGCGGCCGGTGAACCAGCGCTCGATCTCGTTGGCGATGGTCTGGGGCGAGCCGACGAAGTCGGTGCGCCAGGTCCCGAACCGTTCGGCCGCCTGGCGCAGGGTCAGGTTCTGCTCGCGCGAGATCCGCACGATCCGCTCGGCATGGCCCTTGTAGCTGTTGAGGCTGAGGCCCGAGACGTCCGGGAACGGCCCGTCCAGTTCGTACTGCTTGAAGTCGTGATAGCCGAAGGCGCGGCCCAGCTGGGTCAGCAGCTTGTCAATGCCGACCGACACGCGCTGGGCGTCGGCCAGGGCGCGGGCTTCCTCGTCGGTGTCAGCGATGACGGGGGCCAGGCCCGGCAGCACGCTGATGTGGTCCGGATCGCGGCCCTGGGCGGCCGCGCGGGCCTTGAGGTCGGCATAGTACTGCTGGGCGTCCTCGAAGCCGTCGACGCCGGCGAACACGCCCTCGGCGATGCGGGCGCCGAGATCCCGCCCCGCGCCGCTGACGCCGGCCTGGAAGATCACCGGCTGGCCCTGCTGCGAGCGGCTCAGCGCCAGCGGCCCGGCCACCGAGAAGTGCGCGCCCTTGTGGTTCAGAGCGTGCTGCTTGTCCTTGTCGAGGAACACGCCGGCTTCCTTGTCGCGCGGGAAGGCGTCGTCCTCGTAGCTGTCCCACAGGCCCTGGACGACGTCGACGAACTCGCCCGCCCGCTCGTAGCGCACGGCGTGGTCGAAGTGGGCGTCGCGGCCGTAGTTGCGGGCGGCGCCTTCCAGGCCGGTGGTCACCACGTTCCAGCCGGCGCGGCCCTTGCTGATGTGGTCCAGCGAGCCGAACTGGCGGGCCACGTTGTAGGGCTCCCAGTACGAGGTGGTCAGGGTGCCGACGAGGCCGATCTTCGAGGTCGAGACCGCCAGGGCCGAGAGCAAGGTGAGAGGCTCCAGCCGGTTGAGGAAGTGCGGCGCGGTGTCGGGCGTGATGAACGGGCTGTCGACGATGAACACCAGGTCGAACTTGGCCGCCTCGGCCAGGCGGGCGTTCTCGATGTACCAGCCGATGTCGATGCTGGCGTCGCCGGCCAGGGCGGGATCGCGCCAGCTGGTGTGGTCGGCGCCGACGCCTTCGAGGATGGCGCCGAGCTTCAGTTGGCGTTTCGCGGCCGTGGTCATGTTCGCCTCCGTGTCTGGCCGCAGGCTTGCGACGGACGCGGAGACGGGGCAAATCAGGTGTTCTCAAGAGGGCTATTGGCGGCGTTCAACACCCTGCTTTCGCTGGGGATTTCGAACGCCGCCGGTGGTTTGTCTGCGGGCGGAATCAGAATTACTGGGCGGGGAAGTCGGTCGAGACGCTCAAGTCCCGCCAGCGTTCGAGGTCGGCGAGGCGCCGCTCGTCGGTCGCACGGATGATGGCCACGGCGTCGCTGCCGAGCGCCAGGCGCAGCGGCGGCTCGTCCATGGCCGCCAGCGCCAGGATGGCCTGGGCCGCGCGGGCCGGGTCGCCGGGCTGGTTTCCGTCATAGGCCGCCTGGCGCCGGGCGGTCGCCCCGACCACGGCGTCGTACTCGGCCCGGCCGGCGCTGAGGTTGGTCGAGGCGCCGGCGAAGTCGGTGCGGAAGCCGCCCGGCTCGACGATGGTCACCTTCACGCCGACCAGCGCCATCTCCAGCGCCAGGGACTCCGAGAAGCCCTCTACGCCCCACTTGGCGGCGGAGTAGGGCGCGCGGCCCGGCGCGCCGATGCGTCCGCCGACGGACGACAGCTGGATCACGTGTCCCGACCCCTGTTCCCGCATCAGGGGGATCGCCGCCTTGGTGACGATGATGGTGCCGAAGAGGTTGGTCTCGATCTGCTTGCGAAAGTCGTCGAGCGAGGTGTCCTCCACCGATCCGACGTCGCCGTAGCCGGCGTTGTTGACCACCACGTCGAGCCCGCCGAAGGCCTGCGCCGCCAGGG
This sequence comes from Caulobacter vibrioides, assembly GCA_001449105.1. Lineage (GTDB taxonomy): Bacteria > Pseudomonadota > Alphaproteobacteria > Caulobacterales > Caulobacteraceae > Caulobacter > Caulobacter vibrioides_C. Next base: position 303,664 of record LNIY01000001.1, on the reverse strand, counting down.
CCACGGCGCTTTCGGCCGCGACCGGGTCCGAGACGTCGAGGGCGGCCAGCCGCACGGCGTCGCCATGTCGGTCGGCGAGGTCTTGAAGGACGCGAGGATCGCGGGCTGTCGCAACCAGATGGTCGCCGGCGGCCAGCACGGCCTCGGCGAGGGCGCGTCCGAGGCCTCGCGAGGCTCCGGTGATCAGCCATGTTCTGGTCATGGGTGTTGTCCTTTCCACCGAAGTCACTGGGCCTTGGCCGCGGTCTCGATCAGGGCCGAGACCGCGTGAGGGTGCGAGATCATCACCACGTGCGAGGCGCCGGGCACTGTGACCACCTGCCTCGCATGAGCGCGCTGCGCCATGAACGCCATGGCGGCCGGCGGGATGTTGCGGTCGCCGCCGCCATAGACCCACCAGGACGGGATGGTCTTCCAGGCGGCGGAGACGGCCTTCTCGCCGCCGGCCGCCTCGGTCAGCGGGCGCTGGGCGATCGCCATCAGCCGGGCCTTGGCCAGCGGCACGTCGGCGGCGAACTGGGCGGGGAACTTGTCCTGTCGGATGTAGAGGTCGTGGCCGCCGCCGGGCAGGTCGACCGGCTTGTCGAGCGCCGCGGGCAGGGTGGAGCCGGGGAACTTGCCGGCCAGCTCGAAGGTGCTTTCGCCGACCTCGGGGGCGAAGGCGGCGACGTAGACCAGCGCCTTGACGTTGGCCGCGCCGTCGGCGGCGGCCGAGATCACCGTGCCGCCGTAGGAGTGGCCGACCAGCACGACCGGGCCGGGAATGGAATTGATCACTGTGCGCACGGCCGCGGCGTCGCCGGCCGCGCCGCGCAGCGGGTTGGCGGCCGACACCACGCGATAGCCGTCACGCCTCAGGTCGGCGACCACGCCGTCCCAGCTGCTGGAGTCGGCGAAGGCGCCGTGCACCAGGACCACGGTCGGCTTGGCGGCGGGCGGGGGCGCGGCCTGGGCGGCGGCGAAGCCGGTCAGGGCGAAGGCGAGTGAAAAGGCCAGGGCGTTCTTGGACATGGAAGGTCTCCTTGAGACGTGCGGAAGGGTTCGGCCGCGCGGGCCGTTCGGGGCTTGGGCCGTTCGGGGCTTGGATTGGTCGGGTCGGCTAGCCGAAGGTGAAAACGTAGGCGCGCACGCCGGGGTCGAGGAACTCGATCTCGAAGCCGCGGTCGGCGACGGGGCGGCTCTGGCGGACCAGTTGATACATGCGGGGCCGGTCGATCATGCCCGTTCCGTCGGGCGCGACGTCCCAGCCGTGGTCGCCGCCCGGCGCCTGGCCCTCGAGCCGGACGCGGTAGCGCACGGGGCGGCCCGGCTGGTCGGGCGCCAGCACCATGTGCAGGTCGCGGGCGTGGAAGCGGCTGACGATGCGGGCGCCGGGGGCGAGGCTGGTGGCGAACTCCTCGCCGGCCCGCCAGTCGCCGGAAAGGCCCCAGCGGTTGAGGTCCAGCGTCTCGGGCGGGCGGTAGGCCTTGGCCGCGTCCTGGCGCAGGCCGCCGGGTGAGGCGAAGGCGCTGGCCTGGCCCCAGCCGATGTAGCTTTCGGGCGAGCCGAGGTCGGCGAAGTCCGGCGCGGCCTGCGGGCCGATGGCGGTCACCGGCGACAGGGCGTCGGTAATGGCCGGACCGGGAACCTGCGCCAGCAGGGCCTGGATCCGCCGCTCGTGGCGGTCGTAGTCGCCTTCGCCCGCCGCATGGCCGTGCACCCGGCCGTCGGCGCCGACGAAGTAGAAGGCCGGCCAGGCGTTGTTGCCGTAGGCCCGCCAGATGCGCCAGTCGCTGTCGAGCACGACCGGGAACGGGACGTCGAGGTCGGCCAGGGCCTGGCGCACGTTGGCGACGTCCTTCTCGAAGGCGAACTCGGGCGTATGGACGCCGATGATCTGCAAGCCGCGATCGCGGTAGCGGGCATGCCAGGCGCGCAGGTAGGGCAGCACCCGCAGGCTGTTGATGCAGGAATAGGTCCAGAAGGCGACCAGCACGACCTTGCCGGAGAGCGCCTTGGGCGTCGGCGCCGGGCCGTTCAGCCATTGCGGCGACAGCGACAGGGCGTCCAGCGCCGCCGACGAGCCGCCGGCCCAGGCCAGGGCCTTGCGGGCCGGAGGTAGGCCGACGGCGGCGGCGATCGACAGCGGCACAAGGCCGACGGCCGCGCCCTTCAGCCAGTCTCGGCGCGAGAGATGTTCGGATCGGGTCATGGCGACCGCTCCTTGGAAACGAGGCTTCAGGCCGCCCAGCGGGCGACGTCCAGGACGGCGCGGGCGAAGTCGCGCGGCGCTTCCTGGGGCAGGTTGTGGCCGACGCCACCGCCGACGTCGCGGTGCTCGTAGCGGCCCTTGAACTTGCCGGCGTAGGCGGCGGGCGGCGGATGCGGGGCGGCGTTGCCGTCGCCTTCCATGGTGATGGCCGGCACGGTGATGACGGGGCCCTGGGCCAGCTTGGCCTCCAGGGCGTCGAAGCGGGCCTCGCCCTGGGCCAGGCCCAGGCGCCAGCGGTAGTTGTGGATGGTGATGGCCACGTGGTCGGGATTGGCCAGCGAGGTCGCCGAGCGGGCGAAGGTCGCGTCGTCGAAGGCCCACCTGGGCGAAGCCGTCTTCCAGATCAGCCGGGCGAAGGCGTCGCGGTTCTGGGCGTAGCCCTTCGCGCCGCGCTCGGTGGCGAAATAGAACTGATACCACCAGGAGAGCTCGGCTTCCGGCGGCAGCGGCGCGGCGTTGGCCGCCTGGCTGCCGATCAGGTAGCCGCTGACGCTGACCAGGGCCGAGCAGCGTTCGGGCCACAGGGCCGCGACGATGCAGGCGGTGCGCGCGCCCCAGTCGAAGCCACCGATGACGGCGCGCTTGATGTCCAGCGCGTCCATCAGGGCGATGACGTCGACGGCGAGGGCGGCCTGCTGGCCGTTGCGCGGGGCGGTGTCCGACACGAAACGGGTCGTGCCGTAGCCGCGCAGGTGCGGGACGATCACCCGCTTGCCGGCCGCGGCCAGGATCGGGGCGACCTCGGCGAAGGCGTGGATGTCGTAGGGCCAGCCGTGCAGCAGGATCACCGGCGCGCCGTCGGTCGGACCGGTCTCGGCGTAGCCGATGACCAGGTCGGGGGTCGTGACCTGTCGCAGGGTCCAGGCGGGGGCGGCGGCCTGGGCCGTGGCGGCGACGGCGCGCGAGGCCAGGCCCCCGGCCGCGCCGGCGATGACGGCGGCCTGCAGCAGGCGGCGGCGGGGAAGGTCGAACTTCGAGGCGGACATGACGGGCGCTCCCTAGTGTTGGTGGCCGCCGGCCGCGGCCGGAACGACGAAGCGGATGGTGGCGCTGTCGAGCGGACGATGATTGGCGTCCGCGAGCGTGATTTGGACGCTGTGCGACCCGGGCGTCAGGCCGACCAGGATGATCGGTTCGCCGCTGGCGTCGGCCCAGTGCCAGGGGGCGTCGTCGACGGTGACGTGCACGTGGCCGATGCGGGGCGTGACGGCGAGGGCGGCGGGGCCGAACACCGGCTCGATGCGCAGGTTCTCGGCCCGGTACTGGATGAACACCCGGCCCAGGGCCAACGGACCGGCCAGGGGCGGATCGACGACCAGGCGCGCCGGCGGCTGGGGCGCGGTCAGAGGGACGACGCCGGCCGGACCGAGCACCTCGCCGGCAGTCAGGTTCGGCAGGCTCTGGGCGAAGGCGGGGCCGGCCAGGAGGGCGGCGGCCAGGGCGGCGGCCAGGGCGAGGGGGAGGGCCTTACGCATGGCGGACCTCGCCGGCGCGGGCCACGGCGTCCTGGGCGAAGGCGGCGACCGCGCAGGCCGCGCCGCCGATGACGGCGGCCGTGCCCAGCACCGCCAGGGTCGAGGTCGAGGGCGCCAGGCCCGAATAGAAGAAGCTGGTCAGGCCCAGGAAATAGGCCAGCGGATTGTTGATCGGGGCGACCTCGCGCAGCGACAGCACCACGATGACGACGCCGATCACAGCGACCGGCGTGGCCAGCAGACCGAGCGTCGGCGTCATGGTCCCGATCAGCAGGGCCGTGCCCGCGCCGAGCGCCAGGCCCAGCAGGTGCGAGACGGTGTTGGCCAGGCCCCCGCGCAGGTCGTCACCCGCCAGGTTGAAGGCGGCCCAGCCCAGGAACATGGCCGGCGGCGGAAGCATGACCGAGGTCACGCCCAGCGTGGCGAGCCCCGCGACGGCGGCGACGCTGAGCGAGACGGCGTGGAACTGCGCGGACTTGGCCGTCGCGAAGGCGGTCAGGGAGGACATGGGCGTTTCCATTGTTGGAGGGTGGCGGATGGAGACGCCGGAGGGCCGGCGCCTCGGGTCGTCCGGGAGGGTCAGATCAGGTTCAGCGTCACGTCGATGTTGCCGCGCGTGGCCTTGGAGTAGGGGCAGGTCTGGTGGGCGGCCTCGACCAGGGCGCGGGCGGTGTCGGCGGGCAGGCCCGGCAGGCTGACGTTCAGGCGGGCGGCCAGCAGGAAGGCGTCGCCCGACTTGCCCAGATCCACCTCGGCGTCGACGGCGACGTCGGCCGGCAGGGTCACGCCCTGGGCGCGGGCGGCCAGGCCGATGGCGCCGATGAAGCAGGCCGACCAGCCGGCGGCGAAGAGCTGCTCGGGATTGGTGCCCGGGCCGGCGCTGCCGGGCGGCGACAGGCGGACGTCCAGCTTGCCGTCGCTGCTGCGGGCCGCGCCGTCGCGGCCGCCCGTGACGTGGGTGCGACCGGTGTAGAGGACGGTGTCGATGGTGGTTTCCGGGGCGGTCGTCATGTCGATCTCCTTTTCAATCGGATCCGATGTAATCGGTACCGACTTCATAGATCGAAGTTTCGCACATCGTCAACCTTCCGATTTGATCGGATCCGATTTATATTTGTCTCGAACCGCCGCGAACCGCCCGCGGCCTCCGGAACGCAAGGCCCAGATGACCACCTCCGACCCGCCCGCCGCTCCGTCGGGCAAGCCCCCCAGGCTCGCCGACTTCCTGTGCTTCGCCGTCTACTCGGCCAACCTCGCCTATGGCCGCGCCTACAAGCCGATCCTCGACGAACTGGGCGTGACCTACACCCAGTGGATCATCATCGTGGCGCTGTGGGAGGAGGACGGCCAGAGCGTGAAGAGCCTGGGCGACAAGCTCTTCCTGGAGAGCAACACCCTGACGCCGATCCTCAAGAAGCTGGAAAGCCTGGGCTTCCTGCAGCGCCGCCGCGACCCCTCCGACGAGCGCCAGGTGATCATCAGCCTGACCGACACCGGCCGGGCCCTGCGCGAGAAGGGCGGCCAGCGCACCCTGGTCAAGGCCACCGGCCTGGAGCCTGACGAGTTCCGCCAGGTGCAGAAGACCATCACCCGCGTGCGCGACAACCTGATCGCGCACGTGGCTAATGACGCGTGACGCATACGAGATGCTCCCCCTGAAGGGGGAGCTGTCGCGGAGCGACTGAGGGGGAAGGGGTCTGTGAGGCAGCGGCAGCTTTGAAGTCCGAAGAGACTTCCCCCTCCGGCCCTTCGGGCCACCTCCCCCTTCAGGGGGAGGATCTTGGTGCTCGCGTTGCGGGCGTCGGTGAAGCTTGGTATCGGTTGAAACGTTCGTTTGAATGGATGAGCCGCCATGTTCCGTTTCACCACCTCCGACGGCCTGTCGATCGCCTGCCATGAATGGGGCGAGGGCGCCGCGCGGCCGCCGGTGGTGCTGCACCACGGCTTCTCGGCCAGTGGGCCGATCAACTGGAAGGCGCCGGGGATCGTCGACGCCCTGGTCGCGGCCGGCCGCCGGGTGATCGCGATCGACGCCCGAGGCCATGGTGCGTCGGACAAGCCGCACGACCCGGTCTTCTACGGCGAGGCGCGGATGGCCAGGGACGTCGCCGAGCTGATCGACCATCTGGGCGTCTCCGCCATCGATCTGGCCGGCTATTCCATGGGCGCGATCGTCAGCCTGATCTGCGCCAGTCGGGAGCCGCGCGTGCGCCGCCTGGTCGTGGGCGGCGTGGGCGAGGGGGTGGTGGCTACCGGCGGTGTCGACACCCGTCACGTGCCCAGCGCCGCCATCGTCCAGGCGCTGCTGACCGACGACGTCTCGGCGATCGAGCACCCGGCCGCGGTTCCGTTCCGCCTGTTCGCCGACGCCATCGGCGCCGACCGCAAGGCCCTGGCCGCCCAGGCCAGCGTCGTTCACGCCCAGCCGATCCCGCTGGACCGCATAGCCGCCCCGACCCTGGTGATCGCCGGCGACGATGATCCGCTGGCGGTGCATCCCGAGCGATTGGCCTCGGCCATCCCCGGCGCGACCTCGCTGCTGGTCGGCGGCGACCATCGCTCTGCGGTGGCCGCCCCGGCCTTCGCCCGGGCGATCGTCGAGTTCCTGGCCGGCTAGCCCTTGCCCGGCCGGTAACGGTCGATCTCGATGCCGTGGCGGCGCAGCTTGTCGTAGAAGGTCTTGCGCGGTGTCTGCAGCAGGGTCATGGCCGTGCGGGCGTCGCCGCCGCAGGCCGCCAGGGTTTCGCGGATGACCATCGCCTCGTAGCGGCCGGTGCGGTCGGCCAGGCTTTCGGCCGACCCTTGCGCGCCGCCGTCCTCGGCGACCACGGCCGAGGGCAGGCCCAGCGCCACGCGCTCGGCGTAGTGGGCCAGTTCGCGCACGTTGCCCGGCCAGTCGTGGCCCAGCAGGTGGTCGCGGATCGTCGCCGTCAGGCGCGGCGCGGGGCGCCGCAGCCGCGCGGCGGCCTCGGCCAGGAAGTGGCCGAACAGCGTCGGCACGTCCTCGCGCCGCTCGCGCAGGGGCGGGACGACCAGGGTGACGACGTTGAGGCGGTAGTAGAGGTCGGCGCGGAAGGCGCCGTCGCGCACGGCCTCGGCCAGGTCGACCTTGCTGGCCGCGATGATCCGCAGGTCCAGGTGCCGGGGCTCGGCCGCGCCGACGGGCCAGATTTCGCGCTCCTCGACCACCCGCAGCAGCTTGGCCTGCATGGTCGGCGACAGGCCCTCGATCTCGTCGAGGAACAGCACGCCGCGATCGGCGCGCTCGATGCGGCCGGTGCTGGGGCGGGCCGCGCCGCCGGCCGCGCCGAACAGCTCGGTCTCGAACACCGCCTCGGGCAGGGCCGCGCAGTTGACCGTCACCATCGGCCGGCCCTTGCGCGCGCCGCCCCGATGCAGGGCCTGGGCGACGAGGCCCTTGCCGGCGCCGGTCTCGCCCTGGATCAGCACGTCGACCTCGGCCTCGGCCAGCTGGGCGATGGTGGCGCGCAGCCGCTGCATCACCGGGGTGTCGCCCAGCAGGAGAGAGCCGCCGCCGGCCTGGGCGGCGGCCTCCAGGCGGCGATTGTCGAGCACCAGGCCGCGCTTCTCCACGGCCCGCGCCAGGGCCGCGGTCAGGCGCTCCATCGGGAAGGGCTTGGAGACGAAGTCGTAGACGCCGTCCTGCAAGGCGGCCACGGCCATGGCCACGTCGCCGTGGCCCGTGATCAGCAGGACCGGGATGTTGGGGTCGACAGCCTGGATGCGCTCGAACAGCGCCAGGCCGTCCATGCCCGGCATGCGCACGTCCGAGACCACGGCGCCGTCGAAGTCGCGCGACAGGGCCTTCAGCGCCGCCGGGGCGTTGTCGAAGGCCGCGACCTCGAAGCCGCGCAGCTCCAGCCCCTGGGCCACCGCCCCGCGCAGCGCGTCGTCGTCGTCGACGAGCAGGATCTTGCCGGCGGGAGCGCTCATGGGACGGCCTTGCGCAGGGTCAGGGTGAAGGTCGCGCCGGCGCCGGGCGTCGAGGTGGCCGCCAGCTCGCCGCCGAAGCCGGCGGCGATGTCGTGTGCGATGACCAGGCCAAGCCCAAGGCCGCGCGGCTTGGTGGTCAGGAACGGCGTGAACAGGGCCCGCTCGACCTCGGGCGCGAGGCCGGGGCCGTTGTCGGCGACGCTGATCCGCACCGCGTCGTCGGTTTCGTGCACCGTCAGGGCGACGACGCCGTCGGCGCGGTCCTCCACCGCCTCGAAGGCGTTCTGCAACAGGTTGACCAGCACCTGCTCCAGCCGCACGCGCTCGCCCAGTACGCTGAGGCCCGGGGTCTCGCCCTTGCGGACGAGGCGCGCCTGCTGCCGGCGCGAGCGGCTGGCGGTCAGCAGCACCGAGCCGTCGATCACCTCGCTGACCAGGGTCGGCTCGACCCGGCCGTCGGCCTTGCGCGAGAAGGCCCGCAACTCGTCGGTGATGCGGCCGATGCGCTCGGTCATGGCGGCGATGGCGGTCAGGTTCTCGCCCGCCGCCTCGGGCTTGCCGCGCGCGATCAGCAGCAGGCCGTTGTCGGCGTTGGCGCGGATGGCGGCGACAGGCTGGTTGATCTCGTGGGCCACGCCTGCGGCGATCTGGCCCAGGGAGGCCAGCTTGTTGGCCTGCACCAGGTCGGCCTGCAGCGAGCGCAGTCGGGTCTCGGTGCGCTGTCGCTCGTCGACCTCGTGGGAGAGGGCGCGGTTGGCGTGCGTCAGCTCCTCGGTCCGGACCTCGACCCGCCGTTCCAGCTCCAGGCGGGTCTCGCGGTCGCGCAGGGCGGTCAGCTGGATGCGCCGCCGCCGCACCCACAGCCACAGCAGGGCCGCGCTGAGCAGCGTCCAGACCAGGGCGGTGATCCAGCGGGCGGCGTCGGCCGCCTGGTCGGCGGGGGCGGCGGGGCTGAGCAGGTGCAGGGTCCAGCCGGGCGCGACGTCGGCGAGGCGGGTCTCGATCTGGCGGTCGGGCTGGGCCTGGTCGGTGCGGGCCGCCCCGTCGCCGCCTCGGTCGCGCAGGGGCAGGGGGGCGAAGGTCGCCTGGCCGTACTGGCCCTGAGCGCGCAGCATATCGCGGGCGGCCGCCGACAGCGGCGTGCGGGCGTGGAAGCGCCATTGCGGCTCGCTGGTGATCAACACCAGGCCCTGGCGGTCGACGACGAAGGCCGGCTCGCCGATCGCCCGCCAGGCGGCCTCGACGGCGTCGAACTCCAGTTTCACGACCACGACGCCCAGCGGACCGTCGGGGCCCTCGACGCGGCGGGCTAGATAGAGGCCGGGCTTGCGGCTGACCGTGCCCAGGGCGAACTGTTCGGCGTAGCCCGTGCGCAGGGCTTGCGCGAAATAGGGACGGAAGCCGTAGTTCGAGCCCAGGAAGCTGGTCGGCTGGCGCCAGTTGCTGGCCGCGGCGGTGAAGCCGTCGGCGGCGACGACATAGATCACCGCCGCCCGGGTCTGGGCGCCCAGGACCTCGAGCTTGCGCGACAGGGCGTCCAGCCGGCGCGGGTCGCGGGTGGCCAGCGCCGTCTTCAGGTCGGCGTCGTCGGCCAGCACGAGGGGCAGGGCGCGCTGCTTGTCGAGTTCGCTGCGCAGCACCGCCGCGTGCAGGGCCGCCGAGGCGTTGGCGCGCGACCGCAGTCCGGTCATGGCGCGGTCGTGCACCAGGGCTCCGACCGCCAGCACCAGGACCGCGCCGATCAGCGTGGCGACCAGGGCGAACACCGCCAGCCCCTGGCGCGAAACGCTCCGCTCGGGCGCCCGGGGCGCGTCCCCGGCGTTCGGATCGGTTTGTGTCATATTCCACACTGGTGCGGTTTCTGATGGGTGGAATATCGCACGAAGTCGACGCCGGTGGCGAGGCGGAAAGTCGATTTTCCTTCGCACAATCATGTGGTTGGTATCAATTTTCGAAATGGAGTCACGGCGGCGGGGAAATCCCGCACTCTTGGACCAAGCGCCCGACCTTCAAAGGACGCGCGAGGAAACGAGAGCCAGGAGCCGCCCAATGATCCCGCAGACGACCGCCGCCGGTGCGCCGCCGCCTCGCCCGGGCCCGTGGTACACCCACCTCTATGTCCAGGTGCTTGTGGCCATCGTCGCCGGGGCCCTGATCGGTCATTTCTGGCCCAGGTTCGGGGCCGACCTGAAGCCGCTGGGCGACGCCTTCATCAAGCTGGTGAAGATGGTCATCGCCCCAGTGATCTTCCTGACCGTCGTCACCGGCATCGCCGGCATGCGCGACCTGGGCCGGTTCGGCCGCGTGGCGCTGAAGGCCTTCGCCTATTTCCTGACCTTCTCGACCCTGGCCCTGATCATCGGCCTGATCGTCGCCAACGTCGTCCAGCCGGGCGCGGGCATGAACGTCGACCCGGCCACCCTGCACAGCGACAAGATCGCCGATTATGCGGCGAAGGCCCACGAGACGACGATCGTCGGCTTCCTGCTGCACATCATCCCGGCCACCGTGGCCGGCGCCTTCGCCGAGGGCGAGATCCTGCAGGTGCTGTTCTTCTCGGTGACCTTCGGCATCGCCCTGGCCCTGGTCGGTGATCGCGGCCAGCCGGTGGTCGACTTCCTGGAGGCCGTCGCCCACGCCTTCTTCAAGCTGGTGGCCATCCTGATGAAGGCCGCCCCGATCGGCGCCTTTGGGGCCTTCGCCTTCACCATCGGCAAGTACGGCATCGGCTCGGTGATCAACCTGGCCGCCCTGGTGGGCACCTTCTACGCCACCTCGGCGATCTTCGTGCTGGTGGTGCTGGGGGCGGTGGCGCGAGCCAACGGCTTCTCGATCCTCAAGCTGCTGCGCTACCTCAAGAGCGAACTCCTCCTGGTGCTGGGCACCAGTTCCTCGGAATCGGCCCTGCCCAGCCTGATGGAGAAGATGGAGAAGGCCGGCTGCGCCAAGCCGGTGGTCGGTCTGGTCGTGCCGCTGGGCTATTCGTTCAATCTGGACGGCACCAACATCTACATGACCCTGGCGGCGCTGTTCATCGCCCAGGCCACGGGCGTTCACCTGTCGCTGGGCGACCAGCTGGCCCTGCTGGGCGTGGCCATGCTCTCCTCGAAGGGCGCGGCGGGCGTCACCGGCGCGGGCTTCATCACCCTGGCGGCCACGCTCTCGGTGGTGCCCAGCGTCCCCGTCGCCGGCATGGCCCTGATCCTCGGCGTCGACCGCTTCATGAGCGAGTGCCGATCCCTGACCAACTTCATCGGCAACGCCGTGGCCACCATCGTCGTCGCCCGCTGGGACAAGGCCCTCGACAAGGACGCCCTGGATGCGGCGCTGGCCGGCCGCGCCGCGCCGGTCGAGGCCGAGCCGCTGCCGGCCCCGGCTCCGGCCGAGTAAGTCCCCGACTTTTCCGCAGCCGAGGCCGCCCGCGCGGCGGCCTTTCCATCCCTCTTCGTCTCCCTCCCGCGCCCCCGCGCGGGAGGCGGGGAGCCCGCAGCCATGCGCATGCTTTTCGCCACCACGGCCCTCGCAGCCTTCAGCCTCGCCGGCGCCGCCCAGGCCGAGGACGCCGACCTGGCGCTTCTGAAAGCCCAGATCCAGGCCCTGCAGGCGCGGATCGACGTCCTGGAACGCCAGGCCGTCGTTCCGACCGCCCCGGCGCTCGTCGCGGCGCCGGCTCCCGCATCCGCCGCGGCGCCGGCCGCGCCGCCCAAGCCGGCGGCCGAGCCGATCCGCTGGGAGAACTCGCCGCGCTTCACCGATCCCTCGGGCGCGACCTTCAAGCTGCGCGGCCGGATCCTGCTCGACGCCGTCGATGCGACGGCCCAGCGTGACGGCCTGCCCGACTATCACGCCCGCCAGTTCAAGGCCCGGCAGCTGTTCCTCGGCGTCGAGGGGCAGAACGGCCGCTGGGGCTATCGGCTGGAGGGCGGGGCGGTCAGCGGCGGCGCCTGGGGCTGGGACGACGCCATCATCGACTATCGTCTCGGCAAGCAGACCACGCTGCTGGTCGGCAACCAGAAGGCCGCCTCGCTGGAGGGGCTGACCTCGTTCAAGTCGATCACCTTCATGGAGCGCGGGGCCTATGGCGACGTGATCGACGCCGGCTACGCCCTGTCGCTGGAGGCCGTGCACGTGGGAACCAACTGGTCGCTGTGGGGCGCGCTGCAAAGCGACGTCATCAACCGCACCGACGCGGTCGGCGGCTACGACCCCAACCAGGCCGTCGAGCGCATGGGCGCGACCCTGCGCGGGACCTGGTCGCCGCAACTGTCGCAGGACGACCGCCTGCACCTGGGCGCCTGGGTGCGACGGCGCGACCGTGGCGGGGAGACCGGCTTCACCTATTCGGCGGCCGCCAACACCGCTTTCCGGCCGCAGGCTTCGAGCGGGGCGACCCTGCTGTCGACGGGCGCGGTCGGCGACGGCGACACGACGGTGGCGCTCGAGGCCGCCTGGATCCACCGCGCGCTGTCGCTACAGGGAGAGGCGGCGCGGATCCGGGTGGACCGCATCGGAACCGACGTCAGCCCGACCCTGGGCGGGCCAAACTTCGACATCGTCACGGCCTATGCCTCGGCCAGCTGGTTCGCGACCGGCGAGACCCGGCCCTACAATCCCAACGGCTCGTTCGGACGGATCCGTGTGGCCCATCCGCTCGATCGCGGCGGCTTCGGCGCGTTGGAGTTCGCCGCCCGCTACGACTACGCCGACTTCAGCGACATGGCGGCTAACGGCGTCGCCTCCCTGGCCGCGCAGACGGGCCTGACCACGGCCGGGACCTACCAGGCCGTGACGCTGGGGGCCAACTGGTATCCCTACGCCTATGTCCGGCTTAGCGGGAACCTGACCCGGGCCCGGATCGACAACCGGCCGATCGCGGGCGTGCAGCTCGACGCCGACGTCACCGTGGCCCAGGCCCGCTTGCAGCTGGAGTTCTGAGCGCCGAGCGCAGGAAGTCGATCGTCTGGCGCATCGCCGCCTTGGCGGGCGGGGTGCCGCGCAGGGGCTCCAGCACGGCGAAGTCGTGGATGGCGCCGATAATCCGCAGGGCGGTGACCTCGACCCCGGCCCGCATCAGCTTGCGGGCATAGGCCTCGGCGTCGTCACGGGTGACGTCGGCCTCGGCGGTGATCACCAGGGTGGGCGGCAGGACGGCAAGGCGGCGCAGCGGCGTATCGAGCACGAAGGCCGGCGTCTCGTCGCCCTCCGTCGCGCCCAGGCAGTCCTCGAAATAGCGCAGGTCGTCGGCCGTCGGGCCGGGGCCTTCGGCGAAGGCCCGGCTGGACGGGCTCTGGCCCACCGGCGCGGTGATCGGGCACAGCAGGGCCTGGCCGGCGAGCGCGGGACCGTCGGCGATCGCAAGTCTCAGAGCCAGGGCCGCGGCGATCGCGCCGCCCGCGCCGTCGCCGGCCAGCGCGATGCGGCCAGCGTCCAGGTTCAGGCTGGCCGCGTGGTCGACGAGCGCCAGCAGCGCGGCGTGGGCCTGCTCGATCTGGACCGGATGCCGGGCCTCGGGCGCCAGGGCGTAGCCGACATGGGCGACGGCGGCATGCACGCCGAGCGCCAGGCCGCGCATCAGCCGCTCGTGTGTCCCGGCGTCGCCCATGATCCAGCCGCCGCCGTGCAGATAGAGCACGACCGGCAGGGCGCCGGTCTCGCCGGGCGGGCGCAGGATGCGGATCGGCAGGCGCCGGCCGTCGGCGAGGTGCGGGGCGAAGTCGACGATCTCGACCTCCGGCAGGTCCGACTGTGGGGCCTGGATCTCGGCGAAGGCCGCGCGCACGGCCTCCAGCGACTGTTCGCGCAAGGCGGCGGGCGAGCGGTCCAGGCGGTCGTCGACGAACTGCTGGGTGACGGGGTCGAGCACAGGATGGGCCGAGGCGGGGGTCAGCACCGGGCCGGCGGCGAGGTCGTTGCGGGACAAGGCTAGGGTCCTCAGGCGAAGGCGGCGTCGGCGGCGGCGATGGATGCGTCCTGGCCGTGCTGGTGCAGCCGGCGCCAGACCAGCGGGCTGGTCTCGAAGGCGCGGCGGAAACGGTTGGAGAAGTGGGCCTGGTCGGCGAAGCCGCAGGCGGCTGCGATCTGGCCCAACGGCTCGTTCGTCTCGATCATCATCCTGCGGGCGCGCTCGAGGCGGCGCTGGATGATGTGCTCGCGGGCCCCGCCGCCGTAGCTGACCGCGAAGGCGCGCGAGAAGTGGCTGACGCTGAGGCGGACCAGGGCGGCCAGGTCCGACACCTTCACCGGGGCGTCGAGATGGGCGGCCAGGTGGGCGTCGATGCGGCGGATCTGCCAGGGGGCGAGACCTCCGGTCGGCGGCGTGGGTCGAGCGGAGTCCAGCAGGCGCTTGCCCTCGCGCTGCACCAGCTCGATCGCCTCGCGCACCCGGCGCTCGGCGGCCAGGCGGTCCTGGCGGGCGGCGGCGCGGGCGTCGGCCAGCAGGCCGGCGATCAGGTCGGGCAGGGCGCCGGCGTCCAGGTCGATCACGCGATCGAAGCCGGTTGTGGCGACGGGGGTCATGGGTTCGAGGGACATGGCTGCGTTCCTTTCAGCGCCGGCTGGCCGCCGGTGTGAAAGCACGATGCCAAGGTCCTACGCCGAGCGTGAGTTAAGCCTTGTGTAGAGTTGTTAAGCGCGAAAACATCATCAAAAGCAGAGGCTTGCCTTTCGGTGTCGCGCGTTGGGCCTCGGCGTTCACGCTGCGCTTAACAGCGCCCTGGCCGCGCGGCGGTCCGGACAGCCGGGAACGTCGGGCAGGGCCTCCAGCGTCTCGCGCACCCGGCCGGGCTCGGCCAGCGACACGGCGATCCGCAGCGCCCAGGCGCCGGCGTCCTGGCGCTGGGCCCGGTCTAGGGCGTCGTGCAGGCGCGCCTTACGCTCCATCGGATCGCCTGCCAGGGCCGCAAGACGCATCAGTTCGGGACCGATCCACGTCGACGGCTCCTGGTCCAGGCGGGCCAGCATGGCGTCGTCGACCAGGCCTGCATCGACGGCCGCGAAGCACTCCGCCTGCATCGGGAAGGCGTCGGCGGGCGCGCGCACGGCCGGGTCCAGCGCGGCCAGATAGCCCTGGCCCCACAGCTCCCAGAACCGCACGCCCCGGCCGCGGGCCCGCTCCAGCAGGCGTTCGACCCAGGCGCGGGCGAGGTCGGCGCGGCCGGTCCACAGCGCCACGGGCACGGCGCCGACCGCCAGGCCGTAGCAGATGGTCAAGTCGTGGTCGGTGGCCAGGGCGGCCTGCGCCGTCTCCTGCGCCAGGTTCAGGGCCTGTGCCGACTCGCCGCGCAGCCACAGGATCCGCATCTTCAGCGCCTGGGCCGCCACCGTGTCGTTGACCTGGGCGTGGTTGGCCTGGTTGGCCACCACCGGGCCGGCGTGGGTGGCGATCACCCGCTCAACCAGCTTCAGCGCCTCGTCCTGGTCGCCGGAGAAGTGATGGCGCAGGGCCTGCATGTGGTCGGCCGTCTGCAGGGCGGTGGGGTCGCCCACGACCCGCGCGAGGGCCTGGAAGCCGTCGGCGAAGACGGCGCAATCCCGGTAGCGGCCGGCCAGGATGGCCTGGGCCCAGCGGCCCCAGCCGGCCCGCAGTCTAAGGCCCGGGTCGTCCAGCGCCTCGGCGATGGCCAGGGCGCGGGCGAAGGCGGTGTCCATGGCCGCCGTCGGGCCGTGGGTGTGCCACAGGGCGTGCCCCTGGGCGGTCAGGAGCTCGACCTCTGCGGCCGAGCCGGCGAGATCGGTGGCGGCGATGCTCCTGAGCGCCGTCTCGACCAGGGCCAGGAACTCGCGCGGCAAGCTGAGGTGGAACCACAGCGGCGCGGAGGCCACGGTCAGGCGGATGGCCAGCGGCAGGTCGCCGGCGGGCGAGAACGCCCAGGCGAGAGCAGCGCGGACGTCGTCGACCAGGCGGCTCTTCTCGGCCAGCCATTCGCGACGGGCGCGGCCCTCCCAGGCGCTGTCGGTGTCGGCCAGTTCGGCGCAGCAATATTCGGCGTGGCGGCGTGCGGTTGCGACGGCGTCCGGTCCCGCCGCCAGGGTCTCGCGGGCATAGGCGCGCGTGGTGTCGAGCAGGCGGTATAGGGTCGCCGGGCCCGTGGCGTCGACCGACAGCAGCGACTTGCGGGCCAGGGCTGTGACGATGTCGAGCACCGCGTGGCGGCCGACGGCGGCGTCGGCCGCCACGGTGCGGGCGGCCTCCATGGAAAAGCTTCCGGCGAAGGCGCCGAGGCGGTCCAGCACCGTGCGGCCCTCGACCGGCAGCAGGCCGTAGCTCCAGTCGAGCGTGGCGCGCAGGGTCTGCTGGCGGGGCAGGGCGGTGCGGCGGCCCTTGGTCAGCAGGCTGAAGCGGTCGTCGAGATTGGCGGCCAGTTCGGCGGCGCTCATCATGTCGATGCGGGCGGCGGCCAGCTCCAGCGCCAGCGGCATGCCGTCCAGCCGGCGGCAGACCTCGGCCACGGCGGCGGCGTTGGCGTCGGTCAGGGTGAAGGCGTCGTCGGCTGCCCGGGCGCGCTCGACGAACAGCTGCACGGCCGGATAGCCGCCGGCCGTCTCGGCGTCGATGGCCTCGCCCTCAGGCGCCGGCAGGGTCTGCAGGCGGTGCACCCACTCGCCTTCGGCCCGTAGCGCCTCGCGGCTGGTGGCCAGCACCAGGGCCGCGGGCGCGCCCTGGTGGACGGCCTGGGCCAGGTCGGCGGCGGCGTCGACCACGTGCTCGCAGTTGTCGAGCACCAGCACGGCCGGGGCCTGGGCCAGGCGGGCGACGACCGAGGCCTGGGCGTCACGGCCCGAACCGGGCAGGTCGAGAGCCGAGGCGGCCGTGCCGGCCACCAGCTCGGAGGCGGCGACGGGGGCGAGGTCTACGAACACCCAGGGCAGGCCCTGCGCCTGCGCCACGCGCTCGGCGACGGCCGTGGCGACGGTGGTCTTGCCGATGCCGCCGGGGCCGATCACGGTCATGAAGCCGCGCTCGGGCAGAAGTTGCACCAGGCTGTCGACGATGGCGTCGCGGCCGACGATGCGGCGGCCGGCAGGTCGCGTTCGCGCCGGGGCTTGTGGCTGGGCCGGCGCGATGGCCGGGGCAAGGCCTGGGCGCTCCAGCGGGGCGACGAAGCGGTAGCCGCGACCCTGCTCGTTCAGCACGTAGCGGGCGCCGTCGCGGCCGTCGCCCAGGGCCTTGCGCAGGCCGGCGATGTGGACGCGCAGGGTGCTTTCGTCGACCGTTACGTCGGCCCATACCCGAGCCAGCAGCTGGTCCTTGCTCAAGAGGTCGCCGTCGGCGTCGATCAGGGCCAGCAGGATGTCCAGCGCCCGGCTGCCGATCGCCACCGGCTTCCCGGCCGTGCTCAGCAGCCGACGCTCCCGGTCCAGGGTGAACGGGCCGAAGGCGAGCGAGGAAGCGACGATCGTGGACGGCATGGGAGCGGTTTCGCGCGGATTCGTTCGGCGTCTATAGAACTAATCTTGCGCGATGGCGCGACCGTGGCCGGGCTTCAGCAGCCCAGATAGGCCGCGTTGACCGCCGGATCGGCGGCGATCTCCGCCGAGGTCCCGTGAGCCACGATCGCCCCGCCGCTGAGCACATAGGCCCGGTCGGAGACCGACAGCGCCAGGCCGGCCATCTGATCGACGATCAACAGGGTCAGCGACTGGTCGCGCAGGTCGCGGAAGGCGCCGAATATCTCCTCGATGACGCGCGGGGCCAGGCCCAGCGACGGCTCGTCCAGCAGCAGCACCTTGGGGCGGCTCATCAGGGCGCGGGCCAGGGCCAGCATCTGCTGCTCGCCGCCGGATAGCAGGCCGGCCCGCTGGTGCAGGCGCTCGGCCAGGCGCGGGAAGCGGGCCAACATCTCCTGGGTGCGGGCCTCGATGTCGCGGCGGTCGAGGAAGGCGCCCAGGCGGATGTTGTCGCGCACGGTCAGCTCGGGAAACACCTGCCGGCCCTCGGGCGACAGCACCACGCCCCTGCGCACGCGCTCGTTGGCGGAGAGGCCGTTCAGCAGCCCGCCCTCGAACGCAACCTGGCCTTCGGACGCCGGATGCAGGCCGGCGATGACCCGCATCAGGGTCGACTTGCCCGCGCCGTTGGCGCCCAGCAGGGCCACGGCCTCGCCCTGGCGCACCTCGATCTCGACGCCCGACAGCACCGGCGCGGCGCCATAGCCCGCGCCCAGATTGACCACCCGCAGGGCGTCCAGCCGGCTGACCGGGCCGCGATCGACCGGCGCCGAGGCCGGCGCCGCGCCCAGATAGGCCGCGCGCACGGTCGGATCGGCCTGGATTTCGGCGGGCGCGCCCTGCGCGATCTGCACCCCGGCGTTCAGCACCACGACGGTGTCGGAGACGCCCATGACCAGGCCCATGTCGTGCTCGATAAGGCCGACGGCGACGCCGGCGGCGGCGATCTGCGACAGCAGTTCGGCCAAGCGGCGCTTGTCTTCCTGCGACAGGCCGGCGGCGGGCTCGTCCAGCAGCAGCACGTCGGGGTCCAGAGCCAGGCCGCGGGCGATCTCGACGAGCCGCCGGTCGACATGGGCCAGGTCCCCGGCCGGGATCGTGGGGTCGCCGGCATAGCCGCAGGCGGCCAGCAGGGCGCGGGCCGTGCGGCGCTCGTCCAGGGCGGCGAAGCGGCCGAGCGGCGCGCCGAGGCGTCCCCGTCGGGCGGCCAGCAGCAGGTTGTCCTCGACGCTGAGGCTCTGGAACACCTGCGAGGTCTGGTAGGAGCGGGCGACCCCCGCGCGGGCGGCGGCGAAGGCCTGGCGGGGCAGGGGCGCCTCGCCCAGGAGGCAGCGGCCGTCGGTGGGGCGATAGAAGCCGCTCAGCAGGTTCATCACCGTCGACTTGCCCGCGCCGTTGGGGCCGATCAGGGCGGTGACCTTGCCGGGCGGCAGCGAGAAGCGGGCGCCGTCCAGGGCCCGCAGGCCGCCAAAGCGCATGCCCAGGTTCTCGGCCCGCAGAGCGGCGCGGGGGCGGGCCGACAACAGCTTGGCCAGCGGCGGGGCGTTCTCGTCGGCGAGCGGGGCGGAGGCCTTGCGCTTGAAGGGCAGGGCGTCCCACAGGCCGGCCCAAGCTCCGGCCAAGCCGCGCGGGGCCAGCCACAGCACCACCATCAGCAGGACGCCGAACACCAGGATGCGATAGGCCTCGAAGCCTGACAGCAGCTCGGGCAGCAGGCCCACGACCAGGGCGCCCAGAAGCGGGCCTAGGCGGGCGCCGGATCCGCCCAGCACCACCACCAGCACGAACAGGATCGACTGGGTCAGGTTGAAGGTCTGGGGCGTCACGAACCCGGCCATCGGGGCGAACAGGCCGCCGGCCGCGCCCGCGAACAGGGCCGAGAGGGCGAAGGCCAGGGTGCGGATGACGGTGGGGTTCAGGCCCACCGAAGCGGCGGCGACGTCGGTGTCGCGCACGGCCCGCATGGCCGCGCCCCAGCCGCCGGCCGACAGCCGCGCGAAGGCCAGCAGCGAGGCGCCCGCGACGGCGACGGCCAGCATGGCCATGCCGTTGGCGTCCAGCGTCTGGCCGAGCAGGCTGGGCGCGGGAATGTCGAGGATGCCGTTCTGGCCGCCGGTGATGTCGCGCAGTTCAACGAGGCCGTGCTCGACGATCAGGCCGAAGGCGATGGTCACCATGGCCAGGTAAGGGCCCTTCAGGCGCAGGGCGGGAATGGCCATCAGCGCCCCGACGCCGCCGGCCAGCAGCGCGCCCAGCGGCCAGGCGATCCAGAAGCTGACTCCCAGCCGCGTGGTCAGCACCGCCACCGCGTAGGCACCGATGGCGTAGACGCCGGCATGGCCGAACGACATCTGTCCGCCCAGGCCGATCAGGATGTTGAGGCCCACGCCGACGATGGCCAGCAGGGCGATCTGGCCCAGCACGAAGGCGTAGTAGCTGTCGAGCGTCCCGGCCAGGACCAGGGCGGCGACGATCGCGCCCAGGGCGGCGAGCATGGAAGGAAGGGCGCGCATGCTCATACCTTTCGCACCTCGGCCCGGCCCAGGAGGCCGTCGGGGCGCAGGGCCAGGGCCAGGATCACCAGGCCGAAGGTCAGCATCTGGGTGTAGCCCGAGCCCAGCACGCTGGCGGACGCGGCCTCGACCACGCCGAACAGCACGCCGGCGGCCATGATTCCCCAGGGATTCTTGAGGCCGCCGAGAATGGCCACGGCGAAGGCCTTCAGGCCCAGAACGACGCCCATGTCGGGCTGGATGGTGAACAGCGGCGCGACCAGGGCGCCGGCCATGCCGGCCAGGGCCGACGACACGGCGAAGGCCGCGGCGATCATCGCGCCGACGGGGATGCCCATCAGGCTGGCGGCGTCGCGGTTCTGGGCCACGGCCAGGATCGCCGTGCCCAGCAGGGTCTTGCGGCTGATCCAGTGCAGCGCCCCGGCGACGGCGAGGCCCACGACCGGGATCAGCAGGTGCAGCGGATAGACGCCCAGCGAGGCCCCGCCGACGCTGACCGACGAGGCGGTGAGGATCGAGCTCAGGCTGCGCGGCTCGGTGCCGAACAGGAAGAGGGTGGCGTTGTCGGTGACCAGGCCCAGGGCCACCGTGGCCATCAGCCAGGCGTCGGACCGGCGCTTGAGGAACGGCCGCACCGCCAGGGCCTCGACCAACAGGCCGTAGATCCCGCACAGGCCGATGGCGATCGGCGCGGCCAGCAGGACGGGCCAGCCCAGGGTGCGGTCCAGCGTGAACAGCAGCACTGCGCCCAGCATGGCGCTGGTCCCTTGCGCGAAATTCAGCGCCCCGCAGACCGAAAAGGTGATGTGGAAGCCCAGCGCGATCAGCCCGTACATGCTGCCGAGCGCCAGGCCGCTGAGGAGGGGAGCGAGAAGATCCATGGCCTAGCCGCGCTGGACCGGCACGATGGCGTCGCCCTCGAAGCGGGCCCAGACATAGTCCTTCTCCGTCAGGGCGTCGTGGCGGCCGTCGGCGAAGGGGCGCTCGTAGGTCTTGATCAGGCCCTCGTAGCGGTCGATGGCGGCAAAGCCCTTGCGCACGGCGTCGCCGTCGGTCGAGCCGGCCTTGTCGATGGCCAGGGCGGTCATGCGCATGGCGTCATAGGCGTTGGCCACGCCCACGGCGGGCGAGATGTCGGTGGGCGACTTGATGTCGGGATACCTGACCATCAGGGCGGCCAGCACCTTGTCGCGCGCCGGGGTGACCGGCCCCGCGAAGCTGTAGGTCTGGACGAAGGTCACGCGGCCGGCGTTGGGGCCGGCCAGCTCGCCGAAGCGACCGCCGGCCGGGCCCCAGTGCGAGACCACCGGCACGTCCCAGCCCATGCGGTCGAGCGAGCGCACCACCTGGGCCGACGGTCCGACCGTGCCGACCAGCAGCAGGGCGTCGGCGCCCGCAGCGCGCAGGCGGCCAAGCTGCGGGGTGACGTCCACGTCCGACGGCTCGAACCGCTCGGAGCCGGCGAGGGGAGAGCCGACGGCGGCCAGGGCGGCCTTCAAGCCCTTCTCGTTGGACTCGCCCCAGGGGTTGTTGAGAAGGATCAGGCCCGGGCGCTTGGCGGCGAAGGCGTCGCGGGCATAGGCGACCATGGCCTTGTCGACCTCCTCGTCGACGGCCGAGACGCGGAACACGAAGTTGGGGCTGGTCCCGTTCTGGGTGATGGCGGTGCCGGCCGCCCACGGCACCATGAAGGGAACCTTGGCCTGGCTGGCGATCGGCACGATGGCCCGGGCCACCGGCGTATCGAGCCCGCCGAACAGTACGGCCACCTTCTCGCGGTGGATCAGTTCGCGGGCGGCTGTGACGCCGCGGGCCGGGTTGCTCTCGTCGTCGCGGCGGACCAGTTCCAGCTTTCGGCCGCCCAGAACGCCGCCGGCGGCGTTGATCTCGTCGATGGCCACGGTCAGGCCCCGGGTGATGGCCTCGCCCGAGCGCGCCGACTGGCCGGAAAGGGCGGTGACCAGGCCGATCTTCACCGGGCCGGCGCCGTCCTGGCCCTTGCAGGCGGCCAGCAGGACGGCGAGGCTTCCGACGGCGAACATGCGGCGGGACGGATTCGACACGAGACACCTCTTGAGCTGGCGCGGCCGCTTGGCGGCGGGCCCTGTTCGAGGCGAGTTAATCGCGTCGCCCGATCATCGGCTCATGAAATCGTCGACGATTTGAAGAAATATGCGTCGACACTTCGACTGTGCAGAAAGTCGACATTCGTCATTGCAAATCTGCTCGCGATCGCGGCATCCTGGCGTCAAGACGACCAGGAGATGCGGATCCCCGGTTGCGTCGGGGGCGATGGCGGGCCCTACAACCGCACTCATCAGTTTCGGCGGATTCCATGACCCAGACGCCCTCGGCCAAGCCGCGCCAGACCGCCTCCAAGCCCGCTTCGGCCGCCGCCGGCGCGCGCAAGGCCGGTCGCGGTCCGGCCAAGACCGACATGGCCGGCATCGCCGCCGTCGACGGCGCGGCCGACGTCGAGCAGCGGATCTACCAGTCGGTGTTCGACGGCGTGCTGAACCAGCGCCTGCCGCCGGGCACCAAGCTGCCCGAGCCGGCGCTGTGCGCGCTGTTCGGCGTCAGCCGGGCGGTGGTGCGCAAGGTGCTGCAGCGGCTGGAGCACGACCGCATCGTCGAGCTGCGTCCCAACCGCGGCGCGGTGGTCGCCGCCCCGACGCCGGAAGAGACCCGCAAGATATTCGAGGCCCGCCGCGCACTGGAAGCCGCGTTGGTGGAGCTGGCCGTCCAGCGCCACAGCGGCAAGGACATCGAGGAACTGCACGCCCTGCTGCACCAGGAGGAAGAGGCCATGGCCAACGCCTACCAGCCGGCCTGGGCCCAGACGGCGCGCAACTTCCACCTGCGGGTGGCGGCGCTGGGCGGCAACCCGATCCTGCTGGCCTACCTGACCGAGCTGATCTCGCGCTGCTCGCTGATCGTGGCGTTGTACGAGCCGGCCGGGAACGCGGCCTGCGAGCACGAGGAGCACTGCGACATCGTCGACGCCATCTCCAAGGGCGACGCCAAGCGCGCCGTGGCGTCGATGAACGCCCACCTGGTCGGTCTGGAGGAGCGGATCTGCCTGGAGCGGCCGTCCTCGGTGAAGACCCTGGCCCAGATGCTCAACCTGGCCTGAGCCCCGTCATGCACGTCGATTTCGCCAGCATCACCGCCTACCAACGCTACAAGCTGATGGCGAGCCTGATCGTGCCCCGGCCCATCGCCCTGGTGACCACGATCAACGCCGACGGCGTGGTCAACGCCGCCCCTTTCAGCATGTTCAACATGCTGGGCGAGGAGCCGCCGCTGGTGATGATCAGCATCAACCTCCTGGCCTCAGGCGGGCTGAAGGACACCGCCGCCAACATCGTCGAGTCCGGCCAGTTCGTGGTGCACCTGGCCGACGAGGCCATCGCCGCCAAGATGCATGCCTGCGGCGAAGCGCTGCCCGCCCACCAGAGCGAGCTCGACAAGGTGGGGCTGACCACGGCGCCGTCGGTCGAGATCGCCCCGCCGCGCATCGCCGAGGCCCCCGTCGCCTTCGAATGCGCGCTGTGGGAGACGATCCGCACTGACAGCCGCCTGATCTTCTTCGGCAAGGTGCTGCACCTGCACGCCCGCGAGGGCCTGATCGACACCAAGGCCTGGCGTGTGAGCCTGCAGGACTATTTCCCCGTCGGCCGCTTCGGAGCCAGCTTCTACGTCACCACCCGCGACCGCTTCTCGCTCGAGGACGAGGCCGGCAAGGTGCGCGAGACCGAGATCGACCGGATCTAGGTCGGGGGCTCTGGGCTTTCCTATCCCGGCCATTCCCCAAAGCCGTCCTTCCCCGCGAAGGCGGGGATCCAAGCTGAATCTCAGAAGAAGGCGCGGACGAGAGCGAGCCGTGGACGCCGCTTGGATCCCCGCTTTCGCGGGGAAGCTCGGAGGGTGATGGCTGGCGTCGCTGGGTGTTGATCCAGCCTGGCTCGTCCGCGCCCGGAGGATCGTCGACGATCCGTCGACTCCTTATCTACGCCAGAACCTCATTCGATGACCCGCGGTGCCCCAAGGCAGGGCGCCTTGTCGAGCCGCATGGCCAAAAAAACCGGCAGACATAACGTCGACACTGATTTATCAAATCGTCGACGATTTAATTTTAGATCATCGACGAAATTCCAGTTTCCCTGAAGTCGTCCCTGGCGGCCCGGCGACCGTGCCGATCCCGCCGCCGAGGACACGGCCGCGTGGGGATACGCGCGCCGCACTCGCAACAGGGGATATGGCGATGACGTTCATGAGAAGGCTTTCGGCTGGCGCCGCGATCGGGGTGATCGCGATGGTCGCCGCGCCCGCGGTGGTCCAGGCGCAGGTGATCACCGGCGCTATCCAGGGGCGACTGACCGACGAGGCCGGCGCGCCCGTGGCCGGCGCCCAGGTCACCATCGTCCACGCGCCCTCCGGTACGACCACCACGGCGACCACCAGCGCCGACGGCGCCTTCTCGGCCCGCAACCTGCGCCCTGGCGGTCCCTATCGGGTGACGGCCACGTCGGAGACCTACGGCGCCAAGACGGTCGAGGTGCCGGCGGTCAACACCGGCGACGCCTTCCAGCTGAACTTCGCGCTGGACGGCGGGTCGGTCGACGCGGTGGTCGTCACCGCCGCCTCGGTCGGCGCCAAGGACCTGAAGACCGGGCCCAGCTCCAACTTCAGCGCCGCCCAGATCCAGCTGGCCCCGTCGATCAGCCGCGACCTCAAGGATCTGGCGCGGATGAACCCGTTCGTGGCCATCGACTCCACCAACAGCAAGGCGCTGATCTGCGGCGGGGCCAACAACCGCTCAAACTCGCTGACCATCGACGGCGTGCGCCAGAACGACGACTTCGGCCTGCAGGCCAACGGCTATCCGACCCAGCGCTCGCCCGTCTCGATGGACGTGGTCGAGACCCTTGGCGTCGAGCTGGCGCCCTACGACGTCAACTACGGCTCGTTCGGCGGCTGCACGATGAACGCCACCACCAAGTCGGGCGGCAACGCCTTCCACGGCATGGTGTTCTTCGAGAACACCAACCAGAACCTGCAAGGCAAGAAGTTCGAGTACGACGACTTCCAGGACGGCTCGCGCCAGAAGCGCACCCTGGGCGGCAAGTTCTCGGAAAAGACCTGGGGCGCGACCCTGACCGGCCCGATCATCAAGGATCGCCTGTTCTTCACCGCCAACTACGAGAAGTTCGAGCGCGTCGAGCCGTCTCTAACCGGCCCCGTCGGCTCGGGCATGCCCAACGAGGTTCCCGGGATCACCGTCGCCCAGGCCGAGCAGGTGCGCGAGATCATCAAGCGCGTCTACGGCTACGACCCGCTGGGCTATTCGGCCTCGCAGTTCCGTAATCTCGACGAGAAGTACTTCATCAAGCTGGACTGGAACATCAGCGAGCGCCACCGCGCCACCGTTTCCTACCAGCGCACCTACGGCTCCAACCTCAACGCCTCGGGCAACACCCTGACCGGCGCCTCGACGTCGCTGGGCCTGCTGTCGAAGTGGATCGAGCGGGAGAACAATCTCGACGTCTACAAGGCCCAGCTGTTCTCGAACTGGACCGACAACTTCACCACCGAGCTGTCGGCCTCGTACAAGAAGATGGACAACCCCTCGACGCCTCTGGCGGGCACGGACTACGCCCAGTTCCGGGTGTTCGTGAACGGGACCGGCGCGGGCCCCAGCATCTATGCCGGCACCGACGCCTCCTACCAGGCCAACGAGCTGACCACCTACCTGCAGCAGTATCGCGCTAAGGGCGTCTACACCCTGGGCGCCCACAAGATCACCGGCGGCTACGAGCGCGAGGCGCTGAAGATCTGGGACGTCTTCGTCCAGAACGCCAACGGCGCCTACGTCTTCGACTCCATCGCCGACCTGGAGGCCCGCCGCGCCTCGTCGCTGGCCTATGCCAACGCCGGCGACAACATCAAGGCGCACGGCGGGGCCACGATCCACTCGGCCATGAACACCGTCTACTTGCAGGACGAGTGGGCGATCCTGCCGAACCTGACCCTGAAGGCGGGCCTGCGCTACGACTGGTTCGAGCAGAGCGACAGTCCGCAGGCGAACCCCGTGATCCTGGCTCGCTATGGCCTGGACAACAGCGCCAACCTCGACGGCAAGCACCTGCTGCAACCGCGCTTCGGCTTCAACTGGCAGCCCGATCCGACCCTGACGGTCTATGGGGGCGTGGGCCTGTTCGGCGGTGGCTCGCCCACGGTGTGGACGGCCAACACCTTCTACAACACCGGCATCGTGCTCGGTAACGTCAACTGCGCCCGCACGGGCGCGGCCAGCGCCGCCTGCCTGGCGGGGTTGAACAATGTCGACGCCAAGGCGGTCAATCCGGCCGTCCAGCAGCTCAACACCGCCAGCGCGGCGACGGGGCAGGGGCTGACCAACATCCTCGACCCGGACTTCAAGCCGCAGTCGTCATGGAAGGCCTCGATCGGCGTCCAGAAGTACTTCGACCTGGGCCGCTTCGGCGGCGACGACTGGCGGGTCAGCGCCGAATACATCCGCACCGAGGTCAAGGACGCCGTGACCTGGCGCGACCTCTACAGCGAGGCCAATCCCGGCCCCGCCGCGCCCGACGGCCGCCCGACCTTCCTGCGCGGGCGCGACAACCGCTACGACATCCTCGTCACCAACACCGGCCAGGGTCATACCGATCAGCTGGGCTTGGCCCTGGGCAAGCGCTGGTCCGATGGCTGGCTGGACGGCTTGGACGCCCAGCTGTCGCACACCTACATCAACTCCAAGGACGTCAATCCGGGCATCAGCACGGTGGCGGCCGCCAACTACAACGGCGTGGCCACGGACGATCCCAACGACCCGGGCCTGGCGACCTCCAACTACGAGTTCCGCAATCTTTCCAAGCTGTCGCTGAGCTATCGCCGCGAGTTCTTCGCCGGCTATCGCACGGGTGTCAGCCTGTTCGCCCAGCGCCGCTCGGGTCTGCCGTTCAGCTATACCTTCGACGTCGGCGCCAACGCCGCCCAGGCCGGCGACGTGCTGGTCGGCGAGAACGGCTCGAACGCCTCGCGCAATCGCCAGCTGCTCTATGTGCCCAAGACCCAGGGCGGCCTGGTCACGGCCAACAGCGACCCGATCATCACCTATGCGCCGGGCTTCGATTTCGCCGCCTTCAACGCCTTCCTGCAGAAGACCGGCCTGATCGACTACGCCGGCAAGATCACGCCGCGCAACGCCTTCAAGTCGCCCGAAGTCACCACGATCGACGTGCGCCTCAGCCAGGAGGCCCCGGCCTTCTTCCCGCACGCGGCCAAGGCCGAGATCTATGTCGACATCGAGAACCTGGGGAACATGCTCAACAACAAGTGGGGCGTGATCCAGCAGGTGCCCAACCCCTACGTCTCGTCGAACATCGTGGCCCGCAACTGCCAGTTCGCCGGCATCGGCTGCGCCGCGGGGCAGGGGAATTTCTACCAGTTCGACAAGTTCACCTCGAAGGCCGCCACCAGCTTCAACACCCAGTCCGTCTGGCAGGTGAAGCTCGGCGTCCGCTACAAGTTCTAGAGGCCGATATGAGCGATCCCATGTTCAACACCCCCACCGTTTCCGCCGCCCCGGCGGCCGATCTCTCCCGCCGGGCCCTGCTGGGCGCCGGCGGCCTGGCGGCGGGGGCGCTTGGCTTCGCCGCCTCGGCCCCATCGGCTTCGGTTGCCGCCGCCGCCGCCCCGGCCAAGGCGCCGGCGGCGGGCGCGACCTGGTTCCTGCGCAACGTCCGCCTGGAGACCGGCTACGAGCGCGAAGGCGACGAGGTCGTCGCCACCCGCACCGAGCTGAAGACCATCAAGATCGAGAAGGGGGCCATCGCCGCCGTCCTGCCGTCCGGCGTGGCGATCCCGCCCGGCGCGGTGGTGCACGACGCCGGCGGCCTTCTGATGCTGCCGTCGTTCCGCGACATGCACATCCACCTGGACAAGACCTTCTACGGCGGCCCCTGGCAGGCGCCACGCAAACGCAAGGGCGGCATCGCAGGCCAGATCAAGCTGGAGCAGAAGCTGCTGCCCGAGCTCCTGCCGACGCTCGAGCCCCGCGCCGAGGCCCTGGTGGCGCTGCTGCAGAGCTACGGCACGACCTTCGCCCGCAGCCAGTGCAACGTCGACCCGGTGATCGGGACCAGGCACGTCGAGAAGCTGAAGGCCGCGCTCGACCGCCACCAGCCGGACTTCGGCTACGAGATCGTCGCCTTCCCGCAGCACGGCTTCGCCAGCATCGGCCTGGAGCAGCAGATGCGCCAGGCGGTGCGGGCGGGCGCGACCTATGTGGGCGGCATCGACCCCACCACCGTCGACGGCGGCATGGAGCGGTCGGTCGACCTGATGATGCAGGTGGCGCTGGACGAGAAGGCCGGCGTCGACATCCACATCCACGAGCCGGGCGAGAGCGGCGTGGCCGCCATCTCGCGGATCACCGACATCACCGCCCGCAATCCGGCGTTGAAGGGCCGGGTGACGATCAGCCACGGCTTCTCGCTGATGTCGCTGGACAAGCCGGCGCTGGCGGACCTGGCCGCGCGCATGGCCGCGGCGGGCGTTTCGGTGGCCTCCACCGTGCCGTTCGGCGGCCGGGTGATGCCGATCCCGGCCTTGCAGGCGGCGGGCGTCAAGGTGTTCACCGGCACCGACAGCGTCATCGATCACTGGTCGGTGTTCGGCAGCGGCGACGTGCTGGAAAAGGCCAAGCTGGCCTGCCAGCTCTACGGCTGGTCGGACGAGCAGGCCATCGGCCAGGCCCTGAAGATCCCCACCGGCGGGATCACCCCGCTGTCGCCCACCGGCGAGCAGCATTGGCCCAAGGCCGGCGACGCGGCCGACTGCGTGTTCGTCGACGCCGCCAGCTCGGCCGAGGCGGTGGCTCGCCTGACGCCTCGGCAGGTGGTCCTGCATAGGGGTGTCGTGGCGGCGGGCTCTATGACAAGACCTAGCGGGTCCCCCTTCCTGTGAAGACCGTTGGTGTGATGGGTGACGCTCGCACCGTTCAGAACGTGGGGTTAGTGCTCCACCGATGACGATGACCCCAGCGACGGCGTGACCGTGGATTTCTTAGAATTTCGCTTGGAGATCCGGGGGAAGACCGTCACCCGGATCATCAACGAGGTCCGAGGCGTCAACTGCGTCGTCTACGACTTAGTGATAGACTGGCGGCGTGCCCACCTGCGAGGTCCAGATGGGCGCGCCTGAAGCTCTACGAGTTCGACGCTTTCCATTTCATCCGCGACGTCCCGGCCGGCTGTGAGGCCCCGGAAACCGTGCGGGGTGAGATCGGCGACTACGTTGCCGTCGTCCGCCAGTCGCACGGCGGCCGGGACTGGTTGCTGGCCGTGCTAACCGACAAG
Source organism: Caulobacter vibrioides (assembly GCA_001449105.1). Lineage (GTDB taxonomy): Bacteria > Pseudomonadota > Alphaproteobacteria > Caulobacterales > Caulobacteraceae > Caulobacter > Caulobacter vibrioides_C. Next base: position 274,641 of record LNIY01000001.1, on the reverse strand, counting down.
ACGGGCCGCAAGCTCGACCAGGCTCTGTCATTCCTGACGCCGGGCGCGAACCACGTCGCCAAGCCCTGCACGCTGGCTATCTAACGCAAGGTGGTGACAAGCGGGGACGTGCTCATCATCGATATGTCTCGGGTAGCTGGCGTGCCGTTCTGGGTGTTGGATTGAGGGGGCATCCCCTGCGCTAACTGCAACCACAACGCGCAGATCGCTACTCCACGCCCAGAAGCATCCTATAGAAGTTGCCGTAGGAAGAGCCACCAGCAAGCTGTTCGCAGTGGCTGAATGTTTGTTGTTGCTGATTTGTCCCTGACTGGTCGCTGAAAATACAAGAACTCAGGTATTTTGCGGACTCAGCAAGTGCTGCGAGGAAGTGTCCTCCGTTCGCTGCGCATTTCCATATTGTGTGATCCGGTTGGGTAATGTCTCGGACGGTGATCTCTCCGGATGAATTGTCCAGAAATAGGTAATCTGACTCTACATCGCCTATGACATATCCACCCTGCGTTCGCTCGGGAGTATCGCGGAAGCGGACCATTCCCACCTCCACACGGGTGGGGTCATAACGCCAGAAGAGATCGTGAAGCGTGGAATCCGGAAGGTCATTGCCTTGCTTGTCCACGCGTTCTGGCATGTCGAACGAGGTGGCGAATTCCGCTGCCTCGTCGCCGCTGAGTCCGATACCTACAAGGGAGGCCACCGAGGGCTTTGCCTTTTGAAGGGCGTTCTTAAACGACAGAGCGTCCATGTGACGTCCTATTGATTGGGATGAAGCGCTTTGTACCAAGCCCTGTGAACTTTTTCGGGAATTGGTGTCGCAATCGGGCCCTGATCTATGTGGTGGTGAACGAGTTTGTCACCAGAAAAACCAGCATGTGAAGGGAATTCATCTGCCCAGGCCTTATTCACAATTGGTGATCGACCGGCGCGTATAAGGGCTCTGTTCGTTGCATCAAAGTATTGTGGACTTGATTTCGCCATTTCGCGCCAAAACCAAGGTCCATTGCGCGGGAATCCTGCCGCGTTGAGGCCTGAGTTTGCGGGGGCGAGGCGCATATCTATTTCAACGCCTGGCTTCATATAGCTTTCAGGAACGAGGCTGAATTGCGCTGGCGTAGCCGCTTGCTTGGCTTGGCCTGGAGACAGGCCTTCCAGTCGGCCAACAGCCACGGGCTCGATGGTCGGGCGGCTTGCGCCCATGAAGTTTGGCGTGCCGCTGCGCAACGAGCCGGCAGCCATGAGCATGCCGTCCGCCGATGCGGCGACATTCATTGCTGCAATCTGGGTTTCAGGGCTGGCGTTGTTGATAGCCAACGAGGTAACGGCGCCGGTAATGCCGTCCGCTGACCCCTTAATTCTTGCCCACGCAGCTTCTCTACGTAGCGCCGCATTAGCGTCGTAGGCCTCAAGCTTCTGTTCGCTTGAAACCGGGATGAGTCGATCAACGCCAGCGTAGTTTTTGGTGTCAGTATAATACAGAACACCATTGACCTTGACTGTCGGCCTTGGCGTTCTCCACGTCGACGGGTCATATCGCAGGGCAGATGAGAAACCCGGCTCCATACTCAAATCGTTATTGGTCGCCACCTCAGAATTGCTGCGGCTGAAGAAGCTGGATACGGGATCGATGATGTGACGCTGAAGCCAGTTTCGTGATTGATCGAATTTTCTCTTAGCTATCACGAATACTTCTTCAACCATATCAGATCCGTCGCCGGATTGCTGAGCGGTCGGGGTCAGTTCGTTGTCGCCCGGCACATACTCGCGACCTTCCGGCATCGTGATGTAGCGATTATCGTCTATCTCTCCGTCGGTCGTGACGTAGTAACCATAGCCTTTCGTTTCGCTAGCCGAGACCGTAGCCGTAGGCGCTGTATTTGATCTGATATTTTCTTTTTGTTCGTTTTGCTCGTAATGCTCTGGATTTTTGGCTGATTTAGCAGCTAGCCCATCAGCAATCGCATTCCCAATCGTATTGCCGATCATATCCGGCAGCGCCGCGACGATGTTGTCGCCGAAGTTGCTGCCTTCCAGCAGCGAGCGGGCGGCTACGCCGGCGACGCCGCCCACCAGGCCGGCCGTGGCGTTGGTGGCGCTCCTGGAGAGGGTTTCGGTCATCGCCGAGGCCAGGGCGGTGCCCGAGAACCAGCGTGCGACGCCGCTGCTGACACCGGCGACGGCGACGTTGGTCCAGTCGAAGTTCTTTTGCAGGCCGGTGGCGACGGCGACGCCTTGGGTCACCACGTTGCTGGCCACGCCCCGCACGATGCTGCCGCCGATGGACCCCGCGCCGCCGGCCGCCTTGATCGCCTGGGAGACGCCGGGAACCGAGGTGATGCCGGCGCTGACGCCGCCGGCGATCGCGGCCATGGCGACCGCGTTCCAGCTGAACTTGTCCTGGGCGCCGATCGCCAGGCCGACGCCCTGGCTGATGATGCTGCCGGCGGCGCCGGCGATGATGCCGCCCCCGATCAGGGCGCCGGCCGAGAGCGTGGTCGTGACGAGGGCGCCGGTGGCGGTCACCGTCGTGACCACGGTGCTGCCCGCGCCCAAGGCCGCGCCCACGCCAGCCGCGCTGACCGGTGCGCTGAACAGGGTGCTGGAAATCCACGCCGTGGCGTGCGGCAGGACGATGGCGGCCACGACCACGGCGATGATGGCCACGAAGATCTGCGCCGCGCCGCAGCCGCGCTTGTCCTTGGCGGCGGGCTTGGGCTTGCTGGGCGTGACGTTGCCGAGCGCTTCGTTCGGGTCGTAGGGGCGGTAGGTCTCGCTGGTGTTGTGGGCGTTGGCGACCTTGTTCGGGATGATCAGGCTCATCCCACCGACCAGGCTGGAGGCGCTGGTCAGGCCGTTGGCTTCGGCGATCAGGTACCAAAGGCTGGAGTCGCCCCACATCGCCGCGGCGATCGATTGCAGGGTGTCGCCGTCCTGGACGACATAGCCGCCGGAAGCGGCTCCGGGCGTGTCTGCGTTGACGGGGTCGTAGCTCTGGTCGAAGTCGGCGAACGCCTGGGCCGCGCCGTATTTGAAGACGTTGGTCTGGGTGTAGTTGCGGCGGTTGATGGTCGCGGCGTAGTCGAGTTGCACCGGGCCGTCGTTGCCCATCTCGCCGTATTTCAGGCCGTCGAAATAGAGGTAGGTGTGGCGGGTGCCCGCGCCGGGCGTCGATTGCGGCGCGACGTAGCGATAGGTGATCTGGCCGTAGGCGCTGGAGCCGTAGGTCACGTTGCGCGGCTGGCCGTCGGCGATCACGGCGCTGGAGGCGACGCCCGCCTCGTCATAGTCGAAGGTGGTGGTGTAGGTGGTGCCGGAGCCAGTATCCGGCTTGTGGCGGATCACGCTCTGCTTGGCGTCGTCCCACCAGACATAGCTCGTCTTGGTGTCGGTCGAGGGCTGGCTGCTCACCGAACCGTTCGTCGCGACGGTGTAGGACGAACTGGTGGTGCGGGTGACCACGCCGCCGAGGTCGGGGCCGGCATAGACGCCCGAGTTGGGCGCGGTTTCGTCGTTGTAGGTGTAGTACGACGTCGTCCACACCCGCTTGTTGTCGGTCTGCAGAAGCTGGGTGGTGTCGTACAGCACGCGCGAGCGTTCGTCGTAGGTGGCGGTGCGGCCATAGGCCACGACGCCGTTCTGATTGTACTCGACGTGATTGGTCACGCGGCCCAGCAGGTCGCGGGCCTCTTCGACGCGGACGCCCGAGGCGACGACGTAGGGCGTCGCGCCGGGCGCATCCACGGTGCTCGTCTCGGCGTAGGTGACGCGCGAGAGATAGCCGTCCTCGGTGTAGTGGTAGAACTCCTGGGTCGCCGTGTAGTACCCCGGCATCATGCCGATGTAGTCCACGTAGCTGGGCGGAGTGTAGGTCGTCCGGCTGGTGCTGGCGCGGTTGCCGGCGGCGTCATAGGTGATCTCGAGGCCGGTCGCGCCGGCCGTGATCGCACCGCTGCCCCGCGCGCCGCCGAACGAGCCCATGGTCAGGATGAAGCGGTTCTGGCTGTCGTAGCGGTACCAGTATTCCTGAGACGTCCGGGCCAGGGTGACCTGGTTCTGGTAGTCCGACTTCACCCGGCGGACGTTGCCGTTCAGGTCGTACTCGTAGTCGACGATGACGTCGGTGGTGTCGATCGTCGGAACGTCCAGGTGGATCCTGGTCAGGCGACCGAGCGCGTCCCAACTGCCGTAGGTGACCGACTGGATGCGGGTTTCATCATATTCGACGGTCTCGCCGTCTTCCGGGATGGTCGGAACTTCCTCGACGGGAAAGTTCGGGTTCGGGTTCGGAAACGGATTGATCGGCCGTTCGATGTACCAGCCCCAGCTGTGGGACTGGAGCGTTTCGCTCAGCTTGTTGCCGACCAGGTTGTAGCCATAGAAGGTCGTGGTCGAGTAGTGGCGCTCCCCGCCGAGCGGATCGTACCTGCCGACGGCTTCGGCGTCGTCGGTCACGCTGGCGACCTGCCCGGTGTTGAAGTAGCCGTACTTCAGGTCCTGACCCGCCGTGTTCGTCTGGGTCTTGAGACGTCCGGCGAAGTCGAACCCCAGGCTGTAGGCGTGACCGCCCAGGTCGCTGCGCGCGACGATGCGGCCGAAATAGTCCTGCTGCTCGGTGGCCGTGCGGCCGCTGATGTGCGTGGTGGTCTTGGTCGTGCCGCCGAATGCCCCCATGCCGCTGGTCGCGAGCGACGCGTTCCAGGCGTAGGCGTAGGCGGTCACGCCGCCGGCGTAGTCGATCGTCTGGGTGACGCGGCCCTGGGCGTCGTAGTCGGTTCGCTCGACGTAGCCGGCGCCGAACTGGTTGTTCCAGTGACGGATGCGCTGACCCAGGCCGTCATAGGCGTAGTAGTCGGTGAGGCCGGTGCTCTGGCCCGCGCGCTGGGGCTTGGTGACCGAGACGACCCTGCCGGCCATGTCGAAGGTCTGGCTGGTGACGTAGCCCAGCTCGTTGGTGATGGTGCGGACGTCGCCGAACACGTCGACGCCGTAGCGGATCACGCCGGTGTTGGCGGAGTCGGTCCCGCCGGCGTGGAACTCGGCCAGGACGATCGGCTCGGCGCCCTTGCCGTGGCCGGTGTTGGCCAGCAGCACGCGGCGGCTGAGGTTGCCGTTGGCGTCACGCGATCCGACCAGGCGGCCAGAGACGTCGTAGTAGTAGTTCTCGGTCGGGCGCCCGGTCTGGATGGCGCCGTTCTCGAGCGTGTAGTTCACCACCGGACCCTGCTTCTGGGTGATCCGGCCCATGGTGTTGTAGGTGAAGTACGTGCCGTAGTCGGCGTTGAAGGGCGTGGCGGCGTAGGCCCTGGGGTCGAACTCGGCGCTGACCTCGCCGAAGGCGTTGTAGGACCTGCCCCGGAAGACCCGATCGACCGTCTCGCTGGTCGACAGCTGTCGCCAGCGCTCGATGGTCAGGTTGGCCTGGCCGCGATTATTGTACGTCGTGTAGGTCACCGCGACGGCGTTCGAGGCGACCGCGCCGGTGAAGACGTCGTAGCCCAGGCCGTTGATGGCCGCGTCGATGGAGGCGTAGCCGCCCAGGTCCGCGGCGCCGCTGCTGGCGATGGTCAGGGTGACGTTGCCGGCCTTGTCGTAGACGAACAGGCGGGCCGAGCCGTCGCTGGAGTTGCTCTTCCACATCCGGCCGGCGGAGTCGTAGGCGAAGGTCTCCTGGTAGGTCGGCGCCAGGACGTTGCCGGCGGTGACGCCGCGGCCGGTCAGTTCGCCGAAGGCGTTGTACTGGAAGTGGGTGTTGTCCCCCATGCCGTTCGCGCCGGTGGACTGCTGGAGCACGATGCGGCCCATGGCGTCGTAGCGATAGACGGTCTTGTCGGCGACGGTGACCGCGCTTCCGTTGACGACGGCCGAGGTCTGGCGGTCGTACGACTGCTGGGCCAGGTTTCCGGCGGCGTCGTAGACCAGGGTGACGACGAAGCCCGTCGGGTCCTTCACCGTGCTGACGTGGCCGGCCTTGTCGTAGGTATATTCGGTGATCCGCTCGATGCCCGAGGGGGCGGTGTTGGCCTTTCCTTCGCGGGTCCTGACGACGTTCCCCAGACCGTCGCGATAGGTGGCGGTCTCGCGCTGCACGCCGGTTCCGGCATAGTCAGTGAAGCCGCCGGTCCAGGTGCGCTGTTCACGGCCCAGGGCGTCATATTCGAGGAAGACGGCGTCGCCGTTGGCTTCGGTCTTGCGCGTGATGTTGCCAAGGCCGTCGTAGATGTAGGCGATCGTGGCGTTGCTCGTCGTGGTCGACATCACGCCGCTGGCGGAGTCGACCGAAGCCGTGGCCACGTTCAGCCGCGTCTCGGTCAGGCGGCGGCCGTTGCGGTCGTAGGTGAAGGTGGTGGTGCGGTCGTTGACGGCGTCGGCGACGATGGCGCGGGTGGCCGGATCGGTCGTCCGGTTGGCGTAGCGCGTCTCGGAAACGACGTTGCCCTCGGCGTCGCGCGTATAGACGGTGAGGTAGTTCGACTGGTCGACCCGGGCGATCTCGCGGCCCAGCTTGTCGTAGGTGTGCAGGATCTTCATCCCGCGGGCGTCGATCTCCTCGAGCACGTTGCCCATGAAGTCGTAGACGCGCTGGGTGGTGGCGGTCGCCACTTCAGTACCGTAGCCCGAGCCGTCCGACTGGCCGACGCGCAGGCCCGCCATGCTGGTCGAGACCAGGCGGTTGTTCTTGTCGTAGGCGTAGGTGGTCTCGCGGTAGGCCCCCGAACCGGCCGGGGCCGCGCCGCCGGCGTTAGCCGGCTGGGCGACCAGGGTTTCGTAGACGCGGAAGGTCTTGACGTTGTCGGCCTTGTCGTAGGTCCAGGCGCTGAGGGCGCCGCCGGCGCTGATCTCGGCGATCTTGCGATCGAAGGCGTCGTAATAGAACAGAGTCCGGGCGCCGCCGGCCTTCACCGTCTCGATGACGTTGCCGCGCTGGTCGTACTTGATGGTCTCGACCGGCGTGTAGGCGAGCGTGCCAGAGTAGGCGCCGTTGATCACGTTGACCGCATCGAAGGTCGTCGAGACCAGTCGGTCCAGCTTGTCGTAGGCCCGGATGGTGGTGCGCTGCTCGGCCAGGCCCGAGGCCTGGATCAGCTTGGTGAGGTTGCCGCGCGCGTCGTACTCGAACCGGTTGACGACCGTCTGCGACTGCTCGGTCCCGTTGGCGAGGTAGGTCTTGACCGGCAGGGTCTCCTCAACCAGCTGGCCGCGCTTGTCGAAGACGTTGGTGGTGACGCCGCCCAGCTTGTTGCGGACCGACACGCGGTCGCCGAAGCTGTTGAGAGTGTAGTTCTCGTAGTGGCCCTCGGCGTCGGTGACCCGCGTCAGGCGGTCCAGCTTGTCGCGGGTGAAGACGGTTTCGGAGTCGGCGGCGCCGTTGGCCAGCGTGGGCAGGACGGTGGTGGAGCCCGTGCCGGTCGGCTTGGCCGCGTAGCGCCGCACCGAGGCGACTTCGCCGCCGATCGTGTAGGTGGTGGCGGTGCCGTAGCCTTCAGGATCGACCTGCAGCGTCAGGCGGTTCAGCTTGTCGTAGTAGAAGAAGCCGACGTTGCCGCGGGGGTCGCTGACCTTCACCAGGTTGCCAAAGGCGTCGTACTGCCTGGTGGTGACGGCGCTCGCGCCGGCCGCCAGCTGCACGGTCTCGGTAAGCTGGTTTCCGGCCTTGTCATAGCTGTAGCTGGTGACCGCGCCTTCGCCGCTGGTCGCCGTCAGCACGTTGCCGGCGCCGTCATAGGTCCAACTGCGGGTCACCGCCGAGGGGCCGAGGCCTTTGCTCTCGGAAGTCAGGCGGCCGACCTTGTCGTACTGGCGATAGGTCGTCACGGCTGCGCTCGTGCCGTCGGCCTGATGTACTTCGGCGACGTTGCCGAAGTAGTCGTAGACCTGCCGGGTGACCACGCCGTTGGCGTCGGTGGTGTGGGTCAGGCGGCTGGCCTTGTCGTACTGATAGCTGGTGGCGACGGCCGAGGCGGGCAGGGCGCCGATCGAGGCGGCGAGGCCGGCGGCGGTCGTGGCGTCGGTGACGCCGGCGTAGCGGTCGGCGTAGCGCACCTGCCGGATGATCCGGCTGGCGGCGTCGTACTTGACCTCGGTCAGGTAGTTCTCGGCGTCGAGGGCGTACACGGCCCGGCCGGCGCCGTCGTAGAGCGCGCGGCTGACGCGGTTGAGGCTGGCGCTGATGTTGGCGCCGGCCCAGGCCTGCAGGTCCGCGGTCGTGACCGCGCCGGTGGCCGTGAAGGCCGCGGCGAAGCGGACGGTGCGAATGACATTGCCCGCGCCGTCGCGCGTGAACTCGGTGACCCCGCCGGCGGCGTCGACCGTATAGTTCAGGCGATTGGCGGCGTCGTAGGCGTTGCGGCTGACGCGAGTCTGAGCGTGACCCGCCAGGCCCAGGCTGTTGATCTGGCCCTGGACGTAGGCGGCGGTGTAGTCGGCGGCGGCGTTGATCGCCGCGCCGTACTCGATCACCGTCGTGACGTTGCCCGACCCGTCATAGACGTACTCGGTCGGGCGCGAGAGGCTGTCGAGGCGGTACTTCAACCGGCCGTCGCCGTCGTAGGTGAAGGCGCTCAGTTCGTCGGCGCCCGAGGTGGCGACGGCGGCGCTGACCGTCGCGTCGGTGAGCGTGGCGCTGGTCCAGCTGGCCAGGGTGGCGGCGGCGACAGTGTTGGCGTAGCGGCGCGTGGAGACCAGGCGGCCTTCGCCGTCGTAGCTCGTCCTGGTGACCGCGCCGACCGGATCGACGGTCCAGATCAGCCGGCCTTCGGCGTCGTAGACATAGCGCGTCACCCCGTCGGCGGGATCGGCGCGTTTGGTGACGTTGCCGTTCTTGTCGTAAGTATAGCTGGTGGTGAGAGAAACGTCGAAAGGATCGACCGTTTCGTAGATGAGCCGACCGGCCTTATCGTAAGTATAGTGGATCGTACGGTCGTCGACCTCCATGGCCTGGCCATCGACCTTGGTCAGGACGCGGCCCTTGGCGTCGTAGGTATACAGAGTCCACAGGAACAGGCCGTCGGGGTCGACGGTGACCATGATCTTGTTGCCGGCCTGATCATAGTCGAACTGGGTGATGACGCCGGCCGGGTCGGTGACCCGCACCTGCTGGCCCTTGGCGTCGTAGGTGTAGGTGGTGACCAGGTTCAGTCCGCCGTCGTCGACCTTGCGCGTCAGGACGCGGCTGGCGGCGTCGTAGGTGTAGCTGGTCTTGGAGCCTCGGGCGTCGACGGTGAAGCTGAGACGGCCGGCCTTGTCGTAGCCACTGGTGGTCGCGCCGGCGGCGTCGGTGGCGGTCTTGAGATTGCCGTCCTTGTCGTAGGTGAAGGTGGTCACGCGGCCGCCGCCGTCGGTGACCTGCACCGTATCGCCGTGGGCGTTCTTCTGGACGGTGGTGGTCAGGCCTTCCGGCGTGGTCGTGGTCAGGGTCCGCCCAAAGGCGTTCACCCCGACAAGCGTGGCCTTGCCGTTGCGGTCGGTGATGCTGACCGTGTGACCGCGGCCGTCGTAGGTATAGGCCGTGACCTTGCCGGTCCGGTCGGTGGTGGTGATCGTGCGACCCGCCCGGTCGTAGGTGGCGCTGCTCGTTTGGCCATTGGCGTCGGTCTGATAGATCACCCGCCCGAAGGCGTCGTAGGTGACCTGGGTGGTTATGGCGCCGGTGGCGCTGATGTAGTCCAGCTCCGTCCAGTTCAGCAGGCCACGGTTGTCGTAGTTCCAGGCCGTGTTGATGACGCCGCTCGAGGACGGCGTCGTCTGCCAGATCCGCTCGCCAAAGGCGTTGTAGCCATTGACCGTGACGTTGCCGAGAGCGTCGGTACTCGAGATGATGGTCCCGTCGGCGTTGCGGACGACCGTGGTGGTGCTGTCGAGCCCGGGTCTGGCGATCGCGGCCACCGCATTGGTCAGGGCCGTGGTCACCAGGCCGCCCGTCAGGCCGCTGGTCGAGATCCTCGACGCATAGACGATCGTGTCCTGCGTGCGGCCCAGGTGGCGGTAACGGTGCTCGACCACCTCGCCGAGCGCATTGATGGCGAACCGCAGCGCGCCGTCTTCGTCGTAGTAGTAGACGGTCTTGTCGCCCGCGGCGTTCGCGCTGTTCGGCGTCGTCTTGCTGATCAGGCGGCCGGCGGCGTCGTAGGCGTAGAGCACGCCCCATTCGGCCCAGACCTGGTCGACCTGCGCCTGGCTGGGCGAGCCGCCGAGCGCGGCCAGGGCGGCCGAACCCTCGCCGGACAGTTCGCCGGTCAAGCGGCCCAGGACGTCGTAGCGGCGGGGGGGGCGGCGCGCGTCCGCGCCGCCGGCCGCGACAGTCACCTTCACCAGGTTGCCGACGGCGTCATAGACGTACTGGTCGGTCTCCTGGGCGCCGCCGGTGAGGACGCGCGTTTCCGTCAGCAGCTTGCCGTAGGCGTCGCGCGTGTAGTTGGTGACTTCCAGCACCTGGCCCGCTTGCGCGGCGGGCAGCCCCGCCAAGGTGGGCGGCGTTGTCTGGTAGCCGGTGACCTGGGCGGGGGTCAGCTTCTGGCCGACAACCATCTGGTCGAGATTTCCGGCGCGATCATAGTGGTAGCGCGTGATCCCGCCTTCGCCGTCGATCGCAGCCATCAGCAGGCCGCGATTGTCATACAGGAACCAGTTGTGGATGTCGGTCGCGGCGGGGTCGATGCTGGCAATCAACTGCGCGAGCGTGCCGCTCGGCCGCAACGCGTAGGCCGCGCGGTTGCTGTAGGCGATCGTTCGGATCTTGCGCCCGGCGTTGTCGTAGAGCGTGCGGGTAAGGAAGCCCTCGCCGTCGAGCGTGCCCACCAGCTTGCCATCGGCGTCGTAGTAGTAGCGGGTGGTGCGGTCCAAAGGCGTCGCCGTCACGGCGAACGGGGCTGTCGGCGTCGATGTCGACGCCATGAGGTTGGTTCGGGTCGTGTAGTCCAGCAAAGTGATGAACCGGGTCGCGCTGATCAGCTGCGACTGACGGTCGTAGGTGTAGTTGACGACCGCGCCGTCGTTGCCGATCGTCTGGACCAGTCGTCCTGCCTGGTCGTAGATGTTCCACTCGTTGACGTCGAAGTGCTGAGCGGCCGGACGGGTGTACTGGATGGGGTTCATCGTGACGGCTTGAGAGGCCGTCAGTTCGGTTACGTAGCGGATGGTCCGCACCAGCCGGTTTTGGGTGTCGTACCGGTACTCGGTCAGGGTGCCGTTGGGATCGATCTCGCCGGTCTTGCGGCCGAGATTGTCGTACAGAAACCGCGTCTTGAGGCCGGTCGCATCGGTGACGATCCTCAAGCGTCCGACGGTGTCATATTCGTACTGCACGGTGGACGTGGAAACGCCGGCGCCCGACTGGGTATAGGTGAGTAGCGCGCCGGTCTTGTCATAGACCGCGGTCTGGGTGAGGCCGTTGGCAAGGGTAATGACGGTCGTCGAGCTCGCGTCCTGGAACGCGGTCGTCGTGCTCTGGCCGGTGAAGTCCGTGGCGGCGATCCTACGGCCCAGGCCGTCATAGACGAAGACCTCGCTGCCGCTGGCGCCCACGATCTGTCGGCTGAGCAGCCGGCCGGTCTGGTCGTAGATGTACTCCGTACGCGTGATTTCGCTGGAAGCCGCGGCGTCGCCGCTGCCGTCGGCCAGCGTCTGGCCGTACGAGATCGTCGTCGCGAGGTTTCCGCGGAAGTCGTAGTAGGCGTCGGTCCGGGTCGTCGTGCTCTTGTTGGCCAGGCCGTCGACCCAGGCGATAAGTTGGCTTTCGCTGGGCGTCTGGGTCTGGCTCAACCCGCTCAGGCTGTAGGCCTGCGCGGGATAGGTAATGGTCGTCGAGAGCTGGCCGTAGCTGTTGTAGCGGTACTCGGTCACCTGCCCGGTCGGGCTCAAGGCGAAGCGAATGTGACCTTGAGCGTTGTAGACGTACCGAGTGGTCGTCCCTTCGACGGTGCTCACAAGAGCGCCTTGATAGACGCCGGCCAGCGCTCCTCTCGCCGACGGGGCGAGCGTGCTCCAGCCGCCGACTACGTTGTTCTGCATGTACCAGTACGCGACGGTGTTGTCCGTATGGCGGAATATGATGTCCATGAGGCCGTCGGCGTTGGCGTCGGCCAGGCCCGAGACCGACCAACCGGCGCTCACTTCGCCGATGTCGCCGCCACCGACCACGACGTTGCCATCAAGCAGCGCGCTGGAGATCATGGAGCCGTTCTTGAGGATCAGATCGGCTTTTCCGTTGCCGTTCAGGTCGCCGACCGCCACTACCGTGCTGCCGGCCGCGATCCCGCTTATCGTCAGTGTCGAGGCGACGCCCGCCGAGCCCATCATCCAGGCGGTGACGGCGCCGCCGGCGGGGTTCTGTAAGAGAATGTCGTCCTTGCCGTCGCCGTTGATGTCGCCGACGCCCACGAGGGAGAAGCCCGTGGCGGGGCCGATATAGTGAGAGCCTAGCGGGGTCACCCCCATCATGCGCTTGTAGGCGTACTCCTCGCCCTTCCGGAACAGGATGTCGTCATTGCCGTCGCCATCGAAATCGCCGAGTGCGACAACGCTCCAGTCGACCCCATAACCTTCGACGCCGCCTTGATACCCGCCCGAACGGATCTGAAGATTGTTCGGATAGCTGGGCGCGCTGAAGATCCAATCGGTCTTTCCGTCGCCATTGAGATCGCCGAGGCCGAGGAGCTTGCCGCCGGTGGAGGGCGTGTAGTCAAAGAAACCCGGAGCTTGGGCGCCGTCAGGCAGCCGGAACGTGAAAACGCCGCTCGTGTTTTCGAAGGCCAGAACCGTCGGTCCGTTCGGCGCCGCGACGACGCGTCCACGGGTTTCGGTCAGCAGCTTGTTGTCGGATGAATAGGTGCGGGCGACGCCATTGCCGACGGGGTCGCGCTCCAGAATGCAGTTGCCATTGGCGTCGTAGGTATAGGCGGTGATGTTGCCGCCTCCCTGATTGACGAGGGTGACGTCGCCGCTGCTATTGTATTGAAAATCGACCGATAAGTAGTGCGGAGTTCCGTCGCCGGCGCTTGGGCCGCTCACCCGCAAGAGCTGGCCCTCCTGGGTGTATATCAGCGTAGTGGCGCCTATCGTGCCGGTGTCTGACGCGTCGGTGACGACTGTCTTTCTCTGAGTGGTGTCGTACGCGAAAGTCGTGGTGCGAGTGACGCCCGCAGACACGGTCTGCGACAGGCTGGCGACGCGATAGTCGCTGCCGACCAAGGTATAGGTGATGTCCAGCCGCGAGCCGTCGGTCTGGCTGATCGACGCGATGCGCTTGCTGGTCCCGTCGTAGGTGTAGGTGGTGACGTAGGTCTTGCCGTCGGCGATGCTGTTGTCGCTCGGCGTCAGGTCGACGGTGACGGTCGAAAGACGATCAAGGCTGTCATAGGTATAGCGGACGCGGGTGAGGGCCGAGGAACCGTCCGGCTTGTAGCTGACCAGCTGCGCGAGCAGGTTGCCGTTGGCGCCGCCCCAGACCAGTTCGGTGTAGCCGCCGTCGGCGTTGGTGATCCGCGTGGGGCGGCCCGCGCTGTTGTAGGCGTAGCTCTGAATGTTGCCGTCGCGGTCAGTGACGGTCTGCAGGCGGTTGCCGTTGGCCGGGTCGTATGCCTCGACGACGCCGGTGTCGCCGTCCTTCCAGCCCCAGACGCCGCCCGAGAAGGTGATCGTGTCGTAGGCGCCGCCGCCTTCGGTCGAGACGTAGGCGGCCTTGGCGGCGTCGTAGGTGTAGAGCGCTTCCGAGCCGTCCCAATCGGTCCGATAGATCTTGGATCCGGCGGTGTTCGCGGTACCGGTCAGGCCGAAGAGGCGACGCCCCAGACCGGTGATCCAGTTGTCCTGGTTCTCGTCGGTCAGCTGCCCGAGGCTGTTGTAGGTGCGCGCGACCCGGGCGTCCTCGCCTCGGCCGATGAGCATCTCGTCGACGTTGGAGATCACCAGGTTGCCGGTGGCGGCGTTGACGTAGACGTTCTCGCCCGCGCGCCCGAACGACGCCTGGCCCAGCGTTCCCCGCGAGCCCAGCACGTAAGCCGAACTCCGCTCCAGGCCCAGGCCCGAACCCGCGATCACCGCAACCATGTGCGCCCCCAGCAATGAGCCGGCTCGCACCGCAAGCCGTCATTGAGAGGGTCGTGATCTCGTCGCGGGAGTTTAGGAAAAAATCACGTCTCGCGATCGTTCGGCCGTCAGTCGCTCTTGAGCGTTTCCGACAGGGCCGCGTCGACGAGGCGAACGGTCTGGGGATCGCTCTCCAGGGCCTCGCAGACCCTGGCCACGACCTGATGGAAGCGGGCCTCGTTGGCGAACTCGGCGCCGAACTGTTCCAGGAGGACGGCGCTGATCAGCGCCCGGCGGCGTTCGGGCAGCGCCAGCCCTTCCAGCGGGGCGGTTTGGGACGCGGCCGGCCGCTGGGGCGTGCGTTCGGTCGCGCTCGACGAGGCCTGGCGCCGGGCGCGCTCGAGAAGCCGCTGCCGCAGGATGAGCGCGAGGCGCTCGGCGTTCGAGATGGGATCCATGGCCGGCTATATGCCTCCTGCGGGCGATGCGCGGCTAGTGACGCGTCTGGCCGTCGTCGTGCCGCTTGAGCAGCCAGTGGGCGGCCGACATCTCTTCGCTCTCGTCCACCGGGGTCGCCTCGCTCGCCGCGCCGGAGGCCAGGGTTTCCTCGATCCTGGCGATCAGGAGCTCGATGTCGCCGTTGACGGGAGGATAGAGTTCGTTGCGCCGGACGCCTTGGCGGAAGGCGGCCAGGGCGTCCTGGAACTGGTCCTGGGCGAGATGGATGTGGCCGACCACGAACAGGCGCAGCGGGTCGTCCGCCGACAGGGCGCCCAGCGGCTCCCAGGCGGTCGCCGCGCCGACGACGTCGCCGGAGGTGAACTTCAGGAAACCCAGCTGGTAGCGGGCGATGTGATAGTTCGGTTCGAGATCGACGGCCTTCTGCATGAAGCCGTCGGCCTCGGCGTAGCGCTGGCTTCCGGCCAGAAGCGAGCCGTGCAGGAACTGGACGCGGGCGTCGTTGGGGAAGTCCGCGGCCAGCGCCTGGGTGCGCAGGATGGCGCCTTCGGGATCGGTTCCAAGGGCCGCCATCGCGTCCGAGAGCTGGTCATCGGGGCAAAGTCCGTCGGCTTGCTGCATGGCTCATCTCTCCAGTCTGAAATCGCGGGCGTTCGCCAACCGCTTGCGCAGAAGGGCGAGCGCCGCCCGGTGTATCTGGGACACGCGTCCCTTTGTCAGCCCCATGAGGTCGGCGACCTCCTCGAAGGGCATGCCGGCCAGGTAGTGGCGGCGGATGATCGCGCGCTCGCGTTCGGGCAGGCGCTCGACCTCCTTCAGCATGCGGCCGGCGGTCTGTTTCCAGGCCAGGCTGTCGTAGGCGCTGGGCTGGCGTGCGGGCTGCTCCTCGTCGACGAACAGCGAGGTGTCCTCGAGCATGAACCCGATCGCCAGGCCGGTCGCCAGTTCGATCAACTCGTCCAGGGCGTTGCGGCCTTCGGCGGCCGGCGTCGGGCTCAGGGAGCTCACGCGGTCGCGCCTGGCGCGATTGCGCAGCGAGGCTTGCTCGCGGGCTTCGCTGAGTTTCGACAGTCCGTCGAGTATGGCTCCGGAAATCCGCTTGCGGGCGTAGCCCCGAAAGGGAACGGCCCGCTCGGGGTCGAAGCCGTCCAGCGCCTCGATCAGGCCCAGCGACGCCAGTTGCTGCAGTTCGGCCAGTTCTATGCCGCCGCCGCGACGGTCCAGGAAATGCTTGCGCGCGATCTGCTGGGCGAAGGCGAGGTGAAGGTCGAACAGCGCTTCGCGCGCCGCGGCCGAGCCCTGCTGCTTGAAGGCGCGCCACAGTTCGGCTTCCGCGACCTCGTCGAAGGCCCCGGTTTCCGTGGTCTGGCGCGCCGCCGTCATCTGAAGCTTCCGACGACCCCTTCGAGCACGAGGCTCCAGCCGTCGACCAGAACGAACATCAGGACTTTGACGGGCAGAGACAGGGTCGAAGGGGGCACCATGAGCATGCCGAGCGACAGCAGGATGCTCGACACCACCAGGTCGATGAGAAGGAAGGGCAGCAGGACGACGAAGCCGATCTTGAAGGCCACCCGCAGCTCGTTGAGCATGAAGGCCGAGGTCAGCTCCATAAGGCCGACATCGGTCGCGCGGGCAGGCAGGGGCTGGCGGGAAATGTCGTAGATCGTCTTCAGGTCCTTGTCGTGGACCTGGCGCAGCATGAACTGGCGCAGGGGCTCTGCGCCCTTGTCCATCGCTTCCTCGACGACGATCCGTCCCTCCAGGAACGGCTGCAGCGCGTCCTTGTTGATGGTGGACACCGTGGGCAGCATGGCGAAGGCGGTCAGGAACAGCGCGAGGCTGATCAGCACCGGATTGGGCGGCGTCTCGGGCATGCCGAACGCGTGCCGGATCATGGAGAGCACCACCACGATCCGGATGAAGGGCGTCATGCAGATGGCGACCGCCGGGATCAGGGTCGCCAGCGTCAGGATCAGCGCGATGCGCACCGCTTCGGAAGTCTGGGCCTTGGTGGTCTTGATCGCGCCGGGACGATCGCTCTTGGCCAAGGGCGCCGAAGCGGTCGCCGCGGCTGCGGGAACGGACTGGGCGGCGGCGACGGTGACGCCGCTGGCGCAGAACAGCAGCGCCAGGATCCCGATCAGCAAGATGATCAGCGGACGACGGTTCATGCGCCTTGCTCCGGAGGAGCGGCCGGCGCCTGCGACGGCAGGAACACCGCGCCGTGGGGCGTGGCCGCGACCACGATCTCGCGATCGTCCAGCTTGAGCAGGCAGACGTCGACCTGATGGCTTAGGCGTACGCTCTCCACCAGTTGCAGGCGGCGCTTGGCGTCGCTGAAGATCGGCGCGCCGCCCTTGACGCGATGCTTGAGGGCGAGCGCGGCGCCCACCACCAGCGTGAGGCAGAGCAGCAGGGCGCCCAGGACCCGCCAGATCGGCACGTCGGTCCCGCCGCCCTGGCCCAACTGCTGGGCGTAGGCCGAGCCGCCAGCCAGCCAGGCGGCCAGGGAAAGCGACGCCGTGAAGGAGAGGCGGGTCGTCACTTGCGCTCGGCGATCTCGGTGATGCGGACGCCGAAGTTGTCGCCGACGGCGACGATTTCGCCGCGGGCGACCAGCGAGCTGTTGAGGTGCAGTTCGATCCGGTCGTTGAGCTTCAGGTCGAGCTTCACAACCGAGCCGGCGCGCAGGGCCAGCATGTCCTGGATGGAGAGCGTGGCTTGCCCGAGCTGGGCCTGCAGCGTCACGGGGACGTCGTTGAACACCCCGGAGTCGAGTGACAGCAGGGGCTTGCTGGAGGATGCGCCATCGGAGTGGGCGGCGGGTTTCGGCGAGGCTGTGGTCTTCATGAACTTACTCGAAATCAGGCGTCCAGCGTCAACGCGACCTGGTTGTCCAATTGGGTCAGGCGGCCGCGCAGGCCGCTGTCGGTCCCGTCGGCGCGGCGCAGGGGCAGGAGGGTGTCCGCCCCGGTGTCGAGCACCAGCACGTCGCCGGGGGCCAGGCCCTGGAACTCGGCCAGGGAGATCTCGACCGAGCCGAGCGCCGCCGACAGCGTGACCGTCTCGGCGCCGACGCAGGCGTCGATCGGGCGAAGCGGCTTGTCGGCGCCGACGGACGGGGGCGGCAGGCGGCTGCGGCAGAAGGCCAGGACCAGCTCTTCGGGCGCCGCGATGCTGGCGACCGGGCCGTTTTGGCCGTCACCGATCGTCGCGTAGAGCAGCGCGCCGGACCTCGGCGAAGAAGCCGGCTGGCGAACGCCGAACGCGGCCTCCAGTTCGAGCGCGAGGTCCTTCAGGATGCGCTCGCCGAGGGCGTCGACCAGGGCCTGGTCGCCGTCGCGCAGGGCCTGCGACTCCAGGCGCATGTCGAGCGCGCGGCCGGTCAGGCGCGCGCGGGCGCGGGCCGGGCAGTCGATCGCGATCGTTCCGGCGGGACGACGCCAGGTCGTCGGGTCGGACGGCGTCGCGGGGCGTTCGGCCGACAGCGACGAGGCGCTGAAGCCGTGCTGTTCGAACCAGCGATCGGCCCAGGCGGCGACGGCGCCGCCAAGGGCCGCGCGCACCTCGTCCCGCAGAATGAAGCCGGGCGGCAGCCAGGCGCGAGCGTCGCCGGTCAACCTTGTCCCCGAATGCCGAAGAGCTGCTGGATCATGTCATTGGAGACGCTGACCACCTGGGACGAGGCCTGGAAGCCGCGCTGGATCAGGATCAGGTCGCCGAACTCCTGGGACAGGTCGACATTGGACGCCTCCAGTTGCTTGGACAGCAGCTTGCCGACCCCGTCCTGCTCGCTGCGGCGCAGGGGCGGGCGGTCGTCCCCCTTCAGCTCGAACAGGCCGGACCCGACGCGCTCCAGATCCTGCGGATTGCGGAAGTCGGCCAGGGCGATGTGGGCGAGTTCCTCGGTCTTGCTGTTGGAATAGGCCAGCTTGATACGGCCCTGGTCGTCGACCGAGACCGTGGTCAGCGCGCCGACGCCGTTGCCGTCGACGCTCGCCGCCCGGATGGTCGAGGTCGAGCCGCCGGAGAAGTTGGTGACGTTGCTGGAGAAGTCCAGAACGATGTCGGCGCCGGGCACGGTCAGCTTCTCGGTCGAGGGATCGACGACCGCCCCGCTCAGGAAGCGCAGCTTGAGCGGCGTGATCGAGCTGACGATCTCGGCACCGTTCTGGTCCTTGATCGTGATGTCCCAGGTCGTGAGGCCGCCGCTGGTGGTCGGCTTGAAGGTCAGGGTCCAGACCTGCTTGCCGCCGCTCGCGTCGTAGATCGTGACGTTGGAGACGGTGGCGTCGGTGGCGGTACCGCCCGTGCCGGCCGAGGACGAGAGGTTGTCGGCGAACTTCACGGTGGTCGTGACGGTCGGCGCGGAGGTGCGCTTGGCGTCGAGGTTGAGGGGCACGGCCTGACCCGAGGCGTCCAGCACCGCCAGGCGGTTCTGGGTGCCGTCCTGCACGATGTAGCCGTCGCTGCCGACGACGAAGCTGCCGGTCCGCGCGTAGAAGGTCTTGTCGCCGTCGAGCAGGACCAGGAAGCCGCTGCCCTGGATGGCCAGGTCGAGATCGCCTTCGGTCTGCCGGACGTCGCCCTGGCCGAAGTTGATGCTCGGGGCCCCGAACCGCACGCCGGCGCCCGACTGGTGGGTCAGGCCCCCGCCCAGGTAGCTCAGGCCGCCGCCGCCCTGCTGGAACACGTCGGTGAAGCTGACCGAGGTCGACTTGAAGCCGGGCGTGTTCAGGTTGGCGACGTTGTTGCTGATCGTCTGAAGGCCCTTCGAATAGGCGTTCATGCCGCTCAGGCCGATGTAGATGGCTCCCAGCATGCTTGGCTCCTCAGCGCACTTGCGAAACGTCGGCGATGGAGATGCTCGAGATCGTCTGGCCGTCAGACGTCTTGATCGTCACGGTCGGCTGGCCGGTGGCGAAGGACACCGACTGCACCACGCCCGAGACGGTCGTGCCGCTGGCCTCGAAGTCGATCGTCCTGCCCAGCAGCGTCGTCGCCTGCGTGGCCGACTGGGCCGCGATCAGGCTGGTGATCTGGTCGTTCAGCGCCTGGCTCTGCTGCAACTGGGAAAACTGCGCGAGCTGGGAGACGAACTGGAAGTTGTCCACCGGCTTGAGCGGATCCTGGTAGGTCAGCTGCGTCAGGATGATCCGGAGCAGCGACTGGAAGTCCAGGCCGAAGGCGGCGGAGTCGCTGCCGGTCGGGCTGATCGAGGTTAGAGCCATCTCTTGATCCCGTCTTGCCTGGAGGAGGGGGCGGCGACGCCGTTGAGGGTGAGTTCGGTGAGGGAAAGTCCGCTCTCGCGGAGAACGCTTTCCGAGATTTCGGCCAGGTGGTCGGCGTCGGTTTCGTCGCCGCCGCTGACGGCGACCCGCAGGCCGGCGCCGTCCTCGATCAGGGTGGCGTCGAGGCCGAGGGATCGCCGGGGCGGCGGCGGAAGCGGTTGACGGGCCGCCCCGCCGGCCGCTTCCAGGCTTTCGTCACCGGCGAATGCGCCGGCGGACCGCGCGGGCGCGTCGATCTCGCCCCCGGCCGCCGCGTTCGCCGCGCCCGTCCTGGCGGCGGGGGTGGCGGCCGCGGTCTGTTGCGCATGGCGAGGCGCTCGCGGCGCGGCCAGCAGCATGGACGCGGCGACCGTGCGCGGCGCCTGGCGAAGCGGGGCGGGGGGAGCAGGGGCGTTCGGAGGGCTGTCTGCGCTCGCGTCGGCCTGCCTGGCGAGGCCTTGTCGGGCGGTCGCTTCCTGGCGCTGTCCGCCGCGGCCGAACATGCCGAACTCGTCGAACCGCCCCGCCTGTTCGGCCGCGTCCCGGCCGTCGGGCGCGCCGAGCATGGTCTTGAACGCGGTCGACGAAGCGGGCCTGGCGGCCGGGGCGCGGGTCTCATGAGGCGTGGTCGCGAGACCGGGAAGGATCTTCATGGGCGGGCCCTCCGACGGGAGGCGACGTCGGCCAGTTCGGACAGGCGATGCTGCTCGCGGGCGCGGCGTTCCACGCGGCCGGCCTTGCGGGCGGTATCCTCGGCGACGTCCTCGCGGGCCCGCGCGACGGACAGCGCGCGCAGCTTGTCGTCCTTGTCCGAGCGGGCGTGGACCAGTTCGCCGGCCAGTTCGGCCAGGGCGCTTTCGCTATGGGCTACGGCGGCCGCGCAGGCGCCGGCCACCGACAGGCCGAGCGCGGGTTCGGCGATGACGCGGCCCCAGCGCGCCATGTGGTCGTCACGGACCGTTTCGGCCTCGCCCCGCCGGGTCTCCAGCCGGCGGATCGCGGCCTCGGCGGCGGCCAGGGTCATTTCGGCCTGCAGTCGCTGCACCCGGCGGACGGCCGCCAGTTGCTTGAGCACGGAGGGATCGTGGCGCGCGCCCATCTCAGGCCGCCTTCCTGAGCAAGGCCGCGAGCGCCTGCTGGGTTGCGGCCAGGCCGCTGAACTCGTCCGGCCGCTGGCGCAGGAACGCCTGCAGGCCCGGTCGACGCTCGATCGCCTCGTCGATCTCCTTGCTGGCGCCGGGCATGTAGACGCCGGTCTCGATCAGGGTGCGCGATGTCTCGTAGGTGCTCAGCAGGCGAAGGGCCTCGGTGGCGGCCTGCCGGTGGGACGCCGACATCAGGGACGAGGCCAGACGGCTGACGCTGCGCGGCGCGTCGATGGCGGGGAAGTGGCCCTGCTCGGCGAGCGTGCGCGACAGGATGACATGCCCGTCCAGCAGCGACTTCATCATCTCGGAGATGGGATCGTCGACGTCGTCCGTTTCGGCCAGCACGGTCATGACCGCGGTGATCGAGCCGCCGGTCTTGAGGGCCCCGCAGCGCTCGACCAGGCGCGGGATCGCCGCGAAGACGCCGGGCGTGTAGGCGCGCACGGTGGGCGGTTCGCCCGCCGCCAGGCCGATCTCGCGCAGCGCCATGGCCAGGCGGGTGACGGAATCCAGCAGCAGCAGGACGTGCTGTCCCTGCTTGCGCCAATGCTCGGCCAGCGCCAGGGCGTAGCGGCAGGCCCGAACGCGCATCGCGGCGAGCTGGTCCGAGGTGGCGGCGACCAGGACGCTGCGGGACTTGGCTTCGGCCGACAGGCCGCGCGACCACAGGGCCTCGACCTCGCGCCCGCGCTCGCCCACCAGGCAGACCACGCACTTGTCGGCCCGCACCTGCTGCGCCAGCTGGGTCATCAGGCTGGTCTTGCCGACCCCCGCCGCGGCGAACACGCCGACCCTCTGGCCGTGGCCCAGGGTGAGCAGGCCGTCGACGACGCGGATCCCGGTCTCGATGATCGTTCCCGGCGAGACCCGGGCGAGGGGAGAGGCCGCGGCCGCTTCCAGCGGCGCGGTCGACGCGCCGAGGATCGGCCCGGCGTCGTCCAGCGGACGGCCGAAGGCGTCCACCGCGCGCCCGAGCAGGGCGTCGCCCACCGGAGCGCCGTCGGCGGCCGGGACCGCGGTGACGAGCGCGCCGGAGAACGTCTGTCCGCCGTCCTCGACCGGCGTCAGAACGACGTGATCGGCGTGGACGCCGGCGACCTCGGCCAGGATCGAGCCGGTCAGGGTCTGGACGCTGCACAAAGCTCCCAGCGGCGCGTCGGGGCCGTCGGCCTCGATGCTGGTCGGCAGGATGCGGCGAACCCGTCCCGTGCGAGCGGTCAGCGGCAGGTCCCGCACGGCGCTGACGAACGGATGGACGTTCATCGCGTCCCCCCGGGCTGGGCCAGGGCGGAAAGCAGGTCGTCGAGGCGGCGCCATTGCTGGTCGAGGCCGATCTCGATCGCGCCGAGGACCAGCCGCAGGCGGCAGCCGCCGGCCGGCAGGGCTTCGTCGGCCCGGACCTCGAAGCGCGACGCGCCCAGGCGTTGCGCGAGGGTCTCCAGGGCTTCCGGCGCGGGATAGTCGTGGCGCGAGACCTCGACCGCCACGACGGCGTTGCGATCCAGCTGCCGGATCTGCGTCTGGATGACGTCGGCCAGCAGGGCGGCCCGCTCGTCCGGCTGGGCGATCAGCCGCGCCAGGGCCTCGCGGGCCAGCGCGGGAGCCAGGCGCTCCAGCGACCCCAGTTCCTGGCTGTAGCGCTCCAGCGCCGCGTCGGCCGAGGCCTTCAGGGCGTCGAGCGCTTCCTCGGCGCGGTCGCGGGCTTCGGAAAGGCCCTGGCGGCGACCCTCTTCCCGACCTTCCTTGCGCGCGCCCTCCAGGGCCGCGGGAAGCGTGGCGAGCTCGGCGTCGCGCTTGGCCACGCCGTCTTCCAGCGCGGCGATCCGCGAACGCAGCGTCTGGATCAGCTCGTCCTCGGGGCGTTGCACGGGCGCGCCGGCGGAAGGCTTGGCTTCAGCCGCCGGCGACGGCCGCGCGGCATCCATGGCGCGCACCGTCTCCGGCGCGGCGACGCCGAACTTGATGAGTCGGCTCACCGGGGCCGCTCCATCAGCACGGCGGAGCGCAGGCGGCTCAACCATCCGGCCTTGGGGCGCGCGGGAGAAGGGGCGGCGACGCCGCCCAGCCTTTCGGCTTCCTCGTTCAGGGCGGCCAGCGCATGGGCGGTCATGCCGAAGGACAGATCGCCGTACCCCCGCAGCGAGGGCGCGTCTGCGGCGCGATGGACGCGCGCGAGCAGCCAGTCAGAGACCACGAGGGCGCCATCGGCTTCCACTCGGGGCGCCGTCCCGCCCAGATACTCGGTGAACAGCGCCTCGGCCTGTTCACGCTGGGGCCCGGGCAGGGCCGAAAGCACCGCGTGAATGTCCTCGGGCGAGGCCGTGGCCAGGTCGGCGACCAGACGGCGCAGGCGACGGTCAACGGCTGCCACGGGCGCCCTCCTCGGAGAGCAGGGCGCCGAGACGTCGGGCATATTCGGCGCGCTGGGCGTCCGTCAGGCCGCGCGGTCCCGGACGCCGGCGGGCGACGATCGCGACGAGCACGATCAGCGGCGTCGCCAGAAGCGCGATGACCAGCGCCGTCCACACGAAGGAGGGTTCGCCGCGCGCGCCCTTGCCGACGGGCGACGGCTGCAACGCGATCGTCGGGGCGCCCGCCGTCGGCCGCAGGGGTTCGGGAGCGGCGGGGAAGGTGATCAGATCGCCCAGGGCGGGATTGAAGCCGATCGCTTCGGCGACCAGGTCGCGCGCCTGGATCTGCGCTTCCGCCGTAAGCGGCGGATCGACCGCGATCGAAACCCGCAGGCCGAAGCGGCGCGGTCCGTTCGGCCAGGCGAAGTCGCCTTCGGTCTGGACGAGGGGCAGGGCGGACGGATCGGCGAACACGGCGACGTCGAGGTCCTGCCTCGGATAGAGGGCCTCCAGGCGCTGGCGGATCAGGGCGGTGTAGTGCTGGCGGACGGTCTCGACCCCCAGCCGCCCCCCGGCCGAGGCAAGCTCGCGCGTCGCATCGTTGCTGACCACCTGGCCGTGTTCGTCCAGGATCACCACGTCGGCAGTGTCGAGTTCCGGCACGGCGGCGGCCACCAGGCGCTGCACGCCCTTGACGGTCAGCGCCGACAGGACCGCGCCCTTGCGGGGCGTGATGGTGACGGAGGCTTTCGGCGGGCGGCGATCCTCGCGGAAGATCGTCTGTTCGGGGATGGTCAGGTGCACGCGGGCGGCGTCGACGCCGTCCATGCTCATGATCGTCCGCGCCAGTTCGCCCTGCAGGGCCCGCTGGTAGTTGATCTTCTGGGCGAACTCGGTGAGGCCCATGTCCGACT
Source organism: Caulobacter vibrioides (assembly GCA_001449105.1). Classification (GTDB taxonomy): domain Bacteria; phylum Pseudomonadota; class Alphaproteobacteria; order Caulobacterales; family Caulobacteraceae; genus Caulobacter; species Caulobacter vibrioides_C. Next base: position 250,477 of record LNIY01000001.1, on the reverse strand, counting down.
TGTTGAACAGCTCGAAGCCCACCGCGCCTTTCAGCGGCAGGTCCGCGCCCATGACCTCCAGGCGGGTGGCGTCGACGACGTCCTGAGGCACCAGGATCGTCGCGCCGCCGTTCTCGAGCCGATAGGGGATCTTACGCTTGTCGAGGTCGGCGACGATGGTCGCCGCGTCCATGGTCCGCAAGTCGGTGAACAGCACGCCGTAGGGCTTGCGGAGCGCGAAGAAGTAGAGGGCGGCGAAGGCCGTTGCGAGCACGGCGACGCCGGTCACGGCCGTGATGATCGGCCGGCGGCTCGTCGTGGTCCGGATGGATTCGAGAAAACTCATACTACTCTTCGTTCACTTCGGTGCGTCGGCGGTCGCGGTTTGGTCAGAGCTGCATCCGCATCAGTTCCTGGTAGCCCTCGACCAGCCGGTTGCGGACCTGGAGCATCAGTTCGAACGACAGCCGCGCGTGCTCCAGGGCGTAGGTCACCTGGTGCACGGGAATGCTGTCGTCGACGGCGAAGGCGGCGACCTGCGCGTCGGCGTCGACCAGTTTCTGGTTCACGTCCTGCACGCCGTTCAGCAGCATCTGCGCGAACGACTGGACGCCGCCCGACGGCGCGCTGCGGACCGGCGAGGGGATCTGCGAGAGCTCGGTCGTCGACAGGGCCGAGACGGCCTCGATGGCGGGCGTGGTCATGCGCGCTTACCCAGTTCCATGGCCTTCACGTACATCTGCCGCGCGGCGTTCATCGCCACGATGTTGGCTTCGTAGGCGCGGGCGGTCTTCACCATCAGGGTCATCTCGGCGGCATGGTCGAAGCCGGGATAGGTGACGTAGCCGTCGCCGTCGGCCTGAGGATGCGAGGGATCGTGCACGCGGCGGGGCGGCAGGTTGACCGGCTCGGTTCCGTAGACCTGCACGCCGGCGACGTCGGAGCGGCCCAGATAGGCGCCGAAGTCGGCCTTGGGACCCGACACCAGGTGGCGCATGACGTACGGGTCGCCCAGCGCGGTGCGGACGGTGTTCACGTTGGCGAGGTTTTCGGCGATCACCTCAAGGCGTCGCCATTCCACGTCCAGGCCCGTGCGGCTGATTTCGAGCGCCTTCATGGTCAGCGGGCTCCGGAAACGGCCACCGCATCGATCTGCAGCTGGCGATTGAGAACCTCCACCAGCGCGGCGTAGCGCATGGCGGTCGAGGACGCAGTGGCCAGTTCGAGGTCCATGCGCACGGAGTCGGCGGCCGGATCGGCAAGGATCCGGGGCGCGGTCCGCGCGGCGGCCAGCGGACCGCCGGCGGCCGCCTGGGCCAGGGTCTCCTCGAAGCTCACCCGGACCGGGCGATAGCCGGGCGAGTTGGCGTTGGCGAGGTTCTGCGCCGTGGCGACCGAGCGGGCCTCGAGCCCGTCGAGGGCCTTCAGCGTCAGGATGGCGGAAAGAGCGTCCACGAGACCTGCCTATTGAACGATGACGTCGGCGTGCAGAGCGCCGGCGGCCTTGACGGCCTGGAGAACGGAGATGACCCCGCGGGTGTCGACCTTGAGGCGCCTCAGCCCCTCGACCAGGTCGGCGACGGTGGTGTTGGGGAAGCGCACGACGGCGTCGTCGCCCGAGGTCACGGCGATCTTGGTGTTGGTGACGATCAGGCTTTGCGCGCCCGGGGCGTAGCCGCCGTAGAGCATCGGCTGCGAGGCCTGGTTGTCCAGGGTGACCGAGACCCGGACGTCGCCCTGGGATACGACGACGCTGGAGATCTGCACCCCGCCTCCGGCGACCACCGTGCCCGTGCGCTCGTTGATCACCACGCGGGCGGTCGAGTCGGGGCGGATGGTCACGTTCTCGATGCGCGAGATCAGCCGGAACAGCTGGCCCCGGGCGGCCTGCGGGGCCTTGATCCATACCGCGTCGGCGCCCTGGACGCGGGCCGTGTCGTAGCCGATCTGGGCGTTGATGCCGTCGGCGATCCGGTTGGCCGTCGTGAAATCGGGCTCCTTGAGCACGAAGATCAACGCGTCGCCCTGCAGGATGTCGGCCTCGACGGGCACCTCGACACGGGCCCCCTCCGGCACGACGCCCGCGGTCGGGAAGTTGCGCTGCTGCTGGTTGAAGTTGCTGTCGAAGCGATAGCCGCCGACCACCAGCGGTCCCTGGGCGATCGCGTAGGGGCGCTCGTCGGGTCCCAGCAGCTGGGTCATCATCAGCGTGCCGCCGACCAGGCTGCGGGCGTCGCCGAGCGAGGTCACCGTCACGTCCATCCGGTCGCCGATGTTGGCCGAGGGCGCGAGCACGGCGGTCACCATCACCACGGCGGCGTTGCGGCTGCGCACCTGGTCGGTCGAGACGTTGGCGCCGACGCGGCCTAGAGTGTTGCGCAACGCCTGCTGGGTGACCTCGTTGCGCGGCGAGTCGCCGGTTCCGGCCAGGCCCGTAACGACGCCGTAGCCGTACAGCGGGTTGTCGCGCCAGCCGAGGAAGCGGCCGAGATCCTTCAGGCGCACGTCGTCCGCCAGGGCGGGCGTGGCGACCGCGGTGATCAGCAGGAAGAGGCCGGCCAGGACCTTGCGCATTACATGAGCCCCAACCGGTTGAAGATGCGCGTCAGCGGGCCCGGCTGGGCGCTGCGCGAGGCGAAGCCGGCGCCGTCGTAGTCGATCATGGCGTCGCCGATCCGCGACGACAGCACCGTGTTGGCGCTGGAGATGTCGGCCGGGCGGACGCGGCCCTTGATCTTGATCGTCGTGCGCTCGGCGTTGACGGTCAGCAGCTGGTTTCCCGAAATCAGGAAGTCGCCGTTGGGCAGGACCTGATCGACCGTCACGCTGATCTGGGCGACGAGCTTGCCGGTCCGCGCGGTCTGGCCGCTTCCGGTGTAGCTGCCGTCCAGTTCCAGCCGGGCGGTGTCGGTCTGGCGCTGGCCGCCGATCTCGCCGGCCACGCGGGTCTTCTTGCTGTTGCCCCGCTGGATCGTGTTGCTGGCGGCCGAGCTTTCGTAGACCAGCACCGTCAGGCTGTCGCCGACCTGGCGGGCCACGCGGTCGGCGGCCAGGGACGCGCCGGTTCCGGGCTTGTAGAGATCGGCGGCGGCGGCGGGGACGACCGCGCAGGCGCAGAGCAGGGCGGCGAAGGCCGCGGCGCGGAGGGCGGGGGTCTTCACGGCTTGAGCTCCGACTGAGGCGCGCTGAACACCGGGCCGGTCAGCCCTTTGACGAACACCGCATGGTCGGCGCCGGCCGGCCTGACGGCCTCGACCTCGCGCTCCAGCCGGACGACCCCGATCTGGGCGGTGAGGCGCAGGCGGTCGCCGGGACGGATCGTCGCCAGGGCGACCGACGGGGTCTCGGGGACATGGTCTCCCGACGCCAGGTCTCGGGCCGCGCGCAAGAGGCCGCTGGCGGGGTCGTGGACGAAGGCCGTGCGCGGCTTCGTCTCGCAGGAGGCTGGAGCCAGATCCGCGGCGGTCGGATAGTCGCCGGCCCGAAGTGGCCCGGCGACCCGCAGGCAGCGGCGCGCGGCCGCCTTGTCGATGACGGCGTCGGAGACGGCGCGCCGGGTGACGACCACCTTGCCGTCGGCGGCGGGCAGCCACGGCGCGATCGCCGGCATCCCTGCGCGGGCGCGGCTGTTCAGCGTCGCGGCGTCGAAGGTGGATCGTCCACCGGGGCCCGGGGCGCGCGCCACGGGCACGGCGGTAGCGCGCTCGCGAACAGCGGCCGGCAGCCCCGACAGGTCCATGACCTCGCCCAGGCGCACGAGTTCGCTCGCGACCTCCGCTTCCGCGCGGTAGGTCGTCGTGGCGACCGGTCCCTGACCTAGCGCCAATCCAAGAAGTAGAACGCCCCCGACCCCCACGATCGCCCTATCGTCTCAACCCGTTCGCTATGCCCATCAACTGGTCGCCGGCCTGCAGCACCTGGGCGTTGGCGGCGTAGGCCCTCTGCATCAGCAGCAGCGTGACCATCTCGTCGGAAAGCTGGACGTTGGAGCCCTCGAGGAAGCCCTGGGCGAACGCGCCCGCGCCGTCCTGGCCCGCCGCCGCCGACAGCATCAGCTCCGGCGCGTCGACGCGGTACATGCTGTCGCCCAGCGGGCTGAGGGCGTCCGTATCGCGAGCGGTCACCAGCTCGATCCGGCCGATCTCGCTCAGCGGCGCCTCATCGCCGGCGCGGGCGCTGACGACGCCGTCGCGCGCGATGACCAGTTCGGTCACGCTCTCGGGCACGGTGATCGTCGAGCGCAGCGGCACGCCCTCGGCGGTCGCCAGGCGGCCGTCGATATCGACCTTCATCGCGCCGCCGCGCCACAGCAGCGTCTCGCCGCCCGGACCCATCAGCTCGATGAAGCCCTGGCCGTCGATGGCCAGGTCCAGCGGCTTGTCGGTGCGGCGCAGCTCGCCCTGGCTGAATATCTTGGCGGAGGTGCGGGCCTGCACGCCCGCCAGCATCTGGCCGGCGTCGGCGGCGGGCAGGTCGCCCGTCTGGTCGGGGGCGCCGACCAGTTCGGAGAAGCGCACCTGCGATCGCTTGTAGGAGGGGGTGTTGATGTTCGCGACGTTGTTGGCGATGACGTCCAGCGCGCTCTGCTGCGAGCGCAGACCGGTGGCACCAATGTAGAACGCGCCGTTCATGAACTGCCTTCTGCTTCCTAGGCCTGCCCGAACGCGGACAGCGCGCGACCCATGAGATCGTCGTAAACGTTGATCAGCCGCTGGCCGGACTCTGCGCGGCGGACCGCCTCCATGATCGCGATCATCTCGTCGCCGGTTGAGACGTTGGAGGCCTCCAGCGCGCCCTGGCGGACGGCCGGTGACGCCGTCGGCTCCATGCTTCCGGCCGGCGCCGAGAACAGGCCCTCGTCGAGCGATGTGAGACGGGCGCCGTCCTTCGGCTCCAGCACCGCCAGCTTTCCGACGAACTCGCCCTTCTGCGAGATCGCGCCGTCGGGGGAGACCTCGAAATCGCCCGCCGCCAGCACGATGTCGCCGCCGCCGAGCGCCTGAACCGCCAATCCGCCGGCCGTCGTCAACCGGCCGGCCTCGTCGCGCCGAAAGGCGCCGTCGCGCGTATAGAGCTCCGCGCCGTCGCGTTGGATCGCGAAGAAACCGGAACCAGAGATCGCGAAATCCAGCGGGTTGTCGGTGCCGATCTGCTTGCCCGGCGAGAAATCGGGCGCAGTGGTCAGCGTCAATGACGGAAGCGTGTTTTCGGAAGTCGAATTCATTATCTGAGAAAACCCGACCCTGCGCTTGTAAGCCGTGGTCGTAGAGTTCGCTATATTCTGTGCGGACAGCTCGACACGTCGCTGCGCACTGGAGAGTATGGAGGACGCACTCTCAATGAATTCACTCATAAGGTGAAGCTAGCCATGTTTCACTCTACCCACAAGCGGCATTCTTCAACTTTCACGCGCGGTTAGTCGACGCTCACGACCGCGAACGAACGGAGGTCGACGGTGTGCGGCACTTCGTTGACTGAAATGATCGCCAGGCGGGGAATGCTGCGTCGCGTGAAGGCCCGCAGGTGGCGGCGAATGTCCGGTCCGCACAGCAGGACGGGCGCGACGCTCTGCTGAGTCATCTGCTCGGCCATGGGGATCAGCTTGCGCATCAGCTGCTCGGCCAGCTTGGGTTCGATGACGAACGGACCGGTCCCGTCGCTGCGACGGATGTTGTCCGATATCTGGGCCTCGACCCGGGGGCTGAGGCTCAGCACGGGAAGCTCCGCGGCCGCGCCGCGAAGGCCATGGCAGATGGTGTTGCTCAGCCGCTGACGGACCAGCTCGGTCAGCTCGGCATGGTCCTTGGTCTGTCGGCCGCAGTCGGCCAGCGCCTCGACGATCTGGTCGATGTTGCGGATCGAGACCTCTTCGCCCAGCAGGCTCTGGAGGATCCGCTGCACGTCCGACACCGTCATGATCGCCGGGATCAGCTCCTCGATCAGGCCCGGCTGGCGTGAGCGGACGCCTTCCAGCATCACCACGACGTCGGCCCGCGACAGCAGCAGGGGGGCCTCGTTCCTGAGCACCTCGCCCAGATGGGTCATCAGCACGGTGATCGGATCGACCAGGGTGTGGTTCGTCTCGCGGGCGCGATCGGAGAGCGCGTTGTCGATCCACACCGCCGGCAGGTGGAAGGCCGGATCCCTGACCTCGACGCCGGGAAGACTGGCGCTCGCCTCGGCGCCGCGAATGGCCAGAGTCCGTTCGGGATAGAGCTGCGCATGGGCGTGCCGCGCGCCGAGCAGCAGGATCTCGTAGTCGTTGTCGCCAAGGTGCCCGCCGTCTTGGAAGACCACGGGCGGGAAGGAAAAGCCGCTGACCTTTTCCTGCTGGGTCCGCAGGGCGGCGATGCGGTCGCTCAGGACCGGCTTCAGCGATTGCCAATGGCTGCTGAGGTCGCGTCCGAGCAGCACCTCGATCGGCGGGACGCCGCGCGCCTCGGCCGGCTGGCGGGCCTCGCTCTCGGGCTGCTCAAGCGGCGCGCCCATCAGTTCTTCGGCCTTGCGCCGCCGCGACGACAGCCAGATCGCCGCCGAGAGCACGGCGATGAGGGCGATCGGCCACTTGGGCATCCCCGGCAGCAGCAGCAGGAGCAGCAGGGCGGCCAGCACGATCAGCGGGATCTTCGGCACCGAGGCCAGTTGGCTGATCACTTCGGTGCTGAGCTGGCGGTCCGACGAGGAGCGGGTGACGATGATGCCGGTGGCGATCGAGATGATCAGCGCCGGCACCTGGGTGACGATGCCGTCGCCGATGGTCAGCAGGGTGAAGGTCTGCAGCGCCGTCAGCCAGTCCATGCCCATCTGGGCCACGCCGATGATCCAGCCGGCGAAGATGTTGATCAGCAGGATGATGACGCCGGCGATGGCGTCGCCCTTCACGAACTTGCTTGCGCCGTCCATGGCTCCGTAGAACGACGCCTCCTTCTCCAGGTCCTTGCGCCGCTTCTTGGCCTCGTTCTGGTCGATCAGGCCCATGTTGAGGTCGGCGTCGATGCTCATCTGCTGGCCGGGAACGGAGTCCAGGACGAAGCGCGCGGCCACTTCCGACACCCGCTGGGCGCCGGAGGTGACGACGACGTACTGCACCACCACCAGGATGAAGAAGACGACCAGCCCGATCACGAAGCTGCCCTGCACGGCGAAGCCGCCGATCGCGCCGATCACTTCGCCCGCGTGGGCGTCGGTCAGGATCAGGCGGGTCGCCGCGACGTTCAGCGCCAGCCGGTACAGCGTCGCCACCAGCAGCAGAGCCGGGAATGTCGAGAAGGCCACGGGCTTTTCGACATAGAAGGTCAGCAGCAGGATCGTCAGGCCGAACGCGAAGTTCACGATGATCAGCAGGTCCAGCAGGACCGGCGGAATCGGCGAGAACAGGATCAGCAGGATCGAGATGATCCCGAAGACCAGCACCAGGTCCTGGTTGCGCCCGAAGATGTTTCTAAGCATCGACTGAAATCGTCCGTTGTGAGCCGGCTCGGCGGGTCTTCGACCTGTAGAGGTCGGCCACGTCCTTGTAGTGAGCCTCGGGAATCTCGCTGTTGAGCCGGCAGGCCTGGAAGAGCGCGCGGGCCAGGGGCGGCGCCTCGACGATGGTGACCCCGTAGATGAAGGCCAGTCGGCGCAGGCGCAGGGCGAGCTGGTTTGCGCCCACGGCCACCACCCTCGGCGCCAGCATCGTTGTGCTGTCGTAGCGAAGGCCGACGGCGTAGTGGGTCGGGTTGGTGATCAGGATGTCCGCGCCGCGCATGCCGCGCATGCTCACGCTGGCCTTGGCGAACTCGGCGTGCAGCTGCTTGCGCTTCTGCTTCAGCCGCGGCTCGCCTTCGCGGTCGCGGATCTCGCGTTTCAGTTCCCGCCGGCTCATCCGCATCTTCTTCATGAAGTCGCGGCGGACGATGCCCTGGTCGATGGCGGCGAAGACCATGGCGGCCAGCACGAAGAACAGCAGCAACTTGAGGCCGACCTGGGCCAGGGCCTGCGCCAGCCGGCCCGCGTCGGTGATCGAGGCGGTCAGGTCGTTCAGCGCGTCGCGGATGACCATGAAGGCGATCGCCGAATAGATCGTCAGCTTCAGGATGTTCTTGCCCGTCTCGATCAGGATCCTGAACGTGAACAGCTTCTTGAAGTTGGCGGCCGGGTTGAGCCGCTTGAAATCCGGCTTCAGGGGCTGGGTCGAGAAGACGACGCCGGTCTGGATCAGCTCGAAGAGGGCCACGGCCAGGAAGATGGTCGCCATCATGAAGATCAGCGGCCGCAGCGGCCCGCCCAGCACCAGGCCGGTGACCGCCAGGATCTCGTTGCGGCTTTCCAGGACGTTGGGCGCGGCGACCAGGGCGCGCTCCGAAGACAGCGCCAGCTGCCGTCCCAGGCGCGGCGCGAACAGCCACATGTAGCCGGTGAAGGCGGAAAGCCCGATCAGGAAGCCCAGATCCATCCCGCGCGCGACCGCGCCCTTTTCCCGCGCCTTCCTGAGCTTGAAGTGCGAGGGAGCTTCCGACTTGTCCTGCTCGGCGCCGTCTTCCATGGCCTACAGCAACCCCGGCAGGCTCTCGAGCAGGATGACCATCATCCGCGCCAGGAGAGAGCCGGCGACGCCGAAGGTCGCCGGGAGCACGACGAGCAGCAGCAGGCCCTTCACCTGCAGGCCCAGGATCAGCACGTTCATCTGCGGCACGGTGCGCGACAGGGCGGTGATCGCCAGGTCGGCCAGGAACAGGCACAGTATCGCGCCGCCGCCCACGCCGAAGCCGGTCAGGAACACGATCGAGATGAAGCGGGTGAGGCTTTGGGTCGACGCCGGAAAGTGCCCCGCGCCCAGCGGCATGGCGTCCAGCGTGGCGGCGAAGATGCGCAGCAGCTGCCCGTGGCCGTCCATGGCGAAGAAGATCGCTCCGGCCAGATAGGCGAACAGCGTCCCGATCAGCGGCGTCTGGTTGTTGGTGGTCGGGTCGATCAACATGGCCAGGCCGAAGCCGGCCTGGATGTCCAGCGTCCGGCCCACGAAGTAGATGGCGCCGAATGTCACCTGGAAGGCCATGACGAAGATCCCGCCGAGGGCCAGTTCGCGCGCCGCGGCGACGAGCAGTCCGCCGGCGCTCAGGTCGGCGATCGCGGCGTCGGCCGGCAGGCCGGAAGCCATGCAGGCCGCGACCCCGACGCCGAACAGCGCGCGGAAGGTCGCCGGAACCCGCGTCAGGGTGAACGGCGGCGCAAGGGCGAACACCGGTGCGATCCGCAGCGACAGCAGCACGGCGGAAAAGGCCCAATCGACGAGGGGAACGCCTGAACCCACTTCAGCCCATCGCCGGGATCATCTTGAACATCTGGACGGCGAAGCGGGTGATCCGTTCGATCATCCAGGGCGCCAGGATCAACAGCACCAGGGCCGCGGCGGCCAGCTTGGGAATGTAGCTGAGCGTCATTTCCTGAAGTTGGGTCGCCACCTGGAACACGCTGATCAGCAGGCCCACGAGCAGCGCGACGATGAGCACGGGCGCGGCGATGACAAGGCTGCTCCACAGCAGCTGACGCGCCAGCTCGACCGCCTGGTCGGAGCCCATGAAAATCCCCCGTACTCGCTCGCCCTATGCGCGAAGTGGCACGGAAGCGTGACCATGGCAAGCGCTGGATCGTCAGGGCCCGGAAGCGCTGGACGACGCCTGAGCCGGGCTCTAGCTTGCGCGGCGAGGGGAAGGCGGCGCGGCGCGGGATCGCGCATTGCGAGTGTTTCCCCCAGTGCTGTGATGGAGTGCTCCATGATGTCCGCCGCGACCGCCGCCGGCTCTGTTCTCGCCAGGTTGCTCGGCTATCTGGAACACGATCCGGCCAATGTCCGCCTGTTGGCCGACGCGGCCTGGGCGGCCTTCGACGAAGGCGACCTGGAACAGGCCTCGTCCCTGTTGCGCCGGCGCGAGGCGATCGAGGCGTCGCCGCCGGAGCTGCTCAACCTCTCCGGGCTGATCGCGCTTCGCGCCGAACGTTTCGACGATGCCGCCGCCATCTTCGCCGCGCTGCTTCTGCGGGCGCCCGACGCCGCGGGCCTGAAGTTCAACCTGGCCTGGTGCAGGGCGATGCTGGCCGACTATGTCGGCGCCGACGATCTGCTCGACGAGGCGACCATCGCCGAGGTTCCGGGCGCGGCGGCGCTGAAGGTCGAGACGCTGCACCATCAGGGGCGGATCGACGGGGCCCTGGCGCTGGGCGAGCGCCTGACCGCCGCCGGCGCGACCGACGAGCGGCTAATGGGCTTGCTGGCCGCCGCCGCCCTCGACGACGAACGCCTGGACCTTGCCCGCGCCTATGCGGCGCGCGCAGGCGAGGGTTCGGACGGCCAGTCGGTGCTGGGCATGCTGGCGCTGGAGGGCGAGGATGTCGGCGCGGCTCGCGCGGCCTTCGATCGGGCCCTGGCGGCCGCCGACGGGCAGACCAACCCGCGCGCCCTGATCGGCAAGGGGCTGACCCTGTTGCTGGACGGGCAGGGGGGCGAGGCCTCCGCCTATCTCGACCGCGGCGCCGCCGGCTACGGCGATCACCTGGGGTCCTGGGTCGCCGCGGGCTGGGCGCATTTCACCAACGGGGACTATGACGGCGCCCGGGCGCGGTTCGAGAAGGTCGTGGCGCTGGACGGCGCCTTCTCGGAGGGGCACGGCGGCCTGGCGGTCGTGGACGTGATGCGGGGCGACCTCGACGGCGCCGCCCGCCACGCGGAGGTCGCCGCCCGCCTCGACCGAGACAGCTTCTCGGCCGCCCTGGCGCGGGTCCTGCTGCTGCAAGCCGCCGGCGACGAGGCTCTGGCCCGCCGGATCGTGGAAACCGCCCTGCGCACGCCGCTCAGCCCCGGCGGCAAGACCCTGGCCCAGGCGATGGCCGGCCTGGGTCGTTAGGAGCGGCGAACTTTCAGGCTGTCTTGATCAGAACCGGACGCGGAAGACGGCGGTTCCGGTCACGTCGTAGGCCGGAGAGCCCGCTCTTCGGCCGGCATGACGCGCAAAACATCCGCGACGTCGCCGCCTCCTGGGGGCATCGCCGCCGTTCATGACTTGGACGGCGGGTTCAGAAGCCGAGTTCGCCAAGCTCCACGACCCGTTTCTCCCGCGCGCTGATCTCGGCGGCGACGCCGATGGCCACCGCGCGCAGGCCGTCCTCGGCGGTGACCTGGACGGGGGCCGTTCCGGCGACGGCGGCCAGGAAGGCCTCCAGCTGGTGGAAGGTCGCGCCGTGGTGGGAGCCGGCGTCCAGGGCCGCCTGGTCGACGCCCACGTGGGTGCGGCTGACCTGCTTGGGCTGAAGGAAGCCGACGCGGGGGCTCAGGACCACGTCGCCGCTGGGGATGAACACCTCCAGCTTGGCGGTGTCGCCCACCGCGCCGATCTCCTCCTGGTTCTCGGCCCCGTCGGCGAACATGTTGAGATCGAGCATGGCGCGTTGGCCGCCGGCGAAGTCGACGACCGTGAAGCTGTTGTCGATGATGTCCGGCGTCCGGCCGTCGTAGCGCTCGTCCAGGTGGTTCACGTCCATCGCGCCCGAGCAGTAGACCCGCACCGGCTCGTCGCGGACGATCAGGCGCATCAGGTCGAAGAAGTGGCAGCACTTCTCGACCATGGTGCCGCCGGTGTTGGCCGAGAAGCGGTTCCAGTCGCCCACCTTCGGCAGGAACGGAAAGCGGTGCTCGCGGATCGACAGCTGCACCAGCCGGCCGATCTCGCCGGCGTGCACGCGCTCGACGAAGGCGGCGACCGGCGGCATGAAGCGATACTCCATGCCGGTCCAGAAGACGCCTGCGTGGGCCTTGGCCCGCTCGACGGCCCAGCGGGCGTCGTCCAGGGTCGTGCACAGCGGCTTTTCGCACAGGATATGCAGGCCGGCGGCGAACAGGGGCTCCAGCTCCTGGCGATGGGTGAAGTTGGGCGAGGCGACGATCACCGCGTCGACGAGGCCGCTGGCCGCCAGGGCCTCCGACGTCTCGAAGGTCGCGACGCTCGGGTCGCCGGCCTCGCTCAGGGCCCAGTCCAGCGAGCTTTGCGTCGGATCGGCCAGGGCCGTCAGCCGCGCGCCGGGCAGGAGCTTCAGGTTGCGGATGTGCTCGCGGCCCATCATGCCCGCGCCGACGATCCCGAACCGTAGGGGCTGCGTCATATCTCTACTCAAGCTCACTCAGAGGGAAGGGGCGGGGGCCAAGGGGATGTGGTCGTCCTCGGCCGGGGTCAGGCGCGGCAGCCAAAGCTGCAGCCAGGCCAGCGCCACGAGGTAGGAGGCGGCGGCGATCAGCAGCAGCGGCAGGTAGCCGTGGCCGCCGGTGAGGATCTTGCCGGCCAGGTAGACGATGCCCATGCCCGCGAAGTTGCCGCACAGCGCGCCGAAGCTGGTCACCGCGCCGATCCGGCGGGCCGGGATCACGTCGGTGATGGTGGCGAAGATGTTGACCGAGAACCCCTGGTGCGCGGCGAGGGTCAGGCCCAGCAGGCCCACGGCGACCCAGTGGCTTTGCGCCAGCACCGCCAGCGGCACGGGCAGGACCAACAGGGCGCAGACCAGCATCGAGGTCTTGCGCACGGCGTTCAGGCTCCAGCCTCGATCCAGCAGGCGCGCGCCGATCCAGCCGGCCGCGATCGAGCCCAGGGCCGCCAGGCCGTAGACGCCGGCCAGGGCGGGACCAAGCTGCGCCATGGTCAGGTCGAAGACGCGGTGGAAGAAGTCCGGGGCCCAGAACAGCATCAGCCACCAGACCTGGTCCGACAGCGCCTTGGCGCCGGCCAGGCCCCAGGTGCGACGGTCGCGCAGCATCGCCAGGGTCTGGCCCTTGTCCTTGGCCTGGGCGGGCTCGTGCGGCAGGTCGGCCTTGCGCGAGACGGCGAACCAGGCGGCGACCCAGATGAAGCCCGCGGCCCCGACGATCATGAACGAGGCGCGCCAGCCCACGGCGGCGGCCAGCAGCGGCAGCAGAAGCGGCGTTGCGATGGCGCCGATGTTCGGGGCGCCGTTGGAGATGCCGACGGCCAGCGAGCGCATGCGGTCCGTGAAGAGAGCCCGCAGGGCCTTGATGCCGGCGGGCGTGCCCATCGACTCCGTCGCGCCCAGCGCCACGCGGGCCAGGCCGAACTGGCCGAAGGTGACGGCCACGCCGTGGGCCATCGCCGCCAGGCTCCAGGCCGCCACGCCGACGGGCGCGGCCAGGCGCGCGCCCAGCTTGTCGACGATCCAGCCGGTGAAGGCGAAGGCCACCGCGGCCGAGAACTGGAACAGCGCCGCCAGCGTCCCGTAGTCGGCGTCGGTCCAGCCCAGATCCTTTTCGATCACCGGCTTGAGGATCGCGATGATCTGGCGGTCGACATAGTTGAGGATGCCCGCGCCGATCAGGAAGGCCAGCAGCAGCCAGCGCCGATTGGAAGTCGCCTGGCCCGTCGTCTCCGACGGCGGCAGGTATGCGCCATGCGCCATGACCTAGAGCTCCAGCGGGCCGTGCGCGAGGCGCGGCAGGACGTTGCGGGCGAAGAGGTCGGCCTCGGCCTGGTGCGGATAGCCCGACAGGATGAAGGCCTCGATCCCGAGGTCCTGATAGGCCTTCAGCTTGGCCAGCACCTGGTCGGGATCGCCGACGATCGCCGCGCCGCAGCCCGAGCGGGCCCGGCCGATGCCGGTCCACAGATTGTCCTCGACGAACCCGTCGCCGGCCGAGGCTTCGCGCAGTTCGACCTGGCGGCGCACGCCGGCCGACTGGCTGTCGAGCGAGCGGTTCTTGATCGCCTCGCCGGTCTTGGCGTCGAGGCGCGAGAGCAGGCGGTCGGCGGCGGCGCGGGCCTCTTCCTCGGTCTCGCGCACCACGACGTGGACGCGATAGCCGAACTTCAGCTTGCGGCCGCGCTTATGGGCGCGGGCCGTCAGGTCGGCGATGGTGTCGCGAACGACGTCCAGCCGATCGGGCCACATCAGGTAGACGTCGGCGCCTTGCGCGGCGGCCTCGCGGGCGTCCTCCGAAAGGCCGCCGAAATAGAACGGCGGCGCGCGGCCGGACACTGGCCGGATGCGCGGCGGATCCAGCTTCAGCTTCCAGAACTCGCCGTCGAAGTCGACGCTCTCGCCGTTCAGGAAGGCGCGCAGCAGGGTCATGGCCTCGACCGTGCGGCGATAGCGCGGGCCGCTGGCCAGGGTCTCGCCGGGCAGGTCGCTGGAGATGATGTTGATCGTCAGCCGGCCGCCCAGCATCTGGTCGATGGTCGCCAGCTGGCGGGCCAGCTGCGGCGGCCAGGCCTCGCCGACGCGCACGGCCGCCAGCAGGCGCATGCGCTTCAGCAGCGGCGCGATCCCGGCCGCGAAGGCCAGGGTGTCGATGCCCAGGCCATAGCCCGACGGCAGAAGCAGGTTGTCGAAACCGCCTGCTTCGGCCGCCAGGGCGATGTTGCGGCAATGCTCCCAGCTCGACGCCAGCGCCGGGTCTGGTACGCCCAGGAACTCATAGTCGTCGTCGCAGAGCGCCGAGAACCAGGAGACTTCACTCGATGCGGTCATGCTGGGAGCGCCTCGATCAACGGCCGAAGTTGGCGCGCAGGCTAACCCCGAAATAACGCTCGGAGTCGCGCGGAACCTGCTGGCGCACATAGGTGCTGGGGATCCTGGCGGTGGTGTAGAAGCTGTCGCCGATGTTCTTGGCGATGAACGACAGGCGATAACGATCCTCGCGGTCGACCAGCGAGACGGTCGCGTCCCACAGGCTGAAGCCTTCCGGCGCGGGGCCGAGGTTGGGGTTGTTGACGTTGGGGCGACCCGCGCCCTGGTAGGCGATCGACGAGTTCAGGCCGATGTCGAAGGGCAGGGACGGGGTCTCGACCAGATAGTCCACGGCCGCCGACCAGCGCCACTTTGCCGGGCCCAGCGGCTGGCCGTTGATGGCCGAGCAGGTCGCCGGCGAGCCGGTCGGGCAGTGGAACTTCTCGATCTTGGCGTCGGTATAGGCCGCGCCGCCCGACAGGGTCAGGTTCCTGGCCGGACGCGCCTGGGCGTCGAGTTCCAGGCCGGCGGTCGAGACCTCGCCGGCATTGACCAGGCGGCTGACGATCGTGCCGGCCACGGTGTCGAAATTGGTGGTCTGGAAGCCTTTGAAGTTGGTGGTGAAGGCGGCCAGGTTCAGCACCAGCCTGCGGTCCAGCAGGGTGCTCTTCAGGCCCGCCTCGTAGGCGTCGGACTTCTCGGGATCCAGCGGCAGGGTGTCGAAGGCCTGCATGTTGAAGAACACGTTGATCGCCGGCCCCTTGTAGCCGCGCGAATAGTTCACGTAGCCCAGCACGTTGTCGGAGACGTCGTACTGCAGGCCGATCCGGCCCGAGACGCCGTCGGTGCTCTTGCCGCCCTGGGCGGCGAAGCTGGGGCGCACGCCGGCCGTGGCGGCGGGGAAGGCCGAGACACGGGCGAAGTCGAAGCTGATCTCGTCGTGCGACCAGCGCAGGCCGGCCACGCCGCGCAGGCGCGGGGTGAAGTTCAGGTTGGCCTGGCCGAAGGCGGCGTAGTTCTCAAGTTCGGTGGTGAAGTTGGCTGTGCCGTTCGAGGTCACCACGAAGGTGGACGAGCCGGTGGCGCAGACCCCGCCGGCCAGGGTGGTGGCCGCGCAACCGATGTTGGTGCGGTTGAAGTAATTGTCCTGCTTGGTCTTGTAGTAGAAGGCGCCGACCACGTAGTCGAGGAAGCCGCCGGTCGGCGAGGCCAGGCGCACTTCCTGGGTGAACTGGTTGAAGTCCAGAACGCCCACGTCCTTGGACGAGGCCGTGCCCACGCGCCAGCCGGCCGTCGAGGTGTAGTCGCCGTCGCGCACCTCGGTGTTGCCCCAGCCGCGCCAGGCGGTGATCGAGGTCAGGGTGTAGTCGCCCAGGCGGTAGTCGACCTGGCCCGAATAGCCCCAGGTGCTGTCCTTGGTGACCGGGGCGACGTCGTTGTTGATGTTGCGGTTGGACGGACCGACGGCCAGCGGCGCCTGTTGGCCGATGATCGCATCCCCCGGCGTGGCGTAGCCGATGGCGTCGGCCGAGCCGTTGTCGACGGCGTTGACGCTGTCGGCGATCAGGCTGACCGTCAGGTCGTCGTTCGGCGTCCATTCCAGCTTGCCCCGGAAGCCCAGGCGCTCGTAGCCGTTGACCTTGGAGCCGTCATAGACGTTGGTCGCCGAGCCGTCGTACTGGCCGTAGACGGCGGTGAGGCCGCCGCGCAGGGTTTGGCTGATCGGGCCGGAAACGCCGGCCCGCAGGCGATACTCGTTGCCCTCGAACCAGCTACCCTCGACGAAGCCCTTGGTCGTGGCCGACGGACGGCGAGTGACGATCGAGACGACGCCGGCCGATGCGTTCTTGCCGAACAGCGTGCCCTGCGGGCCGCGCAGCACCTCGATGCGATCGACGTCGAAGAAGTCGAAGAAGGCCTGGCCCGAGCGGGCGTAGACGACGCCGTCGACCACCGTCGAGACCGCCGGCTCCGAGCCCGCCGAGAACGAGGTCGTACCGATGCCGCGGATGTTCAGCGACGAGTTCACGTTGGTCGTGCCCTTGCGGAAGGTCAGCGACGGCACCTGCTGCACCAGCTGTTCGGCCGAGAAGGTCTGGCGCTTTTCGAGGTCGTCCCCCCGGACGACCGTCACCGCCACCGGCACCTTCTGGAGGTTCTCGGCCCGGCGCTGCGAGGTGACGACGATCTCTTCCAGCTGCGTGTCCGGGGCGGGCGCGTCGTCGGCGGCCCAGGCCAGGGCGGGCAGGCTGGCGCCGATCAGGAGCGCCGAGACGGCGAGGGCGCGACCGCGAGGACGCGAGACGGAAGACGGCATTGGAAATCCCCCAGATGGCTTGACGCCGACCGGTCGGCGAGCCGGGGCGGAGTAGCTTGAGGGGGGCAAATGTCGTTATTCAATTTTTCCTATCGGATTAATAGGATTTCCAAAAGGGACTGATCGGCCGCCTCTGCTAGGGGCCGTCTCCGATCAAGGGAGCCCGCATGAACAGACGCATCCTTCTCGCCGGCGCGTTCGGCGCTTCGTCCCTCGCTAAGACCGGCTCCGCGGCCTCGACAGCGCCCCGGACCGAGACGATCCCTCTGTGGCCGGCCGGGGCGCCGGGCGGCGCAGGCGTCACCGTCCGCGAGACCGTGCGTGAGGTCGAGGACCAGGGACGCAAGGGGCGCGACATCTCCGGCGTGCGCGAGCCGCGCCTGAGCCTGCATCGTCCCGCCGGTCCCGCCGATACGGCGGTGCTGGTCATTCCCGGCGGCGCCTTCAACCGCGTGGTGTTCGACAAGGAAGGCGAGGAGGTCTGCCGCTGGCTGGCGGGCGCGGGCTACGCCGCCGGCGCGCTGCTCTATCGCCTGCCGGGCGAGGGCTGGGCCGACGGCCAGAACGTGATGCTGCACGACGCGGCGCGGGCGCTGCGCCTGCTGGCCCGCCGCACGGGCGCGCGCCGCATCGGCGTCCTGGGCTTCTCGGCGGGGGGAACGATCGCGGCGGGCCTTGTCGCTCGCGGCGATGAAATCGGTTATCCGCCAGTCGATCAGGCCGACCGCGATCCGCTCCGGATCAATTTCCTGGGTCTTGGCTATCCCTATCTGAACGTTCCGGCCTCGCCCCGCTCGCCGCTCTATCCCGGCCCGCCCAAGTCGCCGCCGCCGGCCTTCCTCTTCCATGCGGCCGACGACCCGCGCGTGCCCGTCGACAACAGCCTGCAGGCGTTCCAGGCGTGGCGCGCGAAGGGCGTGGAAGCGGCCCTGCACGTCTTCGAGCGCGGCGGCCACGGGTTTGGCCTGCGCGCGCCGGCCGGCTCCTCGGCCGCCGCCTGGCCGGAGCTGTTCCTGACCTGGCTGCGCACGCTCGGCGTCCCTGGTCAGTGAGGCGCGAGCCCGGCCAGGATTTCCTGGCGAAGGGCCACGAAGGTCGGGTCTTCCCGCCGGCGCGGATAGTCGAGCGGCACGGCCAGTTCACGGATGATGCGGGCCGGACGGTCGCTGAACACCAGGATGCGCTGGGCCAGCAGCAGGGCTTCCTCGACGTCGTGTGTGACCAGGACGCTGGTGAAGCGGCGGGCCTGCCATATCTTCAGCAACTCTTCCTGCAGGGTCATGCGGGTGAGGGCGTCCAGCTTGCCCAGCGGCTCGTCCAGCAGCAGCAGGCGCGGCTCGTTGACCAGCACCCGCCCCAGCGCCGCGCGCTGGGCCATGCCGCCGGAAAGCTCGTGCGGCAGGGCGTCGGCGAAGGCTTCCAGGCCGACCAGGCGCAGGATCTCGTCGATCCGCCCCTTCTGCTGCTTGAGCACGCCGCGGGTCTCCAGGCCGACGGCCAGGTTCTGCCGCACCGAGCGCCACGGATAGAGCGTCGGGTCCTGGAACACGAGCAGGCGGCTCGGATCGGGGCCGGTGATCCGCACGCCGTCCGCGCCGATCTTGCCTTCGCGGGGCGCATCGAGGCCCGACAGCAGTCGCAACAGAGTGGACTTGCCGCAGCCGCTGGGGCCCAGCAGGGCCACGAACTCGCCGGCTTCGATGGTGAAGCTGACGTCGTCGAGCACGGGCAGCGGGCCGTTCTTGGTCGCGAAGGCGTGGCTGACCCGGCGGGCCTGCACCGACAGGCCGTGAGGCGAGGACGCCGGCGAGGCGTCGAGGGTCTGTTCGAGAACGCTCACCAGCGCACCATGCCTTTCTGCCAGGCCAGGACCCGGTCGCGGACGGCGAACAACAGGCCGATGAGGCCCGAGAACAGCAGCGCCATGATGATCAGCGCGCCATAGAGGTTGGCGTAGGCGGCCCAGCCCTGCGCCCATTGCAGGTACCAGCCCAGGCCCGCCTTCACGCCCATCATCTCGGCCACGATCAGCACCGCGAACGAGGCCCCCAGGCCCATGAACAGTCCGACGAACACGTGCGGCAAGGCGGCCGGAACCGCGACCTTGCGGATCAGGAACGACCGCGAGGCGCCCAGCGTGCGGGCGATGTCGTAATAGCCGCTGAGCACGCTGCCGACGCCCGAGGCGGTGAGCACGGCCACCGGGAACAGGGTCGACAGGCCGATCAGGAAAGTGCTGGCGCTGCGTGCGCCGGGGAAGAAGAAGAACGCGACCGGCAGCCAGGCCGTAGCCGGCAAAGGCCCCACGAACCGCAGGATCGGGTGGCCCCAGTAGCTGGCGGTCTTCGACCAGCCGACGGCGACGCCGATCGCGAAGCCGAAGATCGCGCCGGCGAAATAGCCGGGCAGCAACAGGGCCAGCGAGTGCACGACGCTCTCGACCAGCCGGCCGGCGTCGTCGGTATAGACCTCGAGGATCGACTGCGGCGGCGGGAAGAAGGGCAGGGGCAGGATCCCGGTCTTGGCGGTGAGCACCTGCCAGGCGGTCAGGGCCAGAGGCAGGGCGATCAGCCAGCGGCCCGCCGGCTTCAAGCGGCCGGTCAACGGCCATGCGGCGCCGGCCAGCGAGAGAACCAGCAGAGGCGCGGCCAGCGTCAACTGCAGCAGCGCCCAAAGGCCCGTCCGGCTCCAGGCGGTCAGGTCGGGCCAGGCCAGGGTCAGGGCGCCCGCGCCGATCCAGACGAGCGCGGCGGCCAGGCCTTCGCTCCATACGGAAGGCGCGGTCCATCGCGTGAGCGGTGGCGCGGCGGAACGGGCGACGTCGATGCCGGTCATGATCGGCTCCTCAGGCGAAGACGTTGTCGACGATCCCGGCCGCGAAGCGGTCGGGCACGAGGTTTGGCTTCATCACCCCGACCTCGCGAAGCTCTCGCGCGTACAGCGCCACTTCGCGCTCCAGGTCGCGGCCGACGGGGTGCTTGTCGTGGGTCTGCATGCGCAGCACCGCCACGAGGTCCTCCTCGCTGGCCTTGGCGTAGGGCGCGAACACCCGGGCCGTGGCGTGCGGATCCTGCGAGCACAGGGTGGCGGCGGTGACCAGCGAGCGGGCCAGGGCCGTGGCGGCCGGCCGGTCGTCGCGCAGCAGGTGGCCGCTGGCCCCCAGCACGCAGCAGAAGCGGTCCTGCCAGGGCGCCGAAAGGTTCGACAGCACCTCGACGAGGTCGCCCTTCGAGGCCTTCTGCAGCAGGTAGAGCAGGGGATCGGAATCGACGAAGGCCTGGATCTCGCCCTTCTCGGCCGCCGCCGCCAGCAGCGGGGCGGGGAAGGCGCGCCACTGGACGTCGCGGTTGGGGTCCAGGCCGTTGGCCTTCAGCAGCACGGCGAGCGCGTTGCGGCCCGAGCCGCTGATCTCGGCCAGGCCGATGGTCTTGCCGCGCAGGCTCTGGACGTCGTCGGTGATCCCGTGGCGGCGCGAGCCGACCACCCGCAGGCAGCCGCCGTGCGTGCCCGCGATCAGCTTGACGTCGAAGCCCTGCTCCAGCGGCTTGATCCAGCGCAGGATCATGCCGACCCCGGCGTCGGCCTTGCCTGTGGAGATGGCTTCCAGAAGCTGGTCGGTCGAGCCGGCGAAGTTGACCAGCTCCACGTCCAGGCCGTTGTCGGCGTAGATGCCGTATTCCTTGGCCAGCAGGGCGGGGGCCAGGCAGATGGCGTTGGCGTTCCAGGCCAGGCGGATCTTGCGCTTGCCGTCGGCGGTGACGGGGCGCTTGGGCCCCGCCGTGCCCCAGGCGACCGCGCCGGCCACGCCCGCCGCCGCCAGGCCGCCGCCGGCGACCAGCAGGTTTCGGCGGTTCAGCAGGGAGGGCTTTGGCCTGGCCTCCGGTTCGGCGATGTCGTCGAGGTCTTCGGACATGGCGTCTGTCGTCTTTCTTCGGAGGGCGGTCTTGGCGTTCGACGCTTAGCCGGAGCGAGAAAAAGCGAACAAACGCGCAGTTCTCATCAGCGGTATCAGCGCGCCTGATGCATGCGCCCGGGCTTGGGAAATCGGCGTCCGTCTTCGCTTAATCTTGGACGCGGGCCAGAATTACTGCGGCGGGGGCGTCAGTAGTCGATGGTCCTGGGAACGCCGCCGCCGGCGGCGATGGTCTGGCCGTTGATCGCGCCGCTGAGCGGCGAGGCCAGCACGGCGACCAGCCAGGCGATCTCCGATGCGTCGACGATGCGGCCGATGGTGTTGCCCTGGGCGATCCTGGCCTCGACCTCGGCCGTCGTCTTCTCGGTGCGGGTGCCGCCCGGATGGATGACGTTGGCGGTAATCCCGCGCGGTCCCAGTTCGTCGGCCAGGTTCTTGGTCAGCGACGAAACCGCGCCGTTGCGGATCGAAGCCACGTAGTGGCCGGTGGTCCGCGCCGCCAGCCCGCCGATGTTGATGATCCGGCCCCAGCCGGCCTCCACCAGGTGCGGCGCGACCGCCTTGGCCGTGCGCAGATAGCCGGCGACCTTGACGTTTACGTCGGCCAGCAGCGCCGCGCCGTCAATCTGGTCCAGGCGCCCCGCCGGGGCCGCGCCGCCGGGCGTGGCGGCGTTGTTGATCAGGATGTCGACCCCGCCGAGTTCGGCGATCGCCGCGCGGACGAGGTTGTCGACCGAGGCGTCGTCGCCGGTGTCGGCCCGGATCGGCGTCACCCGCCGGCCCAGAGTGTTGGCCAGTTCGAAGGTCGCCGCCTCCAGGGCCACGCTGTCGCGCCCGGCGATGGCCACCTCGACGCCCTCGCGGCCCAGGGCCAGGGCGATAGCCTTGCCGATGCCCCGGCTGCCGCCGGTGACGATGGCGCGTTTCCCCGCCAGTTGCAGGTCCATGACGGCCTCCTAGAACTTGCGATTGACGTAGAGGTTGATCATCCGCGGCTCGTTGTAGGCGCGGTAGTACAGGGGCGAGGTTCCGGCGTTGCTGGGCGAATAGCCCCCGGCCTGGCCGCGCCGCAGGTCGAACAGGTTCTTGACCTGCACCCCGGCGGTCCAGCCCTCGTCGTCGGCCGTGTAGTTGACCGTGGCGTTGACGAAGGTCTGCGGCCGCACCTGGGTCTGGGCGGTGTTGTAGATGTCGACGTAGCGACGGGACTCGTACTGGGCGTCCGCGCCGACCCGCCAGGCGCCCGGCGTGTCCAGCGGCAGCCGGTAGTTGGCCGCAAAGCCCAGCTGCCAGCGTGGCGCATAGGGGAAGTCCAGCCCCACCAGGGTTCTCCGGCCCGCGACGTTGTTGGGCAGGGTGGCGGTGAAGGTGTCGTAGGCCGTTTCCAGATAGGCGGCCGTCGCCGACAGGCGCAGGCCCTCGATCGGCGCGGCCGCCAGTTCGACCTCGACGCCCTGAGAGTGGGCGTCGCCGGCGTTGATCAGCTGGTTGACGACGTTGCCCAGGGCGGCGGTGGCCGTGGCCCGCACCTGGAAGTCCTCGATGTCGTTGTAGAAGGCCGCCAGGTTCGCGGTCAGCGCCCCGTCCAGCCAGCGGGTCTTGATCCCCAACTCGTAGGTGCTGGTCGTCTGCGGCAGGTAGGGCGTCAGCGAACCGACCACCGTGTTCGTGCGCAGGTCGTAGCCGCCGCTCTTGAAGCCCTGCGAATAGGAGCCGTAGACCAGAACGTCCGGCGTCCATTGGAACTGCAGGCCAAGCTTCGGCGTGAAGCTGTCGAAGCTGGTCCAAGGCGCGTGGACGTCGAAATTGGTGGTGTAGGGGCCGTACAGCTTCTCGAACTGCCAGGGGTCGTAGTTCCACTCCTGCGGGTCGTGCAGGGCGGTGTTGGACTTCTGCTGGCCGAAGTTGTCGAAACGCCGACGGTCCTCGGTGTAGCGGCCGCCCAGCGTCGCGGTCAGGCGCTGCGTCAGTTTGTAGTTCACCTGGCCGAACACCGCCCAGCTTTCGGTGCGCAGGTAGTTGTTGGTGTGGGTGACCGTGCCGACGTTGTCGCTGGGGCTGCCGGCCGACTGGCTGAGCCGGTGGTTGTGGAAGTACTCGTAGAAATAATAGACGCCGGCGACGAAGTTCAGGCGATCGTACTCGCCGTTCAGGTTGAACTCCTGCGTCCGGTAGTGCTGGTCGAAGCCGGCGTAGCTGTCGCCCTTGATCTGGGTGACGCCGTCGTTGTCGTAGTAGATCGGGCCGTGCATGCCGCGCACGGCGGTCACCGACTTCAGGCTCAGATTGTCGGTCAGGCGGTGCTTGATGGTCAGCGAGGCGCCGTAAACCGTGGTCCTGTTGTAGGGCAGGGTGTCGGACCAGGTCAGGTCCGGGTCGGTCTTGCCGCCGCCGCCGACCAGGCCGTCGGGCTGGTTCACCGGTGTGTAGTAGCTCTGGCTGGAGCGGTCCCACATGCCGTCGGCCGAGAAGCCGATGCTGGTGTCCTCGGTGAGCTGCGAGAACAGCTTGCCGCGCAGGACGGTCAGGTCCAGGTCGTTGATGTCCTTGTTCAGCGGCACGCTGTGCTGCCAGCCGTCGCGGGTGTGGCGGATCACCGACAGCGAGCCGTTCAGCTTGTCGTTCGCCAGGATCGCGCCGTTGATGCGGGCCTTGAAGTCGAGATTGTCGTAGCTGCCGAGCGCCAGGCCGATCTCGCCGCTGCGCTGGGCCGTCGGCTCCTTGGTGATGAAGCGGATGGCGCCGGCGCTGGAATTGCGGCCGTAGAGCGTGCCCTGGGGCCCGCGCAGCACCTCCACCCGCTCCAGGTCGGGCGTGTCGTAGAGCGAGCCGACGGTGCGGGCCAGATAGACGTCGTCGACGTAAACCGCGACCGAGGGCTCGGGATAGGTGTCGATCTCGCCGATGCCGCGGATCGAATACTGCTGGGTGGTGTAGGCGGTCGACCGCCTCGGCGCCAGCAGGCCCGGAACGCGGCCGGCCAGGTCGCGGAAGGTGGCGATCTTCTGCTGCTCGATCGCTTCGCCGGCCAGGGCGGTGATGGCGATCGGCGTGTTCTGCAGGTTCTCGGAGCGTTTCTGGGCGGTGACGATCACCTCCTCGACCTTGCCGTCGGCGGCGTCGGGCGAAGGCGTGTTCGGCGCGGCGTGGGCGGTGGTCGCGAGCGTGGCCAGAGCGGTCGCCGCGAGCAGGCGGATGCGGAAGGCCGGCGACGGAATGAAGCTGTGCATGATGCCCCGAAAGAGTTGCCGACAGGCGCGGCGGTGGTCGGGGCGTCAGAGGCGTCGTCGCCTTGATGAATGAAATCCAGGTTTCTTGCGCTTTGCTTAGAGCTTTTCTGAGGTGGTGATTTCGATGATTATTTTCCTTTCAAAAACAATGGCGCTTATTTCCGTGTCTTGATGGCGGGTTTTCGCGAGTAAAACTGAATAATTCGAATGAAGTTTATGAGCGGCGGTGCGGCCGGCGTCAGTGCAGCTTTGGATAGGCCAGGCCGCGGGCGAGATCCTCCAGGTGCACGACGGCGCGATAGTGGGCGGCGGGCAGCAGGTCCAGGCCCTCCAGCAGCAGGGTCTGGCGAGCGGTCCGCAGGGTGGGATCGGCCATCACCTCCTCCAGCACCGCCAGGGTGGTCTGATGGATCCTGGCCGGCAGGGCGGCCGAGGCGATCAGCGGCAGGCCGGGCGTCGCCGCCGTCCAGGCCAGCACCCGCAGGCCTTCCGTCAACTGGGGGCGATGGCGCTGGATATGGGCCCAGG
Organism: Caulobacter vibrioides; assembly: GCA_001449105.1. Lineage (GTDB taxonomy): Bacteria > Pseudomonadota > Alphaproteobacteria > Caulobacterales > Caulobacteraceae > Caulobacter > Caulobacter vibrioides_C. The sequence goes on along the minus strand of LNIY01000001.1, from coordinate 226,023 downwards.
TCACGCAGTCCAGGGCCGCCACGTCCGCGTCGCCGTCGACCAGGGCCTGGGCGCTGGCCACGTGCGCCCCGGTCAGCAGCACGGACTTGAAGAACCGCTCGCCGGACGCCAGCGGCGCGATCTCGGCCCGCAGAAGGTTCATGCCGGTATTGGAATCCGGATCGTTCAGCGCGCAGCGCCGGCCGCGCAGGTCGGCCAGGTTGGCGGCCGGATCGTCGGCTCGCACCAGGATGGCGCTGCGGTGCAGAGGGCCGTCGCATCCGGTGGCGCGGTAGCGCGGCGTGGCAAGCACCCGCACCGCGCCCCTCAGGCGCTTGGCCAGGGGATAGCCACAGGTCTGCGCCAGCAGCAGGTCGGGGTTGCTCCAGACCGCCTCGAGCGGCTGTTCGCGATCGAGACGGGCGGGGGCGGGCACGCCGCGCGCCTTGAGCCGCCTGGAGATGGCCGACCACAGCTTGTCGTTGGCCTCGCGAAGCTCGGGCAGGTCGTACATCGGCAGGGCGGCGACGGCGGCCACGGGGCGGTGGCGGCGGGCGAGCGTCATCGTGAGGTCTCCAGCGCCTTGCGGTGGTCGTGGTGGTCGTGCGGCGCCAGCAGGTAGCGGCGGAAGACCTCGGCGTAGCCGTCGTAGACGAGGCCGCCGTTGGCCGAGAGCAGGCGCGAGCGTTCGCGGGCGTAGCGGCCGGGCAGGCGGTACCAGGGCGTGCCGGGGCTGTCATGATGCGCCGCGTGCAGATTGTTGTTCAGGAACAGCAGGCCCAGCAGCGGCGCGTTCTCGACCACGGCCACGCGCCGGTCCTTGTCGCGGTGGGCGCGATGCTCGGCGAACGAGCGGATCAGCGACAGGGCCGCGCCCGGATAGACGAAGCACAGCAGGTAGCGGCCGAGCGAGAGGTCGCAGGCCAGATGCAGCCAGGCCAGCAGGGCGGCGACCAGCGCCAGGTGCGTCGCCCAGATCCGGCGAGCCTCGGCCGCGCCCGGCGACGTCAGGGCTCGAACTTCCAGCGCGAGGAAGGTCGCGATCTCGATCGGCGGACCCAGCAGCAGCCGCCCGGCCAGGGTCGATCCGGCGGCGGCCAGCAGGCGCGACCCGCGCGACGCCGACGCCGCGAGGTAGCGCGACTCCGGGTCGTGCTCGGGATCGGTCAGGTCGTGCGTGGCGTGATGCGCCAGGTGGGATCGCCGATAGAGCGGGTAGGGCAGCCACAGCGACAGCGGCGCGAAGGCCAGGGCGTCGTTGACCCGCCGCCACGGCGTGGGGTGGCCGTGGATCGCCTCGTGCTGGAACGAGCCGTGCCAGGCCAGGAGCCAGCCGCCCAGCGCCGCCAGCAGCGGCGTCGGAATCTTGGCGCTGGCCAAGGTGAGCATGATCCAGCCGCCATGAATGACGGCCCAGAGGATCAGGGTGGGAATTTCGAGACGGCTCGGGAGCGAGGCTGAATCAGGGCGAGGCGCCGACGACATCTATGCGACTTCCAACGGGTGGGCTGGCGCGTCCGGTGGGGCGCCGCATCAAAAATCTACAAATTGAGTAGGAATTTGGTCGAGGGAGTTTTTCTGGCGAGGCGATCAGGCCCGACGGCTCGCGGCCGTCTTCGCGAGGGCGGAGGCGCGGGTTCGGACCCGCCGCGTCCCGCGCCTCCGGGTCAGCTAAAATCCTATAAAATAAGTAGAAATATATATGCTCAGCATTTCACGAGATTGGCCGCGACGTCGCCGAAATGAAGAAATTAGACGCAAGTCATTGGCGAAAATAGATTTGTTTCGCTTGCGCCTTGCGAATTGAACCTCACTCCGACGATAGAAAAACTGGAGCGATAAGCGCCACGAGCGGCCTTAAGGCGGCCCCACTGTTTGTTTCTGGGGCTTACCGTTCATGTCCAAGTCGACGCTCGCGCTCGCCGCGCTCTTCGCTTCCGCCGCCATCCCGACCTTCGTCCAGGCCCAGGCCGCGAACCCGCCCGCCGACGCCGCCTCGACGGCGGTCGACGAACTGGTCGTCACCGGCACCAACATCCGCGGCGCCTCGGCCAAGGGCTTCAATCCGGTGCAGGTGATCGGCCTTGAGGAGGTCAAGACCTCGGGCAAGGTGACGGTCGCCGACCTGCTGCGCTCGATCTCGGCCAACACCGGCAACTCGACCAACGAGACCAGCAATAGCGGCTGGGCCTCGGGCTCGGCCGGCATCGGCCTGCGCGGCCTGTCACAGAAGAACACCCTGGTGCTGCTGAACGGCCGCCGCGTCGCCAACTACGGCTTCCCGTCCAACGGCCTGTCGGACACCTTCGTCAACCTGAACGCCCTGCCTCTGGTCGCCGTGCAGCGCATGGAGGTGCTGAAGGACGGCGCCTCGGCCATCTACGGCTCCGACGCCGTGGCCGGCGTGGTCAACATCATCACCCGCCAGAACTTCCAGGGCCTGGAAGGCGGCGCCACCTACGGCACGTCGGGCGAAGGGGGTCTCGACACCTGGCGCGGCAAGCTGGTCGGCGGCTTCGGCGATCTCGACGAGGACCGCTTCAACGTGCTGTTCAGCGTCGAGGCCTACACCCGCGACCGTCTCGACCAGGACGAGCGCGACCTGACCAAGTCTGGCATCTACACCGGCCAGCCGGGCGGCCGCTGGAACGGTTGGAGCGCCAAGGGCGCCCGCTTCCTGGTCAATGGTGCGTCGGTTCCGTTCCTCGACGCCGCCGGCAACTGCCCCACCGGCATGGTCCGCACCGCCAGCGCCCCGATCGACGGCCTGCCCGGCGAGACTTGCGCCATCAACCTGTCGCCCTACACCACGCTGATCCCGTCGACCGACCGCTACCAGGGCTATGTCAGCGGGACCTATCGCGTGACCGACAACGTCGAGCTCTTCGGCGAGGCGGTCTACAGCTACATCAAGGGCGCCTCGATCTTCGGCTCCAGCCCGTACTTCACGCTGGAAGGCGGCCGTTTCGCGCTGAACGCCACGACGGGCCTGGCCGAGCCGGTCTCGAACCTGCTGCCGGCGGGCAACCCCTACAATCCCTACGGCGTGGCCACGCCGATCGAGTACACCTTCTTCGATCTGGGCCAATCGCTGAAGACCAACGTCTCCAAGGCCTACCGCGTCGTCGGCGGCGTGCGCGGCAAGAACGAGCGGTTTGACTGGGAGTTCGCCGCCTTCGCCTCGGCCAGCGACGAGCGCGAGACGGTCGCGGCCGGCTTCGCCAACCGCTGGGCCCTGGCCGACGCCCTGGCCAACGGCACGCTGAACCTGCACCAGCCGGAAGACACCCCCAAGGCCGTGCTCGACTCCATCCGTCTCAGCACCGTCCGCCCGGCCAAGTCGGAGCTTTACGGGGCCGACTTCAAGATTTCGGGCGAGCTGTTCGAGCTGCCGGCCGGTCCGATCGGCTACGCGGCGGGCGTTGAGTACCGCAACGAGTCCCTGGTCTCGAGCAATCCCTGGCAGATCGACGCGGGCCTGCAGATCCGCCCGGCCATCGCCGCCGTCGACGGCGAGCGCGAGGTGTTCGCCGGCTATGTCGAGGCCAACATCCCGATCCTGTCGACCCTGGAGCTGCAGGTCGCCGGCCGCGGCGACCACTACAGCGACTTCGGCAGCGCCTTCTCGCCCAAGGCCGGCGTGCGCTGGCGGCCGAACGACAAGGTGACCCTGCGGGCCTCGGCCTCCCGCGGCTTCCGCGCCCCGTCGCTGTCGGAGAACTCGGCCTCGACCAACATCTCCTACGGCACCGTGGTCGACCCCTACGATCCGGACCTGCCCGGCTCGCGCCAGAGCCCGACCTTCTTCACGGTCGGCAACACGGACCTCGACCCCGAGCGCACGCGCTCGTTCAACGTCGGCGCGGTGTTCACTCCGCTGCGCGGCAGCCTGATCAGCATCGACTGGTACAAGATCAAGCTTAGCAACCTGGTGGGCACCGGCAACACCACCTCGATCGTCCAGGGCAACAACCCCGCCGACGTGATCCGCGACGCCCGCGGCAAGCTGGTGGCCGTCTACAACCGCTACCAGAACCTCACCGAGCTCACGACCTCGGGCCTCGACATCGAACTGGGCCAGAAGTTCAGCACGCAGGCCTACGGCGACTTCACGGTCTCGACCGCCTACACCCACGTCTTCGACTATCGCCGGCCGGTCACGCCGGGCGGGGCCCTGGTCAACTACGCGGGCAACAACCGCGGCGCGGTGCTGCCGGCCGACAAGGCCACCACGCGCCTGGGCTGGAGGATCTCCGATCTCGACGCCAACCTGACCTGGTACCACACCAGCGGCTACGACCTGATCCCGACCGTCGCCGGCCAGAGCCGCGTCGACGCCTACGATCAGGTCGACCTCTATGTCGGCTGGTCGGGCTTCAAGAAGGTGACGATCTACGCCAAGGTCGAGAACGTCTTCGATGAGGCGCCGCCGCACGACGCCAACTTCCCCGGCATTCGCGCGCCGTACGACTTCAGCCAGTACGACCTGCGCGGTCGCTACTTCCAAGTCGGCTTCGACTACCGCCTGTAAGCGTCCTCCGACCGAGTAAACATCATGTCCATCAAATCCTGGATCCGGAGCGCCGCCCCCGCGGCGCTCCTCGCCGCCGCCGTGGCCGGCGCGACCCTCGCCGCGGCGCCCGCCGCCTTGGCCGCGCCGATCGGCTACTATTTCCCGCAGGCCGCGTCGGCCGACCTCGACCCCGTGATACCGACGCCGGAAGCCTTCCTCGGCTATTCGATCGGCTCGCAGTACACGCGCCACGATCAGGTCGTAGCCTATCTGAAGGAGCTGGACCGGCTCTCCGACCGCATCACCGTGCAGGAGATCGGCCGCACCTACGAGGGCCGGCCGCTGCTGGCGGTGATCGTCACCTCGCCGGCCAACCAGGGGCGGCTGGAAGAACTGCGCCAGGCCCACGCCGCCCTGGCCGATCCTTCAGCGCCGCAGCCCGATCCCGCCAGGACCCCGGTGGTGGTCGGCCTCTATTACGGCGTCCACGGCAACGAGACCTCCAGCGGCGAGGCGGCTCTGCTGACGGCCTACTACCTGGTGGCCGGCCGCTCGGCCGAGGTGACCGAGTGGCTCGACAAGGCCGTGATCCTGATCGACCCGGCTCAGAACCCCGACGGCCGCGACCGCGCCGCCAACTGGCACAATGCCTGGAAGAGCAATCCGCCGGTCTCCGACCCGCTCGACAAGGAGCACGTCGAGCCGTTCCCGATGGGGCGCACCAACCACTACTTCACCGACCTCAACCGCGATTGGCTGGCCGTCACCCAGGTCGAGACCCGCGCCAAGCTGAAGGTCTTCCATCGCTGGCTGCCCAACGTGCAGATCGACTTCCACGAGATGGGGACGGGCAGCACCTATTATTTCGAGCCGTCGCCGGCCAGCATGGAAAGCCCGCTGCTGCCCAAGGCCTCGTACGAGTTCAACAAGGTGCTGGCCAAATACCACGCCAAGTCGCTCGATGACCTGGGCTCGCTCTACTACACCGGCGAGAACTACGACAATTTCTCGGCCGTCTACGGCTCGACCTATCCCGACTTCCACGGCGGGGTCGGGGTGACGGTCGAGCAGGCCAGCTCGCGCGGGCTGGTGCAGGACGCGGCCGGCGGCAAGGTCGAGTTCCCGTTCACGATCCGCAACCAGGTGGCCACGGGCCTGGCCTCGGTGCGCGGCGCGGTGGCCGAGCGCGAGGGGCTGTTCAAGCTGCAGCGCGACACCTTCCGCACGGCGGTGGAGGAAGGGCGGCGCTACAGGCACGCGGCCTTCGTGTTCGGCGACCCGGCCGATGCCGGCCTGTCGCGCCAGACCCTGGACCTGCTGCTCCAGCATGGCGTCGAGGTCCATGCCCTGGCCGCGCCCGTGTCGATCGACGGCGTGGCCTACGCGCCGGGCAGCGCCTGGATCGTGCCCTCGGCCCAACCGCAGTTCCGCCTCGTCCACTCGATCTTCGAGCCGACCCCGCCGACCAAGGGCGGGGTCTACGGCAGCACCTCCTACGCTATCGCCCCGGCGTACAACCTGGCCGTCGGCCGCCTGTCGCGGCTTCCCGCGCTGGGCGCGGCGGTGACGGAGACGCCCGCGGCCGTCGGCGGCGTGGTCGGTCCGGAGGCCGCCTACGCTTATGCCGTCGACTGGCGCGACCTCAACGCGCCCAAGGTGCTGTCCGGCTTGCTGCTGCGGGGCGTGAAGGTGCGCGCGGCGTTCGATCCGTTCACCGCCGGCGTGGCGGGCGGCCAGACGGCGTTCGGGCGCGGGACCCTGGTGGTGACCACGGCCGGACAGTCGCTTCCGGCGGCCGAACTGCGCGCGGCGGTCGACAAGGCCTCGCGCGACGCCGGCGTCGTGGCCTACGCCCTGGCCTCGGGCCGCAGCCTGTCGGGCGTCGACCTCGGCAGCGAGAGCGTCCGCCCCCTGCGCATGCCCAGGATCGCCCTGGTGATGGGCGAGGGCGTCAACGCCACCGAGATCGGCTCGACCTGGTTTTCGCTCAGCGAGCGCCTGGGCTTCCCGGCCACCAAGCTCGATCCGGCCCAGCTGCGTCGCGCGCCCCTGGGCGGCTACACCAGCATCGTGCTGGCCGGCGGCCGCTACGACGACTGGAGCGAGGAGACGGTCGCGGCCCTGCGCCGCTGGGTGCAGTCCGGCGGCTCGCTGGTGACCTTCGGCGCGGCCTCGAAATGGGCCGTGGCCAAGGGGCTGGTCGGTCCGCCGCCCAAGGCGTCCGAACCCGAGGCGGCCAAGGCCGAGGAGCGCCAGGACTTCGCCCAGCGCCGCGACGCCCTGGCCGAGAAGCGCAGCGCCGGCAACGCCCTGTCGGCCGACGCCGACATCACCCATCCGCTGGCCTTCGGCCTGACCCGGCGGGTGCTGTTCGTCAACAAGGAGACCGACGTCACCCTGTCGCCGGTGGCCGACGCCTTCTCGAACGTGGTGCGGATCGACGCCCAGCCGGTGGTCAACGGCTACCTGCCCGAAGCCCTGCGCAAGCAGGCGGCGGGCTCGGTCTGGGCGCAGGTGGCGCGCTCGGGCGAGGGCAACGTGGTGCTGTTCGCCGACGACCCGGCCCACCGCAAGTACTGGCTGGGGACCGAGCGCCTGCTGCTCAACAGCCTGTTCTTCGCCAACCAGCTGGCCCCCGCGGCCCGATGAGCGACCTGGCGGCGGCGCGCCTGGGTCAGCGCCCGGGCGTGTCCGCCGCCTCGACATAGTCGGTGCTCGTGGGGCCGAACCCGAAGATGTAGACGCTGGCGGGCTGGTCGCGGGTCTGGGCGAAATGATCCAGGCCCGCGGGCTCGGTGTAGAAGCTGCCCGCCGGCAGCGCCTTGACCAGCGGGTCCTGGTTCTTCTTTCCGTAGCCGAAGAACCAGAGGCCGGAGGCCACCACGGCGGTGCGATCGTCCTGGTGGCTGTGGGCGGCGATGCGCGTATGCGGCGGCACGCGGATCTCGATCGTGTAGGGCCCGGCCTTGGTCGGATCGCCGTGGAGGATCGTGGTCCGGATCCCCGCCACGCCCGAGGTGCCGGCCCCGGCGCCGCCCTTGGCCAGGCCGGCGATCTCAGACGGCGTCAGGCGGACCTCCTGGGCCCAGGTCGGCGCGGCCAGGGCGGCCGCAGCGAGAGCGGCGGCGCAGACGGCGAGGCTGCGCGGGCTCACGGCTTGGCGTCCTGCTTGGCGTCGAGGAACCGGTGGACGATGGCCACCGTCGCGGCAGGGTTCTCCTCCATGATCCAGTGCCCGGACGCAGGGATCACCCCCTCGGTGACGTCGCTGGCGGTGTAGCGCATCACCGCGGCCATGGTCAGGCCGAACGACTTCTCGCCGCCCAGGGCCAGCACCGGCATCGGCAGCTTGCCCTTCTCGGCGAGGATGGCCTTGTCGTCGATGGCGTCCTGGTCGAAGGCGGCGAACTGGGCGAAGCCGGCGTGCATGGCGCCCGGCAGGGCGTAGAGCCTGGCGTAGTGCTCGCGGGCGCCTTCCGAGAACTTGCTGGGATCGGCCGAGAACTCGTTCCAGAAGCGGTCGAGATAGATCCGCTCGCGGCCGGCCACCAGCCGTTCCATGTCCGGACCGCCGAAGCGGAAGTGCCAGAGCAGCGGGTTCTTCAGGATCTCTTCCCATGGGCCGATCCCGGGCACCGGCGCGTCGATCAGGGCGAAGCGCGGCACGCGCTCGGGATAGCGCATGGCGAAGGCGTAGCCGACCATGTTGCCGATGTCGTGGGTGACGAGATCGGCCTTGTCGACGCCCAGCGCGTCCAGCACGCCGGCCACGTCGCCGGCCTGGGTCTTCTTGTCGTAGCCGCCGGCCGGACGAGACGACAGGCCAAGGCCGCGCAGGTCGGGCACGATCACCGTGTGGTCGCGGGCGAGGTCGGCGGCCAGCGGGCCCCACATGTCGCCCGTCTCGCCGTAGCCGTGCAGAAGCACGACCGCCGGGCCCTTGCCGCCCACCCGGACGTGGATCGTCGCGCCGTTCACCGGGATGTCGCGGACCTGGAACGACGGCGGGAAGGGCGGTGGCTGGGCCTGGCTGGGCGAGGCGGCGGCGAGGCCGGCGAGAATGGCGGCCGCCGAGGCGGCGCCAAGGGATGTTCGGGTCATCGGTGTCTCTCCAGGCGTGCGGCCGGCGTCCGTCGGAGCCCCCGCGATTTCCGGTGACACTGTTCTTCGGGTGTGGTTGAGCCTCAAGGCCAACCGGGGGGCGAGCCTTTACCCAGATGGGTATGCGGCCCGGGCGAGGTTGGGCGCAGTGTGCGGGTCGTGACTCGGTCAGGCCTTGGGGGACGTGGATGAGCGATCTTCGAACAGTCCGCCGCCCCAAGGCGCTGCTGGCCGCGCTGCTGGTCGTGGTCCTGGCCTCGCCGGCCCTGGCCCAGTCGGACCGGCTGGCGATCGGGCAGTTTCGCCATACCGCGTGGCGGGGCGCGGCCTCGCCCCCGGGGCGGATCAACGACATCGCCCAGACGCGGGACGGCTATCTTTGGATCTCGGGCTCCGATGGCCTGGCGCGCTTCGACGGGGTCAGTTTCGACACCTTCTCGCCGGCGAGCGACGATCCCACCGTGTTCTACGGCGTCGCCCAGATGCTGGAGACCCGCGAGGGCGAGCTGTGGGTCGGGCGGTTCCTGGGCGAGGGGGTGTCGGCCTTTCGCGGCGGTCGCTTCGTCTCGACGGGCCTTCCAGATCCGTCGCGCCAGATCATCGACCTCCAGCAGGACCAGGACGGCGTGATCTGGGCCGTCAACGCCCGTCCCACCAAGGCCCTGTCGCGGTTCGTCAACGGGCGCTGGGAGACGCTTGACGCCAGCTGGGGCGCGCCTGACGGCTGGATCCTGTCGATGGTGGCCGCGCGCGACGGCGTGCTGTGGGTCAACACCATGGACAAGCTGTTCTTCCTGCGGCGCGGCGCCCGCCGGTTCGAGGTGACGCACGCCGAGATCGCGCCCGGCGGCGGCCTGGCGCAGGACGCTGCCGGCCACATCTGGATATCCGACCAGAAGGGCACGCGCCGTCTGCCCGACTACCCCGCGGGCCGGACCAGCACGAAGGGCCTGCCCGACTATCCCGCGCCGGAGCGGCGCCTGCGCACCAAGATCGCCTTCGCGCCGGACGGCAGCCTGTGGGGCGCGACCGGCTCGGCGGGCCTGTTCCGCATCACCTCGCCCGACGGCGCCGGGGTGATGACGACCTACGGCGTCGAGGACGGTCTGACCGACAATCAGATGGCCAGCATCTTCGTCGATCGCGAGGGCACGATCTGGGCCGGGGGCGATCGGGGGCTCAACGCCTTCGTGGCGCCCAGCATCGTCGAGGAGAGCGCGATCCCCGGCGGAGCCGAGGAATACTACGTCGCCGAGGACGGGCAGGGCCTCGTCTATGTCGGCGATAGCGCCGGGCTCTTCCTGATCAGACCCTACCAGGCGCCGGTTCGCATCCGCGGAGGGCTGACCCGCGAGATGCATGTCTGCGGCGGCGGGGGGAGCGCGTTCCTGCTGCATGACGGGATCGTCGAGGAGATCCGCGACGGGCGCACGGTCCGCACGTTTCCGATGGACAAGCCCCGCAGCCTGTTCATCTGCGCGGTCGACGGCGGCGGCAGGCTCTGGGTCTCGTCCAACGACCACAAGCTGGCCATGCACGACGGCTCCGGCTGGCACGACCGGCAGACGCTGACCAGCGGAACCGACGAGCAATTCGCCATCGACCGCCAGGGGCGGCCGATCGTCATCAGCGGCTTTTCCAGCCTGACCCGGATCGACGGCGGCCGGACGACCGCCTGGAGCGCCGGACGACTGCAACTGGGTCGCCTGACCTTCGTTCGTGACAGCGCTGTTGGCCTGATCGTCGGCGGGGCCGCCGGCCTGGCGCGGCTGAAGGCCGACCGCGTCGAGCGCATCGACCTGCGCCGGCATCCGTGGCTGCGCAACGTCCGCTACATGCTGGAGACCCCGGACGGTGAGGTCTGGCTATTCACCTTCTCCAGCATCGTGCGCCTGTCGCTCGCAGACCTCGATCGCGCCTTCGCCCATCCCGACGCGCCGATCCCCCACCGGGTCTTCGACGAGCTGGACGGCCTGACCAGCGGTTCGGCCCGCTATGACGGCGTGCGCGCCGCGCGGGGCGGCGACGGGCGGCTGTGGTTCCTGGGAACGGCCGGGGTGATGCGGATCGCGCCCGGCGGACTGGTGCGCAACGACACGCCGCCGCCGATCCTGATCCGGGCGGTCAACGTGGGCGGGCGGCCGGTTCCGGCGTCGGGAGCGGTCGTCCTGCCGGCGGGAACCTCCAGGCTGCAGATCGACTATGCCGCCCTCAGCCTGCGGACGCCGAGCCGCGTGCGCTTCCGCTTCCGGCTGGCCGGGGTCGACGAGGCCTGGGTCGAGGCCGGATCGCGCCGCACCGCCTTCTACAACCTGCCGCCGGGCCAGTACCGCTTCACCGTCGTGGGCGCCAACGACGACGGGGTCTGGAACACCATGGGCGCGTCGCTCGACGTCACCGTGCGGCCGACCTTCTGGCAGTCGCGGCTGTTCCTCGTGCTGTGCCTCCTGGCCTTCGCGATCGCGACCTGGTTCCTCTATCACCTGCGCCTGCGGGCGGTGACGGCCCGGATCCGCGCGCGCATGAACGAGCGGATCGCCGAGCGCGAACGGATCGCGCGCGAACTGCACGACACCCTGCTGCAGGGCGTGCAGGGGCTGATCCTGCGCTTCCAGCTGATCGTCGAGGACCTGCCGCGCGGCCAGCCCCAGCGGGCCCCGCTGGAGCAGGCGCTAGACGCGGCCGACGAGATGCTGGGCCAGGCCCGCGACCGGGTGCTGGACCTGCGTGCCGCCGATCGCGCCGAGGATCTCGAAGCGGCCTTGTCCAAGCTGGCCCGGTCCTCGGGAGCCGAGGCCGGGCCGCCGGTGGGGGTCCTCGTCGAGGGCGCCGCGCGCGCCCTGGACGAGATCGCCGGCGACGAGGTGCTGGCGATCGTCGGAGAGGCCGTGGCCAACGCCCGGGCCCACGCCGGCGCCGGCTGCATCGAGATCCGCGTCGTGTTCGATCCGCGTCGCCTGATCGTGTCGGTCGTCGACGACGGGCGGGGCATGGCGTCGGAGATCCTGCGCGACGGAGGGCGGCGAGGCCACTTCGGGCTGGCGGGCATGCGCGAGCGGGCGCGGGCCCTGCGCGGCCGGCTGGCCATCGACAGCCGCCAGGGGAGGGGAACGCGCATAGTGGTCACCATTCCGGCGCGGACGGCCTATGGTGCGCGAGCGGCGCCGTCATGGCGCGAGCGCCTGTCCTGGAGGCCCTGGCATGGATGACGTGAGCACCGGCGGCGCCGACCTCATCCGCGTTCTGGTGGTCGACGACCACCCCATGCTGCGCGACGGCATCGTCGGTCTCGTCGACCGGCAGTCCGACATGCGGGTGGTCGGCGAGGCGGCCGACGGCGTCCAGGCGCTGGAGGCCTTCACCAGCCTGCGTCCCGACATCACCCTGATGGACATCCAGATGCCCGGGCTGGACGGCGTCGCGGCCATCGAGCGTATTCGCGGCCTGGATCCGCGGGCGATCGTCATCGTCCTGACCACCTATCCCGGCGACACGCTGGCGCTGCGGGCCCTGAAGGCGGGCGCGGGCGGCTACCTGCTGAAGAACTGCATCCGCAAGGACCTGCTCGACACCATCCGCAACGTCCACGCTGGCCGGCGGATCCTGTCGCCCGAGATCGCCCAGGAGATCGCCCTCCACGCGTTGGAGGAGCCGCTGTCCGACCGCGAGCGGGTGATCCTGCTCCAGGTCGCCGAGGGCCGCGCCAACAAGGAGATCGCCCGGCGCATGTCGGTGTCGCCCGACACCATCAAGGCCTGCCTCAAGACGATCTACCTCAAGCTCGACGTCGGCGACCGAACCCAGGCGGTCGTGGCCGCGCTGCGGCGGGGGTACATCGGTCTCTAGGGCGGCAGGCGCGTTGACCGCCCTTGCACGGGTCCTAAAGTGCGGCGTCCGGCCCACGTCGGGGCCGTGACCAAGAAACGGAAGAAGGGGGAGGGGCATGGCCCGCGAGCAGGCGCTGCAAGCGCTCGAAACCTGGCACGATCTTCTGGAAAAGCGCGAGTTCGACCGCCTGCGGCCCCTGGCGGCCGAGACGGTGGTGTTCCGCTCGCCGGCCTTCTTCACGCCCTATCCCGGTGTCGAGGCGCTGGTGCACATCATCTCGACCGTCAACACGATCTTCGAGGACTTCACCTATCATCGCGAGTTCTGGTCCGAAGGCTTCGACGCCGTCGTGCTCGAGTTCAGCGCTCGGGTCGGCGACAAGAAGCTCAAGGGCATCGACATCATCTCCTTCGACGACGTCGGCAGGATCAGGGAGTTCGAGGTGATGATCCGCCCGGCCAACGCCGCCGTGGCGCTGGGCGAGGCGATGGCGGCCAAGGCCGGCCCCGGCCTGAAGGCCCTGCTGGGCAAGCCGGCCTGAGGCAAGGCGCTTCAGGCGGCCCGGCCCTGGCCGGACTTACGCCTCGGCCGCGATCTGGCGCAGGGCCTGCTCGAAATACTCGGCAGGCTGGCCGCCGGAGATCAGGTAGCGGTCGTTGATGACCACGGCCGGCACCGAGCTGATCCCGGCCGCCTGCCAGGCGCGCTCGGCCTCGCGGACCTCCTGGGCGTAGCGGCCGGACGTCAGGACCTCGTGGGCGGCGTGCGGATCCAGCCCCGCCTTCATCGCCGCGCGGACCAGCACCTCGTGCTCGGCCGGGCTCTCGTTCTCGGTGAAGTAGGCCTCGAAGAGGGCGCGTTTCAGCGCCTTCTGGTCACCGACCAGACCCGCCCAGTGGAGCAGGCGATGGGCGTCGAAGGTGTTGTAGATGCGGCTGTTCTCGTCGGTGGCCATGGTGAAGCCCACCGCTGCGGCCCGGTCGTGGATCGCCTGGCGGTTGACGGCCGACTGCTCGCGGCTGGCCCCGTACTTGCGGCCCACGTGCTCGACGATGTTCTCGCCCTCGGGCGGCATGTTCGGATTGAGCTCGAAGGGCTGGAAATGGATCTGGGCGTCGACCAGGTCGCCGACCCGCTCGAGGGCCGCCTCCAGGCCGCCCAGGCCGACCACGCACCAGGGGCAGGAAACGTCGGAGACGAAGTCGATCTTCAGGGGCTTGGTCATGGCGCGGTCCGATAGGGCAGGAACGGCTGATATGGGGGCCTTGGCCAAGATTGCATCGGGCGGCCTTCCGAAGCTTGGTCAGGCGCCCGGGCTCCAAGCGCCGGCGCGTTATTTCTGCCGGCGAGGCGGCGCGCCGAAGGCAAGGCCGATGGCTTCGGGCAGGAACGACAGTTTCAGCAGGTCGACCGTGACGAAGAACCCGGCCCCGCCGAGCGGCGCGGGCTGGGCCGGCTGGGGGAAGGTGGCGTACGGCGCCATCGGACCGCCGGGCGGTCCCTCCAGGCGAGGCATGTCGGTGGTCAGGCCATAGCCGCCGGCGATGGAGATCCCTGGCGCGATCCCGAAGTTGGCCATGGCGAAGGGCATGGTGACCTGCCCGTCCGGCGAGACCGACAGGGTGAAGTTCAGGCCCAGGGTCATGTTGGGCTCGCCTTCGGCGTTGCGGCTGAAAAGACCCAGGAGATCGTCGGCTCGGAAGCCCAGGCGCAGCTGGAACGGGTCGGTGGGCGACTTGGGCAGATCGTACTGCAGGCCGGTGACCGGCGAGTGCGGGATCAGGCCCAGGACCTTGCCGAAGTCCACGCCCGACAGGCTTTCGCGTCCCTCGGGCTTGGACAGGGTGTAGATCAGCGGCGTGCCCAGGCCGACCGCGCCTACGCCGATGGCCGCCACGCGCTCCGCGTCGCTGGCCCGGTTCCAGATCGGCAGGGCCAGCGACTTGGCCATGCCCAGCGCGTAGCCCGTGGCGGCTTCGTTCTTGCCGAACTCCTCGGCCACCTTCTTCAGTCCGTCGCCGACGGCCGTCTTCTCCTCCTCGGCCTTGGCCTCTTTCAGGGGCGGGGAGGGCGCCTCAAGCTGGATCGCCGGGCCGTTTCGCGACTGCTGGATCGTGTGCGCCAGCTCATGGCCCAGAAGCCGGCGGAACTCGTGGTCGCCGGGACGCCAGCGGCCGGGCGCCAGGGCGATGTCGCGGCCGGCGGCCAGGCCATGAGCGCCGTAGTCGGCGGCCACCGGCGAGTCTGGGTGGACGCGCACGCCCGACAGGTCCGCGCCCAGCCGGCGCTCGAAATAGGCGCGTTCGGATCGCGGCAGGGGCTGGCCCAGACCAAGACCCAGTTCGGCGGGCGCGCGATCCGGGGTGACCTTACCCTGGACCGACGCGCCCCGCGCCACCTGATCGGCGGCCTCCTCCTGCCCACGGTCCCGGGTGGCGGGAAGACGGGGGGCGAACCGGCCGCGTGGGCGCGGGCTCATGGACCGACGGCCGCGCCGACGGCGGCGGCGGCGTCGCTGTCGCGCGTCTGCAGCTTGGCCGCGCCCTTGGCCAGGGCCACGTTCAGCGCCAGCTGTTTCTCGATCACCTTCTCCTCGGCGGCGCCGACATCGGCCAGGGCCGAGAGCCAGGTGTTGGCGGCCGAGGTCCATTTGCCCTGCAACACCGTGCCGTCTGGATCGGCGGCGAGGTCGGCGGCCAGGGCCGTGCGTTCGGCGACATAGCCGGCATAGGCGACGACGGCGGCGTGATGGCTGGCCGCGCCGGTGGCGTGGGCGAGCTTTCCGGCCCGGCCGTAGTGTTCAACGGCGGCGCCCAATTTCAACGTGGTGTCGGCCGCGCTGCCCTGGATCTTGGCCAGCAGGGTCAGGGCCGCCGCGCGGGCGTCGGCCAGGGCCTTCTGCTTGGTGACCAGGGTGGCCTGGGCGTTGTTCAGCTGGGTCCGTTCGTTGTTGCCCAGCGCCGCGATGGCGGCGTCCAGGTTCGTGACCGCGGCCACGCCCTTGCTGTCGAGATTGGCTTCGGTGACGCTGTTGGCGGTCGCCACGGCGGTCTTCAGAGTAGCGGCCTGCGCGTCGGCCAGCGGAGGATGCTCGCCGTCCGTGCGCGCGGCCACGACAGCGGCCAGGGCGCTGTTCCGCGCGGTCAGGGCGCTGGTCACCGTGGCGCCGTCGGCTGCGATCAGGGCCTGTTCGGCGGTGATGCGCGCGGCCAGGGACTGGACGGCGGCCGCGGCCGATCGTGTCGCGGCGGCGACCGCCGAGGCCTGCCCGCCCTGCGCCACCGCGGCGGCCAGGGAGGTCTGCAAGGCGGCCTGCTCGTTCGATATCTGGGTCAGAACGGTGTTGATGTCGGTCATCAATGTGCTCCTGTGGACCAGGACGGCGCGGGCCGCCCTTTCTTGGCGAACTCATTGCGGATGGCGGCGGACAGCAGCTCGGCCGTGATCTGGCCGGCGCCGCCGGCCGCGGCGTAGGCGGCGGCCAGGGCGGCGTTGCGGATCTCCCCTCCGGTCAGGTCGAAGCGCTCGGCGACGAGGTCGAGGTCGACGCCTTCGTCCACGCGATCGGTCGGCAGGTGGGCCGACCACAGCCGCCGCCGCTGTCCTGGGCCGGGGCGGGGCATGGACAGCATCAGGTCGAAGCGCCGCAGGAAGGCTGAATCGACGCCCTGGGCCGCGTTGGTCGCCAAGACGGCCAGGCCCTCGAAGGCCTCCAGCCGCTGCAGCAGGTAGTTGACCTCGATGTTGGCGTAGCGGTCGTGAGCGTCCTCGACCGCCGTGCGCTTGCCGAACAGGGCGTCGGCCTCGTCGAAGAACAGCATGGCCGCGAAGCCCTCGGCCGAGGCGAACAGTTCGGCCAGGTTCTTCTCGGTCTCGCCGATGTATTTGGAGACCACCAGCGACAGGTCGACCCGGACCATCGGCAGCCCCAGCCGCGTGGCCATGGCCTCGGCGGCCAGGGTCTTGCCGACACCTGAATCCCCCGAGAGCAGAGCGATCAGGCCTCGCGGCGCATAGGACATGCCCCAGCGGAACCGCACGGGCACGCGCAGTCGATAGCGCTGGATCAGCTCCTCCAGGCGCGCACCGGTGGTCTCGTCCACCACCAGCCGCGACCAGCTGGTGGCTTTGGTCGTCACCGTGGCCATCCGGACCGGACGGGGCGGCGCGTGGGCCAGGCGGGCTTCAGCGACGCCCTCCATGCCGCCGGCCCGCGCCGCCAGGGCCGCGATATCGGCCCGGGTCATCCAGGTCTGGTTGGCCAGGATGTCGGCCTCCTCGGCCGTCAGGTCCGGCAGGGCGGCCCGCCAGGCCTGCGCCTGCTCCAGCGGATCGGGCGGAGGCAGGACGACGCGGGTGGGCGGCGGATCGGCGGCCGAGGTGCGAACGTGCAGGCGTGGCGAGGCCAGCAGCACGATGGGCGCCGGCGGCAGGTCGACCGGGCCCGCCAGCTCGCTCGTGGATGACACCGCCAGGGCGCCGGCTCCGTCGGTCGCCAAGGCCACCAGGGCCAGGTCGCGCCAGGGCGGTTCGCCGGCGACGGCGGGGGCGTCGAACACGGTCAGGGCCTGCCTGCGGCGTTGGGCGGCGGCCGCCAGCACGCCCTTGCCGCGCTCCGGATCGCCGGCCAGGTGCAGCAGGGGGCCATCGGCGGCGCTCAGCCCCAGCGCGGTCGCGTCCACGGCGGCCGCGAGGCTGTCCGCAAGCGGGGACGGATCGACGGGACGCGCGGTCCAGCCGCCGGGCAGTTGGGCGGGGGTGGCCCCGTCCAGCAGGGCCAGGAGGGTCGAACCGGGATCGAGCAGGCGTTCGGTCACGGGCTGCAACGGGTCGGCCAGGGTCAGCAGGCCATGCCGCCAGAGCGGACCGCGCCACAACGCCGCCCGGGCCGGCGCGGGGATGGGGTCGTCGCCCAGCAGCAGTCGCAGCGCCAGGCCGCCTGGAAGCCTGGGCTGACCGGCGATGTCGATGATCGCCTGCCGTCCCCGGTCATCCAGGCAGGGCAGCAGCGCCAGACCCAGAAGGTCCAGGTCGAAGGCCGACAGCCCGCAACCGCGCGCGATCCGGCCTAGCGGATGAGACGACTGGCTCAGGTCCGCGAACAGCGCGTCGCCGGCCTCGGTCACGGTCGCGGCCAGGGTGGCGGCGTCGACCGGGCCGGCGGGACCCGACGTCAGGGATCGCGCGAAAGCCTCGAGCGCGGGATCGGAGCGACGCAGCAGGATGCGGGCCGCTGCGATCACGGCGAGCCGCAGGACGGGATCCTCGTGCGCTCCGGACCCGGTCACGACGATTCCACTCCATCATAGTGGAACCGGATAGTCCGACTGATCCAGGGCAGCCAGCCGGGGTCTATGTCCCAGCCCGCGCGACGCAGCGCGATGTCGGCGGTGGCCAGCGGCCAGGCGATGTCGGCGCTCCAGGATGTCCAGGACAGCCGTCCCGGTCTGAGCGCCAGGCGCGCGAGAGCGCCTTCGGGCGTGTCGCCGAACGGGTCGACATCGCCGTAGAGGCGCCGTGTCGCCCCCGGGGCCCAGGCGACGCCTTCGGGGGCGCGGGCCATGAGCCGATCCAGGCGGGCGTGGGCCTTCGGGTCGGGGACCAGGTCGTCGAGCGGACCGTCCGGGGGCTGGGCGCCGGCGAAGATCGCCAGAAGGGGCCGATCGCGTTCCAACGTCACGCGCCGCGCGGCGGGCGACAGCGGCGCGGTGATCCGGTGCAGGGCGGCCAGGCCCAGCGACAGCAGGGCCTGGCGCAGGGCGTCGCCATGCAGATCGTCCAGCAGGCCCGACACGCCCAGGGGACGCAGCAGCAGCAGCAGGCCGCCGGTCGTCACCGGAACGCCGGCCGCCGTTCTGGGCGGGTCGCGCTCGGCGGTCGAGGACGGTTCCAGGGAAGGTGAAGCCGCGAGGCGGGGCCCGGCGCTCGCGTCCGATGACTTCCAAAGCGGGGGCGCAAGTCCCGGCGTCCCGGGATGGGCCGGTTCGGCGACGGACAGGATCTGATCAGCGTCGCCGCGGGCGAGGATCGGCGTCCAGGCCGCGCCGTACGTCATCCAGGCCGCCAGCCGATAGAGGCTCCTGCGGTCGGTCGCGATGGCGTCGATCGCCGCGGCCACCGGACCCGGCAGGTCCGGTGGGACCGGGCTTTCCTGGGCGAGCGGAGCGTGGGGCGCGGCCGCAGGCGATCCTGCCTCCAGGGTGTCGCGCACGGCGCCGCGCAGGCGCGCCAGGAGTTGGGCGGCCAGCCGTCGTTCCTGGCCGTGGCTCAGCAGGCGCGGCAGGCCCGGCGTCGCGACCAGCAGGTCCAGCAGGAGGGCGGCCGCGCGCGCGGGGTCGCGATCGATCCATTCCGACAGGATGGCGGCGGTGCTGGTCGGACCCAGGGCGTCGCGCCACCAGGGCTCCGGCTCGCCGGCCGCCGCGGCCCTCAGCCAGGCGATCTGCGCGCTCCAGGGGTCGGTGAAGACGGCGATCTCGTCCGCCCCGGGCGCGCCGCCAGCCCCCGCCGTTGCCAATCCCAGGCTTGGGGGCGTCGTCTCCGCATCGCGCAGGGCGCGCATCACCGCCTCGACGATCGCTTCGGCCCAGCCGCGCGCCAGGTTGTCGACGTCGATGTCGGCGCCGATGCGCAGGCGCAGCTTCACCTTCGGCAGGCCGATCACCACGGTCTCGTCGACGCCTGCGGCGGTCAGGGCGCGGGACAGGGCGACGTCGAGCGCGTTGGACAGCCTGCGCGCGGCCATGTCCACCAGCGGCGCGACGGCCAGGGCCGTCTCGGCGTCCGGATTGACGACCCGGTTGGACAGTTTGCGGATGGTGAGCGCGGCCATCGCCTGGCCGTCAGCCGCGTTTGACGAAGAAGCGCGTCGCCGACGCTGCCTTCGACGCACCCAGCATCGTGGCCACGGTGGACGCGTGGTCGAGATAGGTCTTCGCCGCGGCGTTGTCGCCGACCTCGGTCCGCACCGTCTTCACGGCCTTGGTCAGGTCGCCCTTGGCGCCGGTCAGGGCCGTCTTCAGCTTGTCCGAGACGCCGGTGGGAGCGGCGACGGCCAAGCCTTCGCTGACCTCGACCGACCGCTTGGCATGGGCGGCGTAGGCGGTGCGGAAGCGGGCGTAGTTCTGGGCTCCGCCCAGCAGGGCCGTGGCCTCCTCGGGCGAGCGGGAGAGGACCTCGCCGACGGTCAGTTCGCTCTTCACGCTCGGCGCCAGTTGCTGGACCGTCTTCTCGCCGGTGGCGTCGCGGAGCTTGGCGTAGAGCTGGGCGGCGTTGGCGTTGGCGAAGACCGGCGTGCCTTCGGCCAGGACGGCGTCCTCGGTGGTTTGGGCCGGGGCCACGGCCAGGGCCTCGGCCGTCTTGGCGCCCTGACCGAGCGACTGCACCATCGCCTCGGTCTGGGCGGGCGAGCGCGTGGCGGCGAACATCTGCACCACCTGGTAGCCCGGATAGACCGCCGCGTAGGAATCGGCGACGCGGTCGACGGCGGTTTGCCGGCGCTGGGCGGGGTCGCGGATGGTGGAGGCCAGGGCCTTGTCCTGGGCGTCGACCTGGGCCTGGAAGGTCTCGGCGCGTCCGGCCACCGCCAGGTCGGGCACGCTCAGCGGCAGGGCGCGGGACATGATGGCCTGGATGTCCGGATGCTCAAGTATGGCGTCGGCCATCATCTGCTTTTCCTGCGGCTGGGCCTTGTAGGCCGTGCGCAGGCTGTAGGTGGTCATGTACTCCGTCGGCGCGGCGGCCGCAGCGGCCGGGGCGGCGGGCGGCGCGCCGCCGACGCCCGTCGTCGGGTCGGGCGCCTTCTCGGGCGGTGTGTACGCCTGCAGCGCCATGTCGATCATGAACTGGAACATCTCCAGGAGCATGAACAGGACGTCCAGCAGCACCAGGCGCTGCTTGACGTAGACCACGAAGTGGCGAGGCAGCATCTCGGGCCCGATCCGCCGCTGACGGATACCGGCCAGCTCCATCGCCGCCAGCAGGGGCGAGGCGACCGCGCCCCAGTCGGCCGCCTGGTCCTGGGCGTCCTCGGCGACGATCCCCAGGATGGGATGCTTGCGCACCAGGCCTTGCAAGGGGACCATCAGCTTGACGATCTCGATGCGGCGATTGACCAGATCGTCCAGCCCGATGGTGAAGAAGGCGGTGATCAGGTCGATCAGACCGTTGCCGCTCTTCTTGCCGCCGACGTCGCCGTTGAGCATCTCGACCAGCTGGCGGATGATCGGGTGCAGCGTCGGCGGGCGGTCCAGCTGGATGGGATCCTTGTCGAAGACGTTGGAAAGGTCCTCGAAGATGTCGTCGTCGTGCAGGGCCACGACGCCGTAGGTCGTCACGTTGGTCCCGCGGAAATAGGTCTTGGCCTGGCTCAGGGCCGAGGCGATGTAGCCCGACACCATTCCGGCCTTGCTTCCGCCGGCCGCCAGCACCTTGTCCAGCGCCGAATTGCCCGTATTGGGGTCCTCGCTCGCCACCTGGCGCGCGGCGTAGTCGGGATCGATGGGCAGGAAGCCGATCGGCGGAATGTGCCTGAAACCGCGCCTCAGCAGGTCGTAGTCCAGCACATGGCCATCGCGGGTCTGCGGCAGCACGGCCAGGCTGTCGGCCAGCATGCACTGGAACTGGTGGATGCGCGCCCAGGCCGCGGCGCGCGGCGGCGCGCCGAAGGTGGTGCGATGGGCGGTCTCGGCGGGCGTGGAGACGATGCCGCGCCGGGGGATCCAGGGGTCGATCCACAGCGCCGTGCCGTCGTCGCCCAGATAGACCATGGCCAGGGCGACGGCGGCGGTGTCGCGCCGGCCGGGGCCGGTCCCCTGGCAGAAGCCGTCATCGGTGGCGAACGGTGGGTCCCACCGATGGATCAGCGAGTGTTCGAAGACATCGAAGAAGTAGGACGACAGGACGCCGCGCAGGTCCCAGGGCGAACGCACCGTGTCGTCCTCGGGCACGTCGACGGGGAACCGCACCAGGCTGAGGCCGAAGCCCCCCTGCCAGGCGTCGCTCTGGCAGGTCGAGGGCGGGTCGTCGCCGCACACCGTGCCATAGACCTTGGCGTCGCCGCTGGGCTGTTCGGCCGCCTCGATGATCAGCAGGTAGGGACCCGGCTGCAGGGCCTGCGACCCTCCGGTCGGGCCGCCCGGATCGGGCGCCAGGCAGACGCACGGCGCGAACTGCGCGCCCGCTCCCACCACCCGGCGCGGCTTGGCCTTCTGCAGGGCGATCAGCTGGTCGAGCTTGAAGGTGAACTTGGTGGGGACCAGCAGGGGCCGGCCGATCATGTCGAAGGCCAGGCCGGAGTGCAGGGTGATGGGCGTGTCGGTGGTCACCCCGCCCTGCCGGGGTCCTTCGGCATGGTAGTCGGTGGCGTTGATCCCTTCGGCTGTCAGGCCCAGTCCCCAGGCCACGCCGGGCATCAGGGCCTGCGCGTCCAGCCGGGCGCGGTAGTCGAAATAGGCGTCCTGTCGGCGCAGGGCCTCGGCGGTCATGAAGCGGCCGTTGAACCAGTTGGTCCGCAACAGGCTGTTCCAGCCGTTGACGTCGCCGCCGGGCGCGGCGGGGAAGCCCGTATAGTCGGTCCCGCCATAGCCCCATTTCCCCACGAAGGCGCCGAAGCTGGCCTCCTCGGTGGTGGAGAGTTCGGCGTCCGAATTGGACAGGCGCTTGGCGATGGCGCGCAACAGGGCCTGTTCGCTCGCGAGGTCTTTGCTTCCAAGCATGGCGTCGGCTCCCTGCGGGCTCTGGTGGGGATGGCTCTTCATGGCGTGAAGACGCCGATGACGACCGCGTCGCGGCCGCGTCCGGCAGGAGGCGCGGGCTCGTCGGTCAGGCCGGCCAGCGGCCGGTTGTGCGTGTCCAGGATGGGGCGCGCCCCACCGCCGGACAGCACCAGCTGATAGGTGGCGCCGCCGGACCAGTCCTCGTTCACCTTGAGGGTGATCACCGCCCCGGCGACGGTCGGGGCGGCCGTCGCCGGGGCTGTCCAGGCCCCGCCGTTCAGCTTGAACAGATGAACGGAATCGGCGGTCACGGTTCCGGCCTGGATGTCGTCCGTCAGGGTGGCCGTGACGATCGCCTTGCCGGCGTCACCGCCGGTTCCCGCCGCGACCAGCACCGTGTCCAGGGCGAAGGCCGAACCCGCGGCCGGGCCGATCAGTCGCAGGCCGGTGGCCAGGCTGGCCACGGTCTGGACGTCGGGCAGCAGGGCGCGGACGGACGTGTCTACGGCGCCGATGTCGGTGGTCTCGGCGGGCGAGCCGACGGGTTTGAGGTCGACGACCGCCAGCAGCACCTTGGCGTCCTGCGGATAGGACCACAGCTGCTCGGGGTGCGGCGGCGTGTCGGTCAGCAGGGCCTGCAGCCGCGCCCGCAGTCCGAGCGGCGCCTTCAGGGCCGGCCAGTCGCGCGACAGGGCGTGCGGATCGGGCGGCGGCGTGGCCTCAAGGCACAGGCGATAGCTGTCCAGCACTCGGCTGTAGACCAGGGAATTGTCGGCGTCCGAGCAGGGCTGGGCGATGGCCGGCGTCTGGGCCGAGAGGCAGGCCCGGTAGCTGAGCACCGCATAGCAGCGGCGCGTGTCGCCTTCCGGGTCGTCCGGCGGCGGCGACAGGTCCGACCAGAAGCTCTCGTTGTTGGCCAGGCCCGTGACGTCCAGGCAGATGGACTCGGGCACGAAGATTTCGCGCCCGAGGGGGTCGATCGCCAGGCCCGGCGTGCAGATCAGTTCCACCGCCGGCGGATCGGCGACGGTCTTGGCGATCACGTCCAGTCCGCAGGCCACCCCCGAGCCGTGCAGCAGGGCGTTGCGCAGGCGGGCGCGCAGCAGGTGATAGCGCTGCTCGCTGACGAAATCGTCGGCGCCCAGCAACTGGCCGTAGCTGTAGCGTGGCCGGGCGAAGGGATCGCCAGGCAGCGCGGGGTCGGTTCCCTCCAGCGGCGCGAAGGTCGCCGCGTCGACCGTGTCGGTCATGGCTTCCCGGTCCTCTCCTGGTTAAGTCGGTCGCCGGTCCGGAAGCGCGTTTCCGGCTCGGCTCGTCCCAGCGTGTTGTCGGCGCCCAGCACCGCGGTTCCCAGCAGCGCCGGCTCGAAACAGGGCGTCTCGCCCAGCCGCGACAGGCCCACCAAGCTGCCGCCGACCCGGAAGCCGGCGTCCATCCAGCACAGGGCGTGAAGGGTATGGGCGGGTTTGTTGGCCTCGATCGCGTCCTGGATCACCGCTTCCAGTACGGGGGTCCGCGCACGAGACAGCACCACGGTGAAGCGGTGGGCGAAGCGTCGCACGAAGCGGGCCAGCGGGTCGGTCTCCAGCGGATAGGGCGGATCGTCCGGCGGGCAGGGCTGTCCGCCCGCGGCGCGGATCATCGCCCGCCGCAGCATCAGGGCCGCGTAGTCGGCTTCCAGTTCGGCGTCGGCCGGGTCCTCGCTGGCGCCGCCCGCGTCGGAGTCGCCCAGCTGCAGGCCCGAGCCGAGGATCGGCGAAAGCTGGCCCACGAAGGCGGCGCTCTGCCGGCGCATGCGGAAGCCCTCGACGATGATCGCAGGCGCGCCGGACAGGATGGAGATCAGCCGGGTCAGGCCCGGGACGGTGCCGCGCCGCTCGTACAGCCAGCAGGCCTCGGACAGCAGCTGGCGGCGGACGGACTCGTCCAGGCGCTGGTCGAAGGTGATCGCCGCGTAGCTGGCCAGCCAGGCCAGGGCCTCGGGCGGGGCCAGCCGGGGATCGGCCAGCTGGCGCAGGATGCTGATCCGGGCGTCGATCTCGGTGATCCAGCCCTCGAACAGGGCCAGGGCGCGGTCGGACGCGTCGGCCGCCACCGGATCGGCTCGCCAATAGGCAGGCAGTACCTCCAGCAGGGATGGGCGCGGGAAGCTGGCTCGCACGGCCAGCACCGCGGGGCTGCGCCGCTCGGTGCCGGTCAGCCGCACGCGAAGCCACAGATAGCGGCCGGGCGGCGCCTTGATCAGGCCCTCCAGGGTGACCTGGGGCCAGGGCGCGACGGCGTCCGACCGGGCCTGCGCATAGGGTTCCTCGGAGGGCCGCGTGATCCGTTCCGGCGGATCGGGGATGTCGGCCTGGGCGCTGCGAACGTCCAGTTCGCCCAGCGGCGTCCAGCCGGCTTCGTCCGCGGTCAGCGACCCCAGGGGCGGCCACGGGTCTTCGATGTCGACCGGGGTCGCCGGCGCGCTGACGTCGGCCGGCGGTCGGGGCGGCCGGCGCACCGGGAACGGCGGCAGGCTGTCGGCGGTCTTGGTCTCCAGCGTGACCGTCGCGCCCGGCGGAATGCAGGCGTCGACGAACACCCGATGCCAGGGGCAGGCGAAGATTTCGCTGTCCAGGGCGTAGGTCTCGACGAAGCCCTCGGTCTCGACGGGCGCCTCGCGGGCATAGAGAGCGCGGGCGCCGTCGGCGGTGCTGGCGAAGACCTGGTCGCCTTGCCGCCACAGGGCCCGCCCGTCCGCGCCCCGCACGCCGAAGCTGGAGATCATGGTGGGGCCGTCGGCGGCCGACAGGTCGTAGCTGACGAAGCGTGTTTCGCTCGGCGCCCCGGGCGCGCCCCTCGGCTCGCCGACCATGATCGTGTTCGGGCCGATCACCAGCAGGAGCGCCGGCGCGGTCAGGGCCGGCAGCGCATGGACGCTCAGGCCGTCGGGCGTCACGATCGCCAGCTTTGGGCCCGGCAGCAGGACGACCAGCAGGTCGAACTCGGGATCCGCCGCCAGGGCGACGGCGGGGGCGGGCAGCGGCGCGGCGCCCCAGACCCCGCCGAACGGCTGGACCAGCAGCCGATCGCCGTCGGTCACGGCCGCGCACCAGTCGCTGCAGACCACCTGGTCCGGCGCGGAGGCGCCCGGCGGGGTCTGGGTGTCCAGCAGGGTCAGGTCGGGGGACAGCACGCGCAGCCGGGGCGGGGCGCGATCCAGCAGCCAGACCCGCCCGGCGGCGTCGCGGGCGATGTCGACGGGCGCGGCCGGATCGGCCGGCGGCGTGGTCGGCTGGAAATCGAACGGTCCGGGCGTGGGCTGGCGCACGCGGGCGCGCGGGAGGGGCAGGGCGCGCCAGGTTCCGGTCGCACCGCCCTCCAGGGCCAGCAGGCCCAGCGTCGGATCGGCCAGCAGCACGGCGGCCTCGGCGCAGAGGTCGGGGGGGCAAGGCACGACGGCGGCGCCGCCGCGCGCCGCCAGCCAGGGCGCGGGGTCGGACGCCTGAGCCGGCTGCGTCGCCTTCGGCGCCAGCATGACCCGGGCGGGGGCGGGGGCGATGCGCGTGCGATCGAAATCGCAGCGCCGCCACATCGCCGGTCCGGTCAGATGCGCGAAGGCGGGCTGGCGCATGGCTAGCACTCCTCCTGTTCGACCGGCACGGCCACGCCGCCGACGGGCGGATCGGGATCGGGGTCCAGCGACGGCGCGGTCGGGCCGATGGCGACGCCCACCTTGCGGATGACGGGCAACTGCCATTTCTGGAGCGGCACGGTCTGGGACACCGCGTCCCGCACGCCGTCCGGGCCGACGGCCACGCCCTGGACGACCACCTCGTTGACGATGGCCACGCCCTGCACCCGCAGGGCCGCGGCCTCGGCGTCGCGGTCCCGCACCGCCCGCCCGAACGGCCAGCCCTCGCCGTCGGGGCCATAGGGCGGCAGGGGGGCGAAGTGCTGCCTCAGGGCCAGCTCGACCCAGCGCCGCAGGGTCTCCTCGCCGACGCCGGCCTGGGCGTCCACCGCGATGGCGATGTCGACGTCGACATATTCGGGCGGCGTGACATAGAGCTCGGTGGTCACCAGCCGGCGCGGCTCCAGCCAGGCGCACACCTTGCGCAGCACCTCCCGGTCGGGCGTGGGCGTGTCGGGCGTCACCAGGTCCTGGGCCGGCAGGACGATCAGGGTGACCACGCCGGGAATGCCGTCGGCTCGCTCGAAGGGCTTGTGGCGCGCCAGCACATGGGCGCGGCCGATCATCGCCCCCGGCGTCTCCAGCGCGATGTCGGCGAAGTCGTCGGCGCACACGGCCCGGTCGCGGGCCCGCAGGACCTTGGGGATGCGGGCCTGGGCCTGGGCCTCGGTCTCGGCGTCCTGGCCGCCCGCCGCGGGCAAGGGGTTGGTCGCTCGCAGCGGGGCTCCCCGCACGCGCGAGACGCCTCCGGCCCCGACATTGCCCTTGGCACCGCCTCCGTAGCGATAGGCCAGCACCCGGATCGCCTGGCCGGGCAGGGGCATGCGGCCATGCACCCCGTCGCCGAACGTCACCGTCCCGTCGGTCGGGTCCAGGGCGTAGAACGGATCGTCCGGCCCGGCCAGGGCCAGGTCGTCCGCCCGCGTCCAGGCCGCCCAACCCGCCTCGGTGCGCACCTGGATGACCTCGCTGTCCTGGATCACCGGCGTCTTGGACAAGCTGACGGTCTGGCCGGCGCGGCCCTGGCCGGCGCCCAGCATTTCCGGAGGCGCGGTCACCGCCTGTTCGGCCATGACCATGTTGGCGTCGACCAGCCGTACCTGGATGGGCGGATCGGCGTCGTCGATCCGCCGCACCCGGATCCAGGCCAGGACCCGCGCCGCCAGGTCGGGATCGTCCAGTCGGGGCGGCAGGCCGCCCACGCCCAGCAGGTCCTCGTCGGGAATGTCGAAGCTGCCGGCCCGCCAGTCGCCGAACGGCATGGACCCGTCGCCGCGGGCCTCCGGAATCCGCAGGCGCAGCGTCCCGGCACGGCCCAGCCCGTCGGTGTCGTCCGCCTCGACCGCGAGGCGGCGATAGGCGATCTTGTCGACACGCCGGGCCGCGCCCGAGAACCCGCCGGTCGAGATGTCGTAGCGCACGGGCCAACGCGCCGGCGAACTGTCCGAATCCGGGCAGCGCAGGGCGTCGGCGGGACCGCACAGGGCGTCGTCGGTGCGTACGCCAAGGCTGATCACCCGGCCGGCGATCTTGCGCCGCACCAGGTCGAGCGTCGCGGCGGGATCGCCGGTGTCCAGCGCCTTCAGCACCGGCGCTGGCGCCAGCAGGGCCAGCCACAGGGCGCCGTCCACCGTGGCCGAAGGCGCGGTCGAGGTCGAAGGCGGCAAGGCCCCGCCCTTGGGCGCGGGCAGCGGCGTGGTCTTGTAGGCGGTCAGGGCCGGGGCCGCGCCCAGATGGTCCTTCAGCAGCTGTTCGACCGAGGCCTGTCCCTCGGGCGGGGCGGCGCCCTCGTAGGGGCGCTTGACGTAGCCGGCCAGTTCGACCGGCAGGACGGTGATCTCGTCGGTGGCCTGGAACAGCACGTCCCCGGCGGCGAATTGCAGGCGCGGGGCGGTGGGCGAGAAGTCGGGCGTCACCGGATCGACCGCGCCCTTCTGCAGGTCGACCCGCACCTGGACCCGCGCGACGCTCGCCGGCCGGGGCGGGATGTTCAGCAGCTGGAGGAACGCCAGCTTCGACGCCTCGGGCGCACGGTTCAGCCGGTAAAGCAGGTTGTCGCCCAGGAAGGCGAACAGTTCGAGCAGGGCGATCCCGGGGTCGGTGGGATTGTAGTCGGTCCACTCCGGCGAGTGGACGGGGATGCGCCGGATCAGCTCGGCCCGCAGGTCGGCATAGCCGCGATCGTCGAGGCGAGGAGGGGTCAGGGCCATCTCAAGCCGCTCCTGCGTCTAGATAGAAGGGATAGACCAGGCTGCGCGGGCCGGGATCGGGCGGGACCTGGTAGCGGACGCCGATGCGCAGCAGCGTCGGCTCGCGCGGATCGGCCACGACTCTGACGTCCTCCAGGCGGATCCGGCCCTCGTCGCGCGACAGGGCGTCGGCGACGGCCTTCTGAATCTGGGCCCGGGTCTCCAGGCTGTTGGGCTGGAAGAGGAAGCGCCGCAGGCCCGCGCCGAAGACGGGGCGGCCGATCCGCTCGCCCGGCTCGGTCAGCAGCACCGCGCGCACGGCCTGGTCGACGGCGTCAACGCCCGCCACCCAGCCCCAGCCCTGGCCGGTGACCGGGGGGAAGCGCAGGCCCACGCCCAATCTGTTGGATCCGGCGCTCATGACTTCTTCGGGACCGGTATGGGGATGCAGAACTTCAGCAGCAGCATCCAGGCGAAGCCCGGCAAGGCGATCAGTATGCTGAAGATGATGCTGAACAGGATGAAGGCGCAGATCGTGATCACCGGGATCGCGAAGCTGCAGATCCAGCCCACGCCCCAGGCGCGCGAGGTGTCCTTGGGATCGTCGCCGACGTTGTAGCCGGAGTTGGGCGGAGTGTTGAACGCGGCGAACGGCTTGGCGCGGGCCTTGGCGATGCGGGGGATGTCGCGCACCAGCTTGGCCAGGTCCGGCAGCTGCACCGTCACCGGTCTGGCGCCCAGGATGTCGGTGGGTTCGGCGATCGTGAAGGGCTCGGACCGGCCGGTCCAGACCAGCTTGGCCTTCTCGCAGGCCGTGTGCCCCGCCACCCGCGTCCAGCACCACACGGCGAAGACGTTGTCGTGGTCGTAGCGCAGCCGGTGCACCCTGGCGCGACCTCGGGACTCGGTCACGGCGACGGGCACGCTGGCGGTGTAGCTGGCGGCCACGGTCTGGCGCATCGTGGCGAAGGTCGCGGCCTCGGGCGTCGGGCCGGGAAAGACCAGCAGGCCGCGCGCGGGCTGCTCGAACAGGTCCAGGCCGAAGGTTCGCAGCCGGTGGATCGGATCGTTGGGCAAGCCGAACGCCCCGGTGATCCCGGGCGCGATCTCGTCGACGATCAACTTGGCCAGCCGGGTCTCGTAGGCGCTGCCGCCGGCGGCCCCGGCCTCGTCCAGCGGGTTGAACAGCGACTCCAGCGCCAGGGCCGCGCGGTGCACGGCGTCGGCGTTGGCCGGGTGGGCGCGGTTCAGCGGCGACCAGGTGGGCACGGCGTCGGCCGGGCTGGTCACCGTGTCCAGCCCGTAGACCGCCTCGATCTCGACAGAGAGGGCGCCGGTCGTCGCGGCGGGCGTCTGGTAGGTGACGCCTTGGAACGTCAATGGCGTCACGGCCGCAAGGGCGGCGGTGTCGGCCTCGCCGAACATCTGGGCGTGCAGGTTGGCCAGCAGGGCCAGGCGGAAGGCGCGAACCCGCAACAGGGCCACCGCCATGACGCCGCGCGCGATCACGCCCAGCTCGGCGTCGGTGCTGGGCGCGCCGGTCGGGATCAGCACCCCGTCGATCGCCCGGCGCAGGCGGTCGCGGATCAGCACCCGCCAGTCGGACAGGCGCGCGCTGAAGCTGAGGGCGACGGTGGGGTTGCCGCTGGACCATTGGGTCGAATGCTCGGCGTTGGACCAGAAGGTGGCGGCCGCGCCGGTCGGGCCGATCACGCCCGCCGACGGCGCCAGGGCCGCGAAGCCGTCGGCGATCACCTTGCGCACCACGTCTCGCAGGGTCGTGTCCAGGGTCGAGCTGGGGATCATGCCGAACGACAGGATGGAGTTGCGCGCGGCGGCGACCTGGCCGTCCGTCGGCGCGCTGGGCGTCACGGTCAGGGCCAGCAGATTGGACAGCGCCGCGCGGATGGCGGCGCGCTGGCCGGGCGCGTCGGACCAGGCCGTGGTCAGCCGGGCGTCGGTTTCGGCGGCCATGGCCGCGGCGATGTCGGCGGCCAGGGCCGGAGGGGCCTTGTCCTGGGCCTGCTCGGCGGCCGAGAGCACCGGCAGGAGGCCATAGAGCGTTGTGTGGGCCGCCGCGCCGGCCACCGTGGCGGGCAGCAGCGACAGCCGCGCGCTGTCCAGCGCCTTGGGCAGGGGCGTCTCGGCCTTCAGCTCCAGCCGCGCCTTCAGGGGCGCGTCCTGTCCGCCCCAGGCGGCGTCGGGAATGGCTTCGGGATCGGCGGGCAGGCCGCCCGCCAGCTCGAACCAGACGCCGCGCTTGCCGTCGACGCTGATCCAGTCTTCCCAGCGCTCGCCGGCGGGATCGCGCACCAGCCGGCGCACCACCGCGCCCGAGCCCAGGATCCGGGACTTGGCGACCCGGGGCCAGCCCTGGCGCTCGCACAGCAGGTCGAAGGCCACCAGGGTGAAGCGCAGGTGCAACGGCAGGTACAGTTTGCGCAGCCATGCCGGGTCGCCATGCGGCACCCCGTCGGGGTCGAGCACGCCGGCCGCCTCGGTCTCCGGCTCGATGGCCAGGGGCGGGGCGCGCCGCACCGAGGTCGGATGGAGCCGGGTTCCGACCGCGTCCAGCATCGAGGCCGGCGGCTCGGCCCAGTCGCGCCAGGCCAGCAGGCGAGGCAGGCGCTCGGGCGCGGCGGCCCCGGCCAGGAAGTCCTCCATGAAGTCCGCCCCATCGAACGACAACAGGGGCGGGCTCGCGGCGAGCGCCGGATCGCTGGTCGGCGGCGCGGCCGGGTCGCGCAGGAAGAAGGGCGGCGCGGTGACCAGGATCTCGCGCGAATCCCTGCGTGTGGCCGGCACGGTCAGCCGGCGCGCCGGGGCCAGGGCGGCGCTCACCACACGTTCCCGGCGCCGGGGGTGTAGGAGGACGAGACCACGCTGTTGGTGATCACCGTGTCGGCCTTGACCACGCCCGAGAACTTCGACATCGCCGCGTCCACGGTGACCATGGAGGCGGTCACCTTGACCATCGCGGCCTGCACCTCGCAGTTGGCGTTGGCGGTGATCTTCACATTGCCGGCCGCGTCGATGACCACGCTGGCGCCGTTGGAGTGGCTGACGGTGATCTTGCCGCCGCTGGCGTCGTCCAGGGTCAGCTCGTGGCCGCCCTGGGTCTTGACCTGGACCTTGGTCGCGCCGTCGGTGTCGTCGAAGGTCAGCTTGTGGCCCGACCGCGAGGTGAAGCTGCGCACGTCGTTGTTGGCGTTCATCGTCTCCGGCGGCGAGTCCTCGCCGTTCCAGAGCGATCCGATCACCACTGGCCGCCGAGGATCGCCCGCCTCGAAGGCCACCAGCACCTCGTCGCCGGGCTCGGGAATGAACCAGGTCCCGCGCGAGGCGCCGGCCAGGGCCGTGGACAGCCGCGCCCAGGCCTGGGCGGACGGACCGTCGTCGTCGCCGACGAAAGGCAGCTCGATCTTCACTCGGCCCTGTTGATCCGGGTCCTGAACATCGCGGACCAGGGCCGGATAGACGCCGGCCAGGCGAGGGCGGGCGAACGGCAGGACGACGCCCTTGGGGTCGCGCGCGATCATGATGGATCTCCCAGCTCGGCGCGGCAGGCTTCGAAGTGGGTGCGGTAGCCGTAGCTCATGTCGAAGGCGTGCCGGACCGAGGTCAGCTGGTAGACGCCCGAGAAGAAGGCGCCGATGTCGACCAGTTCCACCCGGCTTCCGACCTTTAGGTTGGGATCGCCGTTGGCCACGCCCCGGCCTCGCACGAAGTTGCGGGCCCGGCGCTGCATGGCGCCCTTGGCCAGGGCGCGGGCTTCGTCCGGCGTGGCCGGCGCCTCCAGGTGCAGGTCCTCGACGACCTCCGGCCAGATGTCGGCCAGGATCTCCGGTCCCGTGCGACCGCCCGATCCCGCCGCCGCGCGGGCGTCGTCGCTGCCCGACTGCTCGTGGATCGCCTGCTTGGCCGACACGTCCCAGCCGTGCACCCGGACCTTGGTCCGCTGATGGGCCAGGTCGGCCAGCACGGTGAAGCGGAGCAGCTCGTTGTAGTTGGACATGCGGATCGGCGGATCGGCCGCGGCGCTGCGCGCCTCCACCGTCAGGGCTCGGTCGTCGAGGACCAGCAGGCCGTCGCTGACCGCCGCGCGCTCGCGCAGGAGCTCCAGGTCGCTCTGATTGACCTGCAGGTGCTGCACGTAGCTCGGCCCGTCGACCTGGGCGGTGGGGGTCAACCCGGAGTCGGAGGCCGCCTGCTGCAGAATGTCGGCGTCGCTGGCGTTCTCGAACACCCGGGTGCGCCGCCGCATGCGCAACGGCGCCAGGGCGTCCTCGGCGTGGAGCACCAGCTCGGGTTCGCGCGCCTCGGGGAACTCGCCGCCCAGGGCGGTGATCACGCCCTTGAACACCGTGACGGCCGTGCCGGCGGGCTGGAAGGCGATCTCGATGGCCTTGCCCAGGTCAAGCACCTGGCGGTCGAAATACAGGAAGTCGACGGGCTTGCCCTCGGATGGGCGATCCAGATTCAGGAAGACGGCTTCCAGGCTCGACAGGCCCGTGTCGTCGGCGTGGGTCTCCAGGCGGAAGCAGCCTCGGCCGAGCGCGGCGATCTCCCGGCCGTCCACCTTGAAGATGGGCTGGCCCGAGGACAGGAATTGTCCGCCGTCGGCGCTCATCGGTCCACCGCCAGGCGCAGGTAGCGCTCCAGTTCCTCGACCAGCAGTTCACGGACGATGGCGCGCAGTTCCTCGACCCGCACCTCCTGGGCGGGCGCGGGCCCCGCCTCGCCGCCGCCGCTCCGTTCCTTCGACGGATCGACCACGAGCTCGCTGGAGATTTCGCCGATGGTGACGCCCATGGCTCAATGCTCCCGACACTGGCGGCAGCCGCAGCCGCCGGATCGATGCCTGGGCGCGGCGCGGGCCATGGGCGTCGCCGCCCTTCCGGGCAAGGCTTCCCAACTGGGCCGGCGGCGGCCGTCCTGGATGGACTGGGGCGTCATCCGGGCGCCGGAATAGACGGTTCCGTCGATCGGCATGGGCGCGCGGGGCAGGGCGGGAGGCGGTGAGCCTCGCACCGGCAGGGCGGTCGGTGCGGGACCGCCGGCGCCGCCCGGAGGGGCCGGACCGCCAGGCCGGCCGCCGGCCGCGCCGCTGGCGCGCAGGGCGTTGACCGTCCTGGCCAGGCCGGCCGCCGAGGTGCCCGGCTTTGGCCCGTCGGGGGCCCAGGGCGAACTGGGCTGGGTCGCGCCGGCCGGGGCGCGGACCGGCGGCGCCAGGCGGCCCAGCCCGGCCTGGCCGACGTCCGACACGCCGCTGGTAGCCGACAGCGCCGCGCTGCCGAACACGTCCAGCGCCGCGGAGGCGTCGAGGCTGAAGCCGGCGTCCAGCGACACGCCGAAGTCGACGGACACGCCCAGCTGGGCCGAGAGCGAGAAGCTGGCGTCCAGCGACAGGTCGAAGCTGGCGCTCGCCGAGAAGCCCAGCGAGAGCTCGCCCGAACCAAGGTCGAACAGGCTGTCTGCGTCGGCCGCCGTCGCCGCGTCGCGGGCGTTGGCCGGCGGCGGATCGGCCGTCGCCCGCGACAGGTCGTCGGCGTCGACCGCATAGTTGAAGTTCTGCTCGCTGAGGGTGAGCTGGACCTTGCTGCGCAGGGGCACGCCGGATGGGGCGAAGAAGTCGAACGTCTCCTGGTGCGAGGTGATCACCCCGTCGAACAGGATGTTGCCCCACTGGAACTGCACGCGGCAGGGCGACTTGTCGGTCTTGCCGCCACCCCCGCCGCTGCTGCTTTTGCCGCTCCCGCCGCCGGGCTGGGGGACGGCCGCCAGCAGGTCGGCGATGGGCTTGGTGCGGCGACGCACGTCCAGGGCGGTGTCGTCGTTCAGGTCGCCGTCCTCGACCACGTCGTTGTCCTTGGGACGGGTGGTGTCGAAGATCGCCTCGAAGGCCAGGGTGGCCGATGAGGCGCCGACGCTCTGCACCTGCTGACGTCCACGGCGGCCGCGATCCTGCTGCTGGCCCGTGGTCACCTTCAGGGTCAGGGTCTCGGGATTGAAGTCGAACTTGATGACCTTGTCGGTCTGCAGCGTCGTGCCGGCCGTGTTGTACGGCGTCAGCTTGGCGCGTTTGAGGGCGGCGCTCATGCGGCCCCCCGCGAGAGGCCTTCGTGGACGATGTGCAGTTCCTCGATCGGCGCGTCCTTGGGGTCGACGGCGTTGAGGTCCGCCGATTTGACCTTGGTCACGATGCCGTTGACGAACGACCAGCTGGCCTGGTCGCCGGACGCCTCGCCGTCGGCGGGGCGCATGTGGATCGCGCCGCTGACATAGGGCAGGGGATAGCCGCCGTCGGTGCAGCGCCCGATCCATTCCCAGAAGGCCGCGTCCAGCGAGACGCCGCGCTTCAGGACCAGGGGCGTCGCCGTGGTCTTGCCGACCAGCTGCCGCGGCCCGGCGTGATAGCCGCCCTCGCGGAAGGTCACCGGCTCCAGGGTCAGCTCGAGGCCGGTCACCTCGCTGAACGCCCCCTGGGCGCCCTGGGCCAGGCCGGTGTCGCCGCCATACTGCGAGGCGTAGATGTCGACCAGGAAGTTGAAGCGGGTCAGCAGGGCGTCTTCGCTCATCCGAACGCCCCCACGCTGGGGTTTTCGCCGCCGTCGCGGATCAGGCGGAAGACCAGGAATTCCGCCGGGACGGCGGGAGCCACGCCCACCAGCATGATCGCCCGGCCCTGGTCCAGGTCGTGCCGGCTCATGGTCGTGGCGTCGCAGCGCGCGAAATAGGATCGGGCGGCCGTGTCGCCGGCCAGGGCGCCGGCGTCGAACAGGCCGCGCAGCCGCGTCGTCGCCGTATTCGTCATGGCGCGCCAGAGGGCGGGGTTGTTCGGCTCGAAGGTCGCCCAGGTCAGGTCCAGCGCCAGTTGTGCCTTCAGCCAGTCGATCACCCGGCGGACATTGATGTGGGTCCAGTCCGGATCCAGGGCGGTGGTGCGCGAGCCCATCAGCTGCACGCCCTTTTCCGTCTTGCGGATGACGTCGATGCGTTCGGCGTGCAGGAAGCCGGCCTCGGGCAGTCCGGGATCCTCGGCCAGGCCGAAGACGCCCGCCAGGGTCTGTGCGCCGGGCGAGGCCCAGACGCCGACCTGCCCCTCGACGCGGGCGATCAGCCCCGCCGCCGCCGCAGAGGGAGGGGCGACGATCGCCGCGCCCAGGGGATCGCCCACCGGCGAGGCGCGCAGCCAGGGGGCGAACAGGGCCGCGCGGTCGGACGCCAGGGCGCGTCGCCAGCCGATGATGTCGCCGGCGGCCAGGCCGGGCGGCAGGTCCAGCAGGGCGATGCGGCCGCCCGTCGCCTCGCAATGCCGGGTCAGCCGGTCCTGGGCGGTGCGCAGGTTGTCCAGGCTCGCGCCCAGCTGCGGATAGGGCAGGACGGCCGAGGCGTTCGGCTCGGGCGTGTGGACGCACACGCCGAAGCAGGGCGTATCGTCGGCGAGCGCGGGCTCGGGCGCGTCGTCCGGCGGGGTCGGATGCAGCAGGTCGGGCATGGCGACCAGGGCGATCGGATCGGTGGGCTGGGTTTCGTCCCAGACCGCCAGGACATCCAGGCCGCCCGGGCGATCGGCGAAGGTCAGCAGGCCGCTCGCGGCGTCGCTCGGCTCGCCCGGCGTGGGGGCGAAGAAGTGGTCGCGGGTGGTCGTGGCGCGGGCGTCCTCGCCGCTGTCGGGCGCGACCAGGTCCAGGGCGTGGAACGTCAGGCCGTCCGGCGTCGTCAGCAGGGCGGCGCTGGGCGTCAGGGCGACGTCGCGCAGCAGCAGGCTGGGCCGGATGAATTCCGAACCGGCGGGATCATCCTGGTCGCCCCAGGCGGAGTCGGGCTCCTCGCCGGCCGACAGGCGGGGCGCCAGCAGGGCCTCGCTGGCGGCGCGGCGGCCGATCAGGCGCGGCAGGAAGTCGGGATGATCGGGATGCAGGGCGGCGTCGTCCCAGCGTTCGACCAGGGTTCCGCCCAGGTCGACGTCCAGGCGGACCAGCAGCTCCTCGGCCCCCGCCAGCAGGGCCGGGTCGGAGAAGGCGGGGGCGAGGGCGGCGTCCAGCGTCACGGCGGTGACGCCGCGCCGGGGCGTCGCGGCGGCGGCGATGCGGATCACCAGGCCCGTGGGCGGCGATCCGCCGACCAGGCGCAGGGTGACGCCGGGCCGGGCGCGATGGGCCGGGGCGATCAGGCCCCCCTCGGGCCAGGCGGGATCGCCGACCGGGGCCAGCCGCAGGGGCAGGGCGCGTCGCTTCACCATCGTGCGCAGGCTCAGGCGATTGGCCCAGGCGCCGGGGTTGCGGGCGGCGATCGCGCCATCGGTGGTCAGGCCCGGCAGGGCGAGGCGGGCGGTGCGCGCCTTGGCGGCGTCCAGGCACCGCACGACGACGCACTGGCGTCCGCCATTGGCGAAGAACGCGCCCACCGCCTGCGGCAACAGCAGGCCGCCGGCCGCCGCGCCGAACTGGGCCCGGAAGGCCGGCATCGACGTGACCAGCGTCGGGGTGTTGACCGGGCCGCGCTCGGCCAGGCCGACGAAGGCCGCCGTGCTCAGCCGCACCCGTCGCGGACGCTGGGGGCGCGCCAACTGCTCGTACAGACCCGGCGGCGAACCGGTCCTGTAAGGCGCGCCCGTGAACGCGCCGCCGTCGTTTCGGGGGGCGGTGTCCATGGCGTCACGCGTAGGCGATGTCTTCGCAGACCACGACCAGCTCTTCCATGGCCACGTCCGTGGCGCCCTTGGCCGCCAGGGTGGGACCGGTCCACTTCTGGGGGCGGGCATTGGTCAGCTGCCAGGTCGCCACCGTCGCGCTGCGATCCTCGCTCAGCAGCTCGATGACGATGCTGGCCTTGGCGGCGATGGTCCCGTCCTTGGCGGCCTTGAGCCACTGGAACAGGTCAAGCGAGCCGACCAGGCCGCGCTTGAAGGTCACGTCGCCCGCCTTGTTCATCAGCGGGATCTTGCGGACGTGGTTCACCGGATCGCTGCCCACGCGATAGTCGGCGTGGGTGATCTCGGCGCTCATGCCCGAGACGTCGGAGAAGGCGGCCTTGATCTCCGCTCCGGTGCCGGGGGTGATGGTCACGCGGAAATTGAACGGACCGTAAGGGTCGTCACGCTGAACAGCCATGGCGCGTCTCTTTCAGTCGAAGAATGGGCGGTCAGATGATGGAGGCCTCGGCCGTCCACTGACCGATGCGGAAGATGACGAATTCGGCGGGCTTGGTCGGGGCGACCCCGATCAGGCAGATCAGCCGCCCGTTATCGAGGTCGGACTGGCTCATGGTGGTGCGGTCGCAGCGGACGAAATAGGCCTGCTCGGGCTTGGTCCCCATCAGGGCGCCGCTACGCCAGGCGTCGTAGAGGAAGCTCTCGATGGTCAGCCGGATCTTGAGCCACAGCTGCTCGTTGTTCGGCTCGAACACGGCCCACTGGGTGCCTCGGTCGATCGAGTGCTCCAGATAGATGAACAGCCGCCGGACGTTGACATAGATCCATTCCAGGTCGCTGCTCATGGTGCGCGCGCCCCAGATCAGGTTGCCGCGTCCCTCGAAGAACCGCAGGCAGTTGATCCCCTCGGGGTTCAGCACGTCCTGCTCGCCCTTGTTGACGCTGCGGCTGAACCGCAGGGCGCCGAACACGGTCTCGTTGGCGGGGGCCTTGTGGACGCCGCGCTCGATGTCGGTGCGGGCATAGGCCCCGATCACCGCCCCCTCGGGGGACAGCTGGATGGTGTCGCGCGGGCCGCTGGTCGCGGGGACCACCAGCCAGGGATAGTAGAGCGCCGCGTAGCTGGAATCGTGCACGCCGCGCACCTCGCGGATCGAGGAGGCGTCGGCCCCCTGGTCCCCGGCCAGAACGGCGAAGCGGTATTTCAGGCTGGTGCAGTGGGCGATCAGGGCGTCGCGCACCGCCTGGCGATCGTCGGCGTCGGCCAGGGCGGCCGAACCGGGCGCGGCGACGATGGCGATGTCGTCCCGGTCGGCCAGGGCCGCCAGGCCCCTGGCGTCGTGCCCGCTGCCGCCGCCGGAGAAGACGGTGGCCGTGGCGGCGATCCCGTCGCCGCCGCCGGTCAGGGCGAAGGGCGAGCCGTCGACCAGGGCGCGCAGCAGGCCGGCGGCGAACTCCGCGCGGTCGGTGGCTGTGTCCGACAGCGCTGGGATGTCGAACCAGATGCGGTTGGACCGGTCGGACGGCGCCTCGACGGGGATCGACCAGTCCTCGGTGCGCAGGACCGTGCCCACGAACTGGGCGCTGTCGGGATGGGCCGACAGGTTCTGCAGGACATCGGCCCGCGAGCCGGTGGTGCCGTCGCCGTTCGGTTCGACCGACAGGGAGAGCGACACCTTCTGGGCGAAGGTCACGGTCGCAAGGTCGACCACGCCGGTCTGGGCCGTGAGCACCGGCCGGTTGTTGCTGTCGAACGACACGGCGGCCAACTGGGCCGGGTCGGTGGTCAGGAGATCGCCGGGCGAGCCGGCGGGCGCTGTGCTGCCGCGCACGATGCGGTTCTT
Source organism: Caulobacter vibrioides (assembly GCA_001449105.1). Taxonomy (GTDB): domain Bacteria; phylum Pseudomonadota; class Alphaproteobacteria; order Caulobacterales; family Caulobacteraceae; genus Caulobacter; species Caulobacter vibrioides_C. The sequence goes on along the minus strand of LNIY01000001.1, from coordinate 187,524 downwards.
GGCCGCCGTGCCGGTGGAGACCTCCAGGACGTCGCCCGGCTGGACGCCGGTGACCGTGGCGGTTCCGCCCTGCACGACGCGCAGGTTGCCGCTGCGCAAGGCCTGGGCGCGCAGGCGCAGATTGCCGGCCAGGCCGGGATAGCGGGCGCGCAGCACGACGTTCCCGGCCGAGGTGACCAGGGGCGCCGAGGCGGCCGTGATGTCGTCGAGGGTCCCGCCGCCGGGAGGGTTGGCGATACGGCTGATATAGACGCGGGCGCCGCCGTTCATGAAGAACAGGCGCACGGCGTGGGCCAGGTGGTTGATCGTCGGCGTACCGCCCAGCAGCAGGTCGGCGTCGTCGCCGAAATAGCGCTGGTAGTCCTCGAAACTCGTCACCAGGGTCGGTGCGCCGGCGGTCGGGCCGAACCGACTTTGGCCGACGAAACCGGCGGTCGAGGTGGCCACGCCCTCGATGGACTTGGCGCGATAGCTGGTCTCTTCGACATAGACGCCAGGCGATAGGTACTCGGGCATGCACGCGTCTCCTCTAGGGGGCTAGGGCAGGAGCTCGATGTCCCAGCGGGTGCGTTGGCCGGCCTGAACGGGCAGGTCGGGGTGGGGACCGGCCAGCACTGCGCCGGCCAAGTTCCGAAGTCGGTGATTGCGCGCCAGGAACGGTCCGGCGGGATCGGTGAGGTTGAGGTCGTCGAGGTCGGCGGGCATGGCGCCGACGAAGCTTTGTCCCGCCATCGCCGCCGCCAGGGCCGCCTTGGGCGCGTGCAGGGCAAGGGCGCGGGGGAAGACGAACTTGGGCGGCTCGGCCAGGGAGCTGGGCTTCTCGGCGGGCAGCACCAGCACATAGGCGCCGTCGCGCGCCGAATAGGCCACGACCTCGCCGCCGCCGGCCGTGGCGCAGGAGATCCGCGCCAGGGGGACGGGCTTGCCGGTCGTCTCGCGCACCACGCCCCACACCGCGGTCAGGCCCGGGGGAAGCGCCGTCGCGGGCGCGCGGCGCAAGGCCAGGTCGATCAGGGCCGGGCGTGGCGTGGAAGGCGGCGGAGCGCCGCGCTCCAGGGCCGCGCGGATGGCGGCGCGGTCGGGGACCTGCACGATGGTCGCCCAGGGCATGAAGCGCTGCGCCGGGTCGGAAATCTCGATGCGCCGGGGCCCCGGCGGCAGGCGCAGGAAGCCGTAGAGGCCGGTCTCGGCGTGGAAGATCGGCGTCTCCGGCGCGCCCACGGCGACCACTCTCAGGTCCTCTATGACGGGCGGGCGGCCCGCGACGCCTTCGCCCACATAGAGCAGCGGACGCACGCCCAGCACCCCGACGGCGACCACCCGATCGGGAGCGCGTTGGGCGGCCCAGACCAGCGGATGCTGTTCGAGCAGATCGTTCATGACACCCCGCCCGCCAAGACCAGGGTGCGGGTGTCGGTCATCGGGGCGTCGGCCGTTTCGGTCGGCGGCAGCCGCACGGTCCGCGCCAGATAGGGCACCGACAACTGGTAGGAGGCGTCGATGCCGTCCCACAGCCGCCACATGTCGTCGACCGACACCGAGTCGATCGACAGCTTCAGGGCGTCGTGCGGTTCCCATGCATAGCCGGGCGACAGCAGCGGACCGGAGATCACCGCGTTGCGGTCCAGGATGTCCATGCAGTCGCCGAGCATCACCTGCTCGCCGGCCGCGGAGGACTTGCCCCACACGGCCAGCAGGTAGCGCAGTTCCAGGCCCAGCGCCGTGCGGGCCGGGGCGGTGGGCGCGATGCGCGGCAAGGTCACGTGGCGGCGCGTCTGGTCGACGTCGATGCGGTAGAGGATCAGGGCGATGGTGTTCTGCAGATCCTTGGCGATCTCGCGCGGCGCCATCAGGTTGACGCTGTAGTCGCCGATCCGGCCGCTCTCGGTCAGCCGAGCCGTCAGCAGATCGACAAGGGTCTGGCCGCAGCCCGCGATCGACATTCTACCGCCCCCCGCACCTTGGTCCGAGCGCTCCCGCGCCGGAGGGCGGGTTGGTGTCTGTTTTCTTGAAAGCTACCCAGTGACCGTAGACATGCGCGCTATGCGTTTCAATGAATAAATTGCACCACAAGGTTGACGCGCGCCGCGCGGTCAGAAAACCGGCAGGAAGCGGCCGTCGCAGACCGGGCATCGGACCGCCGCCCGCTCCGGCGCGGCGACGTCCGCGTTGGCCAGGGCGAAGTGGAGCAGGTCGAGGAAGAAGAAGGCCCCGACGGACATGCTGTCGACGACGTCGGGCGTGGTCTCCAGCGCGATGGCCAGGCGCAGGATGGCCGAGAAAGCCGGGCTTGGACGCCAGTGCTCGCGTCCTTGCGGCGGGCGATCCCCCTCCGGCGCCCACAGAAGCCAGGCCTCCTGCTCGCGGATCCGCGCCTCAAGGGTCTGTAGGGACCGCACGGCGCGCAGGTCGGGTGCGTCCGGGTGGAAGACGTCGAAGCCCCGGGCGCGCGGCCAGCCTTCCGGTCGGCCTCCCGAGGACAGGGGCGAGGCCAGGAGCGACGGTTTGAGCAGGACGCCCTGGTCGGTGAAGGTCCAGGGCGGCAGCCGCAGGGCCAGCCAATAGAAGGTCAGGTCCAGCTCGGCGCGGCCGTGGTCGCAATGGGGGCAGAGCGCCAGGACCCGCCCCTCCAACGCCAGGTGGTCATAGACCGTGTTGCGCACGTGCAGCAGGACCCCCAGCCGCTCGGGATCCTCGACGATGGCCGCCAGTTCCGCCTCCGATGGTCGATGGCCCGCGAGCGTGTCGATCAGGGCGTCCAGTTCCAGCATCAGCACCCGTCCGGCCGCCTGGGGCGTGCGCTCTTCCGGCGGCAGGGCCAGGCGGACGATCTCGGCGACCGTGGGCGTGCGCAGCCGGACGGTCGCGCGCCGGCCCGATCCCATGTCGATGTCGAAGGCGTAGAGAGCTTCGAGAGCCGGTGTCATGGGGTGGGGACCGTGTCTTCGCGGGTCGCGGCGGGCGTGGCCGCCGCCGTCGGCTGGGCGGCCTGAAGCTCGGCGAGGGTGACCGGACGGAGCTGGTTGCGGAAGAGGGTGCGTCCGCCCGAGCCCAGGCGCCGGACCGCCGCGGCGTTCAGCGGCACGACCTGCACCGCCATCCTGTGGCCCCCGCCGGTCATGACCTCGCGCTCCGAGCCGGGCTGGATGCCGACGAGCACGTTGTCGGACGCCGACACATGGCCCCGGGGGATGCTGATGATCAGCAGGTCGATCTCGTCGATCGAGCCTTCGACGCGATAGACGCCGCCGACGACGGACTGCGGATCGTCGCTGGTGTGCACGCCCTGGATCTTCTGGAGCTGGTTTGTGATGGTGGTCATCTGGCCGGCCTGGTCCTCCAGCTCGCCGCTCGCCAGGGCCGCCTGTTCGTTGGCGGTCAGGGGATGAGCGCCGTCCGGTTCGCCCAGCAGGCCGGCGAGCCGGTGGATGTCGCGCTCGCGGCCGGCGGCGTTCAAGGTGTCCAGCTCGGGCAGGAACACCAGGCCCAACTGCTGGCTGCGCCGGCTGATCGCGCCCTGCACGCGCAGCGGCAGGGGCGAGGCGCCGCGTATGGGCGCCTCCTCCGACTGAGGCGTGCGGGGCAGGCGTGCGATCATGCCCTGCAGTCCGGTCTCCATGGCGCGCAGGCGCTCCAGATAGGCGGCGTAGTCGTCATGGTCGCGCACGAAGACGCGGTAGGAATCGATCGCGCCGGTGTCGCGATAGAGGGCGATCGGATCCGGGTGGGGCGGCGCGTCGGCCAGGGCCTGGATGTAGGCGGCCAGAGCCGCTTCGACGACCGCCGGGGTCATGACGCCTTCGTCCATGGGCAGGGTGGCGTCTGCGCGGCCGGCCTGGCCCACGCGCATCATGCGGCTTTCCAGCACGGTGAGGCGGGACTCGGCGTCGCGGAGTTTGGCCTCATAGGCCTCGCGACCCGGCGCGCCCGGCGAGAGCATGGGCGTGCTGCGCAGGCCGTGCTGTTGCGGATAGAGGCGATAGCGGGCGTTGCGCATCACCTGCTCGACCTCGGTCTCCTTCTGGCGCACCGACTCCCAGTCGACGTGGCTGGCCCCCAGCAGGTCGGAAAGCTCGGTCAGTTCGGTGTCCAGCCGACTCCATTGCGGCAGGCCGTTGATCTGGTCGGCGGTCATCTGGTCCATCGACAGGCCGGTGTCGATGCGGGCGAAGGCGGCCAGGGCGGTCTGGGCGGATTCGGTGTTGCGATCGTCGCCGCGATGGGCTTCCAGGCGCATCTCCAGGAACTGCCGGCGCAGCGTGTCCAGTTCATGAAGGCCGGCATAGTCGCCCGCGGCCCGCGTGTAGGCCGCGTCGAAGGCGGTGAGCAGTTCGGTCTCCTTGGCGACCACGCGCGCGCGATAGGCGGCGATGTCGGTGGTGGCGCTGGAGCGCACGGCTTCGGGATCGGCCGCGCCCATAGACCGAAGCTCGGCCGGGTCGCGGCGGGCCAGCTCCATGGCGCCGATCAGGGCGGTGTAGTCGGTGATCAGCGGCCGCAGATGCTGGGTGGCGGCGGTCACCTCCGAGGGGAGGAATTCAGTGACGCGCTCGACGGCGTCGAACACGCCGGCCCGCTCGAACAGCCCCATGATCGGCCCGGTCAGGAACATGACGCCGAAGCCGGCCAGGACGATATAGCCGTTGCCCGACCGCATCATGACCTGGCTGAGCGCCATCAGGCCCAGGGTGACGCTCTCCTCGATCGCGCTGTGGGCCACCGACTGGGCGCGCTGCGCGTCGGTGTCGTAGTCGCCCAGCGCCGTCTGGGTGACGTTCAGCACCGACATCACCACGAATACGCCCGGGCTGACATGCTGGGCCTGCATCATCCGCACGCCGATGGCCACGTTGCCGGCGCTGTGCACCGAGCCGACCAGGGTCTGGGCGGTGGTGGCGCGGCCGGTGGCCTGGGCCTCCAGCAGGTTGGCCTCGCCCCGGATCGTCTGGAACACCATCAGCGCGCCCAGGGGGCGTCCCGCCGTCTCAGCGGCCGCCCGGGCGCGGTCGGCCCCGGTGGGGCCTTGGCCCGGCACGACCACGACGCGGTTCTCGATCAGGCGACCGGTGCCGGGTTCGCGCGAGAAGACGGCCTCGCCCTCTGCGGCGTTCGGATTCATCAGCGACCGCAGTTCGCGGTCGGTGTGCAGCAACTCCTCCTCCAGCACGGGGCGGCTGGCTTCGGGCGCGGTGGCGCGCTGGGTCTCGACCAGGCCGCGATAGACGCCGAGCTCGACGGCCAGGTCGGCGCGCAGTGTCGGCGGGGCGTCGGCGGCCTGCATCCGCACGCGCAGGGCGTCGGCGCGCTGGATGGATTCCAGCATGGCCCGGGCCGGAGCGTCGATCGTCGAGCCGGCTTGCTGACGCAGGATCACCAGGGCCGTGTCGTTGATCACTGGCGTCGGGCTTGGCTCGGACGGCGTGAAGTTCCTCAGCTCCGTCGTCTGCATGGCCGTGCGCAGCCTGGCCTCGGCGGTGGCCATGGCCTCGGGCAGCGGCTGGGCCGGATCGGGCGCGACGGCGGGCCGGGTGGTGTCGTGAACCCCGCGCCAGAGGGTCTGGCTGGCGACGCGAATATAGGCGTCACGAGCGGTGGTGATCGCGGTCTTCGCCGCTCTGAGATCGACAAGGGCCGCGTCGCGCGCCGCGACACGCGCTCTTTGGCCGGTCCCTGGCGCAACCGCGCGGTCGAGGGTTTTGATCTGGGCGTCCAGATTTCGCACGGCCTCTTCCGTGCGCATGAGCAGGGGGTCGGTCGGGCGCAGGCCTCCGGCGGGCAGGCCCGATACGCCGCTGACCCTTTGCCCGCCGGCCGTCGTGGCCTCGATCAGCCGGATGTCTTGTTGCGAGGCGGCCAGGAACACCTCGAAACCCAGGCTACGCAGGAACCAGACCATGCCGGGATTGACCAGCGAGCGTGTCAGCGCGTCGTGCTGCGCCGAGACCACCACCATGTCCGCCGGCGCCGCGCCGCCGGCGGGTCTTTGGGCGCGCTGAATCTCCCGAACATTGTGGATCAGCTCGACGAAACTGTTCAGCTCGGCGGCGCTTTTGACATGCGGCGCGCTGCCGGCGACCCAGCCCGATTGCATGTGGTGGGTCATGTTCCAGGCCTGGAACCGGGCGGGATGGCCGACCTCCGCCAAGGCCCTCTCGAGCGCCGAACGGGAGCCGCTGCTGTCGTCGACGGGGCGGCGCAGGTCGCTTGTCCGCACATCGGGCACGACCATCAGCCTGTTGCCGTTCGGAAGGTCGATCACGTAGCTCGTCGAGGCCGTGTCGATCACCTTTTCCGGCACTTCCTTGGTCGGGTCCGAGGCGGTGCGCCTCTGTTGCCGCCGCAACTGATCGCCCGTCCCGGGATCGACAAAGGCGGTGTCCGAGATCTCGCCCGGACCGCCCACGCGGCGCAGGCCCTGGACCACGGGGTTGGCGTCGGCCGGGCCCAGCTCCGGCAGGGCGCCGAGCGGGGCGCTGGTGGCCACCAGGCGGCCGCCGTCCGGCACCAGCAGCTCCACCTGGGTGGGGGTGGCGGCCAGGTTGCGCAGCTGCGTGGCGATCGAGGCGCTGCGGGCGGTCTGGAACGCGGCCTCCCGCGTGGCGACGTCGGCGATCTGGCTGCCCTCCGTGCTCTCCCAGGTCGAGCGTTGGGCGTCGAAGGCGGCGCCGGCGCGGCGCGTGACGCCCTCGGTCTGGGCCGTGGCGATGTTGGCCAGCAGCCGGCGGAAGCGCGGATCGGCGAACTGCAGGGCGTTGACTCGCAGCCGGCCGATTGGAAAGCGTCGCGCCAGTTCGGGCAGCAGGTTGGTGTGGTCGGCGTGCAGGTGGGTGATCATCACCTCGGCGATCGGGCGACCGTTCAGGATCCCGCTGACCCGGTCGGCGATGGCGGCGCTGATGTCGGCGCCGCCGTCGGTGCCGACCCCGGCGTCGATCAGGCGCACGCCCTGGGCCGTCTCCAGGATGGTGGTCGCCCCGGCTCCGACGGCCAGGTGGTGATAGTTGCTGACGATAACGAAGGTGTCGGTGACCCGCACTACCTCCAGCGCCACCCCGTCGATGGCGACGGGCATCGAGAACGGCGCGGCGTACGGCAGGCTGTGCGGCGAGGTGGACGGGCCGGAGGTCGCCCCGCTTGTCCCGGCGTCGTCGCGGTCGCGCGGCCAGCAGACCTGCGCCCCGCCCGATCCTCCAGCTCCGTCGGTCAGGGCCAGCGGGATGGCGTAGTAGGTGATCGCCGTGCTGGATAGGATCGGTTCCTCCAGCTGGATCGTCACGGGCGAGGCGCTGACGCCCGGCATCGGCGCGCTGCTGACCTCCACCTGGGAGGGCAGGGTGGATGGCGCGGCGGGGGCGGGCTCGGGACCGATGAAGCTGTAGCCGCTGGCGTCGGGCGCCTGGCAGGCAGAGTCCGGAACCTGGCGGCGCAAGGGCGCGCCGGGCCCTTCGGCTTGCGCCAGGTGGGCGGCCTCGTGCGCCATCAGGCGCAGGTCGCGCGGGCTCTCGCCGGGTCCCAGCCAGATCTGGTCGTTGCGGGCGAAGGCGCGGGCGCCCAGGGCCGCGGCGGCGTTCCGGGCGGGCGCGTCGTCCAGCACCTTCACATGGCCCATGTCGCGGCCCAGGGCCCGTTCGATCGGCGCGCGGACCTCGGGATTGAGCCCGCCCGCGCCGTCGGCCGGGGCGTCCGGCGGCGGCGTGGGCGCATCGAGGCGTCGCGCGCGCATCGCCGCGTCGGCTACCTGGTCGGCCGCGGCTTCCTGCGGATCGGCGACCCCGCCGACCTGGATCGCCTCAGGCGGTCCCAGCCGGCGATCCAGATAGCCGGCGCGCTGGACGGCGGCCTCGGTGGTCGGCGCGGCGGTTGGACCGGGCTTCAGCCGCAAGGGCGATCCGGACACCGCCTTTCGGCCGGCCGCGCACTGGCCGCAGGGTTCGGCGGGCGCGCAGGCCCGGCACGGTTCCAGGCCCGATCCCGGCGTCTCCCGGGCCGTCTGCCGGAACGGGGAGGGCGTGCGCGTCTTCGCCGCGTGGCCGTCTTCCCGCGCCTTCGGACGCGCCTCGCGGGCCGAGGTCGCCATGACCTAACGCTCCCGCGCGCGTTTGGGGGAGCGTTCGGGCGAGCGCTCCGGCGCCCGGGCGGACTCGGTCGGGGTCCTCGGCTGTTCCAAGCTCGCGCGGCTCCCCTGCGGTCTTTTCCCTGGGGTCTTGTCGAAGCAATCAGACTGAAGCGGCTCTCGGCTCCGGGGCTCCCACGGGGAGGCGGCCGACGTCGCGCGTCGAAGGCCCAGGCGGGGCGCTCCTTGCGACGGCCGTCAGCTTAGCATCGAACGGAGTTTGTTCAATTCTTGAGGGTTGAATTGACCGATGCGCTTTATGCGAGTGCCTGATCGAGCGGATCAGAGCTCCGGCGATGCCCCGTCGCGCCGCCGCCGTGACCGCAAAAGAGTGCGCGCCGGCGGCCGAACAACTCCGGAACATGAGGGCGATCAGCCTGATTTTTGGCATGTAATTGCTCACGGAATTCGTCTAAGTCGTTGAAATCCCTGGTTCGTCGCTTCAATCCTGCATTGGAGCGATCTGGGCATGATTTATTCAATAAAATCGAAGGCTTATGAGCAAGATTTCCGTAGCGCCCATGATGGATTGGTCTGAAGTTCTTTAAAAAACAATGACTTGCCATACGGCGTGAACTGTTTGTGTGCAGTGCGCCATTCCGCCACCGTTCGCTCGACGGTCCGAGGGCGCACTTTTCTCTCCGCTGAGGGCGGCGTCGTCGCTCTACTTTTCGATCTGAGGGCGCACTGTTGCGAACCGTTACTCGGTGGTCGGACATCGCCGATGGCATTGTTGCAACGCAGAGGCCTGGTGGCATGGTGCGGTAGGCCTGACCGAGGCTTGAATGGCGCGGGTGCTTAGCCGCTCGGCAGCCTGCGGTCGCCTACGTTCATCTCTTCACCTCACCCCAAAGCTGACCGTATGCGATCCTCCCGCCGCTGACGGCCCCTCGGTATAGGGCAGGCACGCGCTGAGGGCGGCGATCGCTCGGGCTTCGGCGACCAGGCGGGCTTCGTTGGGTGGGCCGCCTTGGGGGCGGACGATCCGAGGCGGGGTGGACATCAGGCCACGGCGGTCGAGCGTCACTTCCAGCTGCACGGGCACGGTCGAGCGACCGGGCAGCTTCTTCCAGCAGGGCTCGACGAAGCCGAACAGGCCCCCGCCGCCGGCGCCCCTGCCCTTGGTGGGCGGGGCCGAGCGCGGTCCGGCCGCGGGTCTTGCGGCGGCCTGGCCGATCTCGCGGCCCGCGCCTTCGCCGCCGCGATCCTCCTGTCCCTTGCCGCGCCCCTCGCCCTGCTGGTCGCCCCGGCTCTGGCGCGCGCGGGCGGCCTCGACCGCCTCGAGCAGGCTGCGGGCCGAGCTGCGCGGCTGGGTCGTCTGGGTGACGGGGATGGCGATCTCGGGGTTGGCTTGGCGTAGCCTGGTCAGCAGCTGGGCGATCTGGGCCGACTGCTCCTGCGCGGGATCGGACTGCTCCTCGCCGGCCCGGCCGGAAAGCTCGATGGCCACGTAGGGCTCGACGGGCCCGACCGCCTCGCCGCCGCCGGCCTGGGGCAGGTCGCCGCCGGCCTGGCCGAACATCGCCAGCAGCAGGAGTGCGTGAAACGCCGCTGATGCGACGAGCGCGGCTACCCTTCGATGGCGTCGTGAAGCGAGACTGGGAGGCAAATTCGAGTAACCGCTGGTTGCGCTCTGCGCTTATATGATAGTGCCAAGCTTCGGAAGGCATTGGTTGGGAGCGGGCGCGTCGGGGGCGATGCGAGCCGGGAGTAAGATTCGTTTTCGTAGCAATCATTGCGACCCGCACGGCGAGGCGGGGGTCGCCGCTATCGACGCCCTGGTGGCGCTCGTCGTGCTGTCGACCTGCCTTGGACTAACCCTGGCCGCCGCCCAGGCCTCGCGTCGTGCTGGCGACGCCGCCGCCGAATTCGCCCAGGCCCAGGCGCTGCTGCGCTACCTAGTTCAGACCGCGCCGGCCGCGCCCGGGCGCGCCGGCGGGCGCAGCGGGGTCCTGGCCTGGACGCGCGAGATTTCGCCGCTGGACGGCCCGGTCATGCGTCCGCGCATCTGCCGGGTGAAGGTGGCGCTGCGCGGCGACAGGAGCCGTCGACGCTACGAGATCGCGACCGATCGCGCCTGCCCGGAGGCGGCGTGATGTCCGACGACGGCTACACTCTGGCCGAGGCCTTGGCGGCGATCGTGATGATCGGCCTGGCCATTGGCGGCCTGGCCCAGGCGGCCCATGTCATCGGCCGCCTGCAGGAGCGGTCGGCGGCCGGGGTCCAGACGCAAGCCCGGAGCCTGGCGCTGCAGCAGGGGCTGGACCGCCATCTGCAGGCCATCGAGCCGGTCTGGTCCGATCGCGGCGGCGCGCAGATGTCCAGCCGCTCGGCCGTGCTGCCTTGCGGCCACGGCGCCATGTGCCGGCTGGACCTCGAGCGGTCGGCCGACGGCGAGCGCCTGAACCTTCGCGACGCCAGGGGGCGCCAGCGTTCCCTGGCGCTGGGACCCACGCGCCGCGCTCGGTTCGAATATGTCGACGACGGCGGCGTGCACGAGGTCTGGCCGCCGGCCGTCGCGCCGCGTCGGGCTTTGCGGGCCATCGCGGTGGTCGACGGCGAGCGCCCCCTGGCGGTCGGTCGTATCTGGCAGGTCCAGCCGGGCTCCTGCGTGTTCGATTCCGTCTCTGGCGAGTGCAGGAGCGCGTCATGATCAAGCCCGCCAGTCTGCAGCTCGTCGAAGCCGAGACCGACGAAGCCCTGGCCGAAGCCGCGGTCGTCGAGCCGCGCGTCTTCGCCCGATCCATCGCTGCTCCGGCCGGCTGGCCGTGGGAGCAGGCGCGCGCCGCGGCGCTGGAGGCCCGCCATTCGGCGCCCTTGCCCATGCACGAGATGGCCCACCAGCTGCGTCGCCTGGAGCCCTGGCGGCCGGCGCAGCCGGCGCGGTTCGCCGCCTTCTACGTCCGGCGCGCCGAGGTCGGCGACCGGCTGGAGACCGAGGCGCTGCTGGCCGGCGAGCGTCATCGTGTGGTGTTCGTCTCGTCCGCCCAGGAACTGCGACGGATGCGGAAGCTGGTCCTGGCCGGTCTGGCCGCGGGCTTGACGGTGTTCGCGGCCATGGTCGGCGCGGGGGTGGCCCGCCAAGCCGGCGAGGCGGCCGAAACCCGCCTCGCGGCGCTGGAGGTCGGCGCCCGTTCGGACCTGCGCAAGGCCCAGACCCTCAGCCGGCAGAGGCGCCTGGCCGCCGCCATCGACGATCGCGATCGCGGCCCGGGGTTCGACGCGCCGCTGTCCGATCTGGCCTGGAGCGCGCGAGGCAAGAAGCCCGAGGCCAGGATCCTGGCCTGGCACTGGGAGCCCGGCCTGTCGGCCGTCGAGAGCCGAGGCAAGGACAGTCCCTTCGCCGCAACGGATCGGCCGGTGCAGAGGTCGGGGGCGCCGGTGCGCCGCGGCGTCTGGCTGTGGGGCGTCGGTTCCGCCGCAGAGACCGCCGAGCCGGTCGCCGCTGAGCCCCGTCGATGAGCGCGCGCCCGCAGACTCCCGGGCCGTTGATGGTGCTGGGCGCCGTCCTGGTCGCCGCCACCCTCGCCCTGGTCAGCGCCTGGGGCCTGGCCAGCCTGGCGCGTCCCGTCGACCTGGAGGACCGGCTGGAAGCCGTCACCGCCATGCAGGCGCGAACCGAGCGGCTGTCGGCGGGGCGCGGCTCGAGCACGATCTATCCGGCCGAGGCCGTGTGCCGGTCCACCGAGGCCGCCGACCTGGCCGCCGCGCGCCAGCGCCTGGAAGCGATGGCCGCCGGCGCCGGCCTGACCCATCCGCGCGTGAAGGTGGCCCTGGCCGCTCCCGAGTTCGGCGATCCGCTGACGCCCGTGCGGTTCACGGTCGAGGCCGGCGGCTCCTATGCGGGCGCCGTCGGCCTGATGGAGACCCTGCGGCGCGGGCCGATGCTGACCCAGGCCGACGCCGTGGACCTGCGGGGCGAGGACGGGTCGGTGCGATTTACTCTTGAAGGACGCTTCTATTGCTGGACCGCCGTTTCACGCTGATCCTGGCCGCCGCGCCCGTCGGGCTGGCGCTGGGCGTGGCGGCCTGGGCCGCCGCCGGCGGGCCGAGGATGGCCGACGAGCGCATCGCCGCCGTCGAGGAGGCCGCGCCGCGGCTGCGGGCCGGCCGCGACGTGGCCTCGCCAGGCGCCGGCGACTGGAGCGGCGCGCCGTCCCTGTTCGCGGCGACCGCGGCGCCCGAGCCGCAGGTCCGTCTGCTTGGCCTGTCGCGCAGCGCGCGGCGGATGGCCGCGCTGGTCTCGATCGGCGGCGCGGCGCCGGCCTGGCTGTCGGTCGGGGAGGCGCGCGACGGGGTGACCCTCGAAAGCGTCGGCGCCGGCGCGATCACGATCGACACCGCCGGCGGCCTGCGCGACGTGCGGCTGGGCGAGACGAGTGCCGGAACGTCGGGCGGCGCGGCGTCGCCGTTGATGCAGGGCGACACCGGTCCGCCTCCGGGGCGCGGACCGATCCCGCCGGCCAGCGCGCCGGCGATGAGCGGCACATGAGAAATCTTCGACTTTGGGGCGTGGCGTGAAGCGTTTGAAGTACAGCACCGCGGCGATCTGGTTGGCCCTGGCGCCGGTCGGGGCCGGCGTGTCCGCGCCGAGCGTCGCCTGGTCGCAGGGACGGGCCGAGACCTATACCTTCGCGTTCCGCGACGCCGACATCGCCCAGGTGGTCGAGGAGATCCTCGGCTCGACGCTCGGCGTCGCCTACACCCTAGATCCGGCGGTCACCGGCAAGATGTCGTTCCGCATCGAGCAGCGCCTGACCCGCGCCCAGCTATACGAGGCGCTGGAAGCGACGCTGGCGGCCAGCGACATCGTCCTGGTGCGCGAGGGCGACAATGTTCGTGTCACGCCGCGCGCCAAGGCCCGTTCCGGCGGCGCTATTCGCACGGCGGGCGACGGCTCGCGCGGCCGCCGGGCCGGCTATGACGTGCTGGCCGTGCCCGTGTCGTTCGTCGCCCCCAGCGAAGTGGCCAAGGCGCTGGAGGCGATGAGCGGCGCCGACACGGTGCTGTACGTCAACGACAAGCAGGGCCTAATCATCCTGGGCGGCCTCGGCTCCGAGATCGACGCAGCCCTGGAGACCATCAAGGTCTTCGACCGCAGCGCCTTCGAGGGCTCGCGCATCCGCTGGTTCGAGCTGCGCCAGGTGTCGGCCTCCACCGCCGCGGGCGAGCTGGAGCGCCTGCTGCAGGCGGGCGGCATGACCTCGGTCACGCTGGTGCCGCTCAAGCGGCTGAACGGCCTGGTGGCCTTGGCTCGCACGTCGCAGGCGCTCGACGAGGTCGGCGCCTGGGTGCGTCGCCTGGACGTCGCCGCGCCCGACGCCGGCTCCAGCCTGTGGGTCTATCGGCCTCGCAACGTCGCGGCCGAGACGCTGGGGGCGACCCTGGCCAGCGCCTTCGGCGCCGAGGCCGGGTTCGCGGGCAGCGGCGTCTCGAACGGCGGCTCCAGCCTCTCTTCGTCGATGATCGGCGGGACGGCCGGAGCGGCCACGGGCGGCGGAACGGCCGCTGCGAGCATCGCCCCGACGACGAGCGGAACGCGGGTGACCGCGGGCTCGGAAGGCGAGGACGGCGTGCGCATCAGCGTCAACAAGGACGCCAACGCCCTGCTGATCTTCGCGTCCCAGTCGCGTTGGGTGCAGATGCAACGGATCCTGGCCGAGATCGACCGGCCCGCGGGCCAGGTGATGATCGAGGCCTCGATCCTGGAGGTCACGCTCAACAACGACTTGCAGTTCGGCGTCGACTGGCAGGCGCTGGGCGCATCGGGCAAGCTGACCGCGAGCTCGATCTACAACGAAGGCGGCGCTGTCGCCCCGACCTATCCGGGCTTTTCGATCACCTACCTCACCGGCGACATCAAGGCGGCCATCAACGCCTTGGGGTCCAAGACCGACGTCGAGGTCGTCTCGGCGCCGAAGATCGTCACGCTCGACAACAAGTCGGCGACCCTGCAGGTCGGCGACCAGGTGCCGATCGTCACCCAGTCGTCCCAGAACACGACGGGCGAGAACCCGGCGCTGATCAACACGGTCGACTATCGCAACACCGGCGTGATCCTCAACGTCACCCCCCGCATCACCGGCGACAATCGCATCGTGCTCGAGGTGGCCCAGGAGGTCAGCTCGGTGGCCCGCACGGTCACCTCGGGCATCGACTCGCCGACCATCCAGCAGCGCAAGCTGGAGAGCACCCTGGCCATCGCCGACGGCGCGGTCGTCGCGCTCGGCGGCATGATCAGCCGCACTCGCACCCGCAACGAGGCCGGCGTGCCGGGGCTGCGCAGCGTTCCGGGCTTTGGGGCGCTGTTCAAGTCGCAGAGCCGGGACGAGAGCCGCACCGAGCTGATCGTTCTACTGACCGCGCGGATCATCACCGATCCGGCCGGGGCCGAGCGGACCATGCAGGATCTCTACGCCGATCTGCGAGAGCTGCGCGCCCGCGGGCTGCTGCCCGATGGCCGATAGGAGCGGCGGCTATGTCAGCGGCGCGGCCCTCGCCGTGGTCCTGGCCATGGCGATGATCGCCGGCGCGGTCACCCAGCGCAGCGTCTCGGCCCTGCGCCAGGCCCAGCGCGACATGGCCATGCTGCAGGCCGACTACGCCCTGGCCGGCGCCCAGGAGCAAGCCGCCGCGCGGCTTGTCGGCGACGCCGGCGAAGGGCGACTGTCGTTCACCGTCGAGACCGGCGCCGGTCCGGCCGCTGTCCTGGCCGAACCCGAGCGCGATAAGCTGCGACTGGCAAACGGCGTGGCGGCGGGCGACCTGACGGCCCTCGGGGTGGACGATCCCCGCGCCTTGCAGGCCCGCTTGGCGGCGCTGGCCGACCTTTATCCCTCGCCCGAGACGCTGTCCCAGTTGGCGGCGGCGCCCGACTGGCGGACCTGCGGCGCCTCCTTGGTCTCCGGCTGGGGCGAGGCGAGCGAGGCGACAGTCACCGCGCCTGGCCGGCTGGCGACGCAAGGCTCAGGTTCCCGCCTCGGACAGGTCTGGCGCTTGCGGGCGAGGCTCGATTCAGGTTGGACGGACGAACGCCTCGTCCGCTTCGTGGGCGGCGACCAGCAGGCCGTCGCCGTCATCTGGCGCAGCTTCAGGCGACAGGGAGAGGGCGGGGATCGATGCATCGGCAAGAAGGCCAAGAGCGCATGACCAGGAATGACGACGGCTACACCCTGACCGAGATGCTGGTTGTGATCGCCATCATCGGTCTGATCGCCGCGGTGCTGACGCCAAGCCTCATGGGCCAGTTGGGCCGGTCGCGCGTCAAGGCGGCCGAGCTGCAGCTGGATTCGGTGGCGGCCGCCGTCGAGACCTTCCGCAGCGACGTGGGCCGCTATCCCACTGAGGTCGAGGGGCTGAAGGCGCTGGTCGACGCGCCGTCCGGCGAGGACGCCTGGACCGGTCCCTACGTGAAGAGCGCCAAGACCCTGCAGGACCCTTGGGGGCAAACGCTGATCTATCGCCTGACCGACGAGGGCCAGGGCTTCGACGTCTCCAGCAACGGCGCGGACCGCAAGCCGGGCGGCGCCGGCGTCAAGCGCGACCTGCGTCGGCCTGAATGACGGCCGACTGGCCCCTGCTGGCGCTGGGCGCCGCCTTCGGCCTGCTGGCGGGGCGCCTGTGCGCCGCCGTGGGCGCGCGCGCGACCGGCGCGGGCGCGAGCGGCGGCGCGGGCGTCGTCGGCGCGACCTGGGGCGGGGGGCTTTTGTCCCTGCATCCGATCGGCCAGGTCGCCGGCGCGCTGGTCGTGGTTTCGGCTCTGGCGGTCGCGCCCGACGTTCGGGGCGCGCTGCTGGCGCTGCTGGGGCTGACCCTGCTGGCGGCCTCCTTCGTCGATGCGGCGACCATGCGCCTGCCCGACGCCCTGACCGCGACCGTCGCCGCCGCGAGCACGGTTCTCGCCTGGCTGGGCGGCCGGCTGGCCGAAGGCGCGGCTTGCGCCCTCGCCGCCCTCGTCGTGCTGCTAGTCCTTCGCGCCGTCCTGGCCCGTCGCGCCGGCCGCCAGGCGCTCGGACTGGGCGACGTCAAGCTGGCGGCGGCCCTGGCCCTGTGGCTGGGCGCGGCCACGCCCTGGTTCCTGGTGCTGGCGGCCTTGGGCGCGCTGGTCGTGATCCTCGTGCGGCGACCCGCCGACGGCCGCCTAGCCTTCGGCCCGAGCCTGGCGCTGGGCGCCTGGATCGTCGGCCTTGTTTCGGAGGCCGGCCTATGGCCGATGTGACCCGCCTGCTGAACGATCCCACCGCGCGCCAGCGGGCGACGCTGCTGGAGAACCTGCTGGAGGCCGGCCTGGTCGACGCCTCCGCCGTGGCGCGGGCCGAACTGGTGGCCTCCCGCACCGGCCAGCCGGTCGAGCAGGTGCTGAACCAGCTGGGCTCGCTGGCCGACGACGACCTCGCCCAGGCCTATGCCGAGGTTTCCGGCTGCGAAATCTGGCGCCCCGAACGGCTGCCGCCCGCGGTCGATCCGGCCGAACTCGGCGTCTCCGAGGAGTTCCTGCGCCGCGCCCGCATCCTGCCGTTGCGCCGGGTGCGCGACGGCCTGATCTGCGCCGCCTGCGATCCGCTCGACAACGAGGCGCTGAGCGGCCTGGTCTTCGCCACCGGCCAGACCGTTAGCCTGTTCGTGGCCCGGCCGGCCGACTGGCGGCGGGCCATGGATGCGCTGTTCGGCCAGGCCGCGCGCTCGTCCCCGGACGACGCGCCGGACGAGCGCCGGCTGGAGCGCGAGATCGACCAGGTGTCGGACGGCGCGCTCGACGGGGGCGGCGCGCGTCTGGTCGCGGCCGTCTTCGAGGCGGCCCTGGCCGCGGGCGCGTCGGACATCCATTTCGAGCCGCGCCGTCACGACCTGGCCATTCGCCTGCGCATAGACGGGCGGATGATCGAGCACCGGGTGGTCTCGGCCGACCTGGCGGCCCCCGCCGTGTCGCGCATCAAGGTCATCGCCAACCTCAATCTGGGCGAGCGCCGCCTGCCCCAGGACGGCCGCACCAGCTTCGTCGTCGGCGGCAAGGCGGTCGACGTGCGCGTGGCCACCTCGCCGACCGTGTTCGGGGAGTCGGCCGTGCTGCGGATCCTCGACCGCTCGGCCGTGCCGCTCGACCTGAAGGCCCTGGGACTGGGGGCGGCGGTGTCGGAGCCGCTCGACAAGGCCGCGCACATGCCGCACGGCCTGTTCCTGATCACCGGCCCGACCGGCAGCGGCAAGACCACCACGCTCTACGCCATGCTGCAGAGCTTCGCCGGTTCGGCCAAGAAGGTCCTCAGCATCGAGGACCCGGTCGAGTACCACTTCGAGCACGTCTCACAGACCCAGGTGGCGGCCCAGCTGGGCCTGACCTTCGCCGCCGCCCTGCGTTCGTTCCTGCGCCAGGATCCGGACGTGATCCTGGTCGGCGAGATCCGTGATCCGGAGACGGCGGCGGTGGCCATCCAGGCGGCCATGACCGGCCACCTGGTGCTGGCTTCGGTGCACGCCAACGACGCCCTGGGGGTGCTGCCGCGCCTGCGCGACATGGGGGTGGAGCCCTATCAGCTGGCGGCGGCGTTCCGCGGCGCGGCCGCCCAGCGGCTGGTGCGCAAGCTTTGCCCGCATTGCCGGGTCGAGGCGCCGATCGACGCGGCCGGCGAGGCGGTGCTGGCGGCCGCGGGCCTTTCGGCGCCGCGCCGGGTGTTCCGCGCCGTGGGCTGCCCGTCCTGCAGCGGGGGCTTCCGGGGGCGAATGCCGATCGCCGAGGCCTTCCTGGCCGACGACCGGATGCTGCGGGCCGTGGCCGAAGGCGAGGGCGAGAGCGCCCTGGCCGCGCACGCGCAGCGCCGCGGGCTGGAGAGCATGCTGCGCGACGGCCTGGCCAAGGCCCTGGAAGGCGTGACGACCATCGAGGAAGTGACGGCGGCGGTCCATGGCTGAGGGGGCGAGCCGCTTCGACTACGTGGCGCTCGACGCCGCCGGGCGCCGGATCAAGGGCCGGGTCGAGGCCGGCGGCGAGGCGCAGGCCTTCGAACGCCTGCGGCGCGACGGCCTGTCGCCGGTGCGGCTCAAGCCCGCCAGGGACGGCGGCGCCGGCGCCGGAGAGCAGGGCGGATCCCGCCGGAAGATCGACGATCGCCGGTTGTCGGCCCTGCTGGCCAGTCTCGCCGATCTGCTGCGCGCCGGGGCCGATATCCGTTCGGCCCTGGGCATTCTCGGCGGGCCGGGCGCACCGCCGGCGGTGCGCGAGTTCTGCCGCAAGCTGGCGGCCCAGATCGGCGGCGGCGAGGCGGTCGAGGCCGCCTTCGCCCGCAACCTGCCGTCAAAGGACGCCTTCGTCGCCGCCTTCGTCGCCGCGGGCGAGGCCTCGGGCGACCTGCCGGGCGGTCTGCAGCGCGCCAGCGACCTGATGGCCTCGCGCGACAGGCTGCGCGAACAGCTGATCTCGACCCTGTCCTATCCGGTCTTCGTGCTGGTCAGCACCGTGGCGGCCCTGCTGGTCATCCTGTTGTTCGTCGTGCCCACCCTGACGCCGCTGGTCGAGACCTCCAACGGCCCGCCGCCGCTGGTCCTGGGGCTGCTGATCGGGGCCAGTTCGGTGCTGCAGACGAGCGGGCCCTATCTGGCGGCCGGGGCGGGTGTGGCGGCGATCGCGCTCCTAGTCTTGGGACGGGCGGGGCTGCTGGCCGAGCCGGTCGATCGGTTCCTGGTCGAGGGGCCGACAGGTCCGCTGGTCCGCCCGCTGGTGTTCGGCCGCTTCGCCATCGGGCTGGGCGGCATGCTGGCGGCCGGCGCGCCGATGTCGGACGCCCTGCGGCTGGCCGTCCGCGGGGTCGGCTCGCCCACGGCTCGGGAACGGCTGGCCGGCCTGGCGCCGAGCGTCCGTCAGGGCGTCGCCCTCTCGGCGGCGTTGGAGCGGGTGCGCGGCTTTCCCACGGCCGCCGCCCGCCTGGCCGCGGTCGGCGAGGCCTCCGGGGCGCTGGGCCAGATGTTGGCGCGAGGCGGGCGGCTCGAGGAAGAGGCGGCCATGCGGCGCATCGAGGCCTTCGGCCGGATGGCCGGCCCGGTGCTGATCGTGCTGCTCGGCGGCATGGTCGGCCTGCTGATGGCGGGCCTGCTGTCGGGCGTCACCGAACTGGGCGAGGCCGCGTTGCGCTGACCCGATAGCAAGCCCTGTGTTGCGCGCCGTTGAATAGCGCAAGAACTCACTGGTTTGGCTGAGGAAGCGCTATCCTTCACATGGAATGCGGTCCTCGATTGCCCCTGATTTTCCACAGGTTTTATGCATTCAAGCTTGACCATTGGTTGACCGACCGCTGCTTTGGCGCCAGCTCCGATTGAGCGTCGCGTGCTGCGCGACCAAGGGGCTGTTGAATGTTGCGTATCGGAAGCCGGCTTAGGCTGGCAGCTTTGATGGTCTGCTGTCTCAGTGGAGAGGCCCTGGCGCAGGCGCAATCGGTAACCTACCGGTACGATAATCTCGGGCGTGTGGTTCAGGTTACCTACTCCGACGGCGCATCGGTAACCTACGCCTACGACAAGGCAGGCAACCGTACTCAACAGACGTCGACGCCGCGCACGCCTGCGCCGACCGTATCGCCCATCGCGGCGAACGTGGCCTACAACACCGCAACGGCCATCGCCCTGGCGCCGTCCGGCGCCTACACAAGCCTTTCCGTCGTCACCGCGCCCACCCGGGGGGCGGCTTTGATCAACGGAACCACGGCGACCTACACGCCCACGAACGGCTACTACGGCGCTGACAGCTTCACCTACAAGGCCGTTGGCCCAGGCGGCGAAAGCGCGCCGTCCAGCGTCAGCATCACGGTGGGCGTCCCTTCGGCGCCGACGGTGTCGAACGTAAGCGCCAGCACGGCCTACCAGACGTCGGTCCTGGTCAGCGGCAACCCCGCCGGCGTGTGGACCGGCGTCAATCGCGTCACCTCGCCGGCCAACGGCGTGGCCGTGGGCGACGGCAATCGCTCATGGACCTATACGCCGAACAACGGCTTCTACGGCAGCGACAGCTGGACCTACACCGCGACGGGTCCCGGAGGGACCAGCGCTTCAGCGACAGTCAGCATCAGCGTCGGCCTGCCGGCTGCCCCGACGGTGTCGGCCAAGACGATCTCGACGGCCTACAACGCCGCCGGATCGGTGAACCTGGCGCCGGCGGGCGTCTACAGCAGCGTGGCCGTGGCGAGCGGTCCGACGCGAGGCTCGGTGTCGATCTCGGGAACCACGGCGACCTATACGCCAGCGCCCGGAACCGTTGGTTCGGACAGCTTCACCTTCACGGCGACCGGCCCCGGCGGGACCAGCGCGCCGGCCACTGTGACTGTGACTGTGGCCGCTCCGCCCGCGCCGGGCGCGAGCGACGCCTCGCTCAGCGTCGGCTACAACAGCAGCGCCAGCCTGAACCTGCCGGTCTCGGGCGTGGCGACGGGGGCGGCCCTCGACGCCTCGCCGGCCAAGGGGACGGTCTCGTTCTCCGGAACCACGGCGACCTACAAGGTCACCTGGCCCAACTACGGCGCCGACAGCTTCACCTATCACGCGACCGGTCCCGGCGGCTCGTCGGCGGTGCGCACCGTCAACGTCTCGATCGGCAATCCTCCGATCCCGTCGTCCAACAACGGATCGGGCTCGACGGCCTACAACAGCGCCGTGGCGATCACCTATCCGGTCACTGGCGATTACGCCGAGGTCGCGCTGGATTCGAACCCGGCCCATGGCAGCGTTTCCGCCCCCGTCCATGTCGCCGGGGTGGGTCACCAGTCGACCTATACGCCGCACGCCGGTTATTACGGTCCCGACAGCTGGACCTTCCGCGCCTACACCGCCGGCGGCTCGGGGCCGGTGAGGACCTTCAGCATCAATGTCGGCCTGCCGCCCGCGCCGAGCGCCGCCGCGACCAGCCTTTCCATTCTCTCGCTGACCAGCGGTTCGGTCCAACTGCAGCCGGGCGGGGTGTATTCGGGCGTGGCCATCAGCGCCCAGCCGGCCCATGGCTCAGTGTCGCTGAACGGCGCGACCGCCACCTACACGCCGAGCGGGGCCTACGTCGGTAGCGACAGCTTCAGCTACGTGGCCAACGGACCTGGGGGTAGCAGCACGCCGGCCACGGTCAGCGTCACGGTCCAGAACCGCGCGCCCACGGCCAATCCAGAGACGGCCGTCGCCGTGCCGGGCAATCCGATCACGCTCACGCCGCTCGACAATGACACCGATCCGGAAGGGCAGAGCCTGACGATCACCGCGGCTTCCGGTGGCGGACCCGGTTCGTCTCTGAGCTTCAACGGCTCGACAATCGTCTACACGCCGTGGGCCAGCGAGCCCAATGGGTCTCAGCGGAGGCTGTCCTACACGATCTCCGACGGCCATGGCGGCACGGCGAGCTCGTACATCGACGTGACCATGGACTACAGCGGCGATGGCCAGTGTCACATCGATCCAAACACCGGCGAGTGCGTGATCAGCTTGCGTCGGACCGTCCAGAAGGGGCAGCCGTGACCAAGTTGGTGAGTGGAGCCAAAATCGTCGGGCATGAACGCGAGCACCGGCCGAGATCTCGCGTCGGTAAAGTCAGATCGTCCGGCTTCCACAATTTTAAGCGCAGGGAGCTTGGTTCTGGCCAGGTCTCCCCTGGATTGTCACGCCGCGGCGATTACGACGTCGAGAGGTGTGCCGGCTCCACTCCTGATTGGTGTCGTGACGGCCTGGGCCGCCACGATCGGAGAGAGCCAGTTGCGTGTGTACTGTTGGGACGAGAAGCGTGATGTTGTGCGGATCGGTGCGGCCGAAGGCGTTGGCCGCGGCTCTGTTGTTCTCGACGGCGCTGGGCGGCGCGGTTGCTCTTCCCACCAACGCGCGGGCCTCGGTCTATCCCACCCCGTCGGTGCAGATCGCCAAGGGGACCTTGAGCTCGCCCAGCGCGGTCGCCGGCTGGTCCAACGAAGTGCAGGACGGGCTATGTTTGGCCTTCTACGGCAGCCCCGACATTTGTCCGGTCGGCGGCCGGCCGCGGGCGCCCGAGATCAAAGCGCTGGCGCGGGCCTTGAAGAATGATCCGGACCTGATCTTCGAATTCGTTCGCGACAGCGTCGACACCGAGTTCATCTTCGGCGCGCACAAGGGCGCGCTCGGGGCCAGCATCGACCGGTCGGGCTCGTCGTTCGATCAGGCGATGCTGCTCTACGAACTGCTGCGCGAAGCCGGTATCACCGCGCGCTATCAGTTCGGAACCGTCACGCTAACGGCCAGCCAGTTCTACGATTGGACGGGCATGGACAACGCCCAGGCCGCGTGCGCGCTGCTGGCCGCAGGCGGCATCCCGGCGGTGATCAACGGCGAGACCCGGGCCAACTGCGACTACACTGGCGCTGTCAGCAGCGTGACGGTGTCGCATGTCTGGGTCGAGGCCCAGATCGGTGGCGTCTACTACACCTTCGATCCCTCCCTGAAGGCCTACGCGCACCAGGCCGGGATGGGAGTATCGCAAGCCATGGGGCTGAGCGACGGCGAGCTGTGGACCGCGGCGACTTCGGGCATGACGCAGCAGACCGCCGGCGGCGTGCCCTACGCCTCGAACCTGAACCAGGAGGCGCTGGCCTCCAAGCTGCAGCAATACTCGATGACGCTGGAGACGGCGCTGAAGGCTAAGGTCGAGGCCGGCAAAGACCTCACCGACGTGATCGGTGGCCGTCGGCTAAAGCCCGTCGAGCGACCCGCCGGCGGTTGGCGCCTTGCTCGGCCCGCGAACTATTCGGCGACTATGGCTCCGTGGGACGGGATCCCGACGCCGTTCCGCAACAAGCTCATTCTGGACTCGGTGGTTCCCACGACGAGCGGTCAGACGGCGTCGCTGCTCAATCTCGGCTTCTTCACCGACGAAATCTACGGGCGTCGGCTGGAGCTGGGCAGCCGTCCCGAAGGTGATGCGGCGACGGCGATCAGATGGATCCCGATGGTGACGCTGGACGGCGTCGAGCTCCAGGCCGGACCGTCTGTTCCGTTCGGCGGCAATATGACCATCGGCCTCTCGCTGGATATCAACCACCCCTTCGTGGGCGACTACGGTGACGTCTCGCTGTTCAAGCAGGTCGATATCTTCACGCCCGCCGCCGTCGTGCATGGGTGGGGCAGAACTTCCAGCCGGCTTCTTGAAAAGTGGGAAGATGAGCAGGCCTACGACAAGGCCGGCTACACGACGCTGATCTCGCCCTTGAGCGATGTGGCGCCCCAAGCCGCGTCCTCGGGTGATCTCCTGCGTTCGAAGATCGCGGCCAAGTGGCTGGCCGAAAGCAGCGTCGTCGGCGCGTTCGTCTCGCAGATGGCCAATTCGCGGTTCGCGCCACTGCACAGTGTCGGCGTCGTGTCCGCCGACCAGATCAACGTGCCCGTCATCCCTCAGCCGCGCGACTACGAGGGACTGCGTACGAGCGGTTTTGTCACCTACGACGAAGTGGCTATCGTCGATGTGGAGTCGAGTTTCGGCGTCGTCTCCCGCGTTTCGGATGAGGTCTCGCGGCGAGCGGCGCTCCACACCATCGCGGCGATCGACGCCGCGCTGGAAGGCGGGGTGGTGACGCAACTGGTGGATACGCCGGATGCGGCCTCTACGGCGTCGCGCATGGCTTGGGGCAATCGCCCGGAAGCAACAGAAACCCCCAATACGACGCCTCGGCGCTTTTACAGTTTCGGCGCCGGGAACAGCCTGACCTCGAACGCCATCAAGGATCTTGCCGTGTATGACGGCGGGACGACCACGGTTCCGGCATTCAACAATGTGCCCGAGATCAACCAGGCCGAAGTCGATGGCCGACGGACCGCCCTGGCCGACGCCATAAAGAACTACACTTCCTTGGGATACGAGGTCGTGTCCTCGGCAGAGGCCTCTCTGGGGCCGGGCCACCGCATCGGGACGGAGTATGCAACCTGGGAAGTCAAAATGCAGAACGAGTCCTTCGTTTTGCATTCGACTAAGGTCTTTTATTGCGCGCCGCCGCGACCCACCTCGTCATTGATAAAGAACTGGCCCGAGACGCTGGACAGTTCGATTCCGATGGATGGTTCCGACGAGGCAGTCCCTTGCACGGGGACTTTCGATCTTGAAGACATCGTCGACTATGTGGAGGTCATGTCAGATTCTATCGAATCTGAGCACGAGCGCACCATCACCGGTTACAAGCGCTCGCCGACGCTGCAGCGTGGCGGTGCGCTGATCGCCACAAAGTATCATACGTCCACCGGCGAGCCGCTAGCCATCGCCCACGCCCTGACACGGGTCGGCATGGTGACCAAGGGCGGCGGCGCCCCGTCGACCTCGGTCTTCGACATGAAGAAGGTCTCCGAGGGACTCAACGACCGCTTTAAGGACCGTTCGGGCGCCGTGGGCGTGAATCTCGCAACGGGACTGGCGGGCTTTAGCGGGCCGATCGAGGGCAGCGTCGGTCAAGGCGAGTTCCCCTACAAGCTTGAGCAGTACACCGAGCTCAGGAATGGGTACCGTGAGCCGCCGGAATACATCACCAGCTCTTCAACGACGCCATACAAGGAGCCCGACGGTCCGGTCAGCATCTGGCAGAACACCGCTTCGATCGGCAGCTCTGTCGGCGAGGCCCTGGGGCTGGGACGGGTGGATGCAGCGGCGCAAAGCCTGGCGGCGCTTGCGGCCATGCAGTCGATCTGGCGCCAGCCGCGCGCTCCGGCGCGCGAGGCGGCCGGCGCTCTCGTCGCCGACTGGTGGAGCAAGAGCTGGCGTCACAACATGGTGACGTTGTCGCGTGGGGCCGGAAGCGAGCGCTTCGTGCGTCTGGCCAGCGGCGGCTACGCGCCGGTAGGCGGCGGCGCCGGTTCGGTGTCGGTGACCGGCGCGCCCAACCTGGTGCGCCCGCCGATCATCCGCAGCGGCACGACAATTGGCGCGACCCAGCGGGAGGCGACGACGCGGGCGTGGCGCTACGACGGCATGTCCGTCACAGCCAAGAGCGCCAACGGCGACGTGCGCAACTACGGCTACTGGGGCGTCAAGCCCAACATCGTGGGGCCGCCGGCCGACGTCGCGGCCCTGCCGGATACCCTGCACGGCTTTCGCCTGACCACCTGGACGTTCCCGCGTGGGGTTACGTTGACGCTCGACTATGCTGCAGCCAACGCTAATTATCCTTCTGTCGGCGCCTACTTCCCCTACGGGGGGATGGACACGCCGTTGTCGGTGACCTCGAGCCTGGGCCAGACCCTTTCGACGCTGACGCGCTGGGAGCCCAATACTTGGAAGATCCTGGACGCGGCGGGTAAGCCGACGCGGCTGGCGCTTCGGCCGGTGGTGGCGCGGACGCTGACGCAGCGTCCCGATCCCAATCGCCGGGTCGAGGCGGTCTACGGCGCTCTGGACGACGTCACGCCGATGCTCAGCTACGGCTACGACATGGTCGGGCGGGTGGCCTGGGCCAAGGACCGTCTGGCCGCGGGCGGCCAGCGCCAAGCCCACAACTTCTACATCGCCGATGGCTACCGCGGTGAACGGGTGGATCCGCTGGGCAATCGCTACGCCGTCGAGACGACGTCGGCCGGCGGCCTGTCGGTCGACGGGATCGCCGTCGCCAGTCGGACACGCCATATCGACGAGCTGTCGCGCGTGACGACGAGCCTGATGGACGGGCGGGGCCGGGTGCTCAGCCGGACCTATCCGGAAGGCGATGCGGACGTGTTCTCGTATGACGGGCGCGACAACGTCATCAAGCTGGCCAAGCATGCCAAGCCGGGATCGAGCCAGGTGCTGACCGTGGAGGCCGCCTACGACCCGGTCTGGAACAAGCCGCTGTGGGTGAAGGACGCGCGCGAACAGCAGACCGACTTCACCTACGTGCCGCAGGGCTCGGCGGGGGCCGGCGAGGTGGCCACGGTCACCCAGCCGGCCGTGGCGGGGGGGCGTCCTGTGTGGACCTTCGAGTACGGGACCGGCGGGTTGCCGACGAAGGCTACCGACCCGACCGGCGTGGTGACGCGCACCGACTATGACGCCAGCGGCAACCCCAAGGCCACTGTGCTCGATCCCGGCGGCGTCAACGCCCAGACCTGTCGCACGTTCGACGCGGCCGGCAACGTGACGAGCGAGCGTGATCCGCGCGCGGGAGCGTGCTCGTGAGCCGGGTGGGCGGGAGGATGATGGGCATGCGTGGGCTTCTCGCCGGTCTGGCGGCGCTTTTGCTGGGCGCGCAGGCCTGGGCGCAGGGGGCTGAGCCAACCGCGGCGGACTACACCACCTACCGGGCCTATGACGATATGCGGCGGCCGACTCTAGTGGTCGGCCCCGACCCGGATGGAGCGGGCGGAGCGCTCAAGCGTCGAGCCGAGCAGATCACCTATGACGCCGAGGGCCAGGTGACGAAGGTCGAGGTCGGCACGGTGGACGGCGTGTCGCTCGACGCGGCCGGGAAGCTGAGCGTCATCAACTTCCTTGCCGGGCAGACCACGAGCTTCACCTATGATGCGGTGGGCAACCGAACCCAGGTCTATGCCAACAGGGACACGTCAGCCGCGCAGCTGGCCCAGACGCGTTATGACGCCTTGAACCGGCCCGAGTGCGCGGTCGGGCGGATGGCGCCGGCGCAGTTCACCGCGCTCTACGGCGCGGGTGTGCAGCCCGACGCCTGCGCGCAGTCGGTTGGCGAGGATCGTATCACCAGGACGGTCTACGACGCGGCGGGACAGATTCTTCAGGTCCGGCAGGCGGTCGGCTCGCCTGACGAGCGTGCCTACGCCAGCTACACATACACGCTGAACGGTCAGCAGCAGACGATCACCGACGCCAACGACAACAAGACCACCCTGACCTATGACGGCTTCGACCGGCTTGTGCAGCAGAACTTTCCCTCGACCGAACGTGGGGCGGGGGCGTCGAGCGCGACGGACCTTGAGCAGTATCGCTACGACGCCAATGGGAACCGCGTCTGGATACGCAAGCGGGATGGTGCGCTAACCGATTTTGGCTATGACGCCTTGAACCGAAACATCGGCAAGAGCGGTTGGTATGTTCCTGCGACCAACTACGCCTTCGATTTGGCCGGGCGGCCGACATCTGGGACCTTGTCTTCAAATGGTCAGGGTGTCTTCTACAGCTACGACACCGCTGGGCGGCTGAAAACCGAGACCACCTTTGGTCGAACCCTAGCCTACGAGTACGACAAGGCTGGCAACCAGATCCGACTGACTTGGCCAGACGGCGTGTACGTCGCCAACACCGTCGATGCGGCCGGCCGCCTGAAGGCGGTGGCCCTGACCTCCAACGCTCCGTTCGTGACCTACGGTTTCGACAACCTGGGGCGTCGGACCTCGGCCAGCCTCTTCAACGGTGCAACGTCGAGCTGGGGGTACGATGCGGCCGATCGGCTGATCAGCCTGGCCCACAACCTGCCCGGAACGGCTCAGGACGTCAGCTTCGGCTTCACCTACAACCCGACCGGCCAGACCGTGGGGCAGACGGTGTCCAACGGCGCCTATGTCTGGGCGGCGCCCGGCGCCAGCCTCAACGCCACGGCCGACGGCCTAAACCGCGACGCGGCCATCGCGGCGGCGGGTGGCTATGACGCCAACCAGAACCTGATCCGGGATGGCGGGCGGACCTTCAGCTATGATGGCGAAAATCGCCTGACCTCCATGAGCGGGCCCGCAAACGCCAGCCTGGAATACGACCCCCTCGGCCGCCTGGCCAAGACCACGATCAATGGCGCGGTCACTCAATTTCTGTACACGGGCGACAAGCTGGTGGCCGAGTATGACGGCGCGGGGGCCGTGCTGCGCCGCTATGCCCCTAGCTACGGCGTTGATGAGGCGATCATCTGGTGGGAGGGCGCGGGTCTTTCGGACCCGCGGACCCTGCACACCGACAGGCTGGGCTCGGTTATCGCCTCAGCCGTCGGTGCGACAACCAGGGTCTACACCTATGGTCCATATGGCGAGCCCGGTGACAACTGGGGGGGCGGCAGCCGTTTCCGCTATACCGGCCAGATCGCCCTGCCGGAGCTGAGGCTCTATCACTACAAGGCCCGGGCCTACGATCCGGCGCGGGGCTGGTTTCTCCAAACCGACCCCATTGGGTATCAGGATGACCTCAACCTCTATGCCTATGTGGGTGGGGATCCGGTCAACGGTAGTGATCCGACGGGACTATATGATCCGCGAAATCTGGTCACCTCTCGCGAATACAAGAACCCAGATGGCAGCGTCACTTTCCGAAGTGCTGATTTGCTTCGTGCATTCGTCCCTGGACAGGTAGCTTGGGATGACGCCGTCACGAACTACAGAAATGAGAACTATGGTCTTGCCGCGCTTGGTGCTGGCATCATGGTGGGTGAGCAGGTTGCAACCGTCGCGTCACTAGGGAGCGCACGAGGTGTATCTGTAGCGCGGGCGACTACTGCCGACGCTTCAAGCACGCAAACCAGCCGAACGCTCTCTAATGAATCGCAAAGGGCAATTCGTTCATACGAAAAAAGGATTGTGGAGCATCAGGCGAAGCTCGCGGAGTTTCGAGCGAATCCCACCGTTCGACCAGGGATGGAAAATCTTCCCAAAGAAGTCATTGAGTCCGCCCAGCAGCGTCGAGTTCAACATTTAGAGCGCGAAATACGAGCATTTGAGAAAAACATCTCGGACATAAGGCGAGGGCAAGTTGACTAAAGGCGCAAATATAAAAATATTCAAAGATCTGGAAGTGTTCAAATCGTCAGGATTGAGCAAGCCAAGCGCGATAATTGACGTTGAGTTTAGAAATATACGCAACTTTGTTGGTGAATTTGAAGATATTGCCAGGTCCTTTAATTTCAGAGAGATATGTTTTTCGGGGGAAAATGCCTATGACCTCGAAAATGAAATAGACTCGATACTAGAGGACTGTGAATTTTTTGACACATCGACGACGGCATTTGAGTCTTACGATGAGGCGTGCGAACATTTTATATTATCCGCTCGCCTGCTTGGTGGGGAATTTGTCGCGCTTGTGGAGCCTGGCGGGAAGCTAGAATCAGCTTTGGCGAACGTTCTGTAGAAAATTATAGCATGAATTGTGGAAGAGCGTGCTGAGGCGCGTTCCCCTTTATGCTAAGCGGGGAATTTCGTTTCTACTCGCCAAGCTTCGTTCGAACCGGTTTCGCCCAGTCGATCTGTCCAACTCGTGTCCGATATCTGTCCCACCGCGTCGGTTCGGATCAGCATTGCCGCACGATAGTTGCCCTACATCTGTCCTAGATCTGTCCCACGCCGTGGCTTTGGCCGGCGGTGTGGGATCGCGGGCCGCGATCCATGATGTGGACCCTGCTGGTGTAATTGTTGGTAGCGACAAGTTTAGTGGCTCTTTTACATCAACGACAACTATACTTACTGACAGGTATGTTAATCTTGTAACTGCATTTCCTGGAGTTCTAAATCAATGATTAATGTCAGGGATGAGTTAATATTGTCTAATGAGGCGCTTGGGGTGGATGGTTCCATCCTTGGGCGAGTGCTTATTTTGTCTGGATTTGATATTTCTGTATCGTACGTTTTGAATTGGATTCCGGAGCAAAGTAGTGACATTAATCACGTCTATATGGGTGGTGACTGTGTCGTTATTGTTGAGATTGATAGATTTGGCAGTTTTAATTACGATGTAGATGTAATGAATTTGAATGATTATTCATATTCGTGTGGAAAATTAATCAATAGAAAAATACATGAGTTAAATTCTATAACCGGTAGGAAATAATAATATCGGTTGGGTGTCGTGGTCTCGTGCTTGTGTGGCGTGGCGGGGGGCTCAGGGAAGGGTAAGGTAGGGTCTTGGCCTTTCTCTATGCTTGCTGCGAAATTCTGGATAAATTTGGTGGTATCTGTAAGTGTTTGAACGGGTCGAGGCCATATTTAGTTACGTTTATGATGGGTCTGCGCCCAAAAGAGTGAGCGCAGGACCTGCGAGAAGCCTCGCCTGGTTCCCTGGAAAAGATCGGCCCTTTCATCGCCCGTCGCTCGGCTAGATCGGTCCCGACCTGAGCTTTGCTTTGCTGGGTGGATGGTGTCAGCTCGGGTGGCGATGCCACGCTTTCGGTATGCGCATCCTGTCACTGGCTGATGCTAGGCGAGGTGCTGCAGTCAGGTTCCTTGGTGGACGGGCGAGCGCGGCGCCAAAAAATGTGGATAAAGTCAAGCTTCATTTGACAGTCACGCACCCTATGGTTGCTCATCGCCGCGTTGAGTAACGCCGCGAGGCGGGGGTGGTATGAGCGTTGAGTGGAAGGGCCTGGGGCTGGTCCGGGGGCGTATGCGTGCGAACCGTGGTGATGGGGCGCGAATGACGTCCGCACATACGCCCCGGCTGACGCCCATTGGTTTGACGCTCATTGCGTCGCTCGCCGCAGGCGAGGGCCTCGCCCAGACGGCGATTACCTACCGGTACGACCCTCTCGGGCGCTTGATCGGCACGAGCTCATCGAACGGCGATGCGGCAAGCTACGCCTACGATCCGGCGGGCAATCGCACGCAGGAGGTCGGCTTCACCAGCAACCGCTTCCCGGTCGCTGTGAACGACGCCCTGCGTGTGCCCTTCAACACCGCCACGACCTTCGACCCGCGGGTCAACGACAGCGATCCGGACGGCGACGCCCTGTCGATCACCGGCGCGAGCGGCGCCGCGCACGGCGCCTTGGCGACGACGGGTTCGTCCATCACCTACAGCCCCGCCGCCGGCTATCGCGGCTTCGACAGTTTCACCTACACGGTCACCGACGGGCGCAGCGCCACGGCCTCGGCCACCGTCGCGGTGACCGTGGGCGATCCGCCGACCGTGAGCCCGGTCTCGGCGACCGTGGCCTACAACGGCTCGGCCTCGTTCGCCCTCCAGCCGGCCGGGGCCTACACCTCGCTGGCGATCACCCGCGCGCCGGCCCATGGCTCGGCGTCGATTTCCGGGACGACGGCGACCTACACGCCTTCGACCGGCTATTTCGGGGCCGACAGCTTCGACTACGCCGCGACCGGGCCCAGCGGTACGGGGGCTGCGGCGACCGTTAGCGTGACGGTGGCGCCGCCGCCGGCGCCGACGGCGTCGGACGTCTCGGTCACGACCAACAGCAACAAGGCCGTGACCATCACCTATCCGGTCACGGGCGATTACGCCCAGATCGTCATGGACGCCGCTCCCGCGCACGGCACGGTCGTCAACAGCGGCTTTTCGGCGACATACACCCCGGCGTCCGGATACACCGGCGTCGACGCCTGGACCTATCACGCGATCAATGCCGGCGGCAGTTCGGCGGTCAGAACGGTGACCGTCAGCGTCGTCAATCAGGCGCCCGTCGCCAACAACGACTACTACAGGTTCGAGCGGTCCACTGCGGCCAGGAGCCTGGCCGTACGGGCTAACGACACCGACCCGGATGGCGACGCCCTGTCGATCATCGCCGTCACCCAGCCGGGCAACGGCGCGACGGTCACGTTCACGAGCAGCGCCGTGACGCTCAGCCGGGTGATCGCCGGAACGACGACCTTCACCTACACGATCTCCGACGGCAACGGACACACCGCCATGGCGACCGTCGAGGTCATAGGACTGATCAACGGCGTCGAGCCGTAGTGTCCGCAAACACTTCCTGCTTCAATTCTTGCACTTGGACGCATCGATGAACCGCGTTTCGCGCCTGGTGCTGGCGAGCTTTTCCGCGCCGGCCTCCCTTCTGCTGATCGCCGCCGCGCCTGCGCCGACCCTGCCCTCGATGCGCTTCGTGAGCGCCGAGGTCGTCTCGCCGTCGACGAGCTACTATGCCAGCGCGAGCGCCCGCGGTTCATCCTTCACCGGCGTCAGCGGCTTCGAGGCGCGGCCGCCGGAGGTCGTGGAGATGACCCGCGCCCTCAAGAACGACGTTGACCTGATCTACGGTTTTGTCCGCGACCAGATCCGCACCGATTTCGCCTTCGGCCTGCGCAAGGGCGCAGTGGGGGCGCTGATCGATCGTTCCGGCACGCCCTTCGACCAGAACGTGCTGTTCGTCGAGATGCTGCGCCATTCGGGCTACACCGCGCAGTATCGGGTCGGTGAAATAACGCTGAGCGGTTCTGCGTTCGCCGCCTGGACCGGCGTGTCCGACGCCGGCGCCGCTTGCCGCATGCTTGCCGCCGGAGGGATTCCGTCCAGCGTCAACGGCTCGACAGCGCTCGACTGTCCGATGAGCGGCCCGGTGACCAGCGTGAAGATGCTGCACGTCTGGACGGAGATGGTCATCAATGGCGCCTGGTACAGCTTCGACCCGAGCTACAAGGAGTCGTCGTGGCCCGGGCCGCATGACCTGGCGGCGGCGAGCGGCCTCAGTTCTGGGGCGACCGCGGTGCAGCTCGGGGCGGGCTTCCAGACCGGAACCGACGCGACGTCCGGCGCGCCGTTCGTCCGCGGCGGCTCGCCGGCGCAGCTGGACGCCTATCTCAAGTCCCGCGACGTCCAACTGCTGGGGCACCTGAAGTCCAGCAACTTCGTCTATACCACCAACGCCGTGGTCGGCATTGGCCAGATCGTGCCGGACGCGCCGCCCGCCGGCGGCTGGCGGCGCCAGGACTTGCCCTATTACAGCGCGAGCCCTCGCTACACCTACGGCGATATTCCCGACCTTTACCGCACCAAGCTCACGGTCACCGCGATCAAGGACGCGACCGTGCCGGTGAACATGCTGTCGCGGACGCTGTTCACAGACGAAGTCTATGGCCGGCGCTTGGGCTTCGACACCAACTTCACCATGGCCGACATCAAGGTCCCGAGCGACTACTGCTACCAGGAAGTCCGGCTCGTTCTCGACGACGTCGTCCTGCAGACCTACTCCGAGCAGCGCGACATCAACGTCCAGGGCATGTGCGGCTCGCGCCCCACCGGGGTGGTTTCCCTGGCCATTGACCACCCTTACGCGGCTCAGGGCGGAGCCTATGCCGACCAGACCGTGATCAAGGAAACCAAGTTCTTTGTTCCGTCCGCGGTGGTCCTGGGTCTGGGCGACACCTCGCCGGAGCTGGCCAGCAAGTGGTCGAGCGAGCGGGAGGATGATCGCGTCCTGCCCGTGTGGGTCGCCGGCGGGCCCAACAACTGCGATCCGTCCTATGCGTGCGGCGCCACGTTCTGGTCGCCCGTCAGCGACATGCACCGCCAGGGCCTGGCGGCCAACTGGCTGGCCCAGTTTTCGCGCATGCTGTCCCTGCAAGCGGCGGTCGGCGGGCTCGAGGAGCAGCACCACCACAGCCTGGGCCTGGTGTCGTGGAAGCACGGCCTGGAGGTGATCCAGAACCAGCCGACCAATCCCAATCACAAGTGGGATTTCGGGATCCGCGACCAGTACACGGCCATGGACGTCGACACGACGCTGAGCCTGACCAGCCGAACCAACGACTTCCAGCGCGTGCGTGCGGCCTCGCGGGCCATCGCCGTGGCGGCCGCGACGCTGGAGGGATCGACCTTCGAGCAGAGCGAGGACCTGCCCGACGTCGCGTCGACCGCCTCGCGCCTGGCCTGGGCGGTGACGCCCGACAACGAAGACCCCTGCGGCGCCGGCGCGCGACGGATCTACGACTTCACCGGTACGGGCAAGGACGCGCGGGCGACCGGCGCCATGACCTACGAGGGGACGTCGTCGGGCTGCTCGCAGAGCCCCACGTTCCAGACCAATGTCGGCGAAACGCTTAAGACCACTCTGAACAACACGGTGCAGGCCTATCTGGACGCGGGCTTCAGGGTCACCGCGGCGGGCGAGGGCTATCTTGGTCCGGGTAGCCGGGTCGGGCCGCTGGCCGCCAAGCAGGCCTGCCTGGTCGCGTTCGGCGCGGCGTGCACCGGCCAGTTCGATCCGACCCGCCAGCGGGGAGGGGCGATCGTCGCCACGCGTTTCGGCGCCGCCGGCGAGGTCGTGGAAGTCGCTCACGCGCTGACCAGCTACGATGGCGTCACTAAGGGTGGCGGCGGAACCGAGCCGGAGAACTCTGGCGAGTACGATCCGAGCCGCGCCGCCGACGTGCTCAAGGATCGCTTCATCGATCGCAGCAGCGCGCTGGGCGTGGATCTATCCATCGGCAAGGTGGGCTTCACGACCCCCGTGCTGGAGGCCGCGGGCAACGGCCCATTCCCCTACAGGATCGAACGCAAGCTCAGCTATCAGGCGGGGCTCAAGGGGTGCCTTCCGGGCTATTTCGGGTATTGCTACGGCCCGCCTCAAAGCGGCTGGGCCGACCCAGAGAAGATCTACTTCGGTCTGTCGGGCTCGGCGCTCGAGGCCATGGGGGCGACCAACATCCTGGCCTCGTCCGGCA
Source organism: Caulobacter vibrioides (assembly GCA_001449105.1). Lineage (GTDB taxonomy): Bacteria > Pseudomonadota > Alphaproteobacteria > Caulobacterales > Caulobacteraceae > Caulobacter > Caulobacter vibrioides_C. The sequence goes on along the minus strand of LNIY01000001.1, from coordinate 153,128 downwards.
GCCTGGTGGCCTTCTTGGCCCTGCAGGACGTCTATGCGCGGACCGACATCGACGACCTGCGCAAGGACCTGACGGCGGCGCTGATCGGCGACTGGTGGCGACGCCAGATCGTCGGCAACGCTGCGACGGTGACCAAGGGTTTCAGCGGCGCCCAGTACCTGAGGCTCGCCGACGACAGCTGGGCCGCGCCCATGGGATCGCCGGGAGAACTCACCCAGGTCGGAGTGCGCACCAAGGTCCGCGACGTCTGCTATTCCGACTGGCCCGGTCCGACGAAGGTCACCTGGCTGACCTCGCGGCGCTGGGACGCCCAGAACGTCACGTTCAGCCTGCGCAACGCCGGCGGCGACGTGATGACGTTCAAGCCGTGGGTCGTGAACTACGATCCAGAATCCGACTGCGCCAACGCCTACGGCTTCTCGCTCAAATCCTGGGCCTGGCCGCGCGGTGTTTCCGTCAACTACGAGACCAACACCACCAGCCTGGGCCGGGCGCTGTACTACAGCAACACCACGACCGACGCGGCTGGGGGAGCCTGGACCTTCGACTATGCCGCCCCGGTCGCGCGCTCCGCGACCCAGCGTCCGCGCCCCTACCAGGCGCTGCAGCAGATCTTCGCCCCGAGCAATCCATCCGTTGCGCAAATCCAGTACGCCTACGATACGCTGGGCCGCGTCTCGGCGGCGCGCGACGGTGTGGGCACGATCGATGGAGCGAACGGCTATCAGTTCTTCATCGCCGAGGGCCATCGCAGCGAGCGGATCGATCCGCTCGGCCAGCGCTATGTGATCGAGACGCGTCCTTCGACCGGCCTGTCCGCCAGGGGCGCCCCGGCCACCACCCAGGTGCGGCACATCGACGAGCTCGGACGCGTTACGACCAGCCTCCTGGATGGACGGGGCAGGATCCAGCAGCGCGCCTATCCCGAGGGCGATGTCGACAGCTTCGCCTACGACGCGCGCGACAACACCGTCGAGTTGCGCAAGATCGCCAAGCCCAACAGCGGTCTTGCCGACTTAGTGATCACGGCCGGCTATGACGCGACCTGGAACAAGCCCTCGTGGATCCGCGACGCGCGTAGCAACACCCCCGGCGACAGCGCCTACGGCCTGCAGACCGACTTCGCCTACAAGGCCTCGGGGGCGGGCGCGGGCGAGATCGAGACCGTCACCCAGCCGACCGTCAGCGGCGGGCGGCCGGTCTGGCGCTACGAGTACGGCGCGCTCGGCCTGACGACCAAGGTCACCGACCCGACCGGCGTGGTCACGACCATGGGCTACGACGCCAAGGGCAACCCGACGAGCTCGACGCTCGACCCCGCCGGCGTGGCGGCCACGACATGCAAGGTCTTCGATACTCTTGGAAATGTCATCAGCGACACCGATCCTCGCGCGGGAGTGTGCCCATGAGCAGGTTTGAGGCAGCTTTCGGGGGCGGGCGTATGAGCCGCATCGCGAAGCGGACTTTTGGCGTGCTCACCGCTCTTGCGGCGATGGTGATGACGGGGCATGCCGCCGCCCAGTCGGCGGCCGACTACACGACCTACTACCAGTATGACGCCATGCGGCGGCCGGTGATGGAGATCGGCCCCGATCCGGATGGAGCTGGCGCGCTGAAGCGCAAGGCGACCAAAACAACCTACGACGCCGACGGGCGGATCGTACGGGTGGATGTCGGCACGGTCGACGCCGTTTCGGCCAGCAGCGGTGTGGTGTCGGTCTCCAATTTTGTGGTGCTGCAGTCGACGCTGACGCGGTACGACGTGGTCGGCAACAAGACCCAGGTCTACGCCTTTCCGGGAACCGCGGCGGCGAGCTTGACCCAGACCAGCTATGACGCGGTCAGCCGCGCAGTCTGCACGGCGACCCGGATGAACGAGGGGCTGTTCGCGGCCCTCTACGACGTCTCTGATCGACCGAACGCCTGCGCCCTGCAGGCCGAAGGCGCGCAGGGCCCCGATCGCGTGACCAAGACGGTCTATGACGGCGCGGGTCAGGCCCTGCAGACCCTGGAGGCGCTGGGGACGGCGTCGCAGCGCGCTTACGCGACATACGGCTATACGCCCAACGGCAAGCAGCAGACGATCACCGACGCAAACGGCAACAAGACGACGCTGAACTATGACGGCTTCGATCGCCTAAAGTATCAGTACTTTCCGTCGACGGCGCGTGGCTCTGGGGCGTCCAGCGCCACCGACTACGAAGAGTACGGCTACGACCCCAATAGCAATCGTGTCGGCTGGCGCCGACGCGACACTACTGTCACCGGCTATGGCTTCGACGCGCTGAACCGTATGACGGCCAAGGAAGGGCCTGGTTTCGCGACGGTGAACTACGCCTACAATCTGGCGGGCCGTCCGACCTCGACCCTTTTCTATGCCACCGGACAGGGGGTGTCCTACACCTACGACACGGCCGGTCGGCAGAAGAGCGAGACCACTTTCGGCCGTACCCTGGACTACGAGTACGACAAGGCAGGCAACCGCATAAGGCTGACCTGGCCTGACAGCCTCTATGTCGCCAACACCGTTGATGCGGCTAGCCGCCTGAAGGCCGTTGCCCTGACCTCCAACGTGCCGTTCGTGACCTACGGGTTCGACAATCTAGGGCGACGGACTTCCGCCAGTTTCTGGACGGGCAGCACCACGAGTTGGGGCTTCGACGCCGGTGGCCGCTTGAGCGGTCTCACGCATGATCTGCCGGGAACGGCGCAGGACGTCTCCTTTGGCTTCGGCTACAACGCCGCCGGCCAGACGACCAACCAGACGATTTCCAACAACGCCTATGTCTGGAGTGGAGCCAACGTCAATCTGTCGGCCACGGCCGACGGTCTCAATCGAGACGCGGCGCTTGTCGCCATTGGCGGCTATGGTCTCAAGCAGAACCTGATCAACGACGGGGCGGGACGGACGTTCGGTTATGACGGTGAAAGCCGCCTGATACGCGCTGATGGACCGGTGAGCGCCGCCCTGGAGTATGATCCCCTGGGGCGCCTCTCCAAGACCACGATCAATGGGGCTGTGACGCAGTTCCTGTATTCGGGCGATAAGCTGGTGGCCGAGTACGATGGTGCGGGGGGGCTCCTGCGGCGCTACGTCCCCAGCTATGGCGTGGACGAAGCGGTGCTGTGGTGGGAGGGGCCGAACGCCAGCGATCCGCGCACCTTGCATATCGACCGCCAGGGCTCGGTGATCGCTTCGGCGACGGGCGGCTCGGCGAGCATCTATACCTATGGCCCCTATGGCCAGCCGGGTGACAACTGGGGCGCCGGCAGCCGCTTCCGCTACACCGGCCAGATCGCCCTGCCGGAGCTGAAGCTCTATCACTACAAGGCGCGGGTCTATGATCCGGCTCGTGGCTGGTTCTTGCAGACCGATCCGGTCGGCTATGAGGATGATCTTAATCTCTACGCCTACACGGGGGGGGGACCCGCTGAACAGGAGCGATCCCACCGGGACGCAAGCCCTTTTCCCAACAGTACCTGTGGCACCGCCTCTGCCGCTTACGCCCTACATTACAGAAGTTGGGCCGGATGGTCTCACTGGCGCAGCGCGTGATCTGAAGGCTGGCTTGACGTTTGTGGGGGATTCCTTTGCAAATCTCCCAGCGAACCTTTCCGAAGATTTTGGAAAGATAAAAAATGCAGTTTTCTCGACGAACGGTGAGCCACCAGATGGCGATGCTTCAAGTTCGGGTAATGGAGGGCGCAATGTTGGGCCCGACGGTCCCAAAGATCCTCGATCAAGTCCACCGCCCCCAGCGACGCGGCATGCTGAGATGCGTGCTACGCAAGCTCGACAGGGAGACGCCGGCAGACAGGTAGGCGATACGAATCGCGTAGCCCAACAAGGGCGCGTTTTCAGGGACTCCGAGACAGGTAATACGGTTTATGTCTCGGGAAACCGCGTGGTCGTTCGTACGCCAGACGGGCGGCCTGTGACGCAGTTCACCAACCCTAGGGCTAATACCCAAGGGAGAATACAGAGCGGAAGATGGGTTCCTCAGGATTGAAAATGTTTGAGTTGGTTCGTGTGTTTAGTCAAATTGAGGGAGGGGTTGAGATTTTTACTTGCTTCCGAAATTTGAGTAGCGGGTTGTTTTGTGTTCAACAGCTTGATTTTGTTCATGCAGGGGAGGTTAAGCGCGGCGTGATTGATGTGGAGTGTCGAACTATCGAGCTTTTTTATGAGGTTAATCCATTGGAGCGTTGTGAGTGGTATGACAGCATTGAGGGGGCTATAGAAGGGCATAGGGCTGCATTTGACGGTATTTAAAAGTAATTTTGGGGTTATTTTAAATTTGGTCGAGGCCGCGGGAAGCTGCGCCCTGATCGGCGAGATCGCTAGATCAGTCCCGGAATAGTTGGTGGGCCTCAATCAGGTAAATGCCGTGATCAACCAGATAGATCCACTCACTACACAGAACGCCGCCATGGTGGAAGAGGCCGCCGCCTCCGCAAGTCTCAAGGGGGGGCGGGTGAGCTTAAGCGGCTGGTGTCTCGCTTTCGCGCGGGTGGCGCAGCAGCAAGCGCGATGCATCGACCCGTGGCCACATAGCGAGGGGCAAAGTGGGGGGCGAAAGAGCCTCACCTGCCATAGGCCTGCGATCTCGGCGTCGCCTCGAGCGGCTGGCAGCCGCGCGCCCCAAGATATCGGACCTAGTTAGCCAGCCGAACCAGCAGCTCGTTCATCCCTTCGCTGAGAGCGGTGCTCTAGGCCGGGGCCGCCGCCAGGTAGAAAACGCCATCGCGATGATGCAGGCTGATAACGCCTTGTCCGCCGATCGTCGCCGCGTCGGCCTGGGCCGCACCACGGTGGTCGGCAGCTTTGCGCACAACGCCCCTGATCGTCGTCATCTAACCATCCTCCCTACACGTAGAAATGGTTGGCGGTCATGCTTGGCGCGGGATCCCCGCGCCAGAGGCGCAAGCGCGCGGCCGATCGCTTTTGAGTGGATCAAACGACTCTTTGGCTCCCCGGCTGGACGGTGTGGGAGGCAGCCCGCGCGATAGGAGAGGGATCGCCCAGCGCGGGATATCTCCGGTCGCTTTCGAACTCGGCTTCAGCTGACAAGGAGAGCGGCCGTCGGTCACGCTCGATCCCGCGCCATTCGGCGCTAACGCTGGCGCGACGCCTGGCGGGCGAGCGCCGGTTAGCCGAGGGTGCCCATCTCGTGTAGCTGCAGGGCGTGGACCAGGACCCAGACCTGGTCGCTGGCGTCGCAGAAACGCGCGGGACGGCCGTTGACGGCCTTGGGAGGATAGGCCGCAAACCCGCGACCTTCTGGCGTGAACAGCGAGAGGTTGGCGCGTAGGGTGGTCTGGGCGCGCTCGCGCCACTGCGGCGTCTTGGCGGTCTGGCCGTATGTCTCGAATGCCTGGGCGTTGAGTGAGCTCTAGTAGTGGGGGAGGGTGTCGCCCCACATCTGCGCCTTGCCGAACCAGTAGCCGTCCCAATGGCGGATTGAGACGCTGTGCAGATGGTGGTCCGGCTGGCGGCCTTCCATTACGTCCAGCAGCGCAAGGTGGGGACACGCTGCGTCTAGCAAGGGCGGCTCGCCTGTAGTCCGGTGCAATTCAAGAAGAATGATCGCCGCGGGAGCGACGATCGATTGCTCGAAATTGACCTCCGAGGCCGGAGAGCCAAGGCCGTGGGCGGCGAGTTTGCGGCCATAGGCGCCAAACAACGCCAATGCGTGGGTGTCCTGTCCGGCGGGCGGCCTTCAACGGTGCAAGACCCTGAGTCACCGGCAGAGCGATCGGATAGAAGTCGCCGCCGCCTTGGGCGTGGAAGTTCTCCAGCGTCTGCGAAGGCGTCCAGCGGTGGGGCTTGGCCCGTCAGCGCCGCCATTTCCAAGTCCAGTTGTATCACCAGGGCCAGTTGTAGAGGCGTTGACGCACTTGCAAGCAAGGAGACGCCCGTGAAAGAGCGGCAAGGCGACAATCCCAAGCCCCCCGAAGAAGTCCGCGATCGCATCTGGGAACTGGCCGAGAAGATCGACATCTGCATGTTCACCACCTGGGACGGAAGCGCGCAGCAAAGCCGGCCACTCTCTGCCCGGGTGCGCCAAGGTGAGCACGCGATCTATTTCCTTGTAACGGGCCAAGATCGCCGAGCTCTGGACCAAGGCCGACGAGGCCTGGTGGGAGGACGCGGATGACCCGACGATCCGGCTGCTGACCCTCACCCCGGAGCGCGGCGAGTTGTGGGACAGTCCTGGCAAGGCGGTGGCGCTGGTGAAGATGGCGGCCGCCGTCGTGACGGGCGCCGCGCCGCAGATGGGCGACAACGCCAAGGTCGATCTCTGAGGCATCTTGTCGAGCGTCGCTCGCGCGAGGCGGCGACGCTCGATCCTGCAGCCCGCCGGCGGATGGCCGGCGCCGGTCACCGCCGGCATTAGGGCCGCTGTTGCTTGCCGTCGGGCCCCGAGCGTTCGGCGGACGGCGAGATCGCTGCGGCCGCAAGCCGCTCAGCCGTGCCTTTCGATCGCCATCTGGATGACGTCGGTGCGGCCGGTGCGAAAGCCCGCCTCGCAATAGGCGAGATAGAAGGTCCACAGCCTGCGAAAGCGGGCGTCGAAGGTTTGGGATTCCTGGGCGATGAGCGGATAGGCCTTCTCGAAGCGCTGGGCCCACAGCGCCAGCGTCTTGGCGTAGTCCTGGCCAAACCGCTCGGTCCGCCGCCAGCGCAGGCCGCAGGCGGCGATGAGCGGCGCCAGTCGGTTCTCGGAAGGCAGGGCGCCGCCCGGGAACACGTAGCGCTGGATGAAGTCGGTGCGGGTGTCGTATTCGTCGAAAAGCGCATCCTGGATGGTGATCACCTGGAGCCCGGCCCGGCCGCCGGGCTTGAGCAGCGAGCGCACTTTGTCGAAGTAGACGCCCCAGTAGTCGCGCCCCACCGCCTCCAGCATCTCGATGGACGCTAGGCGGTCGAACTGGCCGTCGAGATCGCGGTAGTCGAGCAGGCGGATTTCGACCCGGTCGGCCAGACCTGTCTCGAAGACCTTGCGGCGCGCGAAGTCGTGCTGTTCACGCGAGATGGTCACCGCGGTGACCTGGGCGCCGATCCTGGCGGCGGCGAACTGGGCGAACCCGCCCCAGCCGCAGCCGATCTCCACCATGCTGTGCCCGGGCTTGAGGTCCATCAGGGCGGCGAGCTGTTCGTACTTGGCGATCTGGGCCGCTTCCAGCGATTGGCCCGCGTGTTCGAACCTGGCCGAGGAATAGGTCATGGTCTCGTCTAGCCAGGCTTCGTAGAAGGCGTTTCCCAGGTCGTAGTGGGCGTGGATGTTGCGGCGTGACCCAGCCCGGGTGTTGGCGCGCAGCCGGTGAAACGCCCAGTTGGCGACCTTCATCGGCAGTCCGCCGTCGAACAATCGCCGGATGTGGTCGTAGTTGTTGGCCAGGGTCGTCAGCAGGGCCGCCAGGTCGGGGCTTTCCCATTCCCCGGCCATGAAGCCCTCGGCAAAGCCGATGTCGCCATTGGCCAGGACCCGCGCTGCGAAGCGGGCGTCGCGCACGACGATCGTCGCAGCCCTCCCCGGAAGTGCGCCGGCCAGGTGACGGCGCTCGCCGCCTGGCGTGACGATCGTCAGCTCTCCCCAAGTCCAGCGGGCCGAGAGCAGCCGCACCACGAAATCAAACAGGGCCGAGCCGCGCGGGCGGCCGGCGATGGGGAAGTCCAGGGACGTGTCGCTCATCTGAGGCGGTCTCGTTGCAGGGGGCGCCCCGCAGGGGCGATCATGTCACGAGGCCTTACGGCCGAGCTCAGCGATCGGATGGGCGGGTGGGGTATTTTTTGCTTCGGGTGATCCAGCCGCGAGGCTCTGCCGTATCATCGCCATGCATGCGACTCGGGCCCTATCCGCACACCCTGCAAGCCGTCACGCCGTGAGCCCGTCACGCGCGCTCGACGAGCTTGTCTTAAGGGTCGGCGAAAGCCGTGACCGGGAAGCCTTCGCGGGCCTGTTCGACCACTATGCGCCGCGGATCAAGGCGCTCCTGATGCGCGGCGGCGCCAGCGCCTCGGCGGCCGAAGAACTGGCCCAGGAAACCCTTCTGACGGTCTGGCGCAAGGCGCACCTCTTCGACCCGGCGCGCGCCTCGGCCGCAGCCTGGATATTCACCATCGCCCGCAACCTGCGGATCGACCATTTCCGGCGCGGCTCGGTTACGCTTCACGAGCTGGATTTTCATCTTGAGGCCGAAGAGCCCGCCCAGCCCGACGCCATTCTCAGCGGGGCGCAGGACGCCCAGCGGGTGAGGGCGGCCATGCTCAGCCTCAACGCCGACCAGGCCGCGGCCATCGAAATGGCCTTTTTCCAGGAACAGACCCATGCGGAGATATCCAGGACGCTGGGCGTACCGCTCGGGACGGTCAAGGCGCGTATCCGGTTTGGCATGATGAAGCTGCGGGCCTGCATCGAAAGGGACAGGGGGGACGCATCATGAGCCTTCGCCGACAGCCCAGCGAAGAACGGCTGCTGGCCTTCGCCGCGGGGACCTTGAGTTTTCCCGAAGCCGTCGTCGTGGCCGCGCATCTCAGCCTGCGGCCGGTCACGCGCCCCTGGGCCGATCTTGGCGCGGCCGTGGGCGGCGTGCTGCTCGACGACCAGGCACCCGAAACGCTGAGTTCGCAGGCCCGGCGGGAAGTCATGGCGCGGCTTGACGCCGTCGAGCCAGAGGCCGAACCCAGGCCGGCTTCGGCCGACCCTGTCCTGCCTGCGCCGCTCGACCAGTTCGCGCTCGGGCCCTGGCGTTGGCTGGGGCCGGGCGTGCACGTTCGCGACGTGCTGGGAACCCGGCAAGGCGATTGCCGCGTCATCCTGCTGAAGATCGCCTCTGGGCAATCGGCGCCCCGTCACACCCACGGGGGCGTCGAGCTGACCTGCGTGATCGACGGCGCCTACGCCACCGAGGACGGGGTGTTCTCGCGGGGGGATTTCGAAGAGGCCGATCCCAGCGTGACGCACCAGCCCAAGGTGGTCTCCAAGGAGCCGTGCCTTTGCGTCGCCGCCCTCGATGGTCAGATCCTGCTGCCCGGCAGACTGGGCAAGCTGCTAGCGCCTTTCGTTCGTCTTTAGGCGTCGGGCGACGCCGGCCTCGGCTGTCGATCGAGGCCGGCCGTCGTCATTTGGGCGGGGCCTTGTCTTGGCCATCCTGAGGATCGCGATCCTGAGGTTTGCTCCCGCTCAGCTCCGGCTGATAGAGCCCAGTGGCCATGCGCACGATCAGCCCCTCAGGACGCAGTCGCGGGCCAAAGCGCGCGCACGGGTCGGGCGTCGCCACGGGACGGGGCTTGCGCTCGCGCGGCGCCAGGGCGCTCGCCACGGCGTCGCCGAACGGTTCGGCCAGCTGATGGGCGTCCCCGATCGGCGACAGCGAAGGCTTGTCGGCGCCCAGCACCATGGCCTGGCGGCTCCAGACCAGGGCGGCCGCCTGGGCGCCGCTGGGCGTCAGGAGTTCGGCCTCGGCCCATAGCCCGCCCACGCCGCCCGGGACCCGCACCGACACGGGACCCGGAATGAAGAAGTTGGCCGCCGCCGATGCGGCTGATCCGGCCTGGTTGGTGCGGTCGATGCGGGTCACCCCGACCCTGACGGTCCCGGCCTCGGGGGAGGGCGCGTCGACCAGGGTGAAGCGCTTGCTAAGCTCGTAGCAGACCTGCCGGTCGACCTCGGCCAGCACGGCCTGGCGATCGTCGTCGTCGACCGACTGGGGCTGGCCGGCATGGCTCGTGGCCGGCGCGATCCACAGCCACTCTATGGTTCCAGCCATCGCCTCGTCGCGGCGCTCGTACACCGTGGCGCGAAGGCTTCCCGGCCGCTTGGCCAGGCCGTCGTAGTTGGCCAGGAAGCCGGACTGCGAGGCGCCGCCGCCGGCGCACGCCGTGCAGGCGGCGGCCAGGCCAGTCACGGCGGCCGTACGGACGATCTTGTCGAGCATGTCACCTCCTCTGTCGCGCTGTATACGGCGGCGGAGGGATGCTGGATCATCGACACCGACGCTGAAGGCGCAGTTGACGGAGAGCCTGCTTGGCTCGGCGAAACGCGGCAGCGCGACGAGGGACGATCTCGAACGTCTGATGCGGCGCCTTGTCCGCGTCGCGGTTCAATCCAAGTTCACCAATCAAGACTGGTCCGGCGGGTGCAGATCAGGGCTGGAACCCTAAGATCAACGCTTCGAGCGTTTTGGTCCGGCGATCCTGCAGGCGTTTGACGCATCCGCTCGCCTTGCGCTCGAAGACGCACATGTTGCGCTGCTTGGACCAAGCCACTTGGTCGGCCTGCAACGAGCCGTCAGGTCGAACGGCGGCGGCCCTCACATACGCCGCCTCAACCTTCCGCGCGCTCTCCAGCAAGGCGACGTCCTCACATATCAGTGTGTCGACCGCGTAGATGCGCGCGTTGCAATCGAGGTTGGGCGACCAGTTCGGCGGAGGCGGTACAGGCGCCTGGGCAAGGGCTGGCGCCGTCGTCAGAAACGCCAGTGCAGCCGCCGACACGAGACACTCGACCGCTTTCAGCATCGCCGACCTCTAGGTTTCGGCCAGCATAGAGGACTTAAGCGGAGGCGTCATGTTTGGCCGAACGACGTCTTCCCAAAGCTGCGGTAGCCCCCTAAGGGTTGTGTTCGGGGAAGGTCGCGGTCTGACGCAAAGGTGGTCTTCCGCGGCCTTTCCGATTCAGATTGGAGAGGCCTGATGCGCCATTGGGCGAATACCATGACCTTGACTGCGCTTTTGGCCCTGACGCCATTGGCCTTGGCCGTGGCGCAGGTGACGCCGTCCGATGTGCGCGATCTGATCGGCGCTCGTGGTTCGAGCGGCGAAAGCGAGCTGGCCGCGCGGGGCTATGCCAATGTCGGCGGCCAGACAGGCGATGATCGCAAGTGGACCTACTGGTGGAACGAGCGGCGTGGGGTCTGCCTGTCGGTGGCCACTGTCAACGGCCGTTACGACTCCATCATCACCACTCCGGCCCCCGATTGCCGGCGCCCTGCACCGGGCCGGCCAGTCACCTTGCCAGGACCCGTCGGCGGCCCGGTCGCCAGCGGTCGCACCGAGGACATCCGCTTCGATCGCGGGGCGTCCTCGGCCAGCCGACGTGGTGCGCTCCATGGTTACGAGACCATGACCTATCTGCTCGACGTCCGGGCCGGCCAGACGATCCGCGTGTCGCTGCAAAGCTCCAACCGTTCGGGCTATTTCAACGTCACCGCGCCGCGCGCCGACCAGGCGCTGTTCAACGGCTCGACGAGCGGCGATCGCTATCGCGGGCGGGCGGCGGTCAGCGGTCGCTACAAGATCGAGGTCTATCTGATGCGCAACGCCGCCCGCAGGGGCGAGACGATGCGATACACGGTCGACGTCGGGGTCGATCGCTGATCGGAACGCCCGAACCGAGGAAATGGAGGTCATGGCTGGGGCCAGCGCGGCCATGGCGTGCGCCGCAGCGCCAAGGCGCGCCATACCGACGCTTCCTGATCGGTCGCGGGTAAGCCAAGGCTCAAACGACAGTCGCTGGATGTTCTTCGGAACACCCGCGCGGCTGGCGGATTGGTCTGTCGCCGCGTTCGGCGGCCGGCAAAGGACAAACCGATGGACGATCAAGTCACAGGCGCCGCCCGCCAAGGCGTCGGCCGGGTTCAGGACGCCGTCGGCGGATTGACCGGCGACAGCGCCACCCAGGTCAAGGGCAAGTTGAACCAAGCCGCCGGCGGCGCTCAGCGGGCTTACGGCAAGCTGACCGAGGACGTGCGCGACCGGCTGGAGGGCGCGCTGGCTACGGTGCGCGGCGAGGTGCACGAACGCCTCGACACCATCGAGACCTATGTGAAGGATAAGCCCCTTCCGGCCATGGCTATCGCGGCGTCCGTCGGCATTCTGCTGGGACTGCTTCTGCGCGGACGCAGCCGGACCGTCTATCTGCCCGATCCGCGCTAGGCCGTCGACCAAAGGGGGGCTTCGGGGCGTTTCCCGCAGCCTCCCCTGGTCAGCGCACGAACGGCGCCTGCTTGGCCAGATCGTTGCGCAGGGCCGTGGCGGCGACGCCGGCCTCGCCCATGGCGTGGCTGATCTGGTCCAGGCCCAGCACGACGTCGCCGGCGGCGTACAGGCCATCGATGCTCGTCCGTTGATGGGCGTCCACCCTGATGCAGCCGTCTTGCGTCACCGCCGCGCCCAGGCCGTGCGCCAGCTCGGAGTGAACCTCCGATCCGAGCGCGGGATAGATGGCATCGAAGCGCAGGCGTCCCTTGGAGCAGGCCAGACTGATGCTGTCGTCCTCCAGTGCGAAGTCTCCAGCCGGGCCGGCGATGCGCCTGACCCCGATCTCATCGAGACGCCGGCGCTGACTGTCGTCGAGCCCGTCATCGGCCTCCAGAGCGATAAGCGTGACGCTCGCCGTATAGGCGCGCAGGAATTCTGCCTCGCCCGCCGCGCGGGCGCCAATGCCGATCACCGCCACCCGTTGGTCCGTCACTTCGTATCCGTCGCAGACCGGGCAGTAGCGCAGGCGACCTTGCTCCAGAGCCCGCATGTGAAGCGTCTCGTCCATCGGGGGGCGAAGATTGGTCACCCCGGTCGCGAGCAATACGGCGCCAGCCCGAAGCTCGCTGGTCGAACTGCGGACGACGAAGCCCTCGGGCGCGACGTTCAGTTCTTCGACCCGGCCCAAGATGATCCGTGCGCCATGGAGCTCAGCCTGCTTTCGCATGCGCGCCAGCAGGGCCTTGCCCGATATGCCTTCGGGAAAGCCCGCATGGTTGCGGGTCAGCGCGATCAGGGCGGCGCGGCTGTGGCCAGCGTCGACGACCACCACCGACAGCCGGAAGCGCGCCAGATAGATCGCGGCGGTCAGGCCCGCAGGCCCGCCGCCGACGATCAGGCAGTCAATCCTCTCGCCGCTCATGTGCGCCGATCGCTTATACGGGATCGGCGACCAGCGGCTTGGGCGGCGGACGCACGAGAGGTTCGCGGGCCCAGACCCGGCCCGTGGAAGCCGTGGCGACGAAGTCGTCGACGCTGGAGGCTTCGAGATCGATCAGGCCTTCGTCGTCGCCTGGCCCCACCTCGGTGAGCCCGCCCTTGGCGAACAGGGGACCGGCCGAGGGCAGGTAGGCGATGACCTTGAGGTGGCCGTAGGCGTCGCGCAGGAAGTTGACGGCCGCCGCTTCCAGGGCCAACTGCGCGCCACCCTCGTCTGACGGCAGGATCGCCACCGCGTCGAATAGCACCGAAGGGCCGCCGTCGATCTTGTGGTCGGCAGGCAGCAGGTCTCCGCCGGCCGTCGTGACGCCATAGATGGTCGGGGCGATGATCTGCAGCCGCGCGCCGGCCGCCTCGACGGCCGTCTTCAGCTTGGCCAGCAGCTTGTCGTCGACTCCGTCGCTGACCAGGACGCCGACCTTGCGGCCTTCCAGCGTGGGCTGCGCCTTGGCCAGCAGGCTGAGCATGGGCGAAGGGGTCATGTCCTTGGCCCGAACCGGCGCGGCGGCCGGAACGATCTTTCCCGTGAAGCCCAGGCCCTCGGCCACCGACTGGGCCAGGAATTCGTCGATGTGGATCAGGCGCGACAGCACCGCCTCGCGCACCCTTGGCGTGACGCACTTGCTGAGCTCGAAGACCAGGGCCGCGACGATGTGATCCTGCTCAGGCTTGGTCTGGCTGGCGAAGAACAATCGGGCCTGTGTGTAGTGGTCGGCAAAGGTCTCGGGCCGCACTCGCAGCTGCTCGCCGGCCTCGGGATTGGGGAAGGTCGTAAAGCCGCGCTCCTGGGACTCGCGCGCCACGTCCGGCCCCAGGGTCGAGGGCTCGTAGTTCACCTGGCCCTTGGGCGCGCCCATCTGCATGTGGCCGTCGCGCTGCAGATTGTGGAACGGGCACTTGGGCTGGTTGATCGGGATCTGGTGGAAGTTGGGGCCGCCCAGGCGCTTGAGCTGGGTGTCCTGGTAGGAAAAGAGGCGCCCCTGCAGCAGGGGGTCATTGGTGAAGTCGATGCCCGGAACCACGTGCGCGGCGCAGTAGGCCACCTGTTCGGTCTCGGCGAAGAAGTTGTCGGGGTTGCGGTCCAGCACCATGCGTCCGACGACGCGCAGGGGCGCGTCCTCCTCAGGGATCAGCTTGGTGGCGTCCAGCACGTCGAAATCGAAGCCGTCGGCCTGTTCCTGGGTGAAGGTCTGCAGGCAAAACTCCCACTCTGGGAAATCGCCGCCCTCGATCGCTTCCCACAGGTCGCGCCGATGGAAGTCGGGATCGGCGCCGTTGATCTTCAGCGCCTCGTCCCAGATCACCGATTGAGAGCCGAGCTTGGGCCGCCAGTGGAACTTGACGAAGGTGCTCTGGCCCGCCGCGTCGATCAGGCGGAAGGTGTGGACGCCGAAGCCCTCCATCATGCGCAATGAGCGCGGGATGGCCCGGTCGCTCATCGCCCACATGATCATGTGCATGCTCTCGGGCGTCAGCGAGATGAAGTCCCAGAACGTGTCGTGCGCCGTGGCCGCCTGCGGGAACTCGCGGTCGGGGTCCTGCTTGGCCGCGTGGATCAGGTCGGGGAACTTGATGGCGTCCTGGATGAAGAACACCGGCATGTTGTTACCGACGAGGTCGAAGTTGCCTGCCTGCGTATAGAACTTCACCGCAAAGCCGCGCACGTCGCGCGGCAGGTCGGCCGAGCCCTTGTTGCCGGCCACGGTCGAGAAGCGCGTGAACACCGGGATGCGCTCGCCGGGTCGCTGCAGGAAGTCGGCGATGGTGACGTCAGCGCAAGACTCCAGGCATTCGAAGAAGCCATGCGCGGCCGAGCCCCGGGCGTGGACCACGCGCTCGGGAATGCGCTCGTGGTCGAAGTGCATGATCTTCTCGCGCAGGATGAAGTCCTGCAGCAGCACCGGACCGCGCGCGCCGGCCTTGAGCGAGTTCTGGTTGTCGGCGATCGGCACGCCCTGGTTGGTGGTCAGCTGCGTCTGAAGTTCGTCGGCTTGCTGGTGGGTCTCGCCGCCGGGGGGGGTCAGCGTCTCGCCTTCGGTCGAGGGCCCCGCCGGACGCGGGGGCGGGGCGTTGGTCGGGGGCGTGGAATACGCGCCGGCCGTCTTGGCCTTGGTCTTAGCCGGGGTGGCCATGCGACGTCTTTCGGTTGTGAGGAGTTGGCTGCTTCAACGTCTCGGCTTCATCGAAGTTGCCGTCGCCAATCCGACATAAGGGGCTGAAATATATATTTGTTTCGGCGTCGTTCAGGTTCGAACCTTCTTGCCCGCGAAGAGTTTGCAACCCGCCGTGCGCTTTCGCCGGACGGGAGAATAGAACGCTATGCGCATGAGGATCTGGCCGTGAGGCGACACGTGGCCGTGGCCGTGCCTGCGCAGAACGAAGCGGCCTGGATCGAAGTCTGCCTTGGACGTTTGCTGGCGATGGAGCGAGACGACAGAGTCGCCTCGCTTTGCATTCTGGTGCTGGCTAACAACTGCTCGGACAAAACCGCCGCGATTGCCCGGCGGATGGGCGCAGACGTCGAGGTCGTCGAGATGCGGTTGGCTTCGAACCAGGCGCATGCCGGCGGCGCCAGGCGAGCGGCGCTTGAGGCCGCCTCGGCCTTTCTCAGATCGCCCGAAGACCTGCTGCTGACCACCGACGCCGATACCCAGGTCGCCGGCGACTGGCTGTTACGGACGCTGGACCATGTCGACGCCGGCTACGACGCGGTGGCGGGGCTGGCGCGGCTGAAGGGGACGGAGCTTCGGGGGCTGGATCGCGAGCATCGCGCGCGCCTGGCCCTGCTTCGTCGCTACTATGCCGCCCTCGACGCCTTGCGAGCGGGGCGGAGCGGCGAGGCTTGGCCGCACCATTCCTATGAAGGGGGCGCCAGCATGGCCCTGACCCTGGGCGTGTACGCCCGGATCGGCGGCGCGCCGGCCCCGCCGGTCGGGGAGGACAAGGCGCTGTTCGAAGCCGTGCGGGCCGCCGACGGGAGGGTGCGCCATCCGATCGACGTCAAGGTCTTTACTTCCTGTCGTTTGGCCGGTCGCGCTGTTGGAGGAACTTCCGATACGCTGGACTTGTGGGGGCGTCAGGCGATCGACGAGCCCATCCACGAGGCGCCGCCGCTCAATGTCGCGCTCGGCCTGGCGGCATGCGGACCGGCCCTGACCTTCGCGGATCTTCCGGCCGAGGTCGACAGGGCGCGCGCCCTCGTGCGGATCGGGCGCGAGCGGCTGATGCTGGCGAAAGCCGGCTAGATCCAGCGCCACAGGTCAAGGCGATAGTCGGCGTTGCGTTGCGCCGTCTCGACGCTGATGGCCTCGCCCAGGTGGGCTCGGAGGGTCTCGACGGCCTCGTCGGCGGTCTTTGGATAGTCGGTCTCGCCCAGCCAGTGGACCAGCAGGATGCGGCCGTGCGGAACGCGCGTTGCGCCAAAGGCCTTGGCCGTCAAGGCCAGATCGGCGTCGTCCCAATAATAGGCGACCTCCGACAACACGATCAGGTCGAAGGCGCCGGCGACGTAATCTTGGGGAATCTGAAGCTGGGCGAACTGCACATTGGCCAGGTCCGTGCAGCGCCGACGGGCTTGTTTGAGCGCAGTCGCCGAGACGTCGAGCGCCAGCAGGTGGTCGCAGCGCGCGGCCAGCCGCCTGGTCAGGACGCCGATCGAGCAGCCGACCTCCAGGCCCTGTGTGGCTTGCTCGCCGCCAAGGGCGGCGAGGGTGGCTTGATACTTCTCGCGCTCGTAATCGCTGGTTTCGAAACCCCATGGGTCGGGATTGGCCGCGTAGAGGCCCTCGAAATAGTCGGGCTCGAGCGAGCGGGTCTTCCTCAACGGCGGCACTCCAGAAAGATCTCGACCGGCCGATCGGTCAGGGCCGCCAGTTCGGGCGACACCCTGAAACTCTCGGCGGCGTCGTGTATCAGCGGCGTCATCTGGGTTTCGTGGCAAGCCAGGGCGAGTCGACGCCGGGCGATCTCGTCGCCGCACATCAGGCCCCAGACGCCTTTGGCTCCGTGGCGATGAGCCAGGTCCGGATCGGCCCAACCCCAGACCAGATACTCCATCTTGACTGGCTCGCGGGTGTCGATCGAGGCGATGTAGTCGGACGCCAGAACATTGGCTGCGACATGGTCGCAATGCTGTTCATGACGCCACGGCGCCCAGACGCTCCACGGCTTGAAGCGATCCGACCATTCGCGCAGGTCGCGCAGCGCGGCGGCGTAGGCGGCCTGATCGCGCGGGAGGGGCGCACCGTCCGGCCAGCCCATGAAGTGAACGTCGTCGGGCGGAACGCCAAGAATGTCGAGGGCCGCCAGGGCTTCTTGCCGCCGGGCGCGAGCCAGACGCCCAGGCGGCCAGGTGGCCGAGCCTTTGTGCGACCCCTCGCCGTCGGTGAGGTAGGCCACGCGAGGTTTCAGGCCCAGCTTGCTGGCGCGGGCGATCAGGCCGCCGCAGCCCAGCGTCTCGTCGTCGGGATGCGGCGCCAGGATCAGGAACGGCGACAGGCCGTCCAGCGCCTTGGCGTCGAGATTGAAAGCCTGGTTGACCAGCGCGGCCCAGGCCGGTTCGCCGAGCGCCGTCACCACAGGGGATCGTCCGTCCATGCGTCCTCTGCCAGGAAAGCCGCCGCCGCGCGGTCCAGCGCCTGGTCCGGAACCGGTTGGCGCAGATAGATCGCCAGATCGCGGCAGGCCTGGTCCAGGGGATTGTCGACGAAGAAGGCTCGCGTTCCGATACTGCGCGCAGCCGCTTCCATCACCGTCAGGCCCGCGTCCTCCACGACGCCGCGGGTCAGCAGGACGAAGCTTATCGTTTCGGGCCCCGCGTTCGCCGCCTCGGCCCGATCGGCCGCCTCGCGCACCCACAGATAGGCCGATCGGGCGGCCGCCAGGGCCTTGCCGAAGCGGGCGCGGTGAACAGGGGCCTGGCCGGCAGGCGAGTCCGCCAGGTGATCGCGCAGCAGCGTCAGTACGTGCTCCACCCCGCCCAACTGCACCGCCGCAAAGCGCCAGGCGCCGGCCGAAAATCGCGGCTCGCGTTCGTAGTCGCCAGGCGCGCCCAGTCGCGTCGCTGCGTTCACGGGCAGGCCGGTGAGGTCGTAAGTCCCGCTGACCGTCGCCCTCATGCCCCGCACCCGCCAGGCCGAGGGATCGGCGCGGGCCGGATCTGCGGCGTGCGCCAGAACCATCTGCTTGCCCTCCGACGTGGCGGCGGTCACCACGGCGATGTCTATATGACCCGCGCCGGTGGCGTATGACTTGGCGCCTCGAAGTCCCTCTTCGGCGACCGTCACGCCAGGCGCAGGCTCGGTGTTCCAGACGCCCAGGACCTTTCCCGCGGCCAGGTCTGCGCCCAGGGTCCGTCTCTGTTCGACCGATCCGTACCAAGCGATCAGGCGGGCGCCGTTGACATGGCCTTCGAAGATCCGGCCCAGGCTGAGGTTGGCCCGGCCGACAAGGCGCAGCGCCTCCATCAGCTCGCGGGGGGAGGGGGTGTCGCCGGCCATCACCTCAAGGGCGCCGATCTGGGCCAGGAAATCGATGTCGTCGGCGGGAAAGGCGCTGCGCGCATCCAGGTCGGCGGCGCGTGATCTGATGACAGGAATGGCTTTGCGAAGGGCGGCCAGCACCTTTGCGGCCGGCGGCAGGGGCGGTGACGTCGCGAGCGCGACCTTTGCGGACAAGTCAGGCGTCCTCGAGCATCGGCGTGCCTTCATGCGCGACCAAGAGGTCGTGCATGTCGTCGGCGTGTTCTTCCTCGACGGCGAGGATGCCCTCCAGCATCACCCGCGTGGTTGGATCGTCGTCGCCGAAATAGCGGATCAGCTCGCGATAGTGCTCCACGGCGATCCGTTCGGCGATCAGGTTCTCCTTGATCATGTCGACCAGATTCTCGCCCTCGACATATTGCGAGGCCGAACGGGTGGCTAGGCCTTCCGGGCTGAAGTTCGGCGTGCCGCCCAACTGAGTGATGCGCTCGGCGACAGCCAAAGCGTGCGCGTGCTCTTCCTTGGCGTGTTCGGCGAATTCGGCCTTGGGGCCCTGGCTTGAGATGCCCGAGGCGATGATCGAGTGCAGAGTGTAGCGCAACACGCACACCAGTTCGGTGGCCAGCACGGTCTGCAGGATATCGATGGTCTTGTTGACGTCGCCCCCATAGGCGGGCGTCAGCGCGCCGTCCTCGAGGTGTTCCCGCGCCCTGGCGCGCAGGGTCTGCACGTCGCTCAGGAAGGGTTTGTCGGTGGCCTGGTCGTTCATGAGGCGTCCCTTGATGGTCAGAGCATCCAACGCGCCGTGGCGACCGTTGATCCGGGAGGGAAGCTAACCGTGCGTTTCCGGCAGCATGTCGGATGTCCGACATAGCAAGTGTTTGACTTGAAAGGGGGAACGCCAGGAGGGCGGGGCGGTTATCTGGGTGGGAGATATCTCATGAAAAGCGAAACTCTCGCTCGCGGGCTGAATGGCGGCGCGTCGCCTGCGCGCAAGCCCGATCCGCGAATGGACGCCGGATGATTGACGAGCTCAGGCCGCTGGCCGTCGTCACCGGCGCTGCTTCGGGCGTGGGATATGAACTGGCCCGTCTGGCTGCCGAGGACGGCTATGACCTCGTCATCGTCGCGGACCTGTCCTCGATCGTCGAAGCCAAGGCTGGTCTCGACCAGTACGGGGGACGGGTCTATGCGCTGCAGGTCGACCTTTCGACGATCGAGGGCGTCGATGAGCTCGTCGAACTGGTGGCCGATCGTCCTGTCGACGCTCTGATGATCAATGCTGACCGCGGCCTGGGCTACGGCTTTCTGGACCAGGACTGGACCGAGGCGCGACTGGTGATCGACGCCAACGTCACCGGCGCCGTCTATCTGATCCAGCATCTGGCCAGGGACATGCGCGAGCGCGACCGAGGCAGGATCCTGATCACGGGGTCCATCGCCGCTTTCATGCCGGGCTCGTTCCAGGCCGTCTATAACGGCAGCAAGGCCTTCCTCGACAGTTTCGCCTGGTCACTGCGCAACGAACTGAAGGACACCAGCGTCACGGTCAGTTGCCTGATGCCAGGCCCGACGGATGCAGGCGTCTTCGCCGACGCCGACCCTCTGGACGGCGCGAGGCGACGACATTCCGGCAGGACCGATCCGGCGCACGTGGCCCTGGCGGGGTATCGGGCCATGCAGAAGGGCGAGGGCGATGTGGTCGCCGGCTTCAAGACCAAGCTCCAGTCGGCCCTCGCCGAGGCGGCGAGGCTGACCGCCCTGGATGATCAACGTCTGAAGGCAATATTGCCGAGCTCCAGAAAGAACTAAATGTATTTTGTGTGAGTATTGACCCGGTCGGCTCCGATTTGCCGCTATTAGTTTGTGGCGCAAATAATTATCCGACATCCGGTATGAATTTATAATCGTGATGCAACCGTGTTCGGTCCGGAAGGCTTATCCCCTGACCTCTCGGAGATCCATGAACATGCTGAAAACCACGATTGGCGTCGCGCTCGCCGCGATGCTGCTGGCTGCTTGCGGCCAGAAGGACGCCGACCATGAGAAGGTCGAGGGGCCGGCCGTTTCCGCGCCGGCTGCTCCGGGCAATGCCGCGGTCGACACCGCGCCGACGACCGGCGAGACCGGTCCGACGCCGGGCGCCAGTTCCTACACCGCCGACCAGGCGCGGGCCGCCATTGAGAAGGCCGGCTACAGCGAGCTGGGCCCTCTCAATCAGAACGCCAACGGTCTTTGGCAGGGGCAAGCCGCCAAGGACGGCCGCAAGGTCAATGTCTCCATCGACTACAAGGGCGCGATCAACGAGCTCTAGGCTCGGCCGCCCTTGCTCGCCTCAAATCACAATCTTTCTGGGAAGAACCACATGAGCAAGACCATCACCCGGCTGTTCGACAGCCACACCGACGCGCTCGCCGCGATTGCGGACCTCAAGGACTACGGCGTCGCCGAAGACCGTATCAGTCTGGTCTCCGACAACACCGACAATTGGCATGACGACGGGCGCAGGGCCGGTGGTCCGCTGGGAGATCACCATGGCGACGGTGATAACGACGTCGCCGACGGCGCCGGCAAGGGGGCGGCCGCGGGCGGACTGGTCGGCGGCGGCGCGGGCCTGCTGGCCGGCCTCGGCATGCTGGCCATTCCCGGCCTAGGACCCGTCGTCGCGGCCGGCTGGCTCGCGGCCACGGCGGTCGGAGCGGCCGTCGGCGCGGCGGCCGGCGGCGCCACGGGCGGCCTGCTCGGCGCTCTGAAGGAGGCCGGTCACAGCGATGACGAGGCCAACGTCTATTCCGAGGGCGTGCGGCGCGGCGGCGCCTTGGTCAGCGTCAAGGCGCAGGACGGCGAGATCGACGCTGTCGAGCGGATTCTTAACGAGGGGCGCGGCGTGGACGCCGCGCGTCGCGGCGAGGCCTATCGCCAGGACGGCTGGACGGGCTTTGATCCCTCGGCGGCTCCCTATAGCGCCGAGCAGATCGGTCGCGAGCGCGCCCTTTACGGCGAGGATCGCTCGTTCGCCACGCGTCCGGGCGACGACGTGCTGATCGATGACGAGGCGATCCGCCCCGAGGATCGCGGCGTCGCCGATCCGGTCCGTCGCGAGTATTAGAAACTATCGCCCCGACCTCTGCATGCCGGTGGTCGGGGCGCTTTTCCGCTTTCGCCGAAAGACGTGATCGAGCGTGATGGCGCCTTTGCTGCGTTGCAGCATTTGAACTGGGCGGCGGCTTTCTCGCCTCGCTCTTTTCAGGACATCACCATGCCGAGTCTCGGCGAAACCACCGCTATGCTGGCGCGCCTGCGTCGCGCCTCGTTCTCCGCTCCGGACGCGATCGGGCGCCTGGAGCGCACGGACGATTTCGGCGTCAATCCTGGTCACCTGGCGATGTTGAGCTATCGTCCCGAAAGCTTGGCGTCCGGATCGCCGCTCGTAGTCGTCCTGCACGGCTGCACCCAGACCGCTGCGGCCTATGCCGAAGGCGCCGGCTGGCTGGACCTGGCCGACCGCATGGGCTTCATGGTTCTCGCGCCGCAACAGGCTCAGAGCAACAATCCCAATCGCTGCTTCAATTGGTTCCTGGCGGGCGACATCCGGCGAGGCGAGGGGGAGGGCGCTTCCATCGCGGCGATGATCGGCCATCTGCTCGACGCTTATGATCTTGATCCGCAGCGGGTCTTCGTCACGGGGCTGTCGGCGGGCGGGGCGATGGCGGGGGTGATGCTGGCTGTCTATCCCGACCTCTTCGCGGGCGGCGCCGTGATCGCAGGCCTGCCTTACGGCGTGGCCCGTAACGTTCAGAGCGCGATGCAGGTCATGAACCAGCCCGCTGCTCGTTCAGGCGCGGATTTCGCCAACTTGGTTCCCGCCTCCCACCAAGGCGGCTCCCGGCCCCGGCTGTCGATCTGGCACGGCGACGCCGACCGCACCGTGCATGTCCAGAACGCTCATGACCTGGCCCAGCAGTGGGTCGCCTTGGAGGGGCTGCCCATCGCGCCGCATCGGGTGGAGCCGCTGGCGCATGGAACCCGCTCGACCTGGCGGTCCGCCGGGGGCGAGCCGCTCGTCGAGTTGAACATCGTGCGCGGCCTTGGCCATGGCGCCCCGCTTTCCATGAAGCGCGCCGGCGATGTCGGCAAGGCGGGGCCCTTCTTGCTTGAGGCGGGGATTTCTTCGTCCCTGGAGATCGTCAGGTTCTGGAAGATCGACGAAGGGCGCGGCGAGCGGAGCGGCGATGGAGGGGCCGAGCGGGTGCTGGAAACGATCGCGCCGACGCAGCCTGCAGCCCAGCCGGAACGTCCCGAGATCGGCGGTCTGGGAGAGGGGGTCATGAAAGCTGTCAGCCACGTGCCCGCAGGCGTCCAGGACGTAATCGCCAAGGCGCTGCGCGCGGCCGGTCTCCTGAAGTAACCAGCTGTGGCTGAACAGACGCCGCGCTTACGCTTGGCGAGGGGGTGTGTAGATAATGATTTTGCATCATGCAAATATAATTGTTGGCGATAAAAGCGAATTTGTTCCGTAATTATTGAATTATGTTATTGTCTTTCCGCAAATTATATTTTGCTTTGTTATTGAATATTGCTAATGGAATCGCCATTTGATGTGGGTCGGGAGGAGTATGTCTCATCCCAAGGAATCCCACAAAATGCGTATCCAACTCCTGGTCGCCGGCGTCTGCGCCGCGGCCCTCATCCCCGCCGTCGCGCTCGCGCAACAGACCTGCGAGCAGCGACAGAGCAATCGTGTGGCCGGAACCCTCCTCGGCGCTGGTGTCGGGGCGGCGGCAGGCAGCGCCGTGGCGGGCCGCGGCGATCGTGGCGAAGGGGCCGTTATCGGCGGCATCGCGGGCGCCCTGATCGGTAATCAGGTCGCCAAGGGGCGTCCCGACTGCGCCCGCGCCTATGGCTTCTACGATAATCAGGGCGCCTGGCACGCCAACGCCGTCTCGCGAAGCGAGGCTTCCGGCTATTTCGATCGCAACGGCGACTGGGTCGACGGGGCTCCACGCGGCTACTACGCGTCCGACGGGCGCTGGATGCAGGCGAGCACCGACATCGAGGCGTCCGGCTACTATGCCAACGGTCTGTGGGTTCCAGCCTCCGCCACCGGCTACTACGCCCAGGACGGTCGCTGGGTCTCGGCCGCTTCCGGTTACTATGACAGGTCCGGTCGCTGGATCGCGGGCGCAGCCAGCGGTCGCTACGACGCCAACGGACGCTGGATGCCGGGCCAGCCGAGCGGACGGCGCGCCGCCAACGGATCCTGGATCGCTGATCCGCAGCCGGGCTATTACGCCAACGGGCGCTGGGTGCGCGGCGAGACGGTCGGTTACTACGACGCCCGTGGCGGCTGGGTCTCGACGGATGCTCGCCGCCCGCGCGCCGACTATCCCGCCGGTCAATATCCCGACGGCCGCGGCAGGCTCAGCATCGACGATCGTCAGGCGCAACTGGCCGAGCGCATCAATCGCGGCGCCTATAGCGGTCGCCTGAGCCGGGCCGAGGCCGGCCAGGCGACGCGAACCTTGGCCGCGATCGAGCGCCAGGAGCGGTCCTTGCGCAACCGTCAAGGTGATCTTGGTCCCAGAGGGCGGGCGATCATCACCGCTCGGCTCGATCGGTTGAGCGACAGCATCAGCGGCGATTTCCGCGACGATCGCTGACATCCGCCACACAGCGCCGGGCGACGTTCCTTGGAAGGTCGCCCTGAATCGTATCGTGCGCCGCCCGGAGACGAACCATGCC
The DNA here is from genome assembly GCA_001449105.1 of Caulobacter vibrioides. GTDB lineage: Bacteria > Pseudomonadota > Alphaproteobacteria > Caulobacterales > Caulobacteraceae > Caulobacter > Caulobacter vibrioides_C. The sequence goes on along the minus strand of LNIY01000001.1, from coordinate 128,921 downwards.
GTATCTCTTCATCGCAGCCGCTGCATGCGCCACGCTGGCGCTGGCGCTTCCCCTTGTCTTTCGGGTTCTGCCTAAGCGCGGCCTGACAAGGCGCCGCCAAGTCCGCGCGCTGCCGCCTGCAGAAGCTCCCATCGATACGGGTAGCTGAGGCGGCTACGGGGCAAGACGCGACACGCCGGCTTGTGAGGGGCTGACCGCCAGGGGTGATCTGTTATGGTTGTCCTGGCGGATTTCAGATCGTCTCCTTGGGCGACTCCCAGCAAGGGCGTGGGTCCTGTCCGCCGATGCGGCGCCGAACCTTTGGGCGCTCACAAGGAAAGTCCGTCCATGTCCGCACCGGCCGCCCGCTTTCCGATCGCCGGCCTTGGTGCGTCCGCCGGGGGAATCGAGGCGTTGGAGGGGTTCTTCCAGGGCATCCAAGCCGAGGCCGGCGTAGCCTATGTCGTGGTCACCCACCTCAATCCCGAGCGGCAGAGCCTGCTGCATCAGGTCATCGCCCGCTATACCGCCCTACCGGTCGAGATCGCCTGCGATGGCGCGCAGGTCCGTCCTGACCATGTCTACGTCATGCCGGCTGACATGTTGCTGGGAATTCGTGACGGTCGCCTCGTCTCGTTGAAGGAAAGCCAAGCTGGTCGAGAGCGCAAGCCGATCGATGTTTTCCTGGCGGCCCTGGCCGAGGACCAAGGCGAGTACGCCGCGGCCGTAATCCTGTCAGGCGGCGACGGCGACGGGGCGCTGGGCGTCAAGGCTGTCAAGGAGGCCGCGGGCCTGACATTGGCCCAGGCTCCCGGCGGGCACGGGCCCCGTCATCCAAGCATGCCCGAAAGCGCCATCGCCACCGGGTTGGTCGATCTGGCCGTTCCCGTCGAGGCGATGGGGCGGCACCTTGCCAATTTCGCTCGCAGCTTCTCGCTGATGGAGGGGTTTCCCGCCTCGGGCGACGCCGAGCCCGCCGGGGCGCTGGAGGAGGCTCGTCAGGACATTTGCGCCACCCTGCGCACCCAGGTCGGCCACGACTTTTCCGGCTACAAGGCCAAGACGTTTCTGCGTCGCGTACAGCGTCGGATGCAAATCCGTTACTCGGCGTCGCTGGGAGAGTATGTGGAAGGCATCAAGGACGACCCCAAGGAAGTCCATGCTCTCTTTCGAGATCTTCTGATCAACGTCACCAGTTTTTTTCGCGACGCGGCGGCTTTCGCCGCCCTGGAGGAAAAGGTGATACCGCGCCTGTTCGAGGGGCGCGGCGCAGACGAAACCGTCCGCGTTTGGATCCCGGCCTGCGCCACCGGCGAGGAAGTCTATTCGATCGCGATGCTGATCTGCGAGTACATGGACCGGGCCAGCGTCTGTCCGCGCGTCCAGATCTTCGCCACCGACATCGACGAGCGCGCCCTGGCCGTCGCTCGGGCCGGCCGCTATCCGGAGACATTTTTGGACGGCGTCTCGCCGGAGCGACGCAACAGGTTCTTCCTCTCTGACGGCGACCTCTACGCGGTGGCCAAGGAGGTGCGCGAGCTCTGCGTGTTTTCACCCCATAGCGTCGTACGCGATCCTCCATTCTCGCGGATGGACATGGTCTCCTGCCGCAATCTTCTCATCTATTTCGGCCCGGAGATTCAGGGGCGGGTGATCCCGACGTTCCACTATGCTCTTCGCCCTGGAGGCTTCCTCTTCCTGGGCATGTCCGAAAACGCCAGCCAGTTTGGCGAACTGTTCACGCCCATCGACAAAAAGCATCGCATCTTCCAGGCTCGCGAGGGGATCGCCGCTCCCGTGCGGGGGCTGCTGACGATCGTTGACCGCAAGCCGGGCTATTACATCGACGACCAGCGCGCCAAGTCGGGTTCTGCTGGGGGTCTTGCCCTGCGCCAGTCGGTGGAGAGCCAGGTGCTCGACCGGTTCGCTCCGGCCCACGTCGTGGTCAATCGTGACGGCGATGTCGTCTACTATTCCGCCAAGACCGGAAAGTATCTGGAAGCCGCCATCGGCGCCCCCAATCGCCAGTTACTGGCCATGGCTCGCAAAGGCTTGCGCCTGGACCTTCGCACCCTGTTGCGACAGGTCCAGGAAACGGGCCAGCCCACCCTGCGGGAGGGCATGGTGCTGGAAAGCGGAGACGGTCGCGCTCAACGCGTCAGGATCGATGTGGAACCGCTCGCGGGGCGCGCCTCGAGCGAACCTCTGCTGCTGGTGATGTTCACCGATCAAGGCGATCCATTCGACCTGAAGGCCGAGACGAGCGTGGTTCGCATCGACCGGTCCGGGGTCGTCCACCTTGAGCATGAGTTGCGCGATACGCGCGAACGGCTTCAGGCCATGATCGAGGAGTACGAGACCGCCCTGGAGGAGGTGAAGTCCTCCAACGAGGAGCTGATGTCGGTCAACGAGGAATGCCAGTCCTCCAACGAGGAACTTGAGGCTTCCAAGGAGGAGCTCCAGTCGCTCAATGAGGAGTTGCAGACTGTCAACCTCGAGCTAAACGCCAAGGTCGAGGCGCTGGATGAGGCGCATGCCGACTTGCAGAACCTGTTCGAGAGCAGCCAGATCGCCACGGTCTTTCTGGGCGAGGGGATGGTGATCCGCAGCTTCACGCCGGCGATGGCGCAGTTGTTCAACATCCTGCCTACCGACAAGGGCAGGCCGATCACCGACCTCACCAGTCGGGTGGCGCTGCCGACCCTGGCGGCCGATGTCGCGGCCGTGTTCGCCGATGCGCGGGTGATCGAGCGCCGCGTGCGCGACGAGGAACAGGATACGGACTATCTGATGCGCTTGGCTCCCTACAGAAACCAACTGCAGCGGCCGAGCGGTGTCGTGGCCACCTTCCTGGACGTTCGTTCCATCACCCGCGGCTAGACGCTGGACGCGCTGAGGCCAAACCGGAACTGCGACGGTGGAGCAGCCAGATGCTGACCGGCTTTTGGCGAGACGCGGGTCACCTGGCCACTCCACCGTCCAGCCGCCGCCCTTGGGGGAGGGCGACAGCCCCGACGCCGTACACGGGGGTATGGGACGGCGCCTAGCTTGCGGCCCGCAGCAGGCCGGACCGGTTCAATTGGCGAGCTGGAAGCTGAGTCTCAGCGCGCCGTTTATCCCTTTGACGCCCATGCGCATGCAGATCGCGCGCAGGTGCGCGCGTACCGTGTGGATCGACATGTCCATCTTGCGCCCTATGTCCTTTGGCGCCTCGCCGCAGGTAAGATGGGACAGCACCGAGGTTTCGGCGCGTGTCAGGCCGAAGACGGCTCTCAAGGGTTCGATCGCCTCGGCGCTGATGGACCGTGCGGGGCGGGCGGTGGCGAACACCCTTCCGGACAAGCCGGGGAGGGTGGCGAGGTCCAGCAGGCACCAGGCGTCGTCTCCGGCGCGGAACAGCATCCGGCCGTTCGTCTGACGGTCGTCGGCGAGGCGGGCGATCAGGACGTCGAACTCTGCGCGATTGCGATGCGAGGGGCAGATGAAGACGCCGCCCGAGCCGAGGACGCCCGCCGCCGTCAGAAGCCTGGCCGCGCCATTGGCGCGCAGAATATTTCCCTGATGATCAAGCACGTATCGCGCGATGCTGTCGTGTTCGAACCAGTTTGCGCAGTCTTCTTGGGGCGCTGGGGCTTCAAGCGAACAGGCCTCGACCGCGATCCGGTCCGCAGCCGCGGAGGCGTATCGGTCGTGCGCCGGCGCGATGTCTTGTTCGTACATAGGTTCCCCTCCGAACACGTGATTTCGACCGGGTTCGGCGAGGCGCGTCGCACCGGTATGGTTTCCGAATCTACGCAATCGCCTCCCAAAACAGGGAATGTCGCCCGAAAGAGTCGGGAAGCAGACGTGATCTGTGGTGGAGGTTGAACAGCCAAATCCCTCCAGGATTGGTACTACGTCGCGTCTGGCGGGGTAACCGATATGATTAGTTACCCAAGTTTGGGGATGCCGGCTCAATTTGGCGAGATATCGATCGTGACCACGTCCTGGTATCGTCCGGCCATCTGTCCGGTGACCGTGCCAAGCTTGAAGAGCATCGGCAGCGATGCGCCAGCCAGGGTGCGGGGCGGGTCGATCGCGCGTGACCAGGTATCGGCCAAGTCGATCTGCGCGCCTTCCAGTTCGATGGCGTAGGGGACGGCCGAGTCCGTCACCACGTCTCCCAGGCGTCGCATGATCCCGCCATGCTGGGACTTGATGGTCAGGGTGGACGGGGCGTTGGCGCGTACCTGAACGAAGATGTTCCGCGTCGCGCCGGTGACCGCCTCACCGAAATCCACCACCTCGACGCTCGAGCCCGATCCGAATACGCCTGCGGCGCCGGCGAGGTTCAACTGCGCACGCGGCGTCGACACCAGCTGCACGCGAATGGGGATCGACGGCAGCAGGGTGTTGCCGTCGACATCCTCGACCAGGAGCTTGAGGTCGCTGGTATAGGTTCCGGCCTCCGGCACCGCGTCGGCGGTGGTGGCGGCGTCGAACTGGGCCTCGACCATCGTTTCCTTCGGGACGAGCAGGATGAATGCGCCCGGCTTGACGTCGGAGGCTCTCAATCCCGACAGCTCGCGTGGCCGCAGCCGTATGCCCACCCCACCGAGCGACAGGTCGTCGGCGATGGAGCCGTTCTCGCTGGTGAGTGTAAGGCGCAGGTCGCAGTCGGCGCCGCCCTGGTTCTTGAATTTCAAGTTCAGCGCGCCTGTCGAAGGGCCGGAGGCGAACGGATTGTAGTCGATGATGACCGTGCCAGGATCGCCGGCCAGCGCCAAGGCGCAGGCTTGAGCTCCGGGGGCGGCGGCCAGAACCAGCGCGGCGATCAGCAAAGCCAGGCGAGGCCGTTGGTCCGGTTGATCAAGGCATGGGCTGAGGTATGCGGATTTCGCCGACATCGACTGTTCCTTCCACATTCGCCGGAATGTTGATTTCGCCCACGATCTGGCCGCGGATCAGCAGCCGGTAGCGACCGGGAGACAGGCCGTCGGCGACGAAGCGGCCGTTGCGATTGGTGAAGAAGGGGCGTCCCGCCACGCCCGGCGCGCCGCTGACGGCTTCGATCATGCCGCCCATCAGGCCAACGGGCCCCGACGGCGATGTCAGGACGCCGCGCGCGGTGCGCGAGGCGTCGCTGCCGACGACGATGCGATATCCATTGCCGAAACCGGGAAACGTGCTGACCACGCCCGCGCCTAGATCGTAGCCAGGAGGGAGCGGGTCGGCTTCGATCTCGTAGCGCCGTACGCCATAGCCACGATCGATGCCCGCCAGGGCGGGGCCTAGCCAGCCGCTATGCGCCACGGGATGGCCGCTGGCGTCGGTGAGGCTGATCCTTGATCTGGACAGGGTCGGGTGTGGGGTGGCCAGAATGAATCCTTCGCGCGCGGTCCGCCCGACGCCGAGGGCGCCATCGGTGTAGCCGATCATGGTCGACAGTCGCCACAGCGACTCTTGCCGTGTCGTCCCGCCTGGGGCCGACGACACCAGGCGGTTGGACACGAGTTCGGCGTCGAAGCGATTGTTGATGTAGCGGACGTCGGCCGAGATGGTCTTGTTGTCGCGGTCTTCCGAGAGCCGCAGATCGCCGCTGACGTCGTTCAAGCGGCCTGAAGAGGCGCGGGACACGCCGATTTCCCGGAAGCGGTTCGCACTGTCATAGCGCGCCGCCGTGCTCCAGCGCCCGCCGAAGCGGGAGGTCAGGGTCACGCCGACACGGTCTTCTTTCTGTCCGTCGTCTGCGAAGCCGCGCTGCCAGGCCAGATTGACGGCGAAGCGCCGGAAGCTGCGGCCGAAAGCCAGGCTGTAGTCCGTGCGATCCGACCGCTCGCGCCCTTTCACGAAGGCCACGCCGGCGTTGACGGAGTAACGCCCGGATCTCACCAGCAGCCTGGTCGCAGCGCGCCATCGTTCGCGGTTGACAGCCGATGTATCAAAGGCGCTCTGGAAAAAGCGGCTGGTCGTCTGGGCCGAGGCGACGAGGCGGGCGTCCACCTTCCTGCGGAAGGCGACCTCGCGCAGGTAGTCGACCGACGCGACATGGCCGCTCCTGCCCGTGTCGCCGTTATGGCTGGCCGCTCCGCTGAGCTGGATCAGGCCGGCCTGAGACCCCCAGGTCGCCAGGCCGCCGACCTGGCCGCGGCCGTTGGCCGCCTGGGCGTTGGCGCCGACGGTCAGCACATCGCTGAGCCCCTTGCGTACGAAGCCCGTCATGGCGGGCGCCGAGCCGTATTCGAGCTGGTCGCGTTCGAGTACGCCGACCGAAACGCCGAAATCAACCACGCCAGGATCGAGCAATCCTGTTCCGCCAAACAGATCGAACACGGCGATCTCGCGCTGGCCGGTGTCGTCTTCGACCAGAAGGCGGACCGTGTTGGCGCCTTGGCCGAATGGAAAATCGCCCAACGAGTAGGGCCCCGCATCCAGGCGGATGCGCTCGGTGACGATACCGTTGACCTCGACCACGACCAGCGCGGGTCGCTCTAGAATGAACTGTCGACGCCCCGCCGGGCGGACGTTCTGGAAAGGGCGGATTGTGGAGTAGGCTCGCGCCGCAGAGAGCCCCAGAAAGCGTCGAGAGCCCTGGAAGCTCTCCACAGGCGGAGCGAACTCACCGGCGGTTATGCGCACGGCCGACCGGAAAAGGTCCTTGGTCAGTCGGATCTCGCGTCGTCGCCAGCGCTGCTGGGAACTGCCGCCGTCGTAGTCGACGCCCGTCGTCAGGGTGACGCCGTCGAAGCCTCCGAAGTTGGCGAACATATCGACGCCGCCCTGTAGCGGCGAGAAGCGGCTGTCAGTGTGGGAATAGAGTTGGGCCAGAGTGATGTTGGCGCCGGCGGCGAAGCGCCTCGGCTGGTCGAAGGCCTTGGGGTCGACGTTCTCGTTCTGGGAAAAGCTGACCCTGCGCTGGGCGCGGTCCTGGGGACTTAGAGCCGCCACGAATGTCAGGGCCAGCGGATCGAACGACAGGGAGAAGGTCGGGCTTCTAAGATCGGCCATGGCGACCTTGGCCTGGGCGGCGATCCGGCTGGAAAGGGTCTCGCGCATGGCGGGCGACAGTTGCGGGCCCAGCAGATCCATAAGCGCGCTGGCGTCGATGAGACCTTCGCCCTGGGCATCGACCTCCCCGCTGACGTCGCCCAGGTATTTGCCGTCCAGCGTCAATGGACCCTGGATAGGATTCAGCACTGGCGTGGGTCTGGTCGAGGGGGACTGATCCTGGCCGCCAGCGAAGAGGGTGGGGGGCGCCTCGGGATGCGTGTCGGCTGGGGCGATGAGGTGGAAAGGCGCTGTCTGTATGGCCCCGTCGGCCATCTGGAATGCGCCGGCGTCGACGACGGAAGCCAAGCCGCCGCCCAGGCAGGCGGCCGCGCTCAGCCGGCGAAACGCGCCTCGTGCGCCGGACCGCCCGCCGGCGCGCGCTTTGCGTGCCATTGTCCCGTCCTCACAGCAGCGCGATCGACGCGGTGATTTGGCCGTCGACGGTCGAGATCAGACGCGCCGGTATCCGGATCTGGCGCGTGGCGCCGGCAGCCATGACGCTGACCTGACCAACATCGACGTCCGCGGCCGGCACTTCGTGGGCTCGGCCGTCCGCCGTGGTCAGGGTGATCCTGGCTTCGCGCAGGTAGGCAAAGCCGGTCCCCGAGTTTCGGGCCGACAGGACGAGGTCGCCGTTTGGCATACGCGACACGGCGGTTACCTCGACGGCGGCGCGAGCCTTGGCTGGCGCCACGAAAACATAGGTGTTGATCGTGAAGGCGACCTGGACGTCGGCGCCGGCGCCCGCGTCGGTCGGCGTCGTCTGCATGTTGATCGGCAACTGGGCCGCCCGAACCAGATACATTCGGCCTTCCTCGACCGGGTCGCCCATATAGCGGACCTGGATGACCTGCTCGCGGTTGGGCGGAATGACCGACTGGACCGGAAAGGTGACGATGTCGTTGTCTTCTTCCACCAGGCTGCGCGCGCCGGCGGAATCGACCTGCATGCGGTACACCTCGATCTCAACCGTAGCCGGGACGGCGCTGGTGTTCCTGACGGTCATCCGGTAGGCGGATCCGGCGCCTGCTGGCGTGATCTTGGACACCATCGGTGAGACGTCCATGGCCTGGGCCGGCGCTGTCGCGCAGATCATCAAGGCCGCGGTCGTCAAGAGTGTGGCTGCTGATCTTCGACTTTGCATGTCGCTCCCCCTGCGAAAACTTCGGAAAAGTCGGGGAGGCGGCCAAGGGCCGCTCCCCCGTCCGGTTCGATCAGGCGGGATCGAGCGAGAAAGTGAAGGTTTCGGTGTAGGTGCCGGCCGGAGCGGAGGCCGCGCCAGGACCGGACGGCGACGCCGCGCAGCCCGAGGAGCCGGGGTTGGTCGGGTCGCCTTGGGTGCCGCCGACGCCGGGGCCGCCCGGGACGTTGTAGCAGAGGTTCAGGAACAGATCGCCGTAGATGCCGTCGGCGAGCTTCTGGCTGTAGCCGCCCGAATTGGTGATGATCGCCGGGCTGCCCGGCCAGGTATCGACCGCGGCGAAGCCCAGGGTGGGGATTTCCGGCACCGACAGGTCCCAGTCGTAGTTGATCAGCACGCCGCCCGGGGACTTGAAGTCGCCGTTGGCGGCGCTGGAGGTCAGCTTGGCGCCGGTGGCGGCGTTACACGACATCCGCAGGGTCGTGACCTTCTGGCGGGCGCCGTTGGCGACGGCGACGTTGCCGCCGGCGACGTTGGCCAGCCCGATGCCGCAGAAGTTGGTCACGCTGGTCGAGACGGTCACGTTGGTCTGAGCGCTCGACACGGCCGGGATGGCCAGCAGGGCCGCGACGGCGGTTGCCGCCGCAACGATGTAGGTACGCATCATGTCCTCCGAATATTTATGTGCCCCGCCTCAATGATTGAATGCAGGAGGTCGCGACTTCGATCGCGGCGATGGCATCTATTCAATGTCGAGCGTTGTCCGCATCGTCGAAGGCGGTAGTCGTTATCACCTAGTCAAATTTGGTAGAGGTTCGGGTGGAGGTAATATTTGTAAGGCGGGCAGTATAATTTTCGCGTTTGAAGTAATGCGCCGGATGATGGTTTGCTGCGTGAGCTCCCTCCTCGGGCGCTTGGTCGAGCGGCGCAGCGGCTCGTGGGGGCTGGCGCTACTGGTTGGCGCGACTTCGTGCGGGCTCGCTCTTCAGCTGGGAGAGACGACTTTTTGGCGATCGCTCATGGGTTGTATTTTTGCTTTCGAGAGAGAAATATTCGGCGCATTTTCATTCGTGCTTCACAATATTAATTGAGGCTGCGTTATGTGATCATGGTCAGGTGTCGGCTTGGTTAAGTTGTTAAAAATCCAAATTTTTGTATTCTTGTATTTATTGTGACTTATTGTTGTATCACCCAGGTCGGGTATGCCAATTCGATTATTAATGGTTAGAGTGGATCGTAGGGCTGCTGCGCGAGTTCTTATGCTCGATGCATGGGGTCGAAGTCGTATCAAGCGACGCGGCCAACGAGGGAGGAAGCGATGAGGGTGGGTGTCTCGGGCTTTGTCGCCATGGGCGATGAAGCCGACGATCTGGATTCGGAGCAGACGGTCTTCATGTTCGAAGATGAGTTCGGAATACTCCCCGCCTGGTCGCGCGCGATCACGGCCTGGGTCAATACCGATCCCCGGGCCAAGATGTTGCTCTCGCGATCCGGGCGTATCCATTGGGCCAACGACGCCGCCTACCGGATGGTCCGTGATGGCGGCAGCTTCAGGGCCTTCGAGGACAACTTGGTTTCAGGGGATCCTGCGACGGCCGCGATCCTCGCGCGATTGCTTCAGGAGGTCGGGCTGGACGTGGCGCTCTATGCCATCACGCCAGCAGGCGCTGGTCAGCAATGGCTATTGTGGGCGCAGCAACTGATTATTGGTGACGATGCCAGCATCGGCTTCGCGGCTCATCGTATGGCCGGGCCGGTTTCCTACGAGGCGATGCTTCAGATCCATCATCTCACGCCTTGCGAGGCGCAAATCGTTTCGATGATGCTGACAGGGCTGGAGACGGGAAAGATCGCCCAGAAGCAGGATATCTCGATCGAAACCCTGCGCACCCACATCAAGCACGCCTATCGGAAACTCGACGTCAAGAGCCGCGGAGAGCTCTTTGCGAAGGCTGTCGATTTTGCGGGATTCTAATCCGCTATTCTAAAATAATCACCCGTGGTCACCAACAATGAGCATGGCGCGAAACCGCGCGCGATGCTCATCCTTGCGATAAATTCAGAGGCGTGGGAGCGGTTGGGTGTCTTTCATCTACGTTCGTGGCCGGTTAGTCATCGTCGTATTTTCTGGTGTTCTGGTGTTCTGGTGTTCTGAGGTGTGGTCGTCGTTGCTATCGGACAGGCCGATGTTCACTGCGGAGGCTTCTCCCTCAAGTCCATGCCGAGCGTCGGGCCGATGCCGTCGGGGTGTTCGCGAACGGGTTGAGGCGACGGCGATAGGCGATGGCCTCGAGCCGGTCTCGCAGATCATCATCGATGACGATGACCTGCTCGACGCCCTCGTCGTTGTCCAGACCGCCTTGGAAGTCGACGAGAACCTCGCCGAGGGCGAGCAGAAAGGCCTCGTCCTCCGGCGTTGGTACGAGGTCTGATCGAGGGCGTTTCGATTGCTATAAAAAGCTCCAGTAGACAGGTGCTGTCTGCCAGAGGATCGCAACGGCGGCAATGACTGCGCCGGCGGCCGACAGGCGCCGGGCGAAGGCTCCCTCTGGCAGAGTGCGGTCGAAGGCGCGCCACGCGCGTAACGCCAGCGCCACCGCCGTCAGCACGCACAGAACCGTGAGCCCGACGAGAAGGAGCAGCAGCGGCTGGCGATGTTCGGGTCGGGCGATGTCGGCCAGGCTGGCGATCGCGTAGGCGGCGAGGAAATGGCCCGCCCAGATGATCAGCCCGCCCAGCAGGGAGAGCCAGGCCCTCATGACAGCCCGCCCGGGAACAGGCGCGTCACGCCGAGGCCCACGAGCGCCTGGCCCGCGGTGTAGGCGAGGAACAGCCCGGTCAGTTCTATTGTCGCCGGCCGGTTCGGGCCGATGTAGCCGTATAGGCGGCGCAGCAGTACGTAGAGCGCCATGATCGCCGCGACGGCGACGAAGAAGCCCTGCCAGGCCAGGATCGCGTAGACGATGGCGCCCTGGGCGTTGGTCTGCGGCTCCAAGCCGGTCCCGCGCCAGGACGACAGATCGACCCAGAAAGCCATCGCCAGCAGTCCGGCGGCGGCTAGGGTCATCGCGGTGCAAAGCCACGGACGCGCCACCTGTCGCCTCGCCAGCCATGCCAGCACGGCGGCGAGGATCACGGACCCGCTGGCGAAGGCAAGGGACCAGGCGCCCGGCGGCGGCCGCCAGGCGTCGGGATTGCGGCTCCACAGGAAGACGTAGGAGAACACCGACATGGCCAGCACCATGCCGCCGACCACCAGGGTCACGACCATGGCCCACCAGCCGGTGCTGGACGGTCCGCTGGCATAGGTCGGCAGCTTGATCCCAGCGCCGACGTCGACCGTCTGCTGCGGCAGAGGATGGTCGAGGAACCAGCACCAGCGCAGCACGCAGAGGATGGCCAGAGCGCCGCTCAGCACCGAGGCGGCGTAGGCCTGCACCGTCAGCAGCAGGAAGAAGCCGGCGGTGAACACCGCAGCCCAGACGTGCCAGCCCGAGGGGACCGGCATTCGCAGCAGGTGCTGGGGCTCGGCGTTGACCGGGCTCGTCACCAGGGTCTCGCGGCCGCCCGTGGGCGCGCCGGGCAGGAAGTAGCGTCCGGCGGTGACGTCGCGGGCGAGGTTTTTCTGGTCCCAGAGCGGATAGAGCGAAGTCACCACCGGGATGCTGCGGGTGGAGTAGAGGCCCGCCGGCAGCCATTCGAGTCCGCCGCCGTCATAGACGTTGCCGGCCTCGCTGGAGCCGAAGGGGCGGAAGTTGCGGATCATGTCGATCAGCCAGATCAGCACGCCTGCGGCGAAGACGAAGGCGCCGATGCTGGAGATGAGGTTCGGCCACTCCCAGTCGCGGCCGGCGGCATAGGTGTAGACGCGCCTGGGCATCCCCATGAGGCCAGTCAGGTGCATTGGCAGGAAGGCCAGGTGCATGCCGGCGAACATCAGCCAGAACGTCCAGCGGCCCAGGCGCTCGCTCAAGGGACGGGCCGAGACCATCGGCGTCCAGTAGTAGATCGCCGCGAACAGCGGAAAGACCATGCCGCCGATCAGCACGTAGTGCAGGTGGGCGACGATGAAATAGGTGTCGTGAGCCTGCCAGTCGAAGGGGACCATGGCCGCCATCACGCCCGTCAGCCCGCCCATCACGAAGATCAGCAGCGAGCCGAGCACGAAGAGCCCCGGCGCATTGAACTTCATCCGGCCGGAGGCGACCGTGGCGATCCAGGCGAACACCTGCACGCCAGCGGGCAGACTGACGGCCATGGACGCGGCCGAGAACATTCCGACCGACACGCCCGGCAGGCCGGTGGTGAACATGTGGTGGGCCCAGACCCCGAAGCTGATGAAGCCCGTGGCCAGGAACGCCAGCACCACCAGCCAGTGACCGACCAGCGGCGTGCGGGCCACGGCAGGCACGATGGTCGACATGGCCCCGGCCGCCGGCAGGAAGATGATGTAGACCTCGGGGTGGCCGAAGAACCAGAAGAGGTGCTGCCACAGCATCGGATCGCCGCCGCGCGCGGCGTCGAAGAACGGCCAGCCCAGAGCGCGCTCCAACTCCAGCAGCGTCGTGGCCAGGATCACCGATGGGAAGGCGATGATGATCATGCCGGCGAACACCAGCATGGCCCAGGCGAAGACCGGAAGCTTGTCCAGCGTCATGCCGGGCGCGCGGGTCTTCAGGACGCCGACGATGATCTCGATGGCGCCGGCGATGGCCGATATCTCGATGAAGCCGATCCCCAGCAGCCAGAAGTCGGCGTTGATGCCCGGCGAGTAGGTGGTCGAGGTCAGCGGCGGATACATGAACCAGCCGCCGTTCGGCGCCAGGCCGAAGAACAGCGAGCAGAAGAACGCCAGACCGCCGATCAGATAGGCCCAGAAGGCGTAGGCCGACAGGCGCGGGAAGGGCAGGTCGCGCGCGCCCAGCATCTGCGGCAGCAGCAGCACGCCCAGCGCCTCGACCGCCGGCACCGCGAACAGGAACATCATCACCGTGCCGTGCATGGTGAAGATCTGGTTATAGGTCTCCTGGGCCAGCACGCCCTGCATCGGCAGGGCCAGCTGCGTGCGCATCAAGAGCGCCAGCACCCCGGCCAGCACGAAGAACAGCATGGCCGCGCCGACGTAATAGACGCCGACATAGTTGTTGTTGATGACGGTGATCCACTCCCACCGCCGGGGCGCGCACCAGATCGCCTCCAGCTGATCGAGTTCGCCCTTCGGTCGCCGTCCCTTGGTCGGAAAGCGCTCGTAGAGGGCGGTGTCGAAGCCGGTCTCGGACGGCGTGGGCGGGCCGCTCACTTCAGGCTCTCCAGGTAGGCGGAGGCGTCGCGCAGTTCCTTCCCCGTCAGTACCGGATAGGCCGGCATCCGGTTGCCGGGCTTGATCGCCTGGCTATCGCCGATCCAGCCGGCGAGGGTTCCCTGGTTGTTGGGTAGCACGCCGGCGCCGAGGGTTCGGCGGGAGCCCACATGGGTCAGGTCAGGGCCTGCCAGGCCGTTGGCGTCTGTTCCCCGAATGGCGTGGCACGCGCCGCAGCCTGCGCGATCGAACACCGCCTTGCCGGTGTCATAGGCCGGCGCAGCGACGGCGGGCGCGGCTTGCCTGGCTTTCCAGATCTCGTAGTCGGCTGGCGCGTGGGCGACGACGACCAGGGCCATCAGGGCGTGCGGACCGCCGCAGAACTCGGCGCACTGGGCGCCGTACTCGCCGGGCTTGTCGGCCTGGATGCGCAGGATGTTGCGACGGCCCGGGATCATGTCGAGCTTGCCGTTCAGCCGCGGGATCCAGAGGCTATGGATGACGTCGGTCGACTCCAGTTCCAGCGCCACGGGCCGACCGGCGGGGATATGGATCTCGTTGGCGTCCTGGAAGGCCTCGGCGCCGGACGCATCCAGATAGCCCACGCGCCACCACCACATCTCGCCGGTGACCCGGATGCGCATCTCGCCCGGGCGGGGCGGCTCGCTCAGGTGATGGGTGAGCGAAAGGCCCCAGATCAGCAGGGCGCTCAACACCACGACCGGAAAGGCGATCCCGGCGATCCAGACCAGGCGCTCGCCGCCCAGGCGCTTGCGCCAGGCTCGTGGTGCGAAGAGCGCCAGGGTCAGGGCGATGACCACGATCGCCAGCACGGCGGCGGTCATGGCCAGCAGGCCCCAGGTCAGGCTGTTCAACGGCGCGGCGAAGGGGCCGGCTGGATCCAGCGCCGGCGGCGGCCAGCCCTTCAGGCTCTCGTGAGCGGGCGGCGCGTCAGTCGGCATCGAGCGAGTAGAGATAGGCCGCGACGTCGCGGGCTTGGTCCTCGGTGAAGCCGGAGGCGGGCATGGCGGTGTCGGGGGCCATGGCCGGCGCATCACGAAGCCAGGCGATCATGATGTCTGGCCGGTTGGGGAAGCGTCCGGCGATCATCGCCTGGGCCTGCAGGCCGTCCAGGGATCCGCCGACCGCGCCGCGTGGCCACTGCACGCCGGGGATATGATGGCAAGCGCCGCAGCCCTCGGCTTCGATCAGGCGCAGGCCCTCCGTGGGATTTGCGCCCGCCAATTGGCGAGAGGGAACGGGCTTGTCCGCGCAGGCGACCAGCGTCGCGCCGGCCAGGCCGATCATCGCCGCGCTCGCTGTCCTGGTTCCACCGATCACCAAGGCCCCTTCGAAAACCCGAAGGCTCAACCCGTCGGAACGGTCGCGGTTCCGCAGGGTTTAGGCGGAGTGGGCCGTTTCGCTTTCTCCCTTCTCGCGCTCGCCGCGCTCAGCGCCTGCGACCGCGCGCCACCCCGGACCGACGCTCTGCTGAGCGTCGATGGGCGGACCATCGCGATGAGCGGCGGCGCCGGCGGAGCGGCACACGCCTGCTTCTCCTGCCACGGCCTCGACGGCATGGGCGACGGCGTCTCGGTCCCCCGCCTGGCCGGCCTCGAGGCCGGCTACCTGCAAAAGCAGATGGAGGACTACGCCTCGGGCATCCGCCCAGACAAGGTGATGGGGCCGGTCGCCAAGCCGCTTGACGACAGGGCTCGCCGCGCCGTTGCGTTCTATTATTCGAGCCTGCCGACGGCGGGCGGCGACATCCGCGATAGGCCGCCGCCAGCGCTCTGGACGAGAGGCGATGCCGGGCGGGGTCTCGCGCCCTGCGCCGCCTGCCATGGAGCCGAGGGGCAGGGTGTAGGCGCGGCCCAGCCGGCCTTGGCCGGACAACCCGCGGCCTATACCGCCGACCAATTCGCTCGCTGGAGGCGCGCTGTGCGCCGCAATGATCCGCGCGGGGTGATGATCACGATCGCGGGCAAGCTCAGCGAGGACGAAGTCGCCGCCTTAGCGGCCTGGCTAGAGACGAGACCTGTTTCTCCAGCGCCCGCCAGCGGCGCTGCCAGCGCGTCCGCCGTCGAGGCTGCTGCGGCAGGATCGGCAGCATCCCGTGAAGGACGTCGTCGCGATCGATGAGGTGGTGCTTCAATGCGGCGCCGACATGGATAGGGATCATGGCGACAAGGCTGAGCGCGAGGCCCCAATGCAGCCACTCGGCGACGGCCTCGATCGTCCAGAGCGTCGCATGCGACAGCTCGCCCAGCGGCAGCAGAGGCCAGGGCGTCAGGTTCAGTAGGGTCAGCTCGGTGTCGCGGCTGGTCGCCGAGACCATGGCCCAGCCGGTCAGCGGCAGGCCGAACAGGCAGGTGTAGAAGACGTAGTGGGTGACGTGGGCGGCCGTGCTCTCCCAGCCGGGCTTGTCGGCGTCGTTGATGACGGCCGGAGCGAACAGTCGCCAGCCCACACGGCCGAGCACCAGGACCAGCATCAGCACGCCGATCAGATAGTGCAGTTCGTAGGCCGCCTGCATCTGGGCGCCGGGCGCCGCACGACCCATCCACCAGCCCCAGCCGAGCTGGAAGGCGACGAGCCCGGCCATGGTCCAGTGAAAGACGATGGCCACCGGCGAATAGCGTCCTTCGTCGGCATGGCCGGCGGCCCATTCGAAGATGTTCTCGATCAGCCGGTCGATCATCGGGCCGCGAAGCCCGAGGCGCTACGCAGCCGCCGGCCGAGCAGGGCGAGCGCCGCGGCAAGGTAGACGCTGGCCGCCGGGATCCACATGACGAGGCCCGCCAGTTGCTGGTCGTCCAGCGGCGACAAGCCCCAGGACGTGGTCGTCAGGGCGTGGGGCGCATAGAGCGCGCGCGGCATGAAGGTCAGCAGGGCGCCCAGCAGGCCCATCTGCACGGTGGTCGCCACCAGCGCGGCGACGGCGGCCGGCGCCGGAGCGGCCCGAACTGCGCGCCAGAACACCATCGCCGACGCAAGCATGCTGGCTTGCATCAGCCAGTAGACGCCATGGTTCGACAGCGCCGCCTCGTAGAGCGCCGGGACATGCCACAGCCAGAAAGCCCCGGCGAAGGCGAGTGTCGCCGCCGCGAGGCTCCTTGAGGCGCGGGGACGGGGCAGGGCCCAAACCATCAAGGGCGCGGCGAGGCTGGTCAGCAGCACGTGGTGCGCCGTGCGGGCCGAGAACAGCGCCGAACTGAGCGCGCAGAGGGGCGACACGAAGCTGACCAGCAGCACCGCCACGGCCGCGAGGGCCAAGCCGCGCCTGGTCGGGGCCGCGCCCCAAAGCCATGCAGCCATCAGCGTTAAGGCGCCAAGCAGCAGCGGGTCGAGGTTCCAGCGGCTCCAGATCTCGGCGGGCGAGGGGCCGGCGCCGCAGTATGGCGTCCAGGTCTCCATGGTTCAGCCCTTCGGCAGGGCGTAGGCGATCAGGTAGTCGCCCTCGGGCGTCTCCATGAAGTGATGCCCGCCGGCCATGATCACCACGTACTGGCGGCCGTCCTGCTCGTAGACCATCGGATTGGCCTGGCCGCCGGCCGGCAGCAGGTCGCTCCACACCGTCTTGCCGGTTTCGATGTCGATGGCGCGGAACAGGTTGTCGGTCGCCGCGGCGATGAAGACCAAGCCGCCGGCCGTCACCGCCGAGCCGCCGTTGTTGGGCGTGCCGATGTCGACCGGCAGCATCGAGGGTATGCCGAAGGGGCCGTTGCGCCGCGCCGTGCCGAACGGACGGTCCCACAGCGTGGCGCCGGTCTTCAGGTCGATGGCGCGGATGCCGCCATAGGGCGGGCGCTTGCAGAGCATTCCCGTACCGGGCATCCGCCAGCCGGCGTTGACGTCGATGGCGTACGGAACGCCCGTCTGCGGATCGCCAGCGCCCTCGGCGCCTCCGGCCTTGGTCTTCTCGCGTGGGTCGCCACGCGGGAACCAGCCCCTGGCGTCGGCGACGGCGCGCGGCACGAGCTGGTTGTAGTTGGGCATGTCGTTGTAGTTGGCGACGATCACGCCGCGGCGCGGATCCAGCGCGATGCCGCCCCAGTCCGAGCCGCCGTTGTAGCCGGGATACTGGATCCAGCGGGCCTTGGCCTGCGGCGGGGTGTAGGGGCCGTTATAGATCGCGCGCTTGAACTGGATGCGGCAGATCATCTGGTCGATCGGCGACATGCCCCACATGTCCTTCTCGGTCAGCCGGGGCTTTGCCAGGCTGTGATAGAGCGAGAAGGGCTGGGTCTTGGCCCGCTGCGCCGGCTCGACACCGCCGCCGGGAACCGCGCGCTCCTCGACACCCGTCAGCGGGCGGCCGGTGCGCCGGTCGAGGATGTAGATCTCGCCCTGCTTGCTGGGCAGGATGATCGCCGGCACGGGGCCGCCCGCCGTGGGGAAGTCGACCAGCGTGCCCTGCGAGCCCAGGTCATAGTCCCAGACGTCGTTGTGGGCGGTCTGGAACTTCCAGCGCGGCTTGCCGGTGGCGACGTCCAGCGCCACCAGCGCCGAGGACCATTCCTTTTCCGCCGGGCGGCGCAGCGAGCTGTAATAGTCGGCGGCCGAATTGCCCATCGGCAGGTAGACCAGGCCCAAGGCGTCGTCGCCGGTGGCCGTGGTCCACATGTTCGGCGTGCCGGGCGTGTAGGTGCGTCCCTGGGGCGGCAGGCCGGTGATGTCGGGCGCCATCATGTCCCAGGCAAAGCGCATCTGGCCGGTGACGGCGTCGTAGCCCTGGATGACGCCCGATGGCGCCCAGCGCTTCTGTCCGTCAAGCACCTGGTGGCCGGTGACGATGATCCCGCGCACGATGGTCGGCGCGGACGTGATCGACACCATGCCGGGCACGACCTCGCCCATGCCGGTCTTGATGTCGACCTGGCCGCCCTGGCCAAAGTCCGCGCAGGGCTTTCCGTTGCGAGCGTCGACGGCGATCAGGCGGCCGTCCAGCGTGCCCTCGATGATCCGCGCGGCGCAGGCGGCGTCGGGCGTCGCGCCGGGTTGCACGAAGTAGGTCACGCCTCGGCAGGCGGCCGTATAGGGGACAGCGTCCTTGGAGACCTTCGGGTCGTAGGCCCAGCGCTGCTTGCCGTCGCGAGCGTCCAGCGCGAACAGCTTGTTCATCGCCGAGCAGAGATAGACGCTGTCGCCGATCTTCAGCGGCGTGGTCTCGGCGCCGAACTTCTCGGGCAGGTCGCCGGTGCGGAAGGTCCAGACGCGCTCGAGCTTGCCGACATTGGCCTTGGTGATCTGGGCGGCGGCCGAGAAGCGCTGGGCGTCGTGCGAGCCGCCATAGGCGATCCAGTCGGCGCCCATCGCAGCGCCGGGTCCGGCGAGCGCCGCAGGCAGCGGCTTGGCCGGCGTCGGGCGATCGGCGGCCGCGACGATGGCGCCGCCAACGCCGACCAGCACGACGAACGCCGCCAGCCCCGCCAGCATCGGCTTGCTTCCCCGTCGCGTCAGCACCGGCAGCGACAGCACGACCAGCAGCAGGATCACCAGCGGGGCGACGAGACGCGGCACGAGGGCCCAGCCGTCCAGCCCGGTCTCCCACAGCGCCCAGACAACGGTCAGCGCAAAGATGACGAAGTAGACGACCGCGCCGGCCGGCTTCAGGCGGGCGACCAGCACGCCCGCGATCAGCAGGCCAAGCCCGGCCAGGACGTAGTAGGGCGACCCGCCCAGGACGGCGAGCCAGGCTCCACCAACGCCCAGCACCAGACCGATCAGAACCAGGAGAGCGCCCAGCAGGCGAACCAAGACCGACATGCATCTCTCCACCAACGCCCGGTGCGACAACACCGGCGGGCGAGGGGGCGTTCCGTGGCTTGGCTCTGAACCTCGCGGCGCCTGGCGTGCTCGGCCGACATGACCAACACCGCCCTGATCCCCTCCACCCTCATCGGCGCCGTCGTCAGCGCTCGGTGGTCAATTTTGGGGCTTGAGGTTTATGGTTCAACTCCCCCGTCCTGCCGGTGACATCGTTGCCATCGATAGGAATTTGCGGGGCGGAGGGCTCGGTCATGCGTTCTTGCACCCCGTCGGTGTTGGAGCGCGATGGCCGTCAGACTTCGCTTGGGGGGTCTGGATCGCCTTCGTCGGAGGCGATAGCCGGGCCGCCGCTTAGGCGCTCGGCCAGTTCGGAGCGGGTCTGCGCCTCCTTGTGCAGGCGCTCGAAGGTTTCGCTGAACGCGGTCATCACGGTCATCGTATCGAGCAGGCGAATGTCGTCGCCTGCACGCTGGTCGAACTCCTGCAGCCCGATCAGCAAGGCCGTCATGAGCTTGTTGTCGGCGGCGCGGTAGGCAAAGCGAGGGGATCCGATCATGATCGCTCCGTAGAGCGCGTGAGGATCGGCGTTCAGGGCGACTGCGAACTGGTCGATGCGATCCAACCGAATGCGGCCGCCACCGGCTTCGAAGTGTTCGTAGGTGCGAGGCTTGAGGCTCATCGCCTCGGCGATTTGCTCAACCTTGAGCATTCGGGCTCGGCGCAAGATCCGAAGCGCCCTTGAGAGGAGGCTGTTCCATGAACGGCGGTCGGGACTCTCAACTGGCATAGGACCGATGCGCATTGATCAACTCAAGCGCGACCCTCTCGCGCTTTGGTGTGGTGATCAACCGGCATGTTGAACAGTTTGGTCGGCAAGCGGAGTTTGCGCGCGAATTTTGTCGACAAAGACGTGTGCGACATCTTCGGAAGATGAGGCAGCGTTTTCATTGCGCCTTAGGGCGCAAAAATATTGCGGTCTTCACGCAATCGATTTTCGTGTTCGTGAAATAACTGGAAACACGGAGCAATTCATGTTGCTGCTCGGCGCGTGCTCGCTGAATAATTGTAGCCTGCGTTTGTGAAGCTTTGGAGGCGGGCTTGATCCAGGAGCGCGATCCGTTCCATCGGGCGTTGGAGGCGCTGAGGGGGCGCGTCAGGGAAGGGGACTTCGTTCAGGGCGAGGCGCTGACGATCACCGATATCGCTCGCGAACTGAGGCTGAGCCCGACACCGGTGCGCGAGGCTCTCTCGCGGTTGGCGGGCGAGGGTCTGATCGAGGATCGTCGAGGAAGAGGCTACTTCGGCTGGCGCTTCGACCCTCTGGACCTTGTCGAACTCTACGATCTCAACCAGTTGCACGTCGGCGCCGCTCTGGGCGTGATGGAAGCGGCGACGGATATCGATGCGGGCCCCCTCGTGGCGCGAGAGGTCGCCGCTCTGCTCGAGGCGGCGCCTTCGGCCGAGGGCGTGGCGATCGGGGCCGAGGCGCTGTTCGCCCGGATCGTGCGCGTTGGCGGGGGGCGTGCGCTCAGTGCCTGCCAATCCAATCTCTCCGATCGTCTTGGGCCGGCCCGAAAGGTCGAGGCGTTGGTCTTGGCCGGCGCGGACACCGAATTGCTGGCGCTTTGCGAGCGTTATGACGGCAGAGCCTGGGGCGCGCTGAGCGAGGCTGTGGAGCTCTATCACATGCGGCGCCGGGCCGCTTCGGGCGAGATCGTTGCCGCGGCGCGCCGGCGACATGGCGGCGCGGGGTGGTGAGCAGGTCTCCAATACGGTGGGGCGCTGCGCAATATAAAATCTATTTGGTAGGTATAGGTTGAATATCGAGCTTTGGGGGCGTGCGCTCTTGCACGCCGCGCCTGTGCGGCGTTCAAGGAAGGACGAGCACCATGAAAGCGATCCGGAAAGCCAAGCTGGTCAAGCTCTGCGGCGCCAAGCGGCGCACACTGGGGATCGACGGCATGTTCCTTGAGGCGGCCGGCGGCCTGCGCTGGACGCCGACGCCGTAAGCGGAAAGGCGGGCGGCCGGACGGTCGCCCGCCGATCCTTAGAGAATATTCCAGATATAGTTTGAGTGTCTGGGCGTGCAGTCATTCAGTGTGCTTGTCGCGTCTTTGCGACGAACCACGGAGAACTGCGATGACCAAGATCCGCACCCATCGGCTGGTCCGCCTCGGCAACGCCAAGCGTCGCACGCTGGGCATCGAGGGGCCCTATGTCGAGGCCCTGGTGACGCTGCAGCCCAAGCCGCCGGCCTGAGAGCGCGTCTCGTCGAGCGCGGCCTGGTCGCGCTCGACGATCCTTTCGTCGGAGACAAGGACCAATGCAGATCTGGTGGCCGCAACACGTCTTCGCCGTCATGCACGAGCGTGATCTCGTGCTGCTGGACATCCGTCAAAACAGCTACTTCGTCCTGCCCAACGCCGAGGCGCAGATCGCGCTCGATGCGGACGCGAGCGGAGCGGTCTTGCTGGACGCCGAGCTAGCCGCCGAGTTGCTACAGAGCGGCTTGGCGGCTGCAAACGCTGGGCCGCCGTCCGGTCTTCGGGTCTTGCCGCCCGCGCCCATGGGGGATCTTTTCGATCGGGCGGCTGGGCCCCTGCAGGCGGGCGACATTTCCAGTTTCCTGGTCGCGCTGGCGGGCATGGCCTGGCGCTACAAGCTGGCCCCGTTGCGCGGGCTGGTTCGAGAGCGGCCGGCCGCCGTTCCGCTGTCGCCGTCGGCCGAAACGACCCGGCGATCCGTCGCTTTCCGGCGCTTGCTGCCCTGGGCGCCGTTTCAGGGCCAGTGCCTCTATCGCGCCGCGCTGTTGCGCGACTGGATCGGCCGAGGCGACGAGAGCGTGCGCTGGGTGTTCGGGGTCAGCACCTGGCCCTTTGCTGCGCATTGCTGGCTGCAGGCCGGCGATCTGGTCCTCAACGACCGGCTGTCGCATGTGCGGCGATACTCCCGGCTGATGGCGGCGTAGATGGCGCAAGGCGACTACATCGCTCTGGCCTGGTCGCGCGCGGAGGCTTCAGCGGCCGATACGGCGAGGCTGATGCGGGTCAGGACCGAACTAGAGCGGAGCGGCGGCTGGCGGCTGGAACACCAGCAGCCCGGACTTTGGATTTTCGTCACCCTCGAGCAGACCGTTTCGTTACGACCTTGCGGGGCTGGGGTTGTGCTCGGCGACATCTTCGGCCCGGACGTTGAGGCGACGATCCCCGCAAGACTTCCTTGCGAAGCCGCCGCGCGCAGCCTGGCGCGAACGGCGTGGGGCGCCTACGTGGCTCTGTGGCCCCAGGGCGACGGCGACCTGGCGGTTTTCCGTGATCCTATGGGCGGTCTTGACGGTCTGGCCTGGCGTTGTGAGGGGGTGGCGGTCGCGGCCTCGGACCTTCCCGCGCCGCTGCTTACGCACCTGGCGCCTGGGGCGGCGATCGATTGGCCGGTCGTTGCGGCCGCCCTGGCCAACAGCGTTCGGGTGTCGGATGCGATCGGCATAACCGGCCTTCACGCCGTGGGACCTGGCGAACTGGTCGTTGTTGCGTCTGAGGGGCTTCGGCGGAGCGTTATCTGGACGCCGGCTCAGATCTTGCGCGACGCGGGCCTTGCCGACGCCGAGCCCGGCGATCTGGTCGCGTGTGTCGATCGCTGCGTGGCGGCCTGGTCGAACCTCTATCCCCGGATCCTGGTCGAACTTTCGGGGGGATTGGACTCTGCCATCGTCGGTGCGGCGCTGGTCGCCTCGCCCGCGGGCGAGGTTCGCGGCTGGCTCAACCAGTACACGGACGGCTGGGTGGGGGACGAGAGGGTCTATGCCAAGGCGGTGGCCGATCGCCTCGGCGTCGGCCTTGAAACGGTCCGCCGGCCGGCCATGACGCTGGATCCGGCAGACTTCCTGGCCTTGGCCGATGGACCGCGGCCGAGCCTTAACGGCGCGGATGCCTTGTTCGATCGAACCTTGGCCGAGGCGGCCGAGCGCTGCGCCGTCGACGCCATCTTCACCGGCCAGGGCGGGGACGTCGTGTTCTTGGAGCTTTCGACGCCGCTTTTCGCCGCCGACCGACTGGCGCGGCTGGGGCCAAAAGGGCTGGCGCCGCGATTTCTTGCGG
This sequence comes from Caulobacter vibrioides, assembly GCA_001449105.1. Taxonomy (GTDB): domain Bacteria; phylum Pseudomonadota; class Alphaproteobacteria; order Caulobacterales; family Caulobacteraceae; genus Caulobacter; species Caulobacter vibrioides_C. The sequence goes on along the minus strand of LNIY01000001.1, from coordinate 105,604 downwards.
AGACGGCGGCCTGGACCCAGGTCTCCACCTGGTCGGTGATCCGTCAGGCTGTCCTTGGCGCGGCGGGCCTGGCGCCGACCGGCGGGCGGCCCGCGCCGGCCTATCTGACGAGGCGAGACCTTCGCCGCGATCGCCGGCGCCCGGCCCATCCTTATCTGAGCGATCTTGGGGGCGCGCCGCCGGTCAAGCGGCTGCAGATTCACAATCTCGCCTACATCCAGATCGTTCGAGGCCGCAGCCTCAGAGGACGGGGGCGGCGGCTTGTCCACCCGCTGCTCTCTCAGCCTCTTGTGGAGCTCTGCCTGGCCGTTCCCGCCGACGTCCTGTGCGCCGCAGGGCGGGGCAGGGACCTGGCGCGTCGCGCGTTCTCCGGCCGATTGCCGCCTGAGGTCACCGAGCGTCGGACCAAGGGCGACATGACGGCCTTCTATGGCCGTGCGATCGGCGACAGCCTGCCGGTCTTGAGACCCTTCCTGCTCGATGGAGAGCTGGTCAGGCGGGGGCTGGTCGACGCCGCCGCCCTGGAGGCGATGTTGACGCCTGAGCGTCTGGTGCACGACGGCCGATATGGCGACATCTTCGACTTGCTGGCGATCGAGGCCTGGACGCAGGTCTGGCGCGCCAAGCTCTCAGCGATCGACGCCGCCAGATCGCGATGATCCTTTCCATCTTCAGGGGCGCGGCGATCATCGCTGCGGGGTGGGCGCGCCAGGACCGATGAGCGGCTCGAGGAAGGCGAAGACTTGATCGTAGAAGGCGGCGATATTGGCCGGGCTGTAGGGCAGATGGCCTTCGCCCCAGAATGTCACCAGTTTGACGTCCTTGCCCTGTCGCCAGAGGGCGGTGAACATCTCCTCGCTCTGACCCATCGGCACCCACTCGGTATCCGTCGTGACCAGCAGCAGCGGGGTGTTGATCTTGCCTGCCTGATAGACGGGGCTGTTGCGGACGAACTGCTGGGGATCGCTCCATGGCGTGGCGTGCAACTGCAGTTGGCCGGTTTCGCCCCAGCCGAACCTGATCGGCCCCGACAGGCCGTCTTCCGGCGATACCCGATAGTGCGGCACGAAGGTCATCATCGAGCTGGCGAGATCCGAGGTGCCCATCGCCGCCACGACGGCCTTGAACCGGTCGGTGCGCGTGGCGGTCATCATGGCCGCATAGGCGCCGAAGCTGTGGCCCCAAAGCGCCAGGCGATGCTCGTCGATCGCGCCCGTGGCCACCGCGGCGTCCACGGCGTTGAGGGTGGCGTCGGCGAAGCCCTCGCCGGGGTCGCGCGAGGTTTCGGCGCGCTGATAGCTGGCTTGCAGCACCGCATAGCCTTGGCCGGTAAGGACCGCGACGCTCTGGGCGAAGGCCTTGGCGTCCTGTCGGGTGTTGTAGGGCTCGCTCGGTTGGTCGTCGGCGGGGTAGGTGATCACCACCAGCGGCCGCTTCTCACCGTCGCGATGCGTCGCGGGCAAGGACAGCCAGCTGGTCAGGCGGCGACCCTGGCCGTCATCGTGCGTCAGGGGACGGGTGAGCGGGGGCGTGATCTTCGCCAGCGGGGCGTTGAGCGTCAGCAAGGGCGTTTTCGCACCGTCCCACGGGGTGAACTCGATCGTCTGCACGCCGGCCGGGCTAAGAGCCGCGCCGACGACGCCGCGGGGGGCGATGGCCAGGCGTTGGGCGCCAGCGGCGGGAGCGGGAAGCTGGCGAGGCGGGGCGGCGGCTGACGGCGGCTCAAGGCGCCGCGCCTGGCCGCCCTCGAGCAGCCAGACATCGGAGGCTCGCGCCGGCGCCGGGCGATTGGCCTCGCCGCGCACGCCGGCCTCGCTGCGGGGCAGCGACAGGGCGGCCTGGGCCGACAGCCGTACGGTCTTGCCATCGGCGGTGATGCGCCAGGGCGCGCCGCTCTGGGTCACCACCAGGTCGTTTTCGACCACGCAGGCGGGGCCCAGGGCGTCGCCGGGCAGGCCGGCGGTGAGATTGCGGATCGCGGCGGGGCCGACGGCGTACCAGTCTGGACGGCTGGCCGGGATTGAGCCCCGCGGCCGGGCCAGCACGGCAGGCTGCTCGCCAAGCCAGCCGGCGCGCACGATCGGCGCGTTCAGATAGCGGAGCTTATCCACGTCGGGTGCGAGCTGACCGCTGGCCAGGGGCGTGGCGCGCGCATCCGCCGCGTCGATCCGCTCCAGGCGGCCTTCGGTCCAGGTCTCGCCGGCCGCCCGGGTATAGACCAGGAGGGCGTCGGTCTTGGTCGACCAGCTCAGCAGGCTCCAAAGGACGTCGCGCTGGCCCGACGGCCGGGCGGCGCGGCCCGTTTCGAGATCGACGACGGCGAGGTTCAGGCGACGTCCCTCCAGATCCCACATGGACGGCGGGGTTGTCGCGTCGGGCTGAAACGCAGCCCCGGCCTCCAGAAGCGCCGCATAGCGCCCCGAGGCGGAGACCTGCAGGTCCTGCCAGGCGCCCGATGCGATGGTCCGCATCCGGCCCGAGCGAGCGTCGATGCTCACCAGGGACTTGAGCGCGGGCCGCGCACGGTCCTCCAGATAGCGACCGCTGCCGACGACGCTGAAGGAGGGCGTGTCGCCACGGGCGGTGGCGGCCCAACGAACGGGCAAGCGTTCGCTGGCCTGGCGCCCGCGGCGCAGATAGAGCGGCTGCTCGCCGGCCGGAAGAGCGATGGCGAGGAGTTCGGCATCGGACCGCCACTGGACGCCGACGCCGGTGACGGGCAGGTCGGGCGCCAGGTCCAGCCATAGGGCGTCACCCGTGGCGAGGGTCACGACACCCATGTCCCAGAGCCCTGAGCGGTGCCGGTAGACGACGACGCGGACGCCGTCGGGCGAGAAGGGGCCGAGCGTGTAGCCCGTCCGGGGCTCCATCGGCAGCAGCGCACGGGCCGGGCCTGGCGCGGAAAGATCCGCCAGCATCGGCCGCGCCAGGTTGAACTGGGTGTAGCCCAGATAGTCGAAGCGTTCGGCGGTGTTGTACGGGCGCTCGGTCTCGAGCACGAGCCAGCGGCCCGTCGGGTCGAGGCGTACCCCGTCGAGGCCCTCGAGACGCACCAGGTCGTCCACGGCGTAGAGGCGGCCGGCAGCGCCGCAGGCGATGACGACAAGGCACAGGATCGCGTTTCGCCAGGGGGCGAGCATGATGCGTCTCTCGGTTTTCGAAGGGTTGGAGCGCGGCCTACCAGCGCTTGGTGAGCTGAACCGCCAGGAAGCGTCCGAGCGGGTCGGCGTTGGCCGGATCGTACCCGACGCCCTGGGGCGCGTCGTAGAAGGGCGGGTCTTCGTCCAGCAGGTTCTGCGCCGTCGCGGCCAGGGTCAGGCCCTTGGTCGGTCCGGAGACCGCCTGCGAGGCCCAGGTCAGCTGCAGGTCGATGGTCGTCCAGGCCTTAACGGTCTTTCCCGCGCCGGCGTCGTAGTCGTCGACATAGTTGACCCCGAGGTTCGCGCCGATCGCGCCTCGGGTCCATCCGGTCTGGGCGCGCAGGCGCAGGTCGACGGGCTGGCCGGCGGTGTCCACCAGTTCGACGACGGGGGCGGTCGGCGTGAGCTTGCGCTCGTAGTCGGCCAGATAGGTGGCGTTGAGGGAGGCTGTGAAGCGGTCGGATCCGCGCGTCAGGCTCCAGTTCACGCCCGCGTCGAAGCCGGCCACATGCAGCTCGGCGGCGTTGACCACCCGGGCGTCGACGATGGCCCCGTAGGCGGTGGCGGGGAAAAGCTTGACGCTGGAGATCGTCGAACGGTCGATCAGAGCCTGCAGCCGGGCCAGATCGGCGGCGTTGGCGGCCGGGTTGATGCGGGTGGCGAAGGCCGACAGGGTCGGATCGGTGAGCGCCTTGGCGATGCTCTCGATCACGGGACGGCCGATTCGGTTGCGATAGCGGACATCGAAGGCGGTCGCATTGAAGCTGACGCCCGGCAGCTGCGGCGGCGTGTAGTCGAAGCCGACGGTCCAGGACTTGGCGGTCTCGGGCTTGAGGTCGGTGTTACCGCCATACTGGATCAGCGAGAGGACCGTGCCCGAGCCGCCATTGAGGTAGCCGGGCGCGATGACCTCGGCCTCGTTGATCTCGGTCAGGGCCGGCGCGCGGAACGACTCGCCGTAGGTGGCCCGAAGGCTCAGGCCGCGGGTCGGAGACCACAGCACGCCGAGTTTGGGCGTGGCGCTGGAGCCGGCCTCCTCATAGGCCTCGACCCGGCCGGCCAGCGACAGCTCCAGGCGCTGCAGCCCCAGACGAGCGTTGTCGGGGCCGACGAGGGGCGCGCGCAGTTCGACGAAGGCCGCGGCGACATTGCGCTTGAAGGTGCGGCCGCCGCTCATATAGGGCGTGGTCCCATCGGTGTAGGACACCAGATTGGTGCGAAATTTTTCCTGACGAAACTGCGCGCCGATGGCGGCCTTCAACGCGCCGCCGGGCAGGCGTAGCAGATCGCCGTCGGCCTTGAAGTTGGCCGAGGCGACCTGGCTGAAGTTGCGGGTCGTCTCATGGCCAGAGCCGATGAAGTCGAGCACCGTGGCGCTGTTGGCCTGGCCGTCGCCGAACGGGTTGAAATAGCCGTCGCGAGCGGCGACGTAGGACGTCGTCGGATCGTCGGCCGCATTGCCCAGGGCTTCGGCCAGAAAGCCGGTGTTGAGCACGTCTCGCGTACGCCTGACGCCACGCTCCTGGGCGAAGGCCAGGTAGTTGTCGGCGCGCCAGTCGCGCGGCAGGTCGATCGTCGCGGCCAGCGACACCCCCAGGCTCTCCGAGCGGCCGCGCGAGCGGACGGCGCCCAGTTCGTCGGTGAAGCTGTAGCCGATCAGTTCGGAGGTCTTGCCGGTCGGGGAGACGAAATAGGGATTGGCGCTGCCGACGCTGAAGATCGTCGAGGCCCCTGGTGAGCTGAACGTGTAGCGGCGCGAGGTGTAGCGCGCGTCGCCGCTGATCGTGACGCTGGGCGCGACCCTCTGCTCAAGGTCCAGGTAGAGGCTGTGGCGCGTCTGCTGGGGCAGGATCGAGGTGCCCAGGCGCTGGTTTTCGAGGTTGCGCGAGCCGGCGACGAAGTCGGCGGGCGTGAGCCCGACGCCGTTCTGGCCGATGGGGATGGCGTAGGTGGGGACATAGGCCCCGGCCGCGGCGCTGTAGGCGACAATATTGCCGGGGTGGCTGTAGATCAGGCGGCGGTCGGTTCCGCCCAGGGCGCGCAGGTCGGTGGTGGCCGTGAAAGCGCGCGCCGACGAGGCCAGTTCGCCATCCTTCTGGTGCTCGTAGGCGATCAGGGCGTGACCCCCGTCCCAATGACGGCCCAGGATGTGAGAGACCTGCAGCTGCTCGGCGCCGCCCTTGGCCCCGCCGATCCGAATGCGGCTTTCCGCGCCGGAAAAGTCGCGGCGCGGGATGATGTTGACCACGCCGCCGACGGCGTCGGAGCCATAGATCGCCGAGGCCCCGTCGAGCAGGACCTCGACCCTTTGGACCGCGACGGTCGGGATGGCCGAGACATCGGCGAAGTCGCCCTTGAGGCCGACGCCGGCCATGCGGCGGCCATTGACCAGCACCAGGGTCGAGGTGGTCCCAAGGCCGCGGAGATTGACGCCCTTGTTCATCGAGCCGTTGGTGCCCGCGCCGTCGGTGAGGGCCAGGGTCGTCTCGGGCGTTCCGCCGCCGCCGAAGTTCTGCGGCAGCGACGCCAGGAGGTCGGCGACCGTCGCCTGGCCGCTGCGGTCCATGTCGTCGCGACCGATCGTGAGCACGGGCGAGGAGGGCGGAGCGCCGCGGATCAGGGTGCCGGTCACCACCAGCTCGGCCAGTTCCGTGGCCGGCTGCAGGACGTCGTCGATGCTGGCGGCGGGCGTCGCGACGGACGGCTGCAGCACGAAGGCGTCAGGACGGACCTGCGTCGAGGAGACGCCCTGTCCGGCCAGCAGGCGCGCGAGGGCGTCGGCGGGGCGATGGCGTCCCCGTAGAGCCCGCACCGTCTTTCCGCGCACCGTAGGGGCGTCGTACATCAGCTGAACGCCGGCCTGGCGGCCGAACTTTAGCAAGGCGTCGTCGAGCGGGCCGGCCGGAATGTCGAAGACCACGGCCTTGGCCGCGGCCGGGGCGCTGGCCTGAGGTTGAGCCATGGCCGACGTTGCGCCGGCGGCCGCAGCGAGGCTGGCGGCGGCCAGTCCGGTGAGAAGATGATGTCGTAGACGGCGTGTCATGGCGTCGGTGTTCCCCCTTGGACACCGCCGCGCCTGCCGCTGGGCAGGTCGAATGGCACGCGGTCGGGTGTCGAAGGGGTAGACACCGGAGGAGGGCGGCGACCCTCGCGCGTATGACAGATTTTTTTCAGTTTAACCGGCAGGCCTGGCGTGATCGGCTTCCAGCATCACCGATCCGTCGGGCATGGGGCGGGCTTTCAGGCCGCGCAGGAGCGCAATGGAGTCCACGATGGCGCCAGTGTCGCCGCTGTCGAACGTGCCGGTGATCGGCGTGTCGGCGACATACGCCGGATCCAGCCGGATCGGCGTGCGGCGATAGCGGTTGATCTCGGCCAGCGCCTGCTGGAGCGGCACGGCGTGGAAGGTCAGGCGGCCGGTGGTCCAGCTGGTGGCCGTCTCGGTGTCGACCCGGCGAACCGCGCCCAGCCGCTCCTTGGCCGTGACCTGCTGGCCTGGGGCGAGCACCACGGCGTCTGGGGCTGCTCGATCCTTCACCTCCACCCGGCCCTGAACGAGGGTGACCCGGGTCGCCTCGCCGTCGCGGCGGACGTCGAACCGCGTGCCCAAGGCGCGGACGGTGGTGTCGTTGGCTGTGACGACGAAGGGGCGGGCCGCATCATGGGCGACCTCGAAGAAGGCCTGGCCCCGTTCGAGCGTCACGGCCCGTCTGCCCACGCCATAGCGCACCCGCACCCGGGTGTCGGTGTCGAGCCGGATGCTGGAGCCGTCGTCCAGGCGCACCAGCCGCTGCTCGCCGACGCCGGCGTCATAGGTCCGCCCCGCCAGGCTTGGCCAGGCGAGGCTGGTGGCGATCGCGCCGGCGATCGCCGCCGATGCGAGCGCCAGGGAGAGGCGCGGAGTCCGCTGCGAGCGGCGCTTCGGCGTCAACGCCGTTTCCAGCGCCGCCTTAACGGCCGGATGCTCGGATGCCGCGCCGGTGCGCCGCCAGAGCGCTTCGACCTCGCGCAGGGCCTCGATGTTGCCCGGCTGCTGGCGCCAGACGCGGAAGGCTTCCATGGTGTCGGCCGACACCGTCGTGGTGTTGAGGCGAGAGAACCAGGCTCGCGCCTCCGATTGCGCCGCGGAGTCCTGGAGGGCAGGGGCCCTCATCGACGGTCGTCCTGGAGGTTCAGCGTCTGGGCCAGATGCGCCAACGCCAGGGTCATGCGCGCTTCGACGCGCTTGACTGACAGGTCCAGCTGCACGGCGATCTGCTGGTTGGTCATCCCGGCAAAGCGGCTCAAGACGAAGACTTCTCTAAGGTTGGCGGGCAACGAGGCGATCAGCTCGCCGAGCAGGAGGGTCTCCTCCTGCTCCGGCGCAACGGCATGTTCCGCCTTTTCATCAATTTCTTCAATCATGGCGATAGCCGCCCCGCCGCGCGCGTTCCGGCGAAGCTGGTTGCGCGCCAGGTTTGAGGCCACCTTCAGCAGCAAGGCCTTGGGATGGCGCACCTCGCCGCGGGCGTGGACCGGCGCCACGCGCATGTAGACCTCATGCACGAGATCCTCCGCGCCCTGGCGGTCCACCGCCTTGAACCGAAGCCGCACCATCGCCGCCAGCCAGCGGGCATAGCGCCGATAGAGCCCGTCGAGGCTCGCCGCGTCGTTAGGCGGTCGAGCGTGGTGAAGGCCGGTCATGAGATGCCTCCGCAGGCGTCATCTTGCCGTGGCCGTCGGCGCACTCACAGAGTGGGAAAGCTGTCCAGGTCGCATCCGTTTGAGCGTATCGAGCGCACGGCGATATTTCTGCACTTTACTCATAGTCTATTCACTGTCCAGCGCTAGCCGTGTGCCTTCAGGCTATGGACATCCTGGCCGTTGTAGGAGCGAACGTGCGCGCCCTGCGGGAAGCGAGAGGGCTTCCGCAGGACGAGCTCGCTCACCTTGCCAGCATTCATCCGAGTTACATGTCCGACGTGGAGAACGGGAAGAGGAACCTGAGTATGAAGGTTCTTGAGCGGATCGCCGCGGCTCTTCGTGTCCCGGAGACGGACCTGCTAATCCGACGTTAGCTGTAGCCGAACCGTCGGCTGGGATGCATATTTTTATGCTTTACTCATAGTCTATTACGCTTCGCGCGTTTCTCGTGCGCCCTCGGCGTATGGATTTGCGCGTGGTCGTGGGCGAGAATGTGCGTGCTCTGCGGGGGAATAGACCGCAGGACGAGGTCGCTCACGACGCGGACATCCACACGACGTACCTCTCCGGAATTGAGAATGGAAAGCGCAACATCAGTTTGCGAGTCCTTGAGCGCCTTGCATCAGCGCTAGGTGTCACCGAAGCTGAAATCGTGCGTCGAAAAGGACACCAGAGTAGATAGAAACGGCACCGCGGAGACTCTCGGTGGTGGATGCAAAGGCGTCTCGTGACTCATCGCCGAACTTCGGAAGGTCCGTTGTGGGAGAGTCGGCTGGCGCGCCCGTGGGTCGGGCGGACTAACGCACCTCGTATGCTGAGAACCACCGCTTCGTGGAATTGGCGATGAGGCGAACGCGCGTTCAGACACGTCTACGTGTTGCCGACAGCGATCTCTGGAGCCGTACAGTCTAAGTTAGTACGATCCTGCTTATTCCCCGCGGTGTAGCCGGAGCCACTCCGAGCCGTTTAGCTCCACACGGCCTCGACGACGCCTTCCTGCGCACGCTGGCGGACGTCGCCGCCGCCCAGCACCTGCGAACCCCGCGCGTGCGCACGACCCTGGCCGAAATCCCTCGCCAGCTCGCCGCGGAGCTGAAAGCGCTCGGCTGGCCGCCCTTCAAGGAGCCCTTACCCAGCGACGATGAAATCCGCCAGATCACCCGCGAGCTGATCGCCAAGCGGCAGGCCGCCGCCAAGCAGCTCCTGGCCAAGGACATCCTGTTGTTCGAGCCGGCGGGCGAGGCGCGGTTCTGGACGTCCGATCATCCCGTGGCGCTTCATTGGCAGCTGCCGCTCGGCGAGGTCGGGCTCGAGAGCCTGGGGGTGGAGATCTATCTGCCAATCGCCGCCGACCTGCTGGTGGGCTTCGTCTGCCCCAGCCACCGGTCGGACACGGTTGGCCACCTCGACGGCGGCGTCGAGATCTGCCTGCCGCAGGCCGTGGGGCTGGAACGGGGCCTGCCGCTGAAGATCAGCGACGCCATGGTCAACTTCTTCAACGCCCTGCAGGTGGAGGCCAGCGAGCGCTTCCTCTACGCCAGCGGCGAGGACTTCACGCTGGCGCGCAAGATCCTGGCCCACCGGCCCGATCTGGCCGAGCCGCGCGGCCTAGTCCGCGCCGGCAAGATGGGGCACGCGCCGCCCAGGTCCGCCAACCTGCCGCCCGGCGAGTGGCTCTATCTGGAAACCCATCATGACTATCTGCTTATCCCGATCCGGGACTGGTCGGGCGGCGGTCGCGGCGAAATGACCACCGACGATCTCGAACAGCTCGCCGAGGCCCTCTCCCGCGAGCAGTTCGAGGTCGCCCACGTCTTCGCCGACGACGGCGGCCAGATGATGCGCGGCGCCCGGATCGAACGGGTGGAGGACGGCGAGCCTGGCCGACTGCGGATGGTCCATGCCGACCCGTCGCTGGCCGCGCTCGACGTGGCCATCGCCGCGTCGAGACCCGTCCCAACCTAGACGCCGCTCCGCGTCGGCGGCCCTGGCCGCCTGTTGGCCAATGCCGGATTCGCCGCCACTCTCGCAAAATGGACGACATCGCGCCGCCGCGTTTTACGATCAACCAGGTCGACTTCCAACGCCCCCTGGCGGAGTGGAAGCCCCGGCTGGCCGACCACGGCCGGCGTCGGCACCTGTGTTACTCGCTCGATTTCGACACCCGGGCGATGCTCCTCGAGGACCCGCAGGAGGGTTGGGACGAGGAGCCCAAGCGGCTGCATCTGGAAAATCGCACGTCGCTGATCGAAAGCCTGGGCCGGGAGTTTGGAACCCAGCACCTGGAACGCAAGCTCAAGAACTTCGCCGCCATCAAGACCAAGCCGTTCTCGATCCTGGCCTATCACAACCGCCTGTTCGACGAGGTGCGCACGGCCTTCGTGATGGGCGCCTACTATCCCGCCTTGGTCGGCGCCTGCGCCCTGGGCGAGCGGACCCTCAACCATCTGGTCCTGGACCTGCGCGACCACTACAGCCACACGCCCCAATACAAGAAGGTCGCGCGCAAGTGCGCGTTCGACAACTGGGCCCTGGCCATCGACACCCTCAAGGCCTGGGACGTGCTGCTCCCGGCCGCCGAGGCGCCGTTCCGCACCCTGATGAAGCTGCGCCACCGGTCGATTCACTTCAACGCCAGCACCTACGCCACCTTGCGCGAGGACGCCCTGGAGGCCGTGCTGCAGATCCGCGAGATCATCGAACAGCAGTTCAGCAGCTGGGGACTGCGTCCCTGGTTCATCGAAGGCTCACTCGGGCACATCTTCATCAAACGCGATTGGGAGGAAAACCCGTTCGTGAAGACCTTCTATCTGCCCCAGTGCCCGTTCGTCGGCCCCAACTTCGCGATCTCGTTCGAGCAGGGCCTACAGTACCACGACCTTCACGACTACGGCGACGGCGCCTGGTCCGACGAAGACTTCGTCCAGGCCTTCAACACGCGATCGCCCGAAGACGTGGTCAAGACAGCGACATAGGGCTTGCCGGCCCGCCCCTGCACATCCGCCGCCAGGCCGCCTCGGCGGGCACGCGGCCAAGCTGCCTCAATCGCCGTGGGCGTCCGGGACGAAGTCGAGCGCCTCGAGCGTCGTCCGGTCCGCGGTCCAGCCCTTGGCGGCCGCGGTCATGGTCGCCCTGGCCCGGGCGATCCACGCTTCGTCCGTGACGGCCGCGCCGGCCGCGCCGGCCAGGGCGAGCAGGTCGTCCGGCCCGCCTTGCTGTCCAGAGACGGCGCGACCGCCTCAGCGGCCCTGAAAAAGATGGACCCCTTCCATAGTGCGGACGCCGAGCGCTCGGAGGTTAAGCCTGGTAAGTCCCGAGCGCGACCAGGATAAAGGTTGTAGGCGGGATGACGCCTTCAACCCTGGCGTGGCGGAGAACGGGGACATGCGCGAGCTTATCGACATGTCGCAACGCGAGTTCGAGGTCTACGCGCTGGCCTTGCCCAAAGGTCCCAACTTCGGCGACTTCGTTCCCTTCGCGGGATGGCGCACCCGAGGCGGTGAAGCGGCAGGCATGGCCATGATGAACCCCGACACCGGGGGCTGCCGCGCTCTGATGCTGCGTCGCCAGGTCGATCATCGCTGGACCATGGCGCTGGACCGCCAGGATATCGCCGACCACCAGGGCGCTGTCTTCCTTGTCGGCTCGGAACTCGAACGCGAGGTTGCGCCGCCGCCCTTGCCGCCCCAGACGCGCAAACGCCCCCTCTTGCTGCAGCCGGGCCGCTCGCCGCCTGGGCAAAACTTCAAGCTCCTGACCAGCACGCTCTCGCACTTTCCGGCGCTGATGACCGTGGGCGAGGCCTATCTGGCGCTGCCCAACCCCGACGCCAACTTCGTGTCCGACTTCCAGGGCGCCAATTTCGATTCCCGGCTTTTCGAGCTCTATCTGCTGGCCGCCTTTCGCGAGCAGGAGATCCAGGTGTCCCAGACCGTCGTGTCGCCCGACTTCCACCTGGCCCGCGGCGGGCGCGAGGCCTGGGTCGAGGCCGTCACCGCCCACGACCCGGAGCCGGTCCCGCAGGGCTGGACGTCTCCGGTCTCCGCGCCGGAGGACAAGCGCGAGCGCCTGCTGGGCGCGACCGCGGCGCGCTTCGCCAAGACCCTGCGCAGCAAGCTTCAGCGAAATTACCAGAACCTGCCCCACGTCCGGGGCAAGCCCTTCGCCCTGGCGGTGGCCGATTTCCATGCGCCGTCCTCGCTGGTCTGGAGCCGCGAGGCGCTGCCGTCCTATCTCTACGGTGCCTTCTCCCACGTGCAGACCATCGATGGGCACCGGGTCGGCGTCTCGACGCCGGTGGCCACCCTGCAAGGTCGCGACGCTATCCCCGCCGGCCTGTTTCGCAACCCCGCTCTGGCCTACCTTTCGGCGGTGATCTTCAGCAACGCGGCGACGTTCAGCAAATTCAACCGCATGGGCCTGCTGGCCGGCTGGGCCCCGAAGGGTCTGCGCATGGTGCGCAAGGGCGTGCTGTTCGACCGCAAGCCCGGCGCCCTGGATCCGATCGATTTCGAACTTGACGTCCAGAGCCCCGAATATGCCGCCCTCTGGCCCTGGGGCGAGCAGTGGTGCCAGGAGTTGGAGGTGTTTCACAACCCCCTAGCCGCCGACCCGATCGCCTTCGATCTGCTGCCGGGTGCCACGCATTGGTTCGAGAAGGACGGCGAGATCATCTGCGAGACGATGTGGGCCAACAGCGTCCTGTCGTCGATGACGATGATCCGCATGGACGGCTGAGGCCTGAACCCAGATTGTCGCAGGCTAAGGATACCAGACCCAGAAGGCGCCGACATTCTGCAGCGCGCCCCCGGCCTTCAGGCCGACCAGGCTCGGATAGGCCGGCGCGCCGGCGGCATAGCCCCAGGTGGGCAGAAGTCTGAACCCGCCGCGGCGCGCGCGGCCCAACTGCAACGCGCCGCCGATCTCGTCGACCCCATCCCTGGTGATGATCTCGGCCAAGGCCCGGGTGGGATTGTACTCGACGGTCTGGGCGAACCCCGCCGTCAGCGCCTCGGTCAGCTCCGCCTGGCGCGACCCCAGAAGCAGAAACGATCCCTCCGGCGCCAGATCGATTTCCCGTGACACCATCGTCCTTTGGCCGGGGTCATAGGTGAGATGGAAGCACTGGCTGTCGGTCAAGCCGCGACGGTAAGGCTGGGCACCGAGAATACAGGCCTCGAACGGCGCGGCCGCGTCGACGACGTACCGGGTGGCGATGGCGCACACCAAACCCACGAGATCTTCCAGCGAAGGGAAGGGGTCGTCATAGGCGCCGCACAGGGACTGAAGGCAAGATGCGGCCAAGGCATAGGTCATGGTGGCCGAGAAGGTGCTGCCGGCATACGCAAAGCCGAGCTGCCCCTCATAGGCGGGCGTGAACCCGGGACCATGCTCGGCCCCTTCGAAGAGCTTGACCTGCAAAGGCAGGAGCTTGGCGGCCGCGTCCGTCAGGATCTTGCGTGTCGACACCTGACCCGGCGTGGAGATGCGGCTGTCGGCCGCCACCCAGATCCCGTCGCCATGGACGGATCGCTTGTCGCCCAGCGTGATCACCTCGCGTCGGGTCCATACCACCACGCTGGTCATCTAGCCGACCTGCCAACGGCCGCCGGAGAAGGTGGCCAGCAGGCCCTCCCGCCCCCAGTCCAGGCGGGGGGCGAGCGCGGGAAAGTAGATCTTCACCGCCTCGATCAGGGCCTCACGGCTCTGGGTCTTGGTGACGCCGTCCCCGCACCCCGCCAGCCAGATCTCGATGTCGTCGCTCGACGCGGCGACCTGAGCGGCGTCGGCCAGCATCTCAAGCGTGTCATCGTTGGTCATGTACGGGGCGTTCTGGTGAACCATCCAGGCCTGGGCCTGGGTGTGGTTCAGCACCGCGACGATCCCGCAGGTGGAGGCTCCGTTGGTCTCGAGGTAGTCGCCCGCCTGCGCCTTCGCCCACGCGTCCATGTCCAAGTCGACGGCGTTGTCGATGATCTCAACCCGCATGTCTTGAAGTCCTTCCTCCAGCCGTCACGGCCGCATCCTCCCAAGTTTCAGCCAACGGGCTGGGCGAGCCCGTGGCCCACGCCGGCCAGGCCCGCGAACACGATCAGAACCGACAGGGACACCGCCAAGCTTGCGACGCTGTAGGCCATCAGGCGGCGACCTTCGCCATAGATCTGCCGCCCGCGCTCACGCAAGGTCAGTTGCCAACGGACAAAGCCGCCCACATAGGCAAGGCCGACGATGACGAAGAGCGGCGCGCCAAGCCAGGGATGGGCGTTGAGCCATTCCAGCGCGGCCAGGCCTTGCGGGCTGACCGCCTTGAGCACCAGCCAGAAGAGCGCGAACACAGCGGCGACGTCGCCCGCCACCAGCAGGATGAAGTAGCGCAGGCTTAACGCGCGCGGCGGCGGAATCTTCAGGAAGCGAGAGGCGGCGCGAGCCGCCGCCAAGTCAAGGTGGAAACAGAGCGCGACACCCAGGGTGAGCGCGGCGGTGAGGGCCACGGTCATCGCGGTGGCCACCAGCGCCGCCTGGCTGGCCCGCCACCAGCCGGTCAGCTCACCGATCTCACCGGTCCTTTGCAGCAGCAAGGCGGTGTGGTCAGGCGAGAGGCCCAGGGCCGCGTCGGACCACAGGGTCGAGGCCAGTCCCACGCAGGCGAGCAGGTAACCCCATTGGCGCATGGGACGCATGTCGGCGAGACGATCCGGGGTCAGCCAGAGCGATTGGGTGATCAGCGCCAGGGCGCGGACCCGCTTGTAGCGCGCCGCCAACCTGGCCAAGCGCAGCGGCGGGTTGCGCCCCACCCAGCGCGCGAAGGCCTGGATGCGACGCACCTGTTTGAAGATCGCGTTCATATCAGCCTCCACAACAAGACACGCTCGACTCAAGGTCGCGGGTCACAGCCCACGCGAACTCGATTAAGCAACCGCCAAGCTTCACGGTTACTTCGCTCCGCCTGGTTCCGGCCGCTTCACACCGCCGCTTGAACCATCGGCCCCAGGGTCGCCGCATCCAGACGCTCGCTATAGTCCAGCTCAAGCACGGCCCGCGTCTTACGAACCAGACGGGGAAGGTCGCCGCCCAGACCCGGCGCTCTGACCAGCAACGCCTTGACGATCGTCTCAACGACATGGGGCAGGGGCAGCAAGCCGGCGACCCAGCCGTCGATCTCGCTCAGGCAGATCCGAAAGAGGTTCATGACCGCATAACCGTCCTCGACGGTGAAAACCTCGATCCGCCGGTTGGCGAAATCGAAACCGCCAAGTTCGGTGGGCCTCTTGGCCCAGAACGCGGTCAGCCGTTCGGCACCGGCCGGGAAATGCTTCTCGAAGTCGGCGCGAAAACTGCCATTGGCGTGGACCAGGTTGTTTCGTCTGCGCCGCAGGTAGATCACCGTGTCGAAGACCCCGTCGATCACCGGCGCGCCCGCAGCCTTGAGCTGGGCTCTCAGCTTCTCGTCCGCCCCGCCCGCCGGCGGATCGTGGGGGATCGCCGACACGGAGCCCACCAGCTTCAGGGCCTCCTCGCAATAGATCTGGACGTATTCGGAGGCGGCGATCAGCGCGCTGCGGCAGCTGGTGCTGACCGCCCGGACCTCGACCTCCGCCAGGTCCTTGGCCCAACGGTGGATCCGGGACGCATGGCTGTTGCCGGGAAAGAGGGTCGTGGTGTCGGCCTTTTCCGGATGAGCGTGACCGGGACGGATGACCTTGCACGCCTCCTCGTTGACCAGGGCGGCGAAGCACAGCTGGTTGTTGATCTCGTTCAGCTGCAGCGCATACGGCTTGCTCAGCGGCGTCTTGTTCATGGGCGCGGGCGATCCGGTGTCAGGTCGGACGGTTCTAACCAAGCCCGACAGGCGGGACGAGCCTATCGGCTTGCGTCGCCAGCCCCACCGAGCCGTCCCTGGCTTGCCATTCCGGAATCCATCGTTCTAGACTCTCTTCGCGCCGCTGAAAGCGTGGCGCCGAGGCGTGAGAACCTCGCTTGAAACCCCCGCTTCGCGTTTGGCCATCACCGGCGCGACCGGCGTGCTGCGCGCGCGGCGCCATCGATGACGGCCGCCCCTCACTCAGCTCGTACTCCAGCGCCGTATCCCCCGACCGCAGGATCTTGCGCACCCCGTTGCGCGCCAGGCCCATCTCCCGCGCGATCGTCTTCACGCCCTTGCCCCGCGCGCAGTGCTCGCGCCGGATCTTCGCCACCGTCTCCACTACCAACATCCCCGTCTCGATCCGCGGCTACACAAGCCGCCGATCTGGCCATCAAAGCCTCAAGGACAGGGGGGCATTTTTGGACGCCGGTATCCCCGAGATGGGGGTCACTTTTGCAAGCCGAAACACAATTCTGCGATTGGGTTTCCGATCCTTTCCAGGAGAGCCGCTGCCCGCACTGTGAAGCTAGCGCGCCCGCAGGTTGGATGCTCTCGTCCTACAGCGTCCGCAACCGCTGGGCCTCCCACACGCTCATCCCGCCGAACTTGGCCTTCCAGGGATAGATCGTGCCTTCTGAGACCCCATGCTTGCGGGCCAGCTCGCCCGCCTTGGCCCCCGCCTCGTTCTCCCGAAGGATCCCGATGATCTGCTCTTCGGTAAATCTCGCTCGCTTCATGTCCGTCCTCTCAAGGTTCGGACGCTAGCGCCGCGTGGAGCAAAGTCTCAGGTGCAGCTCAGGGATATTACGACTTGCGCCGGAGATAGCGTCGTGCGCCGGCTCAGGCGCCTTGGTCGACTTCGTTTGCGGCTTCAGGGGCACCTTCGGCATCGTCGGCTCCGGTGGAGAGCAAGGTTTCCATCACGGCGGTCTCGAAGGGCTTATTCCGAAGCATCGGACCGACGCGTTCGGCCATATATGCTTGGGTGCGACCCACGACGCGCGGATCGAAACTGATGAAGCCGAGCGGTACCGGCAGACCCGTTTGCGATCCGATCGGCGCGTGGACCGTCACGCTCGCCATGACGCCCGGAACGAGCAGGACCTCGAGGATTCTCGGAAAGCGCGGCACGTCGCTTACGGCGAGTGCGTCGAAGGCCCGTTCGAGATGGCTCTCGGGGCGGCCCGTGGCCAAGCCCACGGCTATGGCTGGCGGAGCGGATGGGTCGGTTTGCTTTTGCCGGAGTTGCGCCTTCAGAAGTTTGAGGAACTCCGGCAAAAGCTGGGTTGCGCCCCAATGGTGCATCATCGGCGCGAGCCACAGAAAACTCGCAGGCTTGGCCTCTTTACGCAGACCGTAGGACACGACTTCCATCGCCCTGCGAAGGTTCTTCTCTCCCAGCAAGGCACCAACAATCGGCAATGTGGGGCGATCGGAGCGAACCTCGCCGGCGCGGCTGAAGGCCTCACGGTAGTAGCGCTCGACGTTCAAGCCGTCGCGACGGGTAAATTCTTTTAAGAACTCGGGCGCCAGTTCCAACAACACGGCATAGGCCTCGCCATCTGCGCTGTGGCGGGTTGTTACGAGGCGATCGACGAACGCCGACGCAGCATCGACGGTGTTGGGGCGATCCTCGAGCTCAGGCTCGCTGCGCCAGTCCGATAGGTCCGGCTCGCCGGCATGGGGACGCATGCCGGTCGACTTGACTGAAATGCGGACCGTCGCTGGAAAGCGATCACCGGCCGAAACGTTGTCGACCGAATAGAGTGACTTCTTGTCGTCGCGCTTGCGTTCGCGACGTGCCTGGATCTCGGGGTAAAAGCGGCGAAAGGTGCCCGGAATGTGCTGGGTTGCAGAGCTTGCGATCTCGGGGCGGACAGCCAGTTCGGGGAGGCAAAACTCGAAATCCTCCAAATAACGTTTCGGTTCTGGAGCAAACGAAATCAGATCGAAGCCGACGTTTTCACGCACCGCCTCGACCTCGAAAATCTGGGGCTGATCGGAATCGGAACGGAAGAGGGAGTGGCCCGCCAAGGTCAGCCACAGTCGACCTTCTCGGCGTTGGACATAGCCCTCCCCCTCCACCTCTGAGAGGACGAAAGACATATCTCTCAGATCGAACCCGAAGAAGGCCGCCGCGCTGGCTTCATCCAAGCCGTCCGCCGACTTGAGCAGACGCAAGAGAAACTCCGCCGTCAGCGAAACACGTCCAAGAACGGCGATCTTGTGGTCGATCTCAAACCAGCGACAGGGCAACTGCACATCGTAGGTGGCCAGATCGAGCGGTCCGTCTTCCTCAGGCTTCATCAAGCCCGTGAGCGACAAAATGGGGCGTTTGGTTGGAGTCATTCTACGCCTCCGCCTTGGTGCGCGACTTGGCCTTGGCCGATGTGTCGCTGGCAGGCTGATCGAGGATAACGGTCGCGGGCGCCACCTTGGCGTTGCCCTCGGCGAAGGCCGTCTCAACGGCTTCGGACAAGCGATGCATCCACTCGCCCTCGCGCCACCGTGATCTGGCGCCGACGATAACCAGGCGATCCATCGCGCGGCTTACGGCCACGTTGATGCGGTTCTTCTTGTTGAGAAAGCCCGGCTTGATTGTCGAAATGCCGCCGATCTTGGCCCCGTCGGTATTGTTTCTCACCAGCGAAACGATGACGATCGGGTTTTCCTTTCCCTGGTAGCTGTCGACGGTGTCGATCTTGAGAATTCGGCGAAACGCCTCGGGGAGGTTGGCCGCCTGCACCTTTTTACGAACCAGATCGCGCTGGGCAGCATACATGCAAATTACGCCGATGACCTGAGCATGCTTGGTCTGCTCCGTGGCCCAGGCGTGGAACCCCTTGTTGCCAACCCATTGTTTCAGCAAGCCGACGATAACATCCGCTTCGGCCGCATTCACCCTACTGGTGCCGCTTTCCTCGCACCGTTCCTCGCCTGCCTCACCCAGGCAATCTGTCGTGATCCAGGTCAACGGCCGTTCCAACCCGCGTGGCAATCGTTCAGGCGGAATTTCGGGCTCTGTCCGCCCGTGATTCAGCGCGTCGCCGTAGAAGGTTTTCGATACGACTTCGCCGATCGGGGGAAGCATTCGGTATTGACGATCGAGGCGGGCGCCAGCCGCCTTGCCGTAGTCGTTGGCAAACAGTCTTTCGAAGTCGCTCCGAACCACGTCTTGTTCGGAAATGGCCTCTTGCTCGGCGACCTGCGAAACGACCTCCGCGTTGTGTTGAGGCTCGAGCTGTTCGTGGTCCCCAACGAGCACGATCCAGCGTCCCGCCTGCATCGGCACGGCCAGTTCGCTAGCTGTGCAGCGCGCTGCCTCATCGACGATGACAAGGTCGAACGGGGTCGCAGTCAAACCCAAGGCTGGGCGTCCCAAGCCGACGCACGTCCCCGCCACGATCTGCCGAGTGCCGGCCAGGAAGGCCTCAAACCCGCGCTGGGCGGTGGAGACGCTGCCGATAAAGTCACGACCCACCTGCGCCAAAGCGCGCAAACGGGCAATGAGCTCGGGTGCCGGCCGCTGATGGGCGGGCAGCTGGCCGGCGACGCTTGCGATCACCGCATCCAAGACCGAAAGCGCGCCTTCGGCGGTCACTTCGATGGGAGCCGGTAGCTCTAGGTCGTCGACTTGCGCCTGCAAGGTCGCCACGAGGCTCTGAAGGCGTTCAGGCTGAGGCTCGGCCTTGTCGCGTAGTTCGGCAACGCGCTCGGCGACGGGGCGGAGCGTCGTCTCGACATGGATCGCAATCTCCAGCACGGGGCGCGCCAGGCCGAGCGTTTTACCGGCCACCATCAGGCGCTCACGCATCTGGGCGCGGAACCGATCCTTGTAGAGCTGTTCAAGTCTGTCGGTGTGGAAAGGCATTAGGCGATCTGACACCACGCCTTCGTTGCCGACCCGTAGAATGCTCGGCGGTTCGGAGGCGTCGGCGAAGAGCTTCAGAACGGCTTCGCCGGCATTGTTCACGGCCTCATGGGATTGACTCGCCAGGAGGATGTTGCGCGCTAGGCCCTTGGTCAGGGCGTAGTGAACCAATGCGGCTATGAAGTGGGTTTTGCCGGTGCCAGGAGGGCCTTGCAGCGCTCCTAGCGGCCGGACCTCGACCAATTTTTGGAAAGCCGCCTTTTGCGTGGGGTTGAAACGATAGCGAGCTAAATCGTCTTCCTCGCACACGTAGGGCTTGGAGAACGGCAAGACCGGCGTTTGGCTTTCAAAGAGCGTCGACAGGCCTGGAACGCGCGCCAGGCCGTCCAGGACCCGGCCAACAGCTGACTCTCGACGCTTGAAACTCTGGAGTTCGAAGTGGCTGGTGAAGCGCAGCCGATCTTCCTCTCCGATCAGCCCTGACTGCCGCGCGGAAGGCAGATCGGTGGCGTCGATAACGACCCGATCTGGTTTGGAGCGGGCGATGTCCAACTCGCCGATCCGACGCCACTGCTTCTTTCGGTCAAGTCTTTCGACGCCGACCTTGTCGTTACGATTGAAGTCGAACGTGCCGCTGGTCAATTCAAACGGCACGATGTGACGCTTGAGGTCCCGCGCATAGGCGCTCTCGGAGCGAGCGACGCCTTCGGTGGTCAAGGCGCTTTCGGCCTCGATCAAGCCACGCCACAAGCTGCGGACATCGACAGCCGCCAGCCGCCGCGCCGGCCTTGGGGTGTCGCTGAAGCGGTCGAACGTTGCGTCTTCGAAGGCTGGACTTGGGTCGAGTTCGCCAAGTTCGCCACCGGCCCCTTCCTCAGAGACCGGCGTTTCTGGCGCATCGTCGATCTCGCCGCTCCAGCCCTTCTCGAAATCTGGCTCATGCATCAGGGGCAAGAGATCGGCGAAATCGGCCACGTCGGAAGGCTCGACGGTTAGGTCCGCCGCATAGGCCATGAATTCATGGCGGCGCAGCCGAGAGATACGCCCCTGAGGGACGGGCAGGCGGCGACCGTGATGAGGTTGCCGCTTCCCATCGACGTAGATCTCGATCTCTTCGGAGGCCCCTCGCAGGGAAAAGGCGGCACGGCCTTTCAGTTTGCGGACATAGAAGAAACCTTCGTCGGGGAGCACGGGTCCAAGCACCGCGCCAGGGATCGAGATCTTCAATGTCGGACGGGTCGACGTCTCCGTCGGCGCCAATGCGAACTCCAGCGCCTCCACCAACGGCAGTAGCGTGCCATTCTCCGGAGTGTTTTCTCGGCAAACCCTAATTGCACGCGCGATCGCTGCGCCCTGTGCGCCGGGCAACTCGGCGTCAGCGAAGACTTCTTCGGCGATCTTGGTGACCGCGAACCGATCACGTTCCATGCGACCGCCCGCAGCCGGCGCATAGGCGGAAGATAGAATCTCGCCGTCGGCGCTGGAGGAGAAATCTACGGTGTCGACTAGCACCGGCGACGATGCCTCGCCAAGCTCGATAATGATGTTGTCCGGCTTGAGGTCGCCGTGGCTCCGACCCTGTTGGTGTAGCGCAAGGATGATCCGCGCCAGCGCAAGTACGAAGGTCACCGCGGCTTCCGGGCGCGCGGCAAACCGCTTTGCGATCAGTGACTGACTAAGATTTTCCCCTTCGACGAAACGCTGAACGATGACGAGCGCGTCTTGTAGCCAAAGAACCTTCAATACTGGAGCGCAACCCGTCGGAGGCGACAGCGCCAGGTCCTGGGCCCGGGTCAAGAAATCAAGGAGACGAGGTCCTTCCTTGGTTTGGTCACCCCAAGAGGTGCTTTTCCAGAGTTTGACGACGACAGCTTCGCCATCCTGCTCGCTCTTCCAGACGTCGACCCGTTCGCTCTCACGAAAGACGGTCGTTTCCGGATAGGCCCTGGCCAACTGCCTCTGCGAATGGATGTCGCCCCGAAAACGTTCGAGGCCTTCGATCACTTCGCGCGCCGAGGGTCTTGCCGCGCTGGCGGCGTTGAGGGCCTCAAGAGCTTCGACGGCGCTCTTGAACCGGTCATGCGGATCGAGTGACAGACCCCTTTCGAACCAGGGATGAAGCTCCGAAAATGCGCCGCCGGCGTCGACGGCGGCGTTCCACTCAAAGGGCGTGTTCTCGCTTCCGCCCGCGGGCGGTTGTCCGAAGATCAACCAATGCACCGCAGCGGCCAGGAGAAAGACGTCTCGACGCTTGGGCAGGTTTTCGCCGCCTAGGATATCTTCTGGGAGACTGGCGCTGGAGAGAAATTGGTAGCGGCTGGACCCTAGCGAAGCGACCTGCGGAAATTGAGCCGCCATCAAATGCGATAGCTTCACGGTCGATGGTGCTTCGAGCCAGATGCTGTGGCCGCCGAGGTCGAGGTGCGCAGCGTCCGCCGCGTGCAACGCAGCCAGTCGAGAAGCAAGCTGACGAGCCAGCTCTAGCCGGCTTTCACGTCCAAGATCGCCAGCCTCAGCGGCGACAAATTCCGCCATGCGCTTGAGGCGAGGCCTTCTGTCGAAGATGTCCCAATATCCGACGCCGCGTTCGGGATCTTCGGCTCGGGAATGCAACACCGCATTCTCGCACGCCTCGCCCCGGTCCTTCAGAAACTCGATGACGGTGCGTTCTCGGCCGGCGATTTCGTGCCGTGCCTGCTCGCCTTGGAAACGGGCCATCGACGCCTTGCTAAAATCCCATACGCGCAGCGTGCCCAGCGATTGAGGCGCGTTCTCGTCGTGAGCGTCGTATTCGCTGAAGATCTGCTTGGGGTGTTCGAATGTCGCGTCGTCCGACGCGGCCATGAAGTTGGCGTATCGCCGACGACCCGGACGGAGTTTGCCGGTCTTGGCGTTGAAGAATTTGCTGAGTTGGTCCTTCCAGGTCGTGTCGGTCAGCGGCTTTTCAATAAAGGCCGGCTTTACGCCCCCGAAATGGCCGACGCGTGCGCCAGTGGTGGAGACGGCGGCGATGAAGTCCTCCACCAACATGACGCTGCCGATTTCCGTCTGGGAGATTCCGGTGAGGTCCGCCCGCTGGGTGATCACCACAAGGCCGATCACGCGCGGCGTCGGGCCGCCGACGTACTTCTTGACGTGCTCGGTGAGGAGATAGGCCAGATCCTTGGCGTTTTGATGGATCTTTCCGACGGGGGATTCCCCGCGGTCGTCACCGTTGTGCAGCCAATTGCCCCGGTCGCTCTCGATTTTGCCGCCCCAGTCTTTCAGGTCGACTAGGAAGATGCGGTCGTCGGCGACGATGACGACGTCGATCTCGCGGGATCGTCCCACGCCGGTCGCGAGGTCCAAGTTGGTGAAGGCGAACCAATTGGCGGGCAAGGCCCGCAACTTCTCGATACCTTTGACCTCGCGTGCGTGAACGCCTCGGCCGCAATTTGTAATGTGCATCGTCGCTCCCCGAAGCGTCAGCATGGACGAGCTCAACGGATGAGGGAAGTCCTGCACCTCAGATTGTAGACTTCGCCTCCGGCCCTACGCGTCGCTTCATCTGGCCTGCAGGTCGTCGATCATCTCGAGGATTTCTTTGAGCTTTTCGCGGATGTCGGCGAGTTTGCGCGCGGTGATGAGGTCGTGACGCCCGGAGAGGAAAAGCACCGTTTCGAGGACCTCGTCGGAGTGCTTTTGAATGTCTGGAGTTTGGAGCCGGACTAACTTCCGCTAATGGCGCGCCCGCGAGACCGCCGCTCGACATAAACTGGATCACTCGTTGCCGAACTTCTGAGTGTCTGGACGTAGTGCCCTACGCCTCCTCGTCATCCTCTAGATGCGCGACCTCGGCATAGGGCGGAAAGCCGCCCTCGGGAGCCAGGTTCGGAATCCAGGCCTGGGGCGGGATCGGCAACCTCTGGGCTCGGAATGCCATCAAGGCCAGCGGCCACATCCCCGAACGCACGGCCGAGAGCCCGTTGAAGGCCTCGCCGTCGGCAGCCTGTTCGGCCATCAGCGCCAGAAGCGGCAGACCTGTCTGGGTGATGGGCAGATCGCTCAGCGCCACGCCATGGCTCGGGCCGCCGACCCAGAGCGAGGTTTCGGTGTCGGCGTCGGGCATCCAGGTCTGGAAGGTGCAGTGGGACAGCATGCCCTTCTTCAGTTTGGCCAGGACCCCCAGCGCGACATGGTCGTCCAGCACATAGGCCCAGCACGCCAACAACGGGACCAGGGTGCTGCTGGCGGTGACCTCTCGGCGGTAGTCTTCGTCATTGGCGATCGGATGGACGGCCAGCTCGGCATAGTCGGTCAGTTGGCAGGTATAGGCGACCTGGCTGGCCAGGGCGTAGTACAGCCGACCGGCCATTTCGTGGACCCAGGCCGACGCGGCCTCGGCGTCGGGGCCAACGCCCGACCACAGCAGGAGCGCCAGGGCGATCTCGGTGGCGTGCTCGTCTTTGACCGGCAAGCCCAGCGTCGGGTTGTTCTCGATAAACGCGAACATCTTGCCCACATAGCCTTCCAGATCACGCTTGATGATCTCCCGACGCTCGCCCGTGGCGCGCTGCATTAGGAAAACCCGCCACAGGCCGTGAACAGCGATCTGGCCTAGCAAATCAAAGAGCTTGAGATTTACGTCGATGGCATCTCGCGAGCCGACGGCCAGGGACAGGGCGTTGCGCTTGCCGACATGCGGCAAGATCTTGGTTTCCAGGAAGTGGGCGCTGATCTGCACGTGCAGGCGGATCATCTCGTCCACCCCTTTGGCGAGCGCCTTTGCGGCTTTGGTGGTCTTGCCCAGGAGGGGGCGGTTGATCTCCCAGGCTGCCAACACCGCTAGGTCACTGGCCTTGCAAGGCGCCTGCAGGTTGTCGAGATCTCGCGCCCAGACAAACAGGATCCACAGCGCGATATAGAGCTGGCGCATCGCCGCCAGCCGGGCCTTGTCGTTGGCCTTGGCCCGATCCAACAACTGGCGCACCAGGCCGTCGAAATGATGGATCGCCACGTCTGGCTCGTCGAGCATGGCGACGGCCTTCTGGAAGGACGATTGCAGGGGCTTGGGCAGAAGCTTGTCGCCCAGCACCCCGGTCAGCAGGAGGTTCGCCAGATGATCGCCGTGCCAGATCTCGTAGCGGAGGGTCGCCGTGGTGTGCGTATCGATATAGCCGGTGACAAGCTGCTGCACCGGTTCGAGATAGTCACCTCCAAAGCAGATGCAGATCGCCACCGGCAGGTCGCGGTGCTCGGGCCGGACGCGCGTCTTCAGGAAGACGTAGAGCACCTCGTCGAGTGAGGCCTGCACCCCTTGCGGGGAGGCGCTCCATTCGGCGCGCGTCAGGTCGCCGGACTTGATGACATAGAGATAGAGAGTTTTGCGGCCGGTGGCGTCCGGCCCGACTGAGGCGAAATCGACACCATTTTGGGTCGTGCCGATGCCCGGCCGCCAAAGGACTGTGTGCCCCAGGCCGCTCAGAAGGTCGGGCAGAATGGCGTCCAGTTCGCCACGTTCGCGAAGCGAGCCCAGATAATCGCGCAGCAGAAGTTTCATTGCGGCTTCGACTCGGCCTTGAAGCGGAACAGTCGGTACTGGACACCGAGCGGGTCGGCGATCAGGCCGCGGGCCATCTCCCAGCTGTAGCCATGGCTGTGCATGGTAGTCTCGATCACGTTGGGCTTGCCGCCGCCCAGCCCGCGGACGACGCTGCGCACCCGCGTGCCATGAAGGATCTGGCTCTCTGGGATCAGGCCCGCGAAGATGGATCTGGCCTTGGCCGCCTTCTGGATACGCCGGGATTCATCGCGCCGAACGCGAAGGCGCGTCTGGCGTTCGTCCTCGCTCATCGCCAGTTCTCGGACCTCACCCACCGACCCAATCGCGTCCTCGTAGGTCTTGTCGAGGGCAAGGGCCTTTTGCACGCTGGCGAAGGCGGCATCGTCGCTCCCGACGCTGGCCAGGTAGCGCCCAACCGCGCCTGGATAGTTGAGCAGCATTGGGTCGAAGAGCAGCTCGGCGAGCGCCTCACCAACTACCTCGTCGGCCTGTCGCAACGCCGCGATCAGGATCGAGGCGACCGAGACCGGCTTGATGAACAGGAAGCCAACAGCCTTGCGGCAGAGATAGAGCAATTCGGCGGGAGACAGACCGAAAGCCTCGAGCGCCGGTTCCAGCACCGGGCCTTCGAAGCCCTCGCTGGCCAACAGTTCCATTAGATGATTGCAGGTGGCTGCGCGGCCTTCTAACAGCCAGCCCACAAGCGCCCGGTCGCGATGCTCGCTGCGAGCCAACGCATGGGTGAAATCCTCTAGGTCGTCGAGCGTGCGCGGGTTTTCCGGCTTAGCTAAGAAGCGGCTGGCGAAGGCGATCGCCTCGTCGGCGTGGGCACCGGCGACCAAAAAGCTCAGGCTGTCATCAAGCAGAGCCACGGCAGCGTCGTCGGACGCGTCCACGCGATCGAGTACGGCCAGCATCAGGGGGACCACGCCGGCGGACACCTGCTTGGGAAAGACGATCGGCATCTGCGCAAGCTGCCGGATCACGGCCGGGCCGGCTCGGTCGATGGCCTCGGCCAGGATGGTTTCGAGCTCCGCCTGCAGCAGTGGATTGACCTGGTCGGCGGTCCGTAGCGCGGCGTGGACGACACCGGCGTTGATCTCGTCGTCGTCTTCCAGCGCCTGGGTAAGAAGGCCCAGACGCCGACGCGGCAGGTCGCCGGTAGATGACAGCCAGCCCAAGGCCTGGATAGCGATGGCGCGCGGCTCGCCGCCTAGGGCGAGAAGCTGGTCGATCAGATTGAGATCGTCGCTGGCCTGCAGGGCCGCGCTGAGGAAGGGCAGAGCCACCGCATCTCCAGCCTTCACGGCGTCGGCCACCGCACCCCAGCGAGCCGGATCGCGCTGGCACCAAGCCTTGAACCCGCCCAGCGACAGGCCAAGGCCTGCCGCGCGTTGGGCGACCGCGGGGATGAACCGCATCATCGCATCGATCGAGATGTCCAGGTCGGCGATGGCGGGATCGAAGAAGTAGTCGAACTCGAAGAGCTCGTAGTCCTTACGGCCCGTCAGGGTCGGGTCGCCCGCCAGGGCTAGGAAATCGAGCCGTCCCTGATTGTGCAGGTCGGCGCAGCGACGACCCAACGCGGCGGCGTCGGCCTTGGGCAGGCCCTTGAGTGTAGCGGACAAGCGCGCGCCGCGATCGTCCGCTTGGAACAGAGCGACTAGGTCCTCGTCGCTGATCGGATCGGCCTCGATCGCCATCACCCCGGCTCCGGTCGCCACGACTCACGGTGGCGGAACACCATTATCCGACGATGGGCCGCGCGTTTCATCGCCAAATTGGCTTGAGCGCACCGAGCTTTCTCAGAAGCTTGGTCGGCTGACCCCAAGTTCAGGCCGCGTGTAGTGATTAAAGGCGACACGGGCGTTGGCCCCGCGGTTTGGAGGGCGCAACCAGTGGGACGTGACCTTGGTCAGGCCGGCCAGATGTCTAGTTCCTGAAGGCGAGCCAATGTCCGCAAATGGCGCCAAACCGCCCCGCGAGGAATTGTCCCGCTTACGCGTTATCGCGCTGGTGAGAGGCCGGCTGCCTGGCTCAGGGCTTGGCCGACCGTGTCGTAGTCGCCGTTGAAGTGGTGGTCGCCCGGCAGGCCGATCTTGCGCACCTGAGTGGGGAAGGTCGGGCAGGCGTCGGCATGTTCCTGCGATCCGTAGACGCAGACGATCTTCAGGTCGTTCAGCGAGGCCAGAACGGGCGCGATCAGGTAGCTGTCCTTGGCTCCGACGTCGAGCCAGTCGCCGGGGTGGAACTCCAGCTCGCCGGTGGAGTCGGTCCCCAGCAGGGCGACGATGCGGACCTGGCCACGCAGGTCGGCCGGCAGGTGCTGGACGATGATCGGCAGGGCGTCGGCGCCGAAGGAGTAGCCGGCCAGGATCACGCGCTGCTTGCCCCACACCGCCTGATAGTGGCGGATCACCGCTGCCAAGTCTTCGGCGGCCGCCTGTGGCGAGCGCCGGGTCCAGAAGTATCGAAGGGAGTCGTAGCCGACGACTGGCACGCCCGCCTTCACGAAGCCCTGGGCCAGGCCCCGGTCGATGCCGGCCCAGCCTCCGTCGCCCGAATAGAACACCGCCAGGGTGTCGCCGTTAGAGGCTGTCGGAACCTCGACCAGCGGCAGGCCGGCCAGCCGTGCGGACGAGGCCTGGGATGTCGGGAGGGCCGCGGGTTGGATGGCGTCCAGCGCCTTGGGAAGGGTGGTTTCGACGCGGCCTTGCGGCAGGGCGCCGGCGAAGGCCCGGGCGCTGGCCGCGTCGCCCGGCTGGACGATGAAGAACGGGACGTTGAGCCTGGCGTTCGGGGCGTAGGTAAAGCCGGCCTTGAACGCGGCCGCGTGGTTCAGGCCGCCGTCGCCGGCCAGCAGCGGCCGGGTGGTGGCCAGGTCGGCGCGGAAGTTGAGGCCGGCGCCGCCCTGGAAGATGCCGGCCGGAGATTGCGACAGGGTCCCGTAGGCCAGGGCCGCGCCCGCGCCCTGGCCGATCAGGATCGGGCGATGATAGCTGGCGAACTTCAGCGCCTTCTGAGCGGCCTGGGCCAGTTCGGAGAAGTCGCCGGCCGGGTAGAGGCCGTGGCCGCCCGCCGCCCGCTCGGCGGCGGGTAGGAAGCGGGGCAGGTCGACGGCGACGACCGTGGCGTCCTGCGCCGTCAGGCGGCGGGCCTGCTCGGCGAGGGCCGGGGTCCAGCCCGCCTCGTCCGAGATCAGCACGACGAAACGGCCAGGCTCGGCGGCGCGGCGATAGATCGTCACCGGTCCGAAGGAGCCGAAGCGAAACGGGGTCTCGGTGAGGGGGCCCAGAGGCGCAGGCGCGGGAGCCGCGGCCGGCGTCGGCGCTGCGTCGGCCCGGGTGGCGAGGCCGCCGTGCGTGGCGACGAGGCCAGCCGCGCCCAAGATCAGGACGGCGCCGGCGCCCAGCAGGGTCTTGCGGAAGGACATGGGAGGCTCCGTCGAAGGGTTCGACGATGTTGTCTCACGCCCGGCTGTCGCTGGTCCGGCGCCGACCTTACGGATTTGTGAGGGGCGTTCTGGGCAGGGGCGGGGGCTCGCGGCCGATCAAGCGGGTGGCGTCGATCAGGGCCGGGGCCAAGCCCGACGGCGGGGCGGCCAGATAGCGCGGAGTCCAGACCGGGTCGAACTTGCTCTTGAAGGCGCGCAAGCCCTCGAAGCCGTAATAGGCGCCGCCCCGGCGGGCGATCTGGCGGCCGACCTTGTGCCAGAACGGGGCCAGTCGGTGGTCGACCAGGCCCGACAGCGGGGCCATGCCGAGATTGAACCAGGCGAAGCCCCGCGTCTTGGCCCACAGGATCAGCTCGACGAACAGAAAGTCCATCACCCCGCGCGGCGCGTCGTCGACGTGTCGCATCAGGTCGATCGAGGCCTCGATCTCGCCGCCGGTCCAGATGTTGGCGAAGGCGACGATGCGCTCGCCCTGGCGGACGATGGCGATCGGGTCGTGGCGCAGGACGGCGCGATCGAAGCGGCCCAGCGAGAACCCTTTCTCGCGACCGCCGTGCGCTGCCAGCCAGGCGTCGGACACCGGGGCCAGCAGGTCCAGCAGTTCGCCGGCGATCGGCGGCTGGATCACCTCGAAGCTCAGGCCTTCGCGCTGTCCGCGAGCGTGGCTCTGGCGCAGGTTGCGGCGCGCTCCGCCGGCCAGTTCGAAGTCGGCTAGGGACACGCGGGCCTCCTCGCCCAGCTTCAGGGCCGACAGGCCAAGGTCGAGGTAGTCGGTGATGCGCTCGCCGCTGGCGTGATAGACGACCGGCCGGGCGTCCTGGCTGTCGGCCAGCTCGCGGAAACGCCAAAGCAGCGCCCTGCCGGCCTCGCGGTCGCCGACCGGATCGCCCAGCATGATCAGGCTGGTTCCCTGGGCGCCGTACATCAGGAAGGCGGCGGCGTCGTCGGCGCTGAGGACCGCCTTGTCACCGGTCAGGGCGAGGCGCGCCGTGGTATCGGGCGAGGCCTCGACCAGCGGCCGGAGCTCTTCCAGCGCCGCGTGGGGAGCAGGCAGGACCTGCGCGCGCGGCAGCCTCGCCAGCCGCCAGATGCCGCCGGCGAAGATCAGCGCGCCGAGGAAGGCGATGCTGCGCATGAAGCGGGCGTGGTCGGCGTGGTAGCCGAAGTGGGTCAGAAGGCGCGTCTCGAACGGCGCGCGCTCGTAGATCCAGGCGCCCAGCGCGATGGAGCCGACGAACACCGCCAGCACGCCGGTCGCTAGCCACGGGGCCAACTCGTCGCGGCCGATCGCGCCCTTGCGGGTGAACAGCCGTCCCGAGGCCAGCAGCACGAGCGCCAGGGCGAACGCCAGGCAGGCCGGGGCGAAGTCGAGGCCGCGCAGCAGCGCCGTCGAGGCGGCGATCAGGGCGATGGGGATGGCCGTCAGCCGCGCGGTCTGCAGCCGGCGCAGCAGGCCCAGCGACAGCACCATCAGCGCCAGGCCTGTGGCCAGCGAGATCAGGTGGCTGGTCTCGACCACGATCAGCGGCACGACCGAGCGCAGCACCCCCAGGCGGTCGGTGGGGATGCGGCCGACGGCGATCAGGACCAGCGCGCCGCCGAGTACGAACGAGGCGGCGGCCATGGCGGTGGGGCCGGCCGCGCGCCAGGCCTTGCGCAGCGCCAGGCCCGCCCCGCGCGCGCCAGACTCCAGGCTGAGCAGCAGTCCCGCCGCCAGCAGCAGCGGACCGATGTAGTAGAACAGTCGATAGCCGACGAAGGCGGCGGTCAGGGCCGCGCGGTCGAGGTTGGGCAGCAGGGCCAGCATCGAGCCCTCGAACACCCCGACCCCGCCCGGCAGGCCCGAGAACAGGCCGGCGGCGGTCGACACCGCATAGGCGCTGGCGAAGGCGGGGAACGACGGGGCCGCGTCGCCGACCAGCAGCCAGACAAGCGCCGAGGTCGCGATGTTGTCGGCCACGCCGATGGCCAGCTGCGCCAGGCCCCAGGACAGGGGCGGGAGGGTGAAGGCCCGCCCAAGCACCCGCAGCGTCCCACGCGCCGTAGCGCAGGCCAGGAGGTAGGCGGCGGGCAGGGCCAGCAGGGCTGCGCCGAGGGTGCGGGTCGCTCCCGGATGCAGGTGCAG
The DNA here is from genome assembly GCA_001449105.1 of Caulobacter vibrioides. Classification (GTDB taxonomy): domain Bacteria; phylum Pseudomonadota; class Alphaproteobacteria; order Caulobacterales; family Caulobacteraceae; genus Caulobacter; species Caulobacter vibrioides_C. Next base: position 74,925 of record LNIY01000001.1, on the reverse strand, counting down.
GGCGGCGAAGGCGGCGGGCGGCGCGCTCAGCAGGCTGAAGCCGGCCAGGCTGGAGAGGCCAAGGGCGAACGACACGGCGCAATAGAGGGTGGTGCGCGCCACCTTGCCGACGTCGGCGCCATGGCGGCCGTAGAGGCGGGCTCGCACGGCGCCGGCCACGATCGGCGTCAGGCCGATGCTGTTGGCGAAGGCGTAGGCGATGAACGAGCCGGGCAGGCCCACGCGCAGCGGCACCTTGGCGCCGGCCCAGCGCAGGCCCAGCTGCTCGTTGGTCGCCAGCAGGCCATAGCTGATCGCGGTCAGCGCGATGACCGCCAGCAGGCGGGGGAGGCCCCAGCCGTGAATCTCGCGGCCGACTTCGGCCAGGGAAAGGCCGTGCAGCTCCCTCCACAAGACGTAGCCCGCGGCCGCCAGCAGGGCGACCGGCAGAATCCGAGCGAGGATCGTTCTGAGCGTGGCGGTCCAGCTTTCTCCCATGGCGTGCAGGGGAGCGGCTTTCGTTTCCGACGTAAAGTCGGTTCGCGCCACGTCATACACGGACGGCGTCCTCGATCACGGTTTGGGTGCGGAGTGCCGCCTCGGCGGTCTGCTGGCTGAGCACGATCAGGTGGGCGGTCATGTCAGCCAGTTCGCGGGCGCGCATGGCGTCGAGCTTCTCGTGCAGGGCCATGATCTCCAGTTCGGACTTGAGGTTGACCTCGTAGTCGTGCTCGGCGGCGGCGCGGTCCTTCGCGGCCTGGCGGTTCTGGCTCATCATGATGATCGGGGCCTGGACAGCCGCGACCATCGATAGGATCAGGTTGAGGAAGATGAAGGGGTAGGGGTCGAAAGGGCTCAGGCCCAGGCGCGGCAGGGCCAGGGCGTTCAATCCCGTCCAGGCGCCCAGGAACAGCGCGAAGCCGATGATGAAGCCCCAGGAACCGCCGATCTCGGCGACCCGGTCGGCCAGGCGCTGTCCGAACGACATGGCCTCGTCGGTCTCGTCGGCGATGTTGCGGGCGATGGCGGCGCGGCGGACGATCTGCAGGATCACCCGGCGCTCCTCGGATTCCAGTTCGCGAAAGCCATACCCCAGCAGGCGGCGGGCCTCGGTGTCGAGCTTCTGGATGGCGTCACGCATGGCCGGGCCCCTCGTCGTGTCTTCGACAACGGGTCCTTGATCGCGCCGCAGCCTCAACGCGGCTTGGCGCGAACCTGGAATTTTTGTGAGGTTCAGTTTTCCGGCGTCGTTCCGGGCGCGAGCGGCAGGTCGAGAACGACGCGAAGGCCCGGATGGTTGTCCGAAAGGGTCAGACGCCCACCATGCAGCTTGGCGCAGGCGGCGGCTATGGCCAAGCCCAGGCCCGATCCCGGCGTCGAGCGGGTCTCGTCCAGGCGCACGAAGCGCTCCAGCACGCGGCCGCGCTGGGAGGCGGGCACGCCTGGACCGCTGTCGGCGACGATCAGGCGCGGACCGCCGTCTTCGCCCGTTTCCAGGGCTAGCACGACGCGTGCACCGTCGCCGGCGTAACGGGCGGCGTTGTGCAGCAGATTGCCCAGCGCTTGGCGCAGGATCAGTTCGTGGCCGACGAAGGGCGCCGCCGCGTCGGTGGTCACGACCTCCAGGGTCTGGCCGGCGTCCTCGACGACCGGTTCGAACAGGTCGCCGATGTCGCGCACCAGTTCGGCAAGGTCGAGCCGGGCCATCAGCTCGCGCGACAGGCCCGACTCCGCCCGGGCGATGTCGAGCAGCGCACCGAAGGTGGCCAGCACCTGGTCGCATTGCGCCTGGGCCTCGCCGATCAGCGCCAAGCGCTCGTCCGGCTCAAGGGTCTCGTCAAGCGCGCGGTTCAGTGCGCCACGCAGCCGGGTCAGCGGCGAGCGTAGGTCGTGCGACAGGCTGTCGGTGACGCTGCGCATCCCGGTCATCAGTTCCTCGATGCGGGTCAGCATGGCGTTGATGGCGCCGGCGAGGTCGTCGAAGACGTCGGCGGCCCCGGCCACGGGAGCCCGGGCGGCCAGGTCTCCGGCCGCGATCATCTCGGCCGCCTGGGCTATGCCTTCGGCGCGTTTCACCAGCAGGCGGCCCAACAGCAGGGCCGCGCCGGCGACGATGACCAGGCTGACCAGCAGGGTGGCGCCGGCGGCCGTGACCATCGCCCAGTGGAAGGCGCGCCGGTCGGCCAGGTTCTCGTAGATCGCCAGCGTGCCGCCTACCGACATCGGCTGGACCAGGATCTCGTAGTCGACGTCGCCGATCCGGCGGGTGGTGTAGCCTGGCTCGGGCAGCTGTTCGGCGCTCAGCAGGTCCGCGCCGCCGATGCGCCGGCCGCCGTTGTCGAAGGCGGCATAGTCGAAGGCGCCGCCTTCGCTGCGGGCCCGGTGGTCGAGGGCTCGGGCCATGGCCGCTAGCCCGTCCTCGTGGGCGAAGGCGACGAAGTAGTCGCGGGCCGTTTCCGCCACCAGGTGCTGGCGTCGCTCGATCAGCCGCTCGCCGGCCAGGTCGACGATGACGAGGCCGAGGGTCATGGCCAGGGCCACGGCGCCGGCCACAACCAGGGCCAGGGTCGCGGGGCGGGCGCTGCGCACGGGGCGAGGGCGGTTCAAGGCGCTTCCGACAGCCGGTAGCCCGAGCCGCGCACCGTATGCAGCAGGGGGCGCTCGAAGCCCTCGTCGATCTTCTTGCGCAGGCGGCTGATGTGGGTGTCGATCAGGCTGGTGTGGGGATCGAAGCGATAGTCCCAGACCTCTTCCAGCAGCATGGTGCGGGTGACCACCCGGTCGCGATGGCGCAGGAAGTACTCCAGCAGCTTCAGTTCGCGCGGCAGCAGTTCCAGCATCCGCCCGCCGCGCGTGACGCGGCGCGACAGCAGGTCGAGCGCGAGGTCGCCGCAGGCCAGGCTGGTCTCGACCGGCTTGGCCGATCCGCGCCGCATCAGGTTTTCCAGCCGCGCGGCGAGTTCCGCAAAGCCGAACGGCTTGGTCAGGTAGTCGTCGGCGCCGGCTCTGAGGCCGGTAACGCGTTCGTCCAGATGGGCTAGGGCGCTGAGGATCAGGATAGGCGTCTGCACCCCGGCCGCGCGCACCGCCTTGGTCACCGACAGGCCATCCATGCCCGGAAGCATCCGGTCCATGACCACGGCGTCGAAGTCGGAGCTGCTGGCCATGTAGAGGCCATCGCGCCCGTCGGCGACGTGCTCGGCGGTGAAGCCGGCCTCGCGCAGGCCCTTGAGAATATATTCGGCGGTGTCGGCGTCGTCCTCGACCACCAGGATCCGTCGGCTCATCGCTGCTCCCAAAGGGCGAAGGTTTTAGAGTGCCTCGCGTCGGGGCGAGGGGCTAGCCCTTGGCGACGCAAGCGGCGACGAAGGCGGCGCGCGCGCCGTGCCGCACCTTCTGGGCGGCCCAGACCTTTTCGCAGGCGACGCGCTTGGCGGCTTCGACCGGGGAGGGGGCGTGCGGTTTGGCGGCCGCAGCGGCGGCTTGGGCGAGGAGGGCTAGCGTCAGACTCGCGCAGGCGGCGAGGGCGGTGATACGCGCGCTGCGGAAAAGGGACATGGCGCATCCTTCGGCGTGGGCCCGCGCCATGGGCGCGGCGCCCGACCATAAGACCGCGGCCGTCTTGCGCCGACCCGGCGCCCGCCTCGCAGATTTGTAAGGTTTCGCGGCGTTTCCTGGCGCCGTTGTAAGGTTGCTGAGCGGACCGCGTCAGGGCGGGCCTTCAGGGTGATGTTCATCGGCGCTTGCCGCCGCAAGACACCTGAAGGAGAGATCATCGTGACCATCCGCGCCATCCTCGCCGCCGCCGTTCTCTCGACCGCCGGCCTCGCCGTCGCCGCCTCGGCCAGCGCCGCCGTCGCCCCGGCTTCGGCGCCCGCCGCGGCCAAACCGAAGGCCGCCGCGACCACCCCGACCAAGGTCGCTACCCAGGCCAAGACCGTGAAGGCCGCCAAGCCGGCCATGCACAAGGCCGCCGCCCCCAAGAAGAAGGCTCACGCCATGCGCCACGCCAAGCCGGCCTGACCGCCGCGCCCCTCCTATCCAGACACGAATAATCCCGTTCCCCAAAGAGGCCGTGGCGCTGCATCCCCAGGCGCCGCGGCCTTTCCCGTTTTCAGCGCCGGAGCGCCGTGAATGCCCCTTTCCATCGCCGTCCTGGCCGTCGCCGCCTCCACGCTTTCGTCGGCCGTTCCCGCCGAGACCGCCAGCTACCCCTACGAGGATCTCGGACAGGTCCATGTCTTCGCGCCGGCCGGGCCGCCGCGCGGCGTGGCCGTAATCCTGTCGGGAGACGGCGGCTGGAAGCCCGCCGAGGCCAGTGGTCGCCTGGTCGAGGCCTTGGCGCGGCGCGGCGTCCTGGCCCTCGGCCTTGACGTCAATCCGACCATCGCCCGCATGGCCAGGGGCGGGACGTCCTACGATCTGGCGGCTCAGATGCAGGCCGTCGCCGAGGACGGCGCGCGCCGCTACCACGCCGAAGGGCCGGTCTACCTGGGGGGCTACTCGGCCGGCGCCACTCTGGCCTACGCCGCCGCCGCCCAAGCCCCATCGGGCGAGGTCGCCGGCCTGGTCACGGCCGGCTTCTGTCCGGATCAGGATACGGTCAATCCGGTCGGAAACGCCGATGGCGCCACCATGGCCTTCCGCATGACGCGCGTGGCCGGATGGGTCTACCGGCCCGTCGACATGAAGACCCCCTGGGGACTCGTCGAGGGCGGCAAGGAGCGTGGCTGTCCCGGCGGCGCGGTCGACGCCTTCGTCGCCAAGGTTCCATCCGCCCGGCTGTTCGTCGCCGTCGGCGTCCGCCACTCGTTCTCGCCACCGGCCGCTTGGCAGGGGCAATTGGATAGCGCTTTGGATCACATGCTGGGTATCCAAGACTAACGGAGCTGCGTGGCTCCTGTGTCCTGCGCCGAGCTCGGCTCTGGGCTTTGCGTGCCACGTGGCGGCGAGAGTGCTTGGCCAACTATCGGGCGTACAGAGCGCGCTTGTGGGGGCTGATGAGTATCGGGAGGGCCGTTGGGCGGCGACCACCGCTGCGCATCACATGTCGAGGCGAGGATTGTGGGACGCGGTGTTGTTGATGCGGTTGCAAGTAACGCCCCCCTCAAGAAACAGCCGTTTGCTTGCGACCAGTGATCGGCTGGCTCGGGCGTTGCGATATGCGCCTCGCGCGAGTGTCAGCTTTTCGGCAGATCGTTGGGGTCCGTTCATGGCGCGACCCCGCCGGAAAAGCGGACTTCGCGAATGCCGGGGAGGGCTGGTGAGCCGATACATTGACCCTCGCGAAAATATATCCTTCACGTCGGCGTCCGCCGCGCCGACCAAATTCCAACCCCGAGATGTCCATTAGTATGAAATGTCATCCTTAGGGTGGATATTTCATCCTTCTTGCCCATATCGATCCAAGTCTACATTTCGATCTCTCCGAGCGAGCTGGTCTGCGTGTCCAAACGCGGACGGCAAAACGAACACAGATGTTCGAGAGGAGAGTTCGATGACACGACTGAACGGAAAGGTCGCCATTGTGACCGGGGCGGGTCGGGGCATAGGCCGCGCCGTGGCGCAACGGTTCGCGGCCGAAGGCGCCAAGGTCGCCGTGGTGTCGCGCACGCCGCAGAACGTCGAGGAGGTCGTCGCCGGCATCGGGGCCAAGGGCGGAGAAGCGATCGGGGTCGTCTGCGACATCTCCGATGCTGCTCAGATTGCCGCCGCCATCGACCAGGTCGCCAGCGCCTTTGGCCGGATCGATATTCTGGTGAACAATGCGTTCGATCCCTCCGTCGTGATGGCGCCGGTGACGGACCTCGCCATCGAGCAACTCCAGCGCAATTTCGAGGTCGGTCCGATCGCCTACCTGCGTCTGATGCAGGCCTGTCATCCCCACCTGAAAGCCAGTGGCGGGGGGCGGGTGATCAATCTGGCGTCTATTGCCGGGGTCACCGGCATGGCGGGCTACGCGCCCTATGCCATGGCCAAGGAAGCCGTTCGGGCCCTGACCCGCGTCGCCGCACGAGAGTGGGGAAAGGACGCGATCACCGTCAACAACATCCTGCCGATCGCAAACACGCTCGAAGAGATCCCCGAAACGGGCGTTCCGAGGGTTCAGTCCCCGCTGGAACGGATGGGGTCTCCCGAGGACGATATCGCGCCGGTCGTCCTGTTCCTCGCCAGCGCCGAATCCCGCTTCATTACCGGCTACAGCCTGTCACCCGACGGCGGGGCGATGATCGACGGCGCGCGCTGACGGGCGATCCGCCCGGCGACAGGTCGGGCTGCGCTCATCCCATCCTCTGACATTCGGGAGGCCTCATGGCCGATCTGCCCATTACATCCCTGTTCGCGGGGGGCTTTGCGTTGGCCCTGGTCGGCCTTTCGCTCATGGTGACCCTGCGTCGCGTGAAGACGACGATCCTGCTTGGCGAAGGCGATGACGTAAGCTTGCGTCGCCGTGTCCGGGCCCAGGCGAACTTCATCGAATATGTGCCGCTCGGGATCATCGTACTGGCCCTGATGGAGCTGCAGGGCTTGCCTGCCGTCGCCATCCTCTCGCTGGGAATAGCGCTTGCGGTCGGTCGGCTGCTGCACGCCATCGGCATGTACAGGGACACCCCAGTCCTCCGCGGGCTGGGCATCCTGGCGACCTACGGCGCGCTCGCCGGCGGCGGACTTATTCTTTTCGCCCCCTGATCCCGCTTTCGGACGCGCCTTCCGGTCAGGTCGAGCTCCTGCGACCTGGGCCGGCCGACTTCTTGGGAAGGCTTGAGCCGTACTCCAGCCACCATGCCGTCAGGGCTTCCATCGTGGGACCCAGGGCGCGTGCCTTGGCCGTCATCTCGTATTCGACGCGGGGCGGCACCTCCGCGAAGACCGTCCGTGAGACCAGGCCGTCGGCTTCCAGCTCCCGCAGTTGGGCGGTGAGCATGTGCTGGGTGATCCCCGGTATGGCTTTGCGCAGTTCGCCGAAGCGATGGATGCGCTGGTTGAGCAGCCACATGATCTCGAGCTTCCACTTGCCCGACAGCATCGCGAAGGCGCGGCGCATCTCCTCCTGCATGGTGGCGACAGTCTCGGACATTCGTCAGCATTTCCATACTTGCTGTCGCGAATTCATCCTACTTGCGACGGATCATCATAGCAGACAGGTTCGATACAAGCTCTTGAACGATGTCGCAATCAGCCGGACTGCCAGGCGCACGCTTTGTCGAAAAATCGCGCCAAGACATTGGCGACGGGAAACACCTCATGGCCGCCACCTATACGTACTGGATCAGCACCGCGCTCCTCTCGGCGCTGTATCTGTCATCTGCATTTCTCTACCTGACCAAGAAAGGCTTCGTCCAAAAGGCGCAGGCCGATCTGGGCTATCAGGCCCCCCATCTGATCCCGCTGATGATCGTGGTGAAGATCCTCGGACCGGCGGCCATCCTGACGCGTGTCAGCGTACCGCTCAGCGACCTGGCTTATGCCGGTATGTTTTATCACCTGATCCTGTCGGGAATGGCCCATCTGGGCGTGCGTAGCTTCAAGGGGGCGGCGCCCGCCGTCATTGGCTTGGCGCTGCTGGCTGCGTCCTTCGCAACGCAGAACGACGCGCGCCAAGCGCCGTCGCCCTACGCTCTCGCCGCGGCGGCGCATCCGGCGATTTTGAAGGAAGATCAATAGACCAGTCGACTGGACAGGCGGCTCCTGGCCTTTGGTTATCCAGCAATATGTCGGCGAGCGCCAAAAGCGAACGGCGCCGACTTGCGCAAAGGATCGATCTCGCCCTTGTGCCTGATGCGCTGAATGTCCTGTTCCTGGATGCGTCGCGAGAACGCCTATCTCAAGCAACGGAACGCCCAACTGCAGAACGACGTCACCAGCCTTGGCGGTCAGGTCCTGCGCATGCAACAGGAACTGGAGCGCCTGAGCGGTCGCCATGGAGGCTCGACCGCCAATCCGCTCACCGGCGGGCAATCGTGACGCTCACGTCCGTCCGCCGATCGCACAGGAGCAGACCCAGCGGAGCGTCGGAGGGGCGCGCATTTGGTATAATCCATTGAATGCCCGGAATGTGGGAAGGCGCCGATGTCAGCAAATGGCGCTGCCCGACCGGGCGACACAGATGAGGCCCTCCTAGTTCTGATCTGCGGCCTTTGCCCGTGATTGAAGGATCGTGGCCTTTCAGATATTGAGGCAGCGTCGGAAAAGGCAGGCTTGGTCTGGTCAGCCCAAGCCCTTTCGGTAACGAAAGCTCTGGTCTTTGGCTTCGCGCCTGGACTCCCACGGCGAACCCCGGACGCTCAACCGAGCGCCCGTCGTTCGTCCGGGCGTCCTTGTTCGAGGAACGCTCCGGTCGAACACCATCGACCACGGAGCACTCATGCCTATCCATCCCTCTCTCACCCATGACGTCGTCATCGTCGGCGCGGGCCCGGTCGGGCTCTTTCTTGCCTGCGAACTCAGACTCGCGGGCGTCTCGGTGGCGGTGCTCGAACAGGCCGCCGATCCGCGCTCTGCGCTGAAGGGGCCGCCCTTCGGCATACGCGGCCTCTCGGCTCCCACCCTCGAGGCGCTGCATCGCCGCGGCTTGCTGGACGCGGTCAAAGCCGCCCAGTTGTCCAAGCGATCCGCCGGCGAGACGATGGCCGCCCCTCACTGGATGCAGCAGCCGCGCCGTCCCGCCGGTCATTTCGCCGGCATACAGTTCTTTCACGAGGACATCGACGCCGCGTGCCTGCCGTTCCGCCTCCCCAGCCCGGCGGGCGTAAGCATGCCCGTGGACATGCAGTCGCTGGAGGCCGTTCTGGCCGAGTGGGCCGTCGCCATGGGCGCCGATATCCGCCGCGGCTCCCGTGTCGAACACTTCGATGCGTCAAGGGGCGGCGTGGTGATCCAGGCCGGCGACGAGCGGCTTTCCGCCCTCTGGCTGGTCGGATGCGACGGCGGGCGCAGCGCCGTGCGCAAGGCTGGCGGCTTCGCATTCGTCGGCACCGACCCGGAGTTCACCGGCTATTCGGTCGACGCGGTCCTGGCCGATCCGGACGCGCTCTTGCCCGGGCGCAACTACACCGCGACCGGCATGTACACCTATGCTCGGCCTGGCGTGATCGCGATGGTCGACTTCGACGGCGGCGCGGCGCACAGGACCCAGGCGCTGACGTTGGACCATGTTCAGAGCGTACTACGCCGCGTGTCGGGCGCCGACGTCACCCTCACTGCGCTGAACCTCGCCACCACTTGGACCGACCGCGCCTTCCAGGCCACGGACTACCGACGGGGACGGGTATTGTTGGCTGGCGACGCGGCGCACATCCATTCGCCCCTCGGCGGCCAGGGGCTCAACCTCGGCCTCGGCGACGCGCTGAACTTGGGGTGGAAGCTCGCCGCCGTCATTCGCGGCGAAGCGACTATCGACCTGCTCGACAGCTATGGCGTCGAGCGCCGGCCGGAGGGCGCCCGCATCCTCGACTGGTCGCGCGCCCAGGTCGCCCTGATGCGGCCCACCCCAAGCGCGCGCGCGCTGGAGACCATCGTCCGTGATCTGATCGCCACCGGCGACGGCGCGACATACTTTGCCGAGAAGATTTGGAACCTGTCGCTCCGCTACGATCTCGGCGGCGGCCATCCGCTGGTCGGCCGCAGCGTCCCGGATTTCGCTTTCACCAGCGGACCATCGGCCGGCGTACGCTTACGCGAGGGCAGGGCGCTGCTGCTCGACTTCGCCCCCGGAGCCCCGCTCGCGGCGCTCGTCGCCCCCTGGCTGGGGCGGTTGTCCTATGTCGCCGGCGAGCCTGAGGACCGATTGGGCCTGAGCGCCGTGCTGGTCCGACCGGACGGTTTCGTCGCTTGGGCGAGCGACGAAGACGGGTATGCTGAAGGTCTGCTTCAGGCGCTGATCCGATGGGGCGGCGCGGAGCCGTCCAGCCGGCGACACGAGCTCGGAACGGTTGCAGAGGGAGGACGCAGGCCCGTAAAGCAGGCAGGTGGTTGTCCGGTCAGCTGAGAGGCTGTTGGACGAAGCTGAGGTCGAATTCGTGTCGCAAGCTGAAACCCCAAGCCATGCAGCCTGATCTCAACGCCCTTTCTGTCTTCGCGCTCGTCGCCGAGGAGCGCAGCTTTCGCGCGGCGGCCGACCGTCTCGGCGTCACGCGCTCGGCGGTCAGCCAGACCATGAGCCGCTTGGAAGAGACGCTGGGGATCGCTCTGGTTCGACGCACGACCCGTAGCGTCAGCCTGACCGAAGAAGGTGAGCGTCTCTATAGGCAGGTCGCGCCTTCACTCGCCGAAATGCACGCGGCCGTGGAGGCGGCGGGCAGCCTCGATGAGCGACCGCGTGGGCAATTGCGCCTGGCCGTTTCCTCGATCGCCGAACGCTTTCTTTCGGGACCGTTCCTGGCCAGCTTCGCCAGCGCCCATCCCGACGTGCAGCTGGACGTCAACGTGACCGACGAGGAGTTCGACATCGTCGCGGAGGGCTATGACGCCGGGGTCCGCTTGGGCGAGGTGATCGAGCACGACATGATCGCCATTGCGGTCGCCAGCGAGGAGCGCCAGCTTGCCGTATGCGCGCCCTCCTACCGGGATCGCTTCGGGGCGCCTGCCCATCCTCGCGACCTGGCGGCGCACCGGTGCATCGGCTGGCGGCCAACGCCGAAGTCGGCGCCCTACCGCTGGGAGTTCGCCGAGGGCGGCAAGGAGTTCAGTGTCTCGGTCGAGCCGGAGATCACCACCAACGACATGGCGTTGATGGTCAAGTTGGCGGTGGCCGGCGCCGGGATCAACTTCGGGATGGAGGAGTGCTTCCGCCCCTCTATCGAGCGGGGCGAGCTGGTGCCGCTTCTCGAGGACTTCTGCCCGCGCTTCGCCGGCTTCTATCTCTACTACCCCAATCGCCGGAACCTCGCGCCCAAGCTTCGAGCGCTGGTGGAGCACGTTCGGCGCTGGAAGTGATGCTCGCGAAATGCAGAGGAGCCGCCTTCCTCTACCGCGGCCGTTGCCGTCGGCGGGGAAAGCGGCCCGCTGGGCGAGCGGCGGCTCGTGCAGCCGCCGCCCGGCGCTAGGAGACCTTCAGCAGGTGCTCGTAGCCCATCATCCCGAAGACACGCGCGGTTTGCGCCTCGACCACGTCGTTGACCAGCGGAGCGCCGTAGTCCGAATAGTCGATGACGGTGCGCATGGGCTTTTCGCCCTTGGGGATCGCCAGCACCCGGGCGATCTCGTCGGCGACGCCCTGGACGGGCGCGTCGGCGCCGGCCAGGAGCGCGCGCAGGCCCGGCCCGATGTTGTCGAAGTCGTCCTTGAACCGCTTATAGCCCTCGACGACGTCCTGGTCGCCCGGATGGACGGCTGACTGGAAATGTGCGGTGCCGTCCGGGAAGATGCCCGGCATGACGATCACCGTTTCGACGCCGAAGCGGTTGATCTCGTAGGCCGTGACCTCAGCCAGGGCGTCCAGCGCGTACTTGCCGGTGATGTAGGGCCCCACGAACGGCGTGACGATGCGGGTGATCGTGCTGCCGACATAGAGCAAGACGCCGTCGCCCTGCTTGCGCAGCTGGGGCAGGGCGGCGCGGTTGAGCCTGTGGGCGCCCACGACATTGGTGTTGAGGCAGTCGGTCAGCTGCTCGGGCGTGAAGCCCTCGTAGACGCCTATGAAGAGGTGGGCCGCATTGTGGATGACGATGTCCAGGCGGCCATGGTCGGCGACGACCTGATCGACGGCGGCCTGGCAGGAGGCCTCGCTGTGAATGTCCAGGTCGACCACGCGGACATAGCCGCCATGGTCCTGGGCGTAGGTTTCCAGCGCCTCGCGACGGGCCAGACTGCGCCCGTTGGGATCGCGCACGCCGGCATAGACCGCGTAGCCCTGGCGGATGAGGGTTTGGGCGGTGAGCAGGCCCATGCCCGTTCCAGCGCCTGAGATGATAACCGTCTTCATCTTATCTCTCCTTGATCGCGCTCCAGAAAAGAAGGGGATCGCCAGCCTGGAGGCGTGCGCCAGCGATCCCGGCAAGCCGGGGCTTGAGGTTCGGATTGGTTGGATGTTGAGGAGGCGGCCGGGCGTTGGCCCGGCGAGGGCGACTAGCGTTGCCGGAAGAAGATCATTCCGCCATGGTGAAGCTCGTCTGGGGTGACGAACTCGCCATCGGCCGTGAACCCGGTGTCGTCCCAGTAGTCGATGTGGTTGGCGTCGACTTCGTATCGCCCGCGATAGGCGCTCTTCCTGGCCCCGCGCGCTTCATCGTAGCGGCCGTTGGCGAGCAGTTCCTGGCGGATGCGACCGTCAGCGGTGACCCACATGCCGACATAGGGGTGCTGTGCAGCTGTCTGTGGCGTCATGGCCGGCTCCTTTCTGCTGAGGTTTCAGCGTCGGGCCTGCAGCGTCGAGGCGCCGAAGATCAGTTGCTGAGCCATGGGACGGCCGATGAAGCGGTCGGGGAAGATCGGCGTCGGCGCGCTCGCCGCGTCCAGTCGGGCCAACTGGCTCGCGTCTAGGGACACGTCCAGGGCGCTGAAGTTGTCCTGCGCCTGCTCCAGCGTGCGCGCGCCCATGATCGGCGAGACGACGGCGGGATTGGCCAGGGTCCAGGCGATGGCCACCTGCGAGCGCGACGCCCCAAGTTCCGCGGCGACCTCACCGACGACGTCGGCGATGTCGAGCGAACGCTGATTGAGGTGGCCGGTGGAGGCGATCACGCCCTTGCGGTCGGCCGCGACGTCGGAGCCGTTGTCGTCCGACAAGTCCTCGCGACGGTACTTGCCCGTCAGGATGCCGCCGCCCAGCGGGGACCATGGCATGACGCCCAGGCCCAGTTCGCGCGCCATCGGCATCAGCTCGTGCTCGACGGTGCGTTCGACCAGGCTGTACTCGATCTGCAGGGCCACCAGCGGCGCCCAGCCGCGCAGGTCGGCGATCGACTGGAGCTGCGCCACCCGCCAGGCCGGCGTGTTGCAGATACCGACATAGAGGATCTTGCCGGCCCGAACGAGGTCGTCCAGGGCGCGCAGCACCTCCTCGGGACTGGTGGTGAAGTCCCAGGCGTGGAGGTACATCAGGTCGATGCGGTCGGTGTCGAGCTGGCTCAGGCTGGTCTCGACCGAGTGCACCAGGTTGTAGCGGTGGTTGCCCCCCGAATTGATGTTCGCAGGATCGCGCGCCATCGTGAACTTGGTGGCGACCACCATCCGTTCGCGCTTGTCCTTGATGAAGCCGCCCAGCATGCGTTCGGACGCGCCGTCCGTGTAATTGACGGCCGTGTCCACGAAGTTGCCCCCGCGATCGACATAGGCGTCGAAGATCCGGCGGGCGTCGGTCTCGTCCGCGCCCCAGCCCCAGTCGGAGCCGAAGGTCATGGTTCCCAGCGATAGCGGCGATACGCGAAGCCCGGAGCGGCCGAGCAGGCGGTAGTGATCGAGAGCGGTCTTGATAGTCATCGCGATCTCCTTTCGGGAGGTTCGGGGTTGCTTGGGTTTCGTGCCGCCGGAGCAGCTGTGGAAACCTAGCCACGCCTCATTGTCGCGATAAGTCAGCCATTGTTATCCAATGTGGTTAGGTGTTCTAACCAATGCCGACTGGCGGGGCCGGTTTACGCAGCGCGCGGCCGCGCGTCGGGCCCGAGCCCAGGCCAGGAGCTGTGGTGACCGCCCCGCCGCCGTTATCGACCTTTGTATCGGCCGGGGAGGGGAGCCTCTTTATCCCGCCTTGCTGACTTCCCGAACGATGTCGAGGAACGCCCGCAGCGCGGAGGGGACGCTGCGATGTCCAGGATAGTAGATGGCCGCGGCTTCGGTGGCCTGGAGCCACGGCGAGAGCACTTCGCGCAGCTGTCCGGCGGCGAGCGCGGCGGCGGCCGCGGCCTCGACCACGTATGCAACGCCCAGGCCGCAGACGGCGGCGTCGACCATCAGCTCCTCGTCGTCGAGCACGACGGGTCCAGTCACATCGACCGAAAGCGCGTGGCCGTTTCGCTCGAAATCCCAGCGATAGAGCCTGCCGCCGGGCAGCCGATGGCCGATGCACAGGTGCGTCTTGAGATCCTCGGGGGTCTTGGGCGAGCCCATGCGACCCAGATAGGCGGGCGACGCCACGCAGACAAACCGCATGGGGCGGGTCAACGGCACGGCGATCATGTCCCGCGGTATGGAGCCGACCAGTCGCACGCCGGCGTCGAAGCCGCCGGCCACGATATCGACCAGCTCGCCCTCGACGACGATGTCAATGCTCACCTCGGGGTGGCGGGCGGCCATCAGCGGGAGCACCTCCCTGACGATCAAGGCCGCGCCGACACGCGGCGCATTGATCCGCACCGCGCCTGTCACCTCACCGCGAAAGCCGGCGACGCTTTCGAGAGCGTCGTCCAGCGCGCCCAGCACCGGTTTCAGCCGGGCCAGCAGTTCCAGCCCGGCCTGGGTCGGCGCGACGCTGCGGGTCGTCCGGTTGAACAGACGCACGCCAAGCCGAGTCTCCAGCGCGCGGATCGTATGGCTCAAGGTGGAGGGAGCCGTCGCAAGCTCATCGGCCGCTCGACGGAAGCTGCGATGGCTGGCGACCGCCACGAAGGCCGTCAGGTCGGTGATCGAAGGACGCAACATTGATGGTGATTTCACATCAAGCCATGCTGATTTCAAACTCTAATCAAACAGTCTGCGCCCCCGCATCTAAGCCCCGTCGACGGACCTTCCGCTGTCGGCCGCAGAAAAGGAGCCATTCATGGCCAAGCGCGACGCGATCTTTCCTAACCCTAAGAACGCCCTCAACGACCTTCACCAATACTCGCCCGCGATCCGGTCAGGCGACCTTCTCTTCGTGTCCGGCCAGGTCGGCGCACGCGGCGACGGTTCGCCAGAACCGGACTTCGAGGCCCAGGTCCGGCTGGCGTTCGCAAACCTCAAGGCGACGCTGGCGGCTGCCGGATGCGGCCTGGACGACATCGTCGACCTGACCAGCTTTCATACCGATCCCGAGAGCCAGTTCGACACGGTCATGGCGGTCAAGAGCGAGGTGTTTCCGCAGGCGCCCTATCCAAATTGGACGGCGCTCGGCGTGACCTGGCTCGCCGGCTTTGACTTCGAGATCAAGGTCATTGCGCGCATCCCTCGATAGCGGGTCCGAACACGTGCGGGGCCAAGCCGAAAAATGCCGGCTCGGCCTCGGACGTTCAGCGAAAGCGGGCGGAAGGACTACTTGCTGGAGGGCGCAAGGACAGGAATTGGCGCCGACCCAACCGCGTCGACATCCAGATACCGTTTTTCCAGGGCAATCGCTGGCGCCGCCCTGTCCTGGCGCGAAAGCACCTGATCCTCAAGACGCCTAGGACGTGACCCGAACGCCGCTGAAATGGGCCAGAGTGCCGGGGCCGATCCAGAGCGCCACGGCGCCCTTGGCGTCGGCGCCGTGCTTGAGGTCGCTGACGATCAGGGTCGGCTGCTCGGCGCCGTCGACATGGAGCCGGGCGCTGGCGCCGACCACGACGATCCGCACATGCGTCCACCGACCAGGCTCGAGATCGACATAGGTTTCGTACCGGGACGGGGCCTCGGCGCGCAGCCGTTCCCAGGGATAGGCTGGGTGGGAGATGTATTGGACGGCATGGTTGCGACGTAACTGGTCTTCGGCCCTACCGTTGGTGGGACGCAGATAGATGGCTTCTAGATTGCCCTCTTCGCGCACTCGGAAAGCCACGCCCACGAAGCCTCTGGCCGTGGCGCTGGCCGTAGCGCTAGGCGCGCCGCTAATCCAGGCCTCAATGACGCCGTCGCCGAAGGCGGGCGTGTCCAACACCACCAGCCGGTCGAGCCCCGGGGCGTTTTCCAACGCCGCGGCGCGCAAGGCCGGACGGCCCTGATACTCCGTTCGCGCCGTTTCAACGCCGATGGCCCGGATCGCTCCGGTCTCCAGTCCCGTCCCGACGACGCGCGGCGCGGCGAGGGCCGTCAGGGACCTGGCCGAGGCGATCGACAGCGCCGCGCCGCCGATCGCGGCTCGACGGGTTTGAGCATTGCCGGACATTGAAGGCTCTTGGTGGAGGGACGACACGAGTTTCATCGTCATGCATGGTCGGATCAAGGCCATGCTTGGCGGATCCAACCTGACCCGAAGTGAATGAGCATCGCCTTCACCATCCACCGGTCTCAGGCTTGGCGGCCACGCCGACCGCTTGTTCGGTTCGTCGCGTTTGCGCAGGTAGGTCAATGTCCGAAAATGCCGCCAGGTCGTGGTCGCGAAGGTCGTGTTCTAGGAGCGGTCGCTGAGCCCGTGAATGGCGCGTCCTGGCCGTGGACGGTCTGGCGTAGATTGGCGCAGAGCTGCCGCGGGCTCGTTTTCGGGCGCCTGCTCGGTTTGATCGATCAAAGCTGGAGAACGCCCTGTCCCACAGGACGATCGGTCGCCAGCGCGCGGGCGCTGTGGAAGGTGGCTGCCAAGTCCGTCTGATAGGCGACGAAGTCGGCGTTCAGCGGCGCCGGACGCCAATGCTGACGATCGACGGTGTAGCGAGCGACGTCCTCCGGCGCACCGGTCGTCTGGGACAGCGCTTTCGCCGCGACTTCTGGATGGGCGTTGGTCCAGGCGGCGGCTTGTGCAACACGGGCCAGGAAGTCCTTCAGCAAAGGTCGGCGCTCGGCGATCGCCTGCTCGGAGACGACCTGCAGCAGATAGTTGCGCACCAAGTCCAGGCCGTCGACGCCCAGGCGGACGGGGTCGTGCAGCAAGGCCGCTGCGATAAACGGCGGCCAAGTCGCCCAGCCGTCGACCGCGCCTGCCCCGAGGGCGGCCTTGCCCTCGGCCGGCGAGAGGAAGGCCCAATCGACGGCGTCTGGCGTAAGGCCAGCGCTGGCCAGGGCGCGCAGCACAAGGAAGTGACCGGCCGAGCCGCGCGGTACGGCGATGCGCTTGCCCTGCAAGTCGGCCGGACGATGAATGGTCGAGGCCTTTGGCACCAGCACGCCGGAAGCCCCGGCGACGTCCTCGGCCCGCTGGGCCTGAACGGCTTTGATCGGCTTGCCGGCCTGATAGGCGAACTGGAACGACGCATCGCCCGTAGTGGTGACGTCGACGGCGCCGGCGGCCATGGCCTCGAGCACCTCCTGGCCGGTGGCAAAACTGCTCCAGGTGATCGCGTAGGGCGCGCCGGTCAGGGCGCCGGAGGCTTCCAGTGTGGAGCGCATCGGCCCCGTCAGGGCGCCGACCCGCAGAACGGGGCCCGCCTGAGGTCTGCAGGCGGCCAGAGCCAGTGGCGCGGCTAGGATCGAGCGGCGTGAAATCGGAAGGCTCATGACAGTCGCACCACGGTCTTGCCCAGGCTCTTGCCGGCGATGAGATCGACGAACGCCTGCGGGACAGCTTCCAGGCCGTCGCGTACCTGCGTCTCAACGCGGATCGCCCCGCTGTGCAGCCAGTCGCCGACGCTGCGCTGGAAGACAGGCCAAAGGCGTTGGTGGTCCCGCACATGATAGGATTTCAGCTCGACCTGGGAGGTCATCATCCGCCAGGTCCAGGCGCCGGCGGGCTCGGAGAAGGGCGTGGCCCTATCGTAGGCCGAGACCATGCCGCACACCGCCACTCGGCCGTGGGGATTGATCAACGACAGGGCCGCGTCGAGCTGGGCGCCGCCGACATTGTCGAAATAGACGTCCAGGCCATCGGGCAGGGCGGCGCCCAGGCGCTCACGCCAGTCGGCGTCCTTGTAGTCGATCACAGTCTCGACGCCGGCCGTTGCTCTCAGCCAGGCCAGCTTGTCAGTCGCGGCGGTGGCCACCACCCGGCAGCCGATCAGGCGGGCCAGTTGAACCGCAAGACTCCCCACCGACCCAGCCGCCGATGAGACCAGAACGTTTTCGCCGGGGCGCGCCCGCGCCACCTCGATCAGGCCGACATAGGCAAAGAAGCCCCCGACCCCCAGCGGGCCCATGTGCCATTCCAGCGGATCCTCGCCAGCGGCGATCTTGCGCGTCTCCTCGCCGCGGCCCACGGCCAGATCGCGAAGGCCCTGATAGTGGCCGACGATTTCACCGGGCGCATAGTCGGGATGGCGGGACTCGACGACCTCGCCGATGGCGAAGCTGTGCAGGCCACCATTGAGGGGTGCGGTTCCGTGGGCGAAGAACACCCGCCGCACCGGGTCGATCGACAGGTAGCGATTGGCGATCAGGAACTCACCAGGCGCGAGATCCGGCAGGGCGCGTTCGGCGATGACGAAGTCATCGACGCTCAAGGGGCCGTCGGGACGGCGAATGACGTGCACCTCCTTGGCGGTGCGGGCACTGAAAGGCATGGCAGCTCTTCTTCGCGTTGGGGGAGGCGGCTGAGTGGCGGAAGGACCCCGCCGCCTGGCGAGGGCGGCGGGATGAGGATCAGAAGCTGCGGCGCACTTCGAGATAGACTGTGCGAGGATCGGTCCAGCTAGCCGAGTAGAAGGTGGGGTAGGCGGGCGTGCCGTTGGTCGTGCCAAGTCCCGACCAGACCAGATAGCGGCGGTCCAGCAGATTGCGGCCACGCAGGGCGGCCTTCCAGGCGCCGTCCGGGCTCTTCCAGCGCAGGGCCGCGTCCAGGAAGGTCTGCGGCGGCATGCGGTTGTAGGGGCTGTTAGCCGCGGTCAGGAAGGTCGCGCCCTGGTAGGAGAGCTCGGCGCCGAGCGTCAGCTCCCCAGGGACGCCGGCGGGCAGGCGGTAATCGCTGGCGATCCGGCCCTGGAACTTGGGCGCGTTGGGCAGTGGCGAGCCCGAATGGGCCGAGGTGGGCACGACCGCGCCGCCGGCCAGCACCACCTGGCTGTAGGTCCCGCGATAGATATCGAGCTCCGTGTCCAGCCATGAAGCGGTAGCGTCCAGGCTCCAGTCGGCCGTGACCTGGGCGGCGGCCTCGATCTCGATCCCGACCGAATGGCCGTCGCCGGCGTTGAAGCGCCGGCTCATCGCCGTCAGCGGGTCGTAGGCGCTGACCTGGATGTCGGTGAAGTCGTTCCAGAACACCGCGCCGTTGAGGCGCAGCCGTCCACCGGCCAGATCGCTCTTCACGCCGGCTTCGTAGGTGGTGACCTTCTCGGGCGCATAGGGTGTCGTCGCTTGGCGCGAGTTGGACGGGCTGTTGGCCCGGAAGTCGAAGCCGCCGGATTTGGCGCCCTGGCTGATCGAGGCGTAGGCCTTCACGCCCGGTGCGGCCTGGAAGGTGGCCGACAGCCGCGGCAGGAGCTGGTTCCAGCTCTTGTGGGCCTCAACACGCCAGGCGGTGGCGCCCGGCGAGCCGTAGAGGATCGCCAGCTCGTCGGCGACCTGCGAGACGTCGGTGACCGTGAAGGTGTGGTCGCCGCCGGCGATCAGCCAGCTCAGGGTCTGCTCGGTCGTATGGCGCTCGACATTGTAGCGCAGGCCGCCGGTGAGGGTCAGGCGCGGTGTCAGGTCGTAGTCGGTCTGGACGTAGGCGGCGGCGTTGTAGGTCTTCTGGTCGATGGCGGCGTGGACCGGGGTGAAGACGATGCGATTGGGCGTGCCAGCATAGGTGGTCGAGGCGTTGACGTTGCGCCGGGTGATCCAGTCCTCATAGAGCAGGTAGATCCCAGCAACGACGCGGGCCTTGCCGGCCGTCCCGCTGATCTTCAGGTCCTGGGACCAGGCGTTGTCGTAGTAGCGCAGCGGCGAGGAATTGCGGGCGAAGCGGTCGCCGGTGTTGTCGTAGTTGGCGTGGTCCTCGAACACCCGCCAGGCCGTGACGCTGGACAGGCGCCAGTCCGGCGAAAGCCGGTACAGCGTAGTCGCCGTCACACCGGCCTGACGATAGCGGTTCTTCGGATAGATCGGCGAATTGAGAGCATACTTGTCGGCGTTGAGGAGATTGCCGTAGGCGCGGTTGAGGCTGTCGTCGGCCGTGCCGTCGATGGCCAGGGTGATGTCGAGATCCTCTGTCGGGGTGAACCGCAGCTTGGCGCGCGCCTGGGTAAGCGCGATGTCGTTTTCCTTCCTGTTCAGGGTCCGGTTGAAGTCGGTCCCGCCACGCTGGTGGCGACTGATGGCGAAGCTGCCATAGACCCTGTCCTGGACGATCGGGCCGCTGACGAGCCCGCCCAGTTTGATCTCGTCGAACGAGCCGTAGCCGGCCAGCAGTTCGCGTCGGACCTGATTGTCGGGAACCACTGTGGTTAGCCGCACCGCGCCGCCCTCGACCTGGTGGCCAAGATGGATGACCGGACCGCGGTCGATCTGGATGTCGGCGATGTCGAGGAGTTCCTGCATGGCCCCCAGGTTGCGGGTGATGTAGACGCCGTCGACGAAAGTGCCGACCGAGGGCTCGCCCTGGGCGTCGAGCTCGCCGATGCCGCGCAGGAAGTACTGGGCGGCCGAATAGCTCATGGTGTTGCGCGGCTGGTAGAGGTTGGGCGTCAGGTTGACGAGGTCCAGCGTGCTGGCCACGCCCCGGCGCTCCAGAACCTCGCCCGTCAGGATCGAGATCGAGGCCGGATCGCTCTGGGCCAGGGCCGCCTTGCGCTCGGCCTGTTTGGCGGCCGTGACGACCACCCGGTCGACCTCTGCGTCAGAGGCGTCGGGCGTGCCGGCGACGATGTCGGCCGCATGGGCGGTCGAGAGGCTGAGCAGGGCGAGCGCGGCCCCGGCGGCGAGGCGGCGTTTTAGGCGCGGGCGCGCCGGTGTCTGAACGTCTTGCAAGTTATCCCCCAGAACTGGTTTCGGCTCTGCGGCCAATTCCACGGCAAGGCCGGATGATCAAACGAAGATGTTGAATATAAACTATTGAAAAATATGAAAAAATGATAGGTATGGGCGTGCGTTTTCGCTCCCGGCGCATGGCGGTGGGAGGGGCTTGAAAGCGAGTCTGGCGAAAGCCTCAGGAGGCGGCGCTGACGGCGGCTTGCGGCCCGTGGGGCCAAGCCGGGCGCAAGAGGCCCAGGCGCTCGCGCAGGCTGGCTGCGCGCTTGTCGGTATCGACAAGGCCGCGCCGGGAGAGCTCCGGCAGAACGAGGTCTACAAAGTCTGTGAGACCGCCTGGCAGGGTGGCGGGCATGAGGTTGAAGCCGTCGCAGCCGTGGGCTTCGAACATGGCTTCCAGCGCGTCGGCGACCTCGATCGGGTCGCCGACCACCTGCCAATGGCCGCGCCCTGGCGCCAGACGCTGATAGAGCTGGCGAACGCTCAGCCTCTCGCGCCGCGCAAGCTCCAGCACCAGCGACTGGCGCCCCTGTGCGGTCTGTGATGGCGGACGATCGGGCAGGGGACCGTCCAGGTCGACCGGCGGCAAGGGCGCGCCGCCGGAAAGGTTACGCAGCAGGTCCAGGCCCACGACCGGATCGACGAGCGCCTGCAGGGCCTCCAGCTTGGCCTGCGCCTCTTTCCGAGTCGACGCGACGATCGGCACGACGCCCGGCAGGATCTTCAGGTCGTTGGGGCTTCGGCCGTGAGCGGGCAAGCGGCCCTTGAGGTCGGCGTAGAAGGCGATGGCCCCCTCGGGCCCGGACTGAGCAGTGAAGACGAGATCGGCGGTGCGGGCGGCCAGCGCCTTGCCAGGCTCGGAACTTCCGGCCTGGACGACGACCGGCCGCCCCTGGGGCGGGCGGGGAATGTTCAACGGGCCTCGAACCCGAAAATGCGCTCCGACATGATCGAGGTGATGCAAGCGGTCCGCGTCGAAGAACTGGCCGCCGATACGGTCTTCTACAAAGGCGTCGTCGTCCCAGCTGTCCCAGAGTCCGCGAACCACATCGACGAATTCTTCGGCCCGCGCGTAGCGCTCGGCGTGCGGGATCGGGCGCTGGTGTCCGAAGTTGAAGGCAGCGCCTGGATCCGCGGAGGTGACGGCGTTCCAGCCGGCCCGGCCACCGCTGAGGTGGTCGAGCGAAGCATACTGCCGGGCCAGAACGTAAGGGTCGGAAAAGCTGGTCGAGGCTGTGGCGACTAGGCCGATCCGGCTGGTGGCCGTGGCCAGGGCCGAAAGCAGCGTCAGCGGCTCGAAGCCGTAGACGCCGTTGTGAGCCTTGCGGCTGGCGGCTGCCGGA
Organism: Caulobacter vibrioides; assembly: GCA_001449105.1. Taxonomy (GTDB): domain Bacteria; phylum Pseudomonadota; class Alphaproteobacteria; order Caulobacterales; family Caulobacteraceae; genus Caulobacter; species Caulobacter vibrioides_C. The sequence continues at coordinate 52,963 of LNIY01000001.1, read as the reverse complement.
GACTCCAGCTGCACTTCGACGAAATCGGCGAGGAAGTAGAGATCAATACCCGCGGCTTCGGCCTGTCGCGCCAGGGCGACGTGCTCATCAAGGCGGCGTAGCGTCCAGGCGGCCGGGTCGCGCCAAGCGGCCAGGTGGTGGCCGGCCGGATGCACGAAAAGGCCCAGGATCATGGTCTCGCCGCGCCGGCGCATCGGGTCTCCTTGTCCCTCACGGACGGGGAGGGGACCCTAGGCGGGGAGAGAGTGGGCGATAATCCGGGCCATTGTCCGGTGATTGCGGACGGATTGGTCCGTTATGCGGCGCTCAAGCGCGGGGCCGACGGCTGGGCGGGCAGAAGCGCGCCGGCTAGAAAGTCGACGAACAGCTTGACCTTGGGCGAGTTGAAGCGGCTTTGCGGCCAGAGCGCTCGAAAGACGCCGCGATGGGCCACGTGCTCGTCCAGCACCGAGACCAGTCGCCCGTCCTGGAGTTGGGCGTGGACGGCGTAGTCGGGCAGGCAGGCCAGCCCCATGCCTTGTTCGGCCATCTGCACCAGCGGCTCGATGGTGCTGGCGACCACGCTGCGTGGTAGGTCCAGGGTAAGCTCGCCGCCGTCCTGCAGCAGTCGCCAAGGGGCCAGCTTGCCGGTGGCCGGGTACTTGTGGTGCAGGCAGGCGTGGCCCTGCAGGTCCTCTGGCGTTCGCGGCAGGCCGTGACGCTCGAGATAGGCCGGGGCGCCGACCAGGCGATGGCCGAAGGTGCCCAAGGTGCGGGTGATCAGCTGGGAGTCGCTGGCCTCGCCGGTGCGCACCACTACGTCGAAGCCCTCGTTGATCAGGTCGACGATGCGATCGGTGAAATCCAGGTCCAGCTCCACCGACGGATAGGCGCGCATGAACCCCGTCAGGGCCGGCATCATCAACATGCCCACCAGCGGCAGACTGACCCGAAGGCGCCCGCGCGGCGCGCCCTGGCCTTCGGTCAACTCGGCCTCGGCCTGGGCGATCTCGCCCTGGATGCGTTGGCACCGCTCCAGGAACACCTCGCCTTCCGGCGTCAGGGCGATGGAGCGAGTGCTGCGGTGGAAGAGGCGCACGCCAAGACGTTCTTCAAGCCTGGCCACCGCCTTGCCAACCCCCGAGGACGAGATGCCCAGATTACGTCCCGCCAAGGTAAAGTTGCGGGTCTCGGCGGCTTGGATGAACACGTTGAGCTGGCCGAAATTGTCCACGCGGGGGGTCCTCTGCGACTGTCTGCGACGGCCCTTGGTCTGATAGAGACCAAGGCCCGCGTGCGTAGGCAAGTGAGCTTTGCTCAACACAGGATTGTGCGCGGTCAATGCGCCGGGCCGTGAGCATTTCGGACGCAAGCGTCCGCTCTCTGTGGACCCCGACCCGCCTTCCGCCTTTCAGCGCTCCAGGCCGATGATGGACCGCCGCCGCGCGAGGACGCCATGGACGACGTGATCGGATTCATTCTGGAGCTCGACAAGCTCAAGGGCGTGACCCGCAAGGTCAAGCCGCTGGGCCTGGAGCGATACGAGAACCCGGCCGAGCACAGTTGGCAGATCGCCCTGGCGGCCACCGCCTTGCAGCCCTATGCGGCCGAGCCGGTGGACATCACGCGGGTGATCTCTCTGCTGCTGGTGCACGATATCGGCGAAATCGACACCGGCGATGTGATGGCCTTCGTCGAGACCGGCCTTGCCGAGCGCAAGGCCGCCGAGCGCGCGGCGGTGGAGCGGATCTTCGGCGTCCTGCCTCAGGGGCAGGCCTGGACATTGATCGCACTCTGGGACGAGTTCGAGGCCGAGGAAACGCCAGAAGCGCGCTTCGCCCACGCCATAGACCGGGCCATGCCGGTTCTGCTTAACCTCGCCAACAACGGCCAGAGTTGGCGCGAGAACGGCATCAGCCACGATCGCGTCGTCGCGCGGGTGGCAGAGCCGATCCGGCGCGGTTGCCCGGGCCTTTGGAGTCATATCGAAGCCAAACTCGGCGCTGCGCGGCATGAGGGCCTGTTCGGTGCCTAAGGCCCAGACCTCCGAGACCATCTTAGCGCTGCTGGCCGGGGTTGTGCTGGCGTCGATGATCGCTCTCAACAGCCGGTTGGCGCATTTCTCCTCGCCCACCTTCGCAGCCTGGGCCGCGCATGGCATCGGCGCGCTCGCCGCTCTGGTTGCGGTGCTCGTCTGGCGGCGCGCCAAAATCGCCGCGGCGCCGGCAGCGCCCAACGGCGGACGCTGGCCGCGCTGGATTTATTTGGGCGGGGTGCCGGGGGCGCTGACCGTCCTTCTGGCGGCGATCACCGTCAACGGCCCCCTCGGCTTCTCAGGGACGCTTGCGCTTATGCTAGCGGGTCAGATGCTGTTTGGCGTCGCGGCCGACCGTTTCGGATGGCTGGGCCTGGAGCGACGCGCGCCGACGGCCGCTGGTCTCTTGGGGCTTGGCCTCGTCCTGGCCGGCAGCCTTGTCATCATCGCCGCGGCAGCTTGACCATGCTTATCGCCGTCCTCATCGCGCTTTCCAACGGCCTGTGCATCGGCGTCAGCCGAGGGGTCAACGGTCACCTGGGCCGTCGCGAAGGACCCTTGCGGGCCTCGCTCTGGAACCACGTGGTCGGCTTCGTCTTCCTGTCGGCGCCGATCGCCCTACAGGGGGCGGGGGCCTTTCATGTCGGGCCCGCCCCTTGGTTCGCCTGGATCGGCGGCGTCCTGGGCGTGGCCTTCGTGGCGCTCAACAGCCACGTCGTGGTGAGGTTGGGGGCCAGCCGCACGGCCGGCCTGGTGGTCGGCGCCCAGATGCTCACCGGCGTGGTGATCAGCAATCTGGGTGCGGCGATCGATGGTTGCACCCTGGTGCGGCTGGCCGGCGCGGCCTTGATCGTGGCGGGGATCTGGCTGGCCAACAATCCGGGCGTGCTGGCCAGGCTGCACCCGGCGCTGGCGGCTCAGGCGGGCGAGCCGAAGTAGCGGTCGCCAAAGTCGCCGATCCCCGGCAGCATGTAGGCATTCTCGTTCAATCGCTCCTCGATCGCCGAGGCGACGATGCGCAGCTTGGGAAAGCGGCTGGCCAGGACCGTCACGCCTTCGGGCGCGGCGATGAAGGCCACGAAGACGATGTTCTCCTCGGCCACGCCCTGTTCCAGCAGGAGGTCGACGGCCGCCACGGCGGTGCCGCCTGTGGCCAGCATCGGATCGAGCAGCAGCACCTGGCGACCGGCGATGTCGGCCGGCAGGTTCTGGTAGTAGAACTTCGGCGTCTTGGTGAGCTTGTCGCGCTGGATCAGGATCTTGCCGATACGCACGCCAGGAATAATCGCGCGCAGCTCGCCCTCCATGCTTTCGCCAGCGCGGATCACCGACACCCCGCAGATGTGCTCGGCGAAGGAAAGGCCATCGTAGGTGCGGCCCACCGGCGTCTCCACCGGCCGGGGCGAAAAGGGCAAGAGATCCAGGGCGCTTTCGAGCAGCAGGCGGATGATGCGGCCGCTGTAGTGCACGAAATCGGCGCGCGCGGCGGTCCGGTCGCGCACCACGGTATGCAGGGCGCGCAGTTGCCTGGTCTGCGGCAGGATGTGCAGGCCCGCCTCGATCGAGGGGCGCGGGCTTGTAGCTGTCAGGGCCTGGTCGAGCGGCATGGCGGTCTCCTTCAGGCCTCGTTGTCGGCCGGTTGTTCGAAGCTTGGGGGCAGGAGTGGGGTCTTGGTGAACTGGGCGGCGGCGACCCGGTAGAGCGCCCGGCCGCCCGACCGCCGCCAGAGCTTTTGCAGCACGTAGGCGAGCTTGGGGTTGTGCTCTTCTTCCTCCAGCACCGCTCTGGCGATGATGTCGCGCCAATCCTTCGCCCGCTCAGGACTGTCGAGGGCGTCGTGGTCGGGAAGGGCGGCGAGGAGGGCCTCAAGCTTGTCAGGCTTGGGAACGAGCCTTTCGCCAAACGCGATCGCCAACGCGCCGACCCAGTAACCACGGTAGGCGGCCCAGGCGTCGGCGGGCGAGAGGCGGGCGGCGATCGTCTCGACCGCATGCAGCGCGGTGATGAGATGCAGCACCACGAAGTCGCCGGGAAAGGCCAGGTAGAGCAGGGCCGCCGCCTCGAAGAGCGCCTCCCAGTCCTTGGGGCTCGGCGCCTGGTTCTCGTCCGCGCCGACCGCCCAAGGCGGCAGGGCGTATATCAAATGGTGGCCGTGGGCGGCGCTGCGGGCGATGCGATACTGCAGGCCCGAGCGCGCCAGCTCCGGATGGATGGCCTGGGCGGCTGGCGAGCGGGTGTCGGCCTGGGCCGCTTGCAACGTCGTGGCCGCCGACGGGTCGGCATGCCAAGCGCGGGCGATGCGCAGAAGGCTGTCGCGGGGCGCGACGTCGCCGGCGCCCGCCGCGTCGAGCCCGGCCCGTTCGGCGTGGGCCGGAACGTGCGTGAAGACCAGATAGGCCAAGCCCTCGATGGCCATCCAGCGGCTGCCGGCATCCAGCGCCCATCCCAGATGGATGGTAGCGTGGGTGAAGGCGCCGATCCAGCCGGTGAGCAGTTCAGGCCCGTAGAGCGCCACGACGCCTCCGATGCCCAGTCGCCGTTCCTCGGCGTCGAAGAAGCCGCAGAGGGCCGAGAAACCCCGCCGTTTGCCCAGGAATGAGCGCCAGGTCTCGCGGGTGACCGCGAGCTCGGAGCTGCGGGCCGGCTCAAGGCCATAGCCGTAAGTGGTCAGCTCGGCGTAGTTCTCGTAGTAGGCCAGGATCTGGTGAGGCGGAACGCCCAGACCCGCCAGGGCCACGACCGCGTGCTTGGCGTGGTTGGTCAGATGGCCGTTGAACTCGATGTGGTAGGCGCGGTCGGCCAGCAGGGTTTCGACGATATTGCCGCTCATCAGACGAGCTCTCCTCGAGTGCTGGCGTGCGGTGCGGCCAGCGCAGCATAGGCGGCGGCCAGCTTGCCGCCGAGGTGGGCGGTGTGGATCAACACCGCGGCGTTGGCCCTGGACGAGCGGCCGTCGGTGGCCGCATCGACCGCGCGCATCAACCGCTTGGTCAGGCCCGCCCCACCGACCCCTTCGGCATCGGCCGAGGCGACGGCGTCGGCGATGGCCGCTTCGATCGCTTCGCCGTCCAGGGCGTCGGCCTCGGGGATGGGCGCGGCGACCAGCACCCCGCCGCTGCCGCCCAGGCTCCAGTGCAGATCGATGGCCTGGGCTATGGTCGCAAGATCGTCCAGGCGCTGGGGGCTGGGCACGCCGCTGCCACGACAATAGAAGGCCGGCACCTCGTCGAAACCGTAGGTGACCAGCGGGACGCCCTGCGTCTCCAGCACCTCTGCGGTCAGGCCAAGGTCCAGGATGGTCTTGGCCCCGGCGCAGACCACGGCTACCTTCGAGCGGGTGAACTGGATCAAGTCCGCTGAGACGTCCCAGCTCTGGGCCGCGCCGCGGTGGACGCCGCCGATCCCGGCCGAGGCGAACACGGCAATCCCGGCCAGCTCGGCGATGGCCAGGGACGAAGCGACCGTCGTCGCGCCCTTGCCGCCGCGCGCCAGGGCGAAGGGCAGGTCGCGCGTCGAGACCTTGGGGATGGCCGGCTCGGTGGCGAAACGCTCGATCGCATTCCGATCCAGGCCGACCAGCAGGTGACCGTTCTCGACGGCGATGGTGGCCGGCGCCGCGCCCCCGGCCCGCACCGCCGCCTCGACCGCGAGCGCGGTGTCGACATTGTCGGGATAGGCCAGGCCGTGGGTGATGACGTTGGACTCCAGCGCCGTCACGGGTCGACCATCGGCCAGGGCCGCGCGCACCTCCGGGGACAGGACCAGCCGCTCGGCCAGGCGCTTGGGATCGATCTGGGGCAAGCCGTCCTCCTTCAGGCGATGTCGTAGCCGGGACGGCGCACCAGCAGGCCGGACCGGTCGTGCAGTTCGGGCCCCACAACCTGGCCGCGCCAGGCTTCCGGCGTCACAGCCTCCAAGGCGACGGAGACGGTGGCCTCGCCGACGTCGAAGGTGCGAGTGACGAGCTCGACGAGCCCTTCGACGAGGGTCTGGCGGGCGTCGTCGGAAAGCTCGCGGGGAAAGTGCTTGATGTTGACGTGGGGCATGGTCAGGCGTCCTCGGCGACGGGGCTGTGGGTTGGCCGGATGGACGCGGCCAGGGCGCGGGCCAGGGCCTCGACGCCGGCGGGCTTGAGCAAGGCGTAGTGGTCGATCTCCAGATCGATCACCCTGGGGGGCGTCGCGCTGTATTTGCCGGCGTCCTCGATGAAGGCGTAGTCGTCGCCCCGCGCCTTGAAGAGGGTGATCGGCGCCTTGAGGCGACGATGCTGAAGTTCCTCGAAGCTGTAGCGGAACTGGTAGGTGGCGCGGACGATGGCGGCGATGCGGGCCGCGAGCTGCGCGTCGAGCCCGAACCGGGCTGAGGCGAATGCGGCCAGGCTGGCGTCGTCGCGAACCTCGTTGCGCCAGGCCGCAAGGTCGGGATGGTCGAGCGCCCCGGCGTAGACCGAGAACAGGATCGCCGAATAGGCTGGGTTGTCGTAGCGCGGGCCGGCGGGCTCGGCGGGAAGGTCAAGCTTCGGCGACCCCGGCGCGATCAGGTACAGGGCCTCGACGATTTCGCCCGTCTGCTCCAGTTGGTGGGCGGTTTCGAAGGCCACGCGAGCGCCGAACGAGTAGCCCCAGAGAGTGTAGGGACCGTGCGGCTGAAGCTTGCGGATCACCTCGATGTCCGCGGCGGCCATGGCCTGCACGTCGCCGTGCGGAACCTCTCCGGCGTTGATCCCCAGCGCCTGCAGGCCAAATACCGGGCGCTCACCGCCAAGGCCCTTAGCGAGGGCGCGCAGGTTCATCGGATAGCCGCCAAGGCCCGGCCAGCAGAACACCGGGGTGCCCGTCCCATGAGCCCGCAGCGGAGCGGCGCGGGAGGCCGGCTCCGTTTCGACAGCCTCGACTTTGCGCGCGAGGGCCGCGATGGTGGGGGCCTCGAACAAGGCTTGCAGTTTCAGGTCAGAGCCGAGGGCGGCATTGATCCGGTGGATCAGCGAGACCGCGCTCAGCGAGTTGCCGCCCAGCGCGAAGAAGTCGTCCTCGACCGAGACGTGGTCCTGCTTGAGCGCGACGCGCCAAAACGCCTCGATGGTTTCCTCGGTCTTGGTGCGGGGCGCCACGAAGGTTCGGGTTTCGGCCTCGCCGAGCAGGTCGCGACGAGCCTCTAGGCTCTTGCGATCGACCTTGCCGTTGGCGGTCAGCGGCAAGGCGTCGAGGATCACCAGACGGCTCGGAGCCATGTAGGGAGGCAGGGTCCTGCGCAAGTCCGCCGCGATCAGTTCGGCCGGGCCCTGCATATGCACGGCGTCCTCGTTCATCCCCTCGCTATCGATCTGCGCTTGGGAGAGCCGGCCACCGACGCAGAAATACGAGGCCCCGACCTCGCGGCCCAGCAGGGCGGCGATGCGGCGCGCCGAGGGCAGGTCCTCGCCCGACTTCGACGAGTATCCCGATGACATCAGGCCCAGGGACAGGTCGTTGTGCTGCAGGCGCTGCAGCCAGCGGCCCAGCTCGACGTAGCGCAGCCAGGCCTGCGGATTGTCGCTGGAGAGGGTCAGGCCGAAGCTCGCCCGGTCATAGACCTGTTGGTTGATGGCGATGACGTGCTTGCGCTCGATCTGGCCTTCGGCGACCAGCGCGAGCGTCCCGTCCGAGTTCAGCCGGTGTTGGCCTGGTGGCAGGCCCTCGAGCCGGCCGTCAATGGACTGGATGTGGACGGACAGGTGCGCTGCCGGGGCGATCTCTCCGAGCGGCGCGAGCGGAAAGGCTCCCAGATAGACGTCCTCGCCGCTGCTGGTCAGCAAAGTCGCCAATGGGGTGTGCTCGACGGGCGCGCCCAGCGCCAGGCCGCGCTCGCCCAGGACCTGGTCGAAGAGGCCCAGCACGTGGCCGGCCTCGAACTCCAGCACCTCCTGAACATTGCTGCGATAGACCGCCGAGATCGCCGGGCGGCGGCCGACCAGATGCAGGGTCAGGCCCTGAGTGCGCGAAGCCGCGTCGGCGAGCCGGATCAGCAGATGATCGACGGGGTGGTAGTAGTAGGTTCCGTCGACCAGGCCCTCCAGACCGACGAGCTCCAGGTGCAGTTGGACGGCATAGAGCGCGCCAGGCGAGGCATAGGCGTACTTGGGCAGCAGCCGTTCCGGGCTCTGGTGCTGGCCGAATTCCCGCAGCAAGCCGCCCAGATCGTTGAGCGACAGGTCTTCGGGGCGACGGGGCGTAGCAGTGAAAGGCTTGGGCGCGAGCAGCGCCTGCAGATCGGCGGCGCTGGCAGCGCCGCCTTCGAAGAAGCGATAGGTCTTGCGGGCGAAGGCGCGGCGGCGTTGGGCGGGCGTTGCGTTCGCGCCGGAAAGGTCGATGCGGGTCTTGCCGGCCAGCTCGGTCTCACGCTTGAGGCCGGGGTTGGAGAGCTGGGCGCGCACCTGCAGGCGGCTGGCCTTGGTTTGATGGTGGGCGCCGGCCCGGCCCTGGTCCATCAACGCCGCTTCTCGGGGGCTTAGCTCGACATAGGCGATCAGATTCTTGTCGCCGCGGGCGTCTTCCTGGGCGACGACGGCGGCCGTCTTGACCCAGTCGTGAGCCTCGATGGCCAGGCGAACCTCGTCCAGCTCGATACGGAAGCCGCGGACCTTCACTTGGTCGTCGGTCCGGCCGACGAACTGAACCGCGCCGTCGGGCGTGACTTGGACGAGGTCGCCGGAGCGATAGAGGCGGGCGTTCGCAACATTGGGGCGGAACGGATCGGCGATGAAGCGATCGGCGGTCAGATCGGGCCGATGAAGATAGCCGCGCGCCAATTGCGCGCCGCCGATCCAGAGCTCGCCGATCTGGCCAGGAGCGACCAGGCGCCGCTTGGCGTCGAGCACGTGATAGGTCGTGTCCGCCGCAGGCCGGCCGATGCTGACGGCCAAGCCGGGATCGCCGATGGCCGTGCGGTCGACCCGCCAGCTTGAGCTGTTGATGGTGCATTCGGTCGGGCCGTAGAGATTGGTCAGGCTCGTCCAGGGCAGGGCGTCCAGCGCCGCGCGGGCCAGGGCGTTGGACAGCGCCTCGCCCCCGCTGAAGAGCCTGGCGAGCGTCCGCGCGCGGTCCAGCCGTTCGGTCTCGACCAGGGCCCGCAGCAGTGTGGGCACCACCTGCAGCAGGGTGACCCGGTGTCGGATGACCAGATCGATCAGCAGGTCCGGATCGCGATGGGCGCCGGGCGGCGCCACCACGACAGTGACACCGAGCGCGGGGGCCAGCAGCTCCCATTGACCGGCGTCGAAACTGATCGGCGTCTTCTGCAGAAGGGTCTGGCCGGGGACCAGGCCGTGCTCACTGGCCAGCCAGCGCAGTTGGCCAACGATGCTGGCCTGCTCGATCATCACCCCCTTGGGGCGGCCGGTGCTGCCGGAGGTGTAGATGACATAGGCCAGATCGCGCGGGCCCGACAGCGCCAGCGCCGGCCGCGGCGCGGCCTCCTCGCCGCCGGCCAGGGCTTCTTCGATGACCACGATGGTCGTGCCGGGCGGAGCGAAGGCCTCCACCGTGGCGGCGAAGCGGGCTTGGCACAGCACGATCCGCAGGCGGCTGTCTTCGATCATCAGCCGCAGGCGTTCCTCGGGATAGTCGGGCGCGAGCGGTAGATAGGCCGCGCCGGACAAGACGATCCCCCAGAGACCGGTAACCAGGGCCGCTGACGGCTCGGCGAACAGGCCCACGACGGCGTCGCTGGCGGCGCCGGCGGCGATGAGCTGGGCCGCGACGCGGCCGGCGCGTTCGACGAGCTCTGCTGTCGTCAGCCGGGCGTCGCCCTCAACGAGCACAACGGCGCTGGGATCGATCTCGGCGCGATCGAGCAGCAGGGCCGCCAGGGTTTCTCGCGGCGGCGCTTGGTCCTGGTCGGAAGTGAAGGCAGCGGCGGCGAAGATGGTCATGATCACCTTGCTCTTGTGGTGGCGCGCGTCTTCAGGCCCCGCGTCGATATGCGGAGGCTTGTGCGCCAAGTCGTTGCGCGACTAGCGGTTTCGGGTGCGATGAATAGTTTTCTCTCCGTCGATCAAGATCTTGGAGCGAGCGCGTATTCGTCGGAGTTTATATTTGGGTATACCGCCTTTTGCGGTGCGGCAACGGCGTGTGCATCCGAGCACTTCAGACGAGCGCGTCCGAAATTACGTCGTGGTTCGGACGCGGGCCTCTATCCAGGCGCCGGCATACACATGCGAGGCGTCCAACGCCCATGCGCCTTCGATCGCCTGCTCCAGGGCGAGGGGTATCGGCAGAGGACGCGTCCGCCTCAGGGTGAAGCGACCGGAGGTTCGGGCGAGGATGGAAAGCGTGATCTCGAAGTCTCTGAAATCAAGCAATTGGCCGGTCAGAGCGTACTGGCACTTGTAGGCAGCCTCTTTGGCGCAGAACGCCAGCAGCGGCCAGTTTCCCGCGTGGGGGGCGGGAAAGGCGGCGAAATGGGCGAGTTCGGCCTGACTGCAAACTAGTTCCACGCCTTCGATGAGCGGGGCGGCCATTTCGACGTCAACGCCCAGCCCGACGAAGTCGCCAGCGCGAGCGGCGACGGCGCAGCATAGGGTTTGGCAGTGGCTGATGCTGCCGGTTAGGCCTTCCGGCCAGACGGGGGAGGAACCCTCGCCCAGCGCGATGGTCCGAGCGCCGAGCTGGAGCAGGGCATCGGAGGCGCAGAGGCGACCAAGCTGCCGATGGCGCCGGCGCGCGCCTCGCGGGCTGGCGGTCTCAGTCGTTTCGACAGGCCGTGTACAGACCGCGACGGTCAGGGGGAAAAGGCCGCGAACGGCCTTGGTCTCTGCCGTGTCGGCCGCACCCCCGCCGGTCATGATGCAGGCGCCGGCGGACTTCGCCAGGCAAGGCGCCAGCCATCGTCGTGGCGGGTGTAGACCCGCGCTTCGCAATGTCCGATCGCGTGGTGATCAAGTTCCAGAACGGCGGTGAGCGCGTGGTGAACCGCCCAGTGCGCAACAATCAGAGGGCGCGGTGTGGCGGCTAGGATGTGGTCAAGGGTTTGCGCGACACGTTGTTGAAGGGCCGCATAGGCCTCCGTTCCGCCCAGCAAGGAGCCCGACAGCCAGCGGTCGACGAAATCAGCGCCCGCCCCGGTCTCGAGGCATCCCTCGAAAGGTCCAAAGTCAGCCTCTAATAGGCCGTCTTCCGCCGTCAGCGGACAGCCAGTCCCGTCGAGCAGGATGCGGGCCGTCTCCAGCGCACGCGAAAGAGGGCTGGAAAAGGCCCTGGTGGGCGCGAAGCGCGAGACGGCCTTTCGGGCCCCACGAGCTTGGCCCTGGCCCATTGCGGTGAGAGGTCGATCCTGTCGGCCTACGCACTTACCAGCGGCGTTCCAGTCGGTTTGACCGTGCCGGAGGAAGAGAAATTCCTGCAAACAAACCTCGCGTCGCGCTGCTCGGCTTCCTAGTGCGGGCCACTCCGCTTGCACTCCGGACCATGAGTGTGACGCGGGTCATGGTCCAACGAGGAGCGCTCATCAGGATTTATGAGCGTGCCCGGGTCGATGCGGGTGATTGGTCCAATGCTAGATCGGCGTGGCGTCGGCAGAAGGCGCCGGGGAGCGAGAAGCGGCAGCCTAAGCCAAGGTCGTTTTCCTTCACCCCGCGCAGTCCTCAGCCGGTTCTATATTGCGAGAATATTCCCAGTATTTGGTGGCCTAACGGCACGCAGAGCGGCTGACTGATGTTCTTCAAGCCGTCGCAGGTTCGCCGTGCCGTTATCGACCGACCTCAGCGTCCGTTGCAGAGCGCTCGGCGCTGGCAGCAAGACTTTGCTGGCCCCGGGCCTGCGGGCGATAAAGCTTAATCAGATCGGCTATGTGCTGGCCGCTGCGGAGTGCCGCAGCTTCCGGCGAGCGGCCCGCCGTCTCAATGTCGAGCAGTCGAGTGTCAGCCGCCGCGTTCGAGAGTTGGAGATCCAGCTCGGCGCATCGATTTTCGAGCGTTCACGAGGCGGCGTCAGGCTGACCGAGGTCGGCGAGCAGTTCGTCATCGGTGCGGCGGCGGCTGTCGGGCACTTTGAAGAAGCCGCCCAGCTAGTCGGCGAAGCTGGCCGAACGCAGGCGACATCCTTGCGCGTGGGAGTCGCTGGGCCCCTGGGCGAGGGGACCTTGCGGAGCTGGCTTCAACGACTGGCGGCGGAGCCGCAGGCGCCGAGGATCACGTTGCAGGAAGCTTCCGGCGAGCGGCACCTGGCGGATCTTGAGGCCGGACGTCTGGACATCGCCTTCGTGATCGGCGGCCCCGGCGGACATAATCTGTGCTCCGCGCCGGCCTGGCTGGAACGATTGTTCCTTGCCACGCCGGTCGACCATCCGCTGGCGGCGCGCAGGAGCGTGGGCTGGCGGGATTTCATCGACGAGCGGCTGGTGTTCTCCAACGACGCCCATGGGGAGGCGCTTCAAGCCTTCGTCCGCCGAAGGGCGGGCGGTGAGGCGGTCAAAATTGCCTGCCATGGCGCCGGGCGCGAAAGTCTGCGATTTCTGGTCGGTATCGGGCAGGGCCTGACGGTTGTGATGGCGGAGCGCGGCGACGAGGAAACGCACGGCATCGTGTTGACGCCGGTCCGGCGCGAGCGTTTGCAGGTGTCGGCGATCTGGTCGCCGCGCAACGAAAGGGCCAGTCTAAAACGCTTCCTTCGGCTAGCGACTTTAGCGGCCAGCCCGTCGTAGGCGCGCAAAGCCGCGGTCGGTGGCCATGAAACGCTCGATCATCGGTACGATGAGCTTGGCGGGCTCGTCGACGGCCTGTCCGGTTTCGCGCGCAAGGACTTCGGCATAGGCGACTAACTGCTGGTGGACATTGGCCGGAACATCGAGGGTCACACGGACGGGCTTGGTGTCGGGCAGGTGGCCCAGCTTCAGCGTCATGGCGCCGGCCTTTCGATGGGCGCCAGGATCAGGTCGCGAGTGATCATCACGCGGACCGGAAAGCCTGGACGGGCGGTAAGGGTGGGTTGGACGTCGAGCTGGCGGGCGACCAGTTGCCGGCCCGTCTGGCCGACGGTGTTCTGCATCGCTTCTCGAACGGCCCGGGTCACCTCATCGTCGTCGTCGGAGACGAGTTCGCCGCCGACATTGAGCAGCATGGAGATACTGGCGGCCTTGGCCAGGCCTCCCCAGTGCTGATCGACGCCGTCCTGGAGGCCGGCGAAGCCCTGCGCGTCGGTGGCCGGCTGGCGGTCTAGCGCGATCGATGCGCCGCTCGGCAGCATGAGCCGGGTCCAGACAAGCAGGATGCGACGCTGGCCGAAGGAGACCTCGGCATCATAGGTTCCGATGAGGCGCGCGCCTTGGGGGATGAGCAGGTGAGCGCCCGTGGGGCTGTCGTAGACGTCGTGAGTGACCTGGGCCGAAACCTGACCGGGGAGATCTGAGCGTAGGCCTGTGATCAGGGCGGCGGCGATCACGCTGCCAGCCTGCAGGGTGTAGGGCGAGGCGGGCGCTTCCAGTCGTCCACCGGCGATGGTCGGATCGATCGCGACGGACCTGGCGAAAGCCTGCTTGCGGTCCTGGCCGCTTTGCGCGGTGGCGGAAGCTGATGAGGAGGCAGAGGCCGCCGGCGCGCCGAGGCCGGCGACGAGCTCGGAGAGGGAGGCCGCGGGAACCGGCTCAGCGCTGGGGGCCTGAAGATGCGAGCTGCTGACGCCAGCGAAGAGTTGGCTCTGGCGAGCAACCTGGCGGGCTTGAGCCGCCGTGTCCTGACCCGGCGAAAGCGGCATGGCGCGCGCGGGGGACGACGGGACGGGCTCGCTCGCAGCGACGTTCGCCGCATCCCGGGCTTGGGCGGACAGGATCGGCTTGCCCAGATCGCCGGGCAGGGGCGGCCCCAGCCGCGGCGCTTGGCTGTAGTCCTTCGGGCCAGAGGTGATCGCCTCGGACGTGGTGCGATGCTCGGTGCTGTAGAGGTCCTCGCCGGCCTTTGGCGGTGTCCGCGGGGGACGAAGGGCGAAGATCAGCGCCCCGCCGATCGCCAGTGCTGCGATCCCGCCGCCGATGGCCAGGGTGCGGCGCGACAGGCGCATGACGGCGGGGGGCTCGGCTCGCAAGCGCAGGGACCGCGCGGTGGCCGCCTCGTCGATGGGATCGGTGGTCTCAGGCGGGGGCGCGCTCATCGGCTCGGCGCTCCCGCCCGACGGGTGATCCGGACCGCCTGTTGACGCTTCTTGTCGCCCAGCCTCAATTCGGCGGCTTCGAAGAGCTGGTCGACGATCAGGTAGCCGTCTTTGACGCGGTAGTTGACCAAGGCCGCGCCGCCGGCGGGATCCAGCATGAAGAGCGGCGGGAGTTCGCCCTGGCGCACCGCTGCCGGCAGGGCGATGAACACCTGGCGCCCATCGTCGAAAACGCGTTCGGGCCGCCAGGCGGGTCTGTCGCCATCGATCCGGTAGGCGAAGTTCAGGGCGGCCACATCGACGCTGCTGGCGACCGTAGCGGCGGCTTGGGCTTGCGCCTTGGCCGCCTGGGCCTTGATAGCCAGCAGCTCGTCCTGCGGGTAGGTCCAGGAGACGGCCGCCATATAGTTGGCCGGCGTGGCTCGCAGCTCCAGGTGATAGGTCCGACGGTTGGTGTTGATCACCATGTTGGTGACCAGGTCACGGGCGATGGGTTTGATCAGGACATGGACCTGACGGGCCTCGCCCGCGCCGCTTTGGGTGTCGCCGATAATCCAGCGGGCGGTGTCGCCGGCCGCCACCGGCCCGGTTTCCGACAGGGTTTCTCCCGCCTGCAGGACGATGTCGGTGACGTGGCCGGGCGCGGCGTAGACTTGGTAGAGGCCGCCTTCGGTCCAGGCGTAGCGCTGGGTCGCGCCGATAAACCCGTCACGGCTCGGTTCCACCCGCGCGGCGGCGTTGGCCTGAGCGACCTGGGCGTCGCGCCCGACGGCCAGAGCGGAATAGGGCACAGGCCTTGCCGGGGTCTGGGCGCTGACCGCGTCGGCGGCGAGGGTGCAGAGCAGCAATGCCGGCCATGCGGCTTTACGGAAATACGCAGGCCTCACGGGGTCATCTCCTTGGACCAGTTGATGGCGTTGACGTAGAGGCCGAGCGGGTTGGCCTTGAGCTGTTCGGCGGTTCGAGGGCGCTGCACGACCACGGTCAGGATGGCCGTCCAGCGCTCGGTGGAGACCAGGGCGCCGTCCTGATAGCGGCGCTCGATCCAGGCGATGCGAAAGCTGTCTGGGGAGGCGCGGATGACGCTGCCGATCTGGACGGCGATCTGGGCCTGGCCGAGCTCGGCGAAAGGGTTCTGCTCGCGGGCATAGGCGTTGAGAGCCAGCGCGCCCTTGTCCGTGGTGAATTCATAGGCCGACAGCCACGCCCTGCGCAGGACGATGGCGTCGGCAGGCCGGCCGCGTACGTTCTCGATGAAGCGTGCGAGATGGAAGGCGATCTGCGGGTCGGTCGGTTGGTAACCGGCCTCGGCGGGCGCGACGGTTCGGGTCTCGCCAAGGCGATCGACCTCGACCACCCAAGGCGTGACGCTTCCGCGCGCCGTGGCCCATGCCAAAGCGCCAGCGAGAATGACGATGACCCCGCCCTCGACCAGGACCAGCAACCACAGGCACCGGCCGGTGACGGCGAGCGCGCCGAGGCGGTCGTCCCAGACCTGCCGAGCGCGGCGGTAGGGGGTTTCGGGTTCGGGGGCGTGGCCGAAGTGGACGGCGGGGCGGCGGAACATGGTCTCTACTGTCCTTCCGAGAGATCGATCGAGGCGCCGGCGCCCCCGGCGGCGTCGCCGGAATTGACAGCGGCGACTGTGGTGGCCGCGCCATGGGCGGCCGCCTGTTCCTGACGAAGCCGGCGCGCCCAGGGCGGGGAGCGGTTGTCGCCGCCACTGGACGGGGGCGCCCCGCCCGTGGGCCGTTCGAGCTGGGCGCGGCGCGCGGCCTCGAAACGGGAAGAGAGCGCCTGGCCGGCTTGGCGCAGAGGACTGGCGATCGCGCCGCCAGCGGCCTTCGCCACGCCTGCCGCGCCGCCGGATTGGGCCGCGCCTGTCGCCGCGCCAGCCAGTCCGGCTGCGCCCTTGGCCGCGCCGGCGGCGAGGCCGGCAGCCCCGCTGGCGGCGACCCCAACCGCGGCGGCTCCGGCCGCCATCGCCCCGCCGGCCGCAAGTCCCGCCCCGACGGCCGCGCCGGCTCCAAGCTGGGGACCGCCCGAGACGATGCCGCTGGCGATGCCCGGTCCAAAGATCCCCAGGCCTAGGAGGGTCAGCGCGCCAAGGACGATGGTCAGGGCCTGTTCGACCGTCGGCTGGGAAGTCCCGAACCCCGCGGTGAAGGTCGAAAACACCGTGGAGCCGATGCCGATGATGACGGCCATCACCAGGACTTTCACACCCGACGAGATGACGTGGCCGAGCACGCGCTCGGCCATGAAGGCGGTCTTGCCGAAGAGGCCGAAGGGGATGAGGACAAAGCCGCAGAGCGTGGCCAGCTTGAACTCGATCAGGGTGACGAACAGCTGGATCGCCAGCACGAAGAAGCTGAGAAGCACGATCAGCCACGCCACGAAGAGCACGGCGATCTGGATGAAGTTTTCGAAGAACGAGACGTAGCCCATCAGGCCGGAGATCGCGTCCAGCAGGGGACGCCCCGCGTCGAAGCCGACCTGAGCGATCTTGCCGGGCCGCAACAGGTCAGCCTGGCTGAAGCCCGCGCCGGTCGCCTTGAGGCCAAGGCCTGCAAAGCTTTCGAAAACGATCCGCGCCAGGGTGTTCCAGTTGTTGATCAGGTAGGCGAAGATTCCGACGAACAGGGTCTTTCGTAGCAGCCGCGCCAGGATGTCCTCGTTCTCGCCCAGGCTCCAGAACAGGGCGGCCAAGGTGACGTCGATGACGATCAGGTGGGTCGCGATGAAGCCGACCTCCGACCCTAGAAGCCCAAAGCCGTTGTCGATGTGCCCGGCGTAGGCCGCCAGGAGCTGGTCGATGATGCCGGCGCCTTCCATGTCACTGATCTCCCGTGCGGCCGGCGCGCTCGCCGCCGATGAACCGTTCGCGCGCCTGCGCCCAGGCAGTGAGGCAGGCTCGATCGCTGGCGCCCGCCGCGCCGAGCGTCTGGCAACGGCGAAGCTCGGCGCGCGCGGGATCTTCGGCGATCGGTTGTGGTCGGTGAGCCACCGCAGGAGCCGGCGGAGCCGGTGGTGGAAGCGATGCGGCGAAGATGGTGACCGACACGGCGCCGACCACGAAGCCGGCCGCGGCTATCCTGAAGAGGGCGGCGCTTTCCATGCCGCGCTCACGGCTTGAACAGAGTGACGTCGGTGGGCTGGTAGCCCGCTCCTGGGGTCAGGAAGCGGCGGAGCTGTTCGCGGGCCTGGTCTTGAGCGGCCGCGCGCGTGGACGCGTCCAGGCTGTCGGCTCGGGCCTGGGCGGCGATGACGGCGGTCAGGTCCGCCAACTGCTGGGATTGGAGGGCCATCAGCTGGTTGCCGGCCTGAGCCGCTTGCAGGGCCCCGGTCGCGGTCTGGCTGGCGCTAACCAGTTTGCTCATCTGGTCTGCGGCGCTGTCGAGATTGCCCACCACGCCGGCCTGGACCTTGAGGGCGTCCTGGAAGGCGCCGACCGTCGTGGTCCAGCGCTCCTGGGCCAAGGCCACAAGGGCCGTGTCGCTGGTGCTGGCGTCGGCCTTGGCGAATTGGGTCTTGAACGCCGCCTCGATCGCCTCGACGTCATAGGCGAGGCGCTGGGCCTGGGTGATCAGCGCGCGGGTCTTTTGCAACTGAGCTTGCAGCGACGACAGCGTCGACAACGGCAGGGTGGTCAGGTTGCGAGTCTGGTTGATCAGGCTCTGGGCCTGGTTCTGCAAGGCGGTGATCTGGTTGTTGATGGTCTGCAGGGTGCGCGTGGCGGTCAGGACGTTCTGGACGTAGTTGCTAGGGTCGAAGACCGTCAGCTGGGCATGGACGCGTGTGGCGGCCGCCAGCGGCGCTAGGCCCAGGGCGAAGACCAACGAGCGGCGGTCAGGAGGCATCGGCATCGGCGGGCTCCGGTTGCGGGGAGGGAAGGAGGTCGGCGGCCCAGTCCAGGCCCTTGGCGGTGAGCCAGGCGCGGGCGAAGCCTTCATGGCCGCCTGCGGCGAGCACCGCGTCGATGAGGGCGTGGTCGGCTTTGGACCCGGCGGCGGCGAAAGCCAGGGCGACCTCGCCGAGCCCCAGCTCGAAGAGCCGGTTTCCAGCCCGAGACTGGCAGTAATAGTCGCGCTTGGGCGCCGCCTGGCTCAGGATCTCGATCTGACGCGCGTTCAGGCCAAAGCGGCGATAGATGGCGGCGATCTGAGGCTCGGCGGCTCTGGGGTTGGCCAGGAAGATGCGCGTCGGGCAGCTTTCGATGATGGCCGGAGCGATGGCGCTGCCCTCTATGTCGGCCAGGGACTGGGTGACGAAGACCACGGCGGCGTTCTTCTTGCGCAAGGTCTTCAGCCACGCGCGCAGTTGCGAGGCGAAGGCCGGATCATCGAGCGCCAACCAGCCTTCGTCGACGGGGATCAAGGTGGGGCTGCCGTCGAGTTCGGCTTCTAGGCGGTGAAAGAGATAGGACAGCACCGCGGGCGCGGCGATTGTGCCCAGCAGCCCTTCGGTTTCGAAGACCTGGACCCTGGCGCTGCTCGCCTGCTCGTGATCGGCGTCGAGGAGGCGGCCCCAGGGGCCGCCCAGGCAGTAGGGCGACAGGGCTTGCTTGAGTACGGTCGACTGCAGGAGCACGGCCAGACCCGTCAGGGTCCGCTCCTGGCGCGGCGCGCTGGCGAGACTGCCAAGGGCGGTCCAGATCAGCGCCTTGACGGTGGGCGTGACCGTCACGCCCTCGCGGCCGAGGATGGCCGCCAGCCAATCGGCCGCCCAGGCGCGCTCGCTGGGTTCATCGACGCCCGCGAGCGGTTGCAGCGGGGGCGAGTGCGCCGTCGATCCCTCGTTGCTGAGCCCTCCGCCAAGGTCCCGCCAGTCGCCGTCCATGGCCAGGCAGGCGGCGCGGATCGAGCCGCCATAGTCGAAGGCGAAAATTCTCGTGCCGGTGTAGCGACGCCAGGAAAGGGCTAGAAAAGCCAGCAGGACCGATTTGCCCGCGCCGGTCGGGCCAACGATCAGGGTATGTCCGACATCGCCGGAGAAAAGCGCCAGCCGGAAGGGCGTCGAGCCCTCGGTCTTGGCGTAGAGCAGGGGCGGGCCATTGAGGTGGGCGTCGCGGTCTGGTCCCGCCCAGACGGCCGACATCGGGATAAGGTGCGCCAGGTTCAGGGTCGACACCGGCGGTTGACGCACGTTGGCGTAGGCATGGCCCGGCAGGGAGCCAAGCCAGGCCTCGACCGCGTTGACCGTTTCGGCGATCACGGTGAAGTCACGGCCCTGGATGATCTTTTCGGCCAGGCGAAGCTTATCGGCGACGCGGCCGGGATCATCGTCCCAGACGGTGAGGGTGGCGGTGATAAAGGCATGGCCCACCAAATCCGAGCCGAGATCCTGCAGGGCCGCGTCGGCGTCGGCGGCCTTGTTGGCCGCATCGTTGTCGACCAGCGCCGAGGCCTCGTTGGTCATCACCTCCTTGAGGATCGCGCCGATCGACTTGCGCTTGGCGAACCACTGTCGGCGGATGCGCCCCAGCAGCTTGGCGGCGTCGAGCTTGTCGAGCATCACCGCACGGGTCGACCAGCGGTAGGGGAAGGCTAGGCGATTGAGCTCGTCGAGCAGCCCCGGAAAGGTCGACGTCGGAAAGCCGACGATGGTCAGGGTTCGCAGGTGCGCCGAACCGAGGCGCGGCTCGAGGCCGGCGGTCAGTGACTGGTCGGCGAGCTGGGCGTCCAGATAGATCGGGGTTTCGGGGACCCGCACTTTCTGGGCCCTGGTCGAGACCGTACTGTGCAGATAGGTCAGGGTTTCGGCGTCGCCCAGCCAGGCGCATTCGGGCATGAAGCCTTCGATCAACTGCAGGAAGCGATCGCTGCGATCGATGAAGGCCTTGGCCTGCCCCCAGGCGTCGGCGCGCCGCGTCTGTCGGCCTTCGTAGAGCAGCGCACTGGCCAGAGCAGCGTCCTCGGCCGGAGGCAGCCAGCAAAGCGTCAGGAAATAGCGGCTTTCGAAATGGGCGTCCGCTTGATCGAACTGCTCGCGGCGCTCCAGGTCGACCAGTTGCGCGGCGGGGTCTTCAAAGGTGCTGTGCGGATAGTCCCCCGCCGGACGGCGTTGGGCCTCGACGAAAACGGCCCATCCCGATCCGAGGCGTCGCAAGGCATTGTTGAGCCGAGCGGTGACGGCGACGAGTTCGGAGCCGGTGGCGCTGTCGAGATCGGGACCGCGAAAGCCGGCGGTCCGCTGCAGGGCGCCGTCCTTGTTGAGGATGACCCCCGGAGCGACCAGAGCGGCCCAGGGCAGGAAGTCCGCCAGACGGGCGGAGGTATTGCGATAGACGCCGAGATTGAACATCGATCCCTCAGACGCGCAGGTGGGGCGGGTAGCGGAGGTGTCGGCGAGCGACGTCGAGGACCTGCGGATCGCGCCGCGCCGCCCAGGCAGCTGTCGCGTGGCCGATGGCGAAGAACACCAGGCCCACCAGCCACAGGCGCAGGCCTAGTCCGATCGCCGCCGCCAGGGTCCCGTTGACGATGGCCAGGCCGCGCGGCGCGCCGCCCAGCAGGATGGGCTCGATCAGGGCGCGATGAACCGGAGCGTAGAAGCCGGCGGGCGCAGTCTGGTCATCGTCCGCGCCGCTCATGCGATCAGGGCCCCGCCGCCGAAGCTGAAGAAGCTCAGGAAGAAGCTCGAGGCGGCGAAGGCGATCGACAGGCCAAAGACGATCTGGATCAGCCGACGAAAGCCTCCGGAGGTGTCGCCGAAAGCCAGGGCCAGGCCGGTGGTGATGATGACGATGACGGCGATGATCTTGGCGACGGGGCCTTCGATCGACTCCAGGATCGACTGCAGAGGCGCTTCCCAGGGCATTGAAGAGCCGGCCGCCTCGGCGGTGGGCGCGAACAGGAGCCCGGTGGCGCCGACCACGGCGACGCCGAGGCGATCGAGCATGCTGCCGGCGAGCAGGCGGCGCTTGAGGCGGCCGGGCAAGGCGATGGGGGTCATGGCGCATCTCCATAGGGGGTGAGGCGGTAGTCGCCGTCGGCGCCCAGGCCCTGGACGGCGGCGAGTTCGGTCAGGCGGCGGCGATCGCCCCGACCCGACAGCACGGCGACGAGATCGATGGTCTCGGCGATCAGGGCGCGCGGGACGGTGAGCACGGCTTCCTGGATCAGTTGCTCGAGCCGGCGCAGGGCCCCAAGCGCGGTACCGGCGTGCAGGGTGCCGATGCCGCCCGGGTGACCCGTACCCCAGGCCTTGACCAGATCGAGCGCCTCGCCGCCGCGGACCTCGCCGATGACGATGCGATCGGGTCGCAGGCGCAGGGCGCAGCGGACGAGGTCGGTGAGGCCGGCCACGCCATCCTCGGTGCGCAGGGCCAGGTGATTGGGCGCGGCGCACGACAGTTCGCGCAAATCCTCGACGAGGATGATGCGGTCGGCGCTGGGCGCCTCGGCCAGCAGGGCGTTGGCGAAGGTGGTCTTGCCGCTGGAAGTCGGACCGGCGACCAGAATGTTGCGGCGGTCCAGCACCGCTTGCCGAAGCTGGTTGGCGTGGTCGGGGGTGACGATCCCGGTCGCGACATAGTCCTTGAGCCGATAGAGCGCGCGGGCCGGTTTGCGGATCGCAAAGCTCGGCGCGGTGACCAGTGGAGGCAGGAGGCCTTCGAAGCGTTCGCCGGTCTCGGGCATTTCGGCCGAGATCCGTGGCCGGCCGGCGTGGACTTCCAGGCCGACATGGTGGGCGACCAGCCGCAGGATCCGCTCGGCGCTGGCGGCGTCCAGGCGCTCACCGGTGTCGCTGAGCCCGCCGGTCAGTCGATCGACCCAAAGCCGCCCATCGGGGTTTAGCAGCACTTCGACGACCGCCGGGTCGGCGAGCCAACCGGCGATGGCCGGACCCAAGGCGGTCTGGAGCATGCGCGCTCCGCGGCCGGCGGCGTCATGGATGCTGGCAGGCTGGGTCACAGGAAGCCTCGGCGCCGCCGGCGTGGGCGGCTGACGAGGCTCATTAAGAGGACCTGAAATTGGCGAGAAACAACAGTGACTTGCGGGCGTCGTAGAAGAGCGTGCAAAGACTTGCGCACGGCGGTTTGGGCCGAGCTAGGCGAAGCTTTCGAAGGTCTGGCCGCTCTAGGCTGCGCTCGCCCTCTAGGCCTCGTCGATATCCTCCGCTCGTGCGGCGTGTCGATCGCCGGCCAGCTCGAAGGCGATGCCCTGGCCTCGCGCGATTCGGCGGCCTAAGGCCTCGATGAAGCCGGTGTAGCGCTCCTTGCCGGTCGCCTGCGCGGCGGGTTGAGCGCTGTCGGGCAGAGGGGGCGTGGCCGTCAGCCAGAACCGGACGAACAGCGCCAGGCTTTCGTTGCTGATCTCCAGGCCATGCTCCAGGCGATCGGCTTGGCGGCTGAGCCTGTCCAGCCGTCTGCTCAGAGCGGCTTCCAGCCGTTCAGGACCGTCGGCGGAGAGGAACGAGGTCAGGGCGATCTCGACCACGGTGGCTTGGGAGACGCGCTTGCGGATGGCGTACTCGGCCAGCTGGGCGGCCAGTCGCGGCGGTAGCCGGAAGGTGTGCTTGGTGCGCAAGGCTCAAAGCTCCATGCCGTCGTCGGGATCCATGCTGGCCTGGCGAGCGACGCGACCCATGCGCCTCTGCAAAGACGCCGCCCGGGCGCGCCGCAAGGCTTCCTCGTCGCCATCGTCGAAGGAGAATTCGCCCTGAACGGCCGGCTTTGGCGCGACGACCTCCTCGTGAAGGGGCAGGCCGGGCTGCCGCCTCAGACCGGCGTCGGCGGCCGCCTGGATTGGACGAGGACGCCGGCTGTCAGGGCCTTGGCGCGGCTGTGGAGCCGGCGGCGCGATGGGCGCAATGCCTGTCCAATCGTCGGGACGAACCGCGCCGGTGGCGGTTGAGGGGGTGGGGGGCGAGCGGACGCGTTGGCGAATCCGCCGGTCCTCGAAATAGCGAACCTTCTTGGCCCTGATTGGCGGAGCGCCGGAGACCATGACGATCTCCTCGTCGGCGGGGAGCTGCATGATCTCGCCGGGGGTGAGGAGCGGTCTCGCGGTTTCCTGGCGTGAGACCATGAGATGGCCCAGCCAAGGCGACAGCCGATGACCGGCATAGTTGCGCATCTGCCGAAGCTCGGTGGAGACGCCCAAGGCGTCCGATACCCGCTTGGCGGTGCGCTCGTCGTTGGTGGCGAAGCTGACCCGCAGGTGACAGTTGTCGAGGATGGCGTTGTTGGGTCCGTAGGCCTTTTCAATCTGGTTGAGCGATTGGGCGATCAGGAAGGCTTTCAAGCCATAGCCGGCCATGAACGCCAGGGCGCTTTCGAAGAAGTCGAGCCGGCCCAAGGCAGGAAACTCGTCGAGCATCAGCAGCACGCGATGGCGCGCGTCTTGAGCCTCGAGGGTTTCGGTGAGGCGGCGCCCGATCTGATTAAGCACCAGGCGGATCAGGGGTTTGGTCCGGCTGATGTCAGAGGGCGGCACCACCAGGTAGAGGGTCGTCGGACGCCGGCCATGGACCAGATTGCTGATGCGCCAGTCGCAGCGCCGGGTGACCTGCGCGACGACCGGATCGCGGTAAAGACCCAGGAACGACATGGCGGTGGACAGGACGCCTGAGCGTTCGTTGTCGGACTTGTTGAGCAGTTCTCGGGCCGTGGAGGCCACCACGGGATGGACGCCGGCTTCACCCAGGTGAGGGGTGGTCATCATGGCCCGCAGCGTCGTCTCGATCGGGCGCGCGGGATCGGACAGAAAGGCCGCGACCCCGGCCAGTGTCTTGTCGCGCTCCGCATAGAGGACGTGCAAAATCGCACCGACCAGGAGGCCGTGGCTGGTCTTTTCCCAGTGGTTGCGCTTGTCGAGAGAACCCTCCGGATCGACCAGCACGTCGGCGACGTTCTGGGCGTCGCGCACCTCCCAGACGCCGCGTCGGATCTCGAGAAGCGGGTTGTAGGCGGCCGAGGCGATGTTGGTCGGGTCGAACAGCAGCACCTGGCCAAGGCTCGAGCGGAAGCCGGACGTCAGGGTCCAGTTCTCGCCCTTGATGTCATGAACGATGGCCGATCCCGGCCAGGTCAGGAGGGAAGGTACGACAAGACCCACGCCCTTGCCCGACCGCGTAGGCGCAAAGCACAGGACGTGTTCGGGGCCGTCATGGCGCAGGTAGTGGCCGTCCACACGCCCCAGCACGACGCCGTCCGGGGTAAGCAGGCCAGCGGCCCGCATGTCGTTGAGATCGCCCCAGCGCGCTGAACCGTAGGTCTCGACGTCGCGGCTTTCCCGGGCGCGCCACACCGACAGGCCGATGGCGACGGCCAGCGCTAACAGGCCGCCGGAGGCCGCGATCGCCGCGCCGCGAAGGAAGATCGATGGGGCGTAGGCATCATAGACGAACCACCACCAGAAGAAGGCCGGCGGCGGGTAGATCCGATAACCCGCCAGCCAGAACCAGGGCGGACCCAAGCCCGCCTGCCAGTTGAGCTGGGCGGCGGTCCACTGGGTCGCCGTCCAGATCGCGGCGATCGCGATGACGGCGACGGCGAGGACCTGCCCCCAGAGGATCTTGGTCGCGGCCATGGCGAGATTCCGTTGCAAGGCCGGTAGGTGGAGACGACCCGAACAGCACGACAGGGCGTCGACTGGAGCTGGCGAGCAATCGGCGGTCCAGGCGTGCACATCGGTCGGATCATAGTCTCAGAGCCCCAGGCCCCGTGGTCGCGCGAAGCTCCAATCGACGCCCCCGTCGGGGCGCTTAACCCCGGTCACCTCAGCCCCTCCGTGGGCCTCCAAAGCGGGCCGCCAGGGGACAAGCTGAAAGCCCAGCCCGTCGTCGATCATCGCAAAGCGGCCAGAGGCCAGGTCGAGGCGGCGGCGATAGACGCCGGCGATGGCTTCGCCTTCAGCGGAAGGGGCGTGGGCCAGGCCGGTTGCGGCTTCCGTTCGGGCTATGGCGGCGCCGAGTTCATCTTCCCGCAGCGATTGGAGGAGGGCGCGGCGGTAGAAGATCCTGGGCCCCCTCTGCTCAGCGTGACCGGCGGCCAGGTGGTGCTGACGGCGCTCGGCCAGGGCTTGGCGCACCTCGGCGCCGAACCCGTCACCGGTCTCGACCGGGTGACGGGACACCAGCTGCCGATCAAGCCAGGTGGCGCCTTGCGCTGTCACCTGGCCGGGAAGATCCAGGTCCGAGCGCACGGTCAGGCCCATCCTCAGGGTGTCGTCGCGATCCTTCCAGGTGCGCAGCTCCACGATCGCGCCCAGTCGGGCGTCGCTGGCGGCCTCCAAGCTCGAGAACCGCAGGTGGTGTTGCCGGCCGTCGACGCCGTCGACGATGGCGTAGGCGCTGCCCTTGAGCTCATCGTCCAGACCGCGGTCGACGAGACGTCCAAGGATCGTGGCGTCCGGCGCCTCGTCGTGCAGGGCAAATCGTCCAGGATCAGCCGAGCGGCCGCCGCGGCTCATGGCCTGGTGCATGGTCTTGATGATGTCGCCGCGGATGGACAGCGACTGCAGCGTCGAAAGGTGATCAGGGTGCAGCGTCCAGCGACCGACGCCGTGCGCCTCGGCCAGGCCAAACCGCTCTAGGGCGGTGGCGCGTCCCACAAGGGCCGCGCGCAGGTCCGCCGTCAGCGCATCGCCGCCACGCCGCAGGTCGATCAGGCCGGCGCTCCGCTCAGCGATGTCGCGCAGCGCACGGTCCAGCGGCGTGACGCGTTCGGCCACGACGTCCCGCTCCAGCGCGGCGACGATGTCGCGCTCTGTCCGAGGGCCAAGCTCCAGCGTGACCAGGGCCTCGGCCCGCTCGCGAAGGCCCCGGCTGATGTAGTGAGGGGCGATGACGAGATCGGAACCGTCCTCGGTGCGGCCTCGGACAAGCACGTGGACATGGGGATTGTCAGTGTTCCAGTGATCAACCGCCACCCAGTCCAAGCGCGTGATCAGGTCGCGTTCGGCCTGGGCCATCAGGTCTCGGGTAAAGGCGCGCAGATCGGCCATGTCCACGGCGTCCTCCGGCGAGACGATGAGGCGGAAATGGTGGCGATCGTCGGCGCAGCGCTCGGCGAAGGCGCCGACATCGGCAGCCTCCGACCGAGCATCGAACATATGGGCGTCCGCGCCGTCACGAGTGACGCCCTCCCGTTCCAGATAACGGATGTGACGGGGAAGGGCGGCGGCGCGAAAGCGCCTTCCTTGATGGCGCACCACCCGCGCCTTGACCACCACACGTCTTCGGTCGCTGGCGAGGCTGCGTAGGGCCGCGCCGCCACCGCGTCCTCGGACCATCTTGGCTCTGGGGCCCTGACCAGGGTAGCGACCCCGTCCGCCGGCCTTTTGTACCGCCTGCGAAACCAGCGAGACGAAGCGACGGCTTTTCGCCGCGGCCCGGCGATCGCGCCCGATGCGACCTGGCCTCAGATCAACCCAGTCGTCGTCCATGCCGTGATGGAGGCGCGAGCTGATGGTCCGGGCAAGTCACCCGCCGTTTCCGTCGTAGCCCCGGCGGTGAAAAGGTCAAAGCTGTCGTCCGCGGTTGAGGGGCTTGGGGGTTGAGACTCACCGGGATTTCGGGCGGTGTCGGCGTGATCGGCCAAGCTTATCCGGAACGCGCATGACCCATCCGCTCGACAATGGCAAACGACGGCTGCGCAAGCTCGTTCAGGCGGCGAGCCCGACTGAACCGCGGCTGCCGCTGGTGCACACGACCGACGCCTATGCGCTGAGCGACATCATCGAAAGCGGGGTGATGGCGCCACCCCGCCATTTCCAGCTGCCTAGACATGAGGTTTGGCGGCTTGAGTCTGGTATGGCGCTTAAGGGGCTGAAACATTAGGATAAACCGACAATTGCGCCGTCGGCGTCATCAGTGCGCCGTCGCCGCAAACCCAATCCCCATAACGCCCCGACGCCTTGGCGACGGCGGTGCTTTTATCTCGCAATAGGCATTTCGGTCGCCGGAACCGCTCGATGGCGCCTTCCAACAGGAGATCAGGGCGTTGGGGAGCGGGCGGCCAGGGTCCGGTCAGCGAACAGTCCGGCGCTGGCAGGAAGGCGCACGGCTGGGCGAGCTGGCCGTGTTTCGCCGACCTCGTTCGAGGGTCGGGTCAGCGCATCGATCGTCGCCATCCTGGTGGCCGGCCGATCAACGGGCGGCGCAAACAGGGGCGATGCGAAGGGCGAGACGGGAGCGATCGGCGCGTGTCGACCGGTCGGCCCGGCGATGATCGGCGTCAGTCTGTCGACATAGGCGAGCGTCTCGCGGGGCAGGGGGCTGGCGGTGGCCAGATGGTCGGCATAGCGCGTCGGACCGGCGTTATAGGCGGCCAGAAAGCCCGGCGCGCCGAAGCGGTCGACCATCTCTCGCATGTAGGCCGCGCCGGCCAGGATGTTGTCGCGTGGTGAGAAAGGGTCCTCGCCCAGTGCGAGCCGGTGGCGCAGCGAGCGCCAGGTGTCGGGCATCAGCTGCATCAAGCCCATGGCCCCCGCGCGCGATACGGCCGCGGACTGACCGGCGCTTTCGACGCTCATGACGGCCCAGATCCAGTCTGCCGGCAAACCGAACCGCGCGGCCGCTTCATCGACAAAAGGCGCGAGCGTCGGGTGACGCTGCACGGTGGCTGGCCTGGTGGTCGTCGGTCTTGCCGTTTGCCCCGCGGCCGTGGTCGGCGCGCCGCCAAGGCCACCGGCCGCCAGGACGGCCGCCAGGCCATGCGATAGCGCGAGAAGGGCGCAAGGGCGTCGAAACATCGTCATGGCGCGCCTCGCCGATGACCCGGGCGAGGGCGATCTGCGGCGGGCGCCGGCGCGGGCTGAAGCCACAACGGGCGGACGGTTCCCAGCAGGCTCGTGACGGGCAGGGCGCCGAAGTAGCGAGCGTCATAGCTGTCGTCGCGCGCGGCGTTCAGCAGCAGATAGTCCTCCGGCCCCAAGCGGCGGCAGCCCGCCCAGACCGGCAGCGGACGGCCGTGACGATCGCGGAGACGGGCCTTGGCGGTGAAACGCCCGTCGATGCTGATGACGTCTCCGGCGCGGCAGACGGTCTGCCCGGGCAGGGCCGCGACGGGTTTGATCAGGGGCACGCTCAGGGGCAGGACGCCGCGCACGGCCAGGTCGTGGGCCAGGCGCGGCGGGGGCTGGGCGGCGACGAGTTGGCCGACCTGCGGTCGCGCCCCGGGCGTGAGGATATAGAGCCCCAGCGGCACGCTCGCGGTCGTGTTCCAGACCAGACGTGGACGTTTCGGATGGGCCAGCAGCGCGGCCAGGCCGGTCGCCGCGAAGGCCAGGATCAGGATGCGCGCCGGGGTGCGAGCGAGCGTCATGGTGCTAGCCTTTGGCGCAGCAGCCAAGCGCCGTGGCGAGATCGGCTGTAGGGACGCGGGCTCTGGCCGGCGACGACGCGGTTGTGGACGTGTCGCCAGTAGTCGTCGGCCACGGCGGCCGGATCCAGGCCCAACTGCTCGACGTCGTTGATGACCTGCAGCACCACCTGGGTGCGCGTCCAGCCAAAGACGCGCAACAGGCTTTCGGCGCCGGGACGCACATAGGGCAGGGTGGTGATCGCCGCGCCCGGAGGCTGGGCGCGCAGGATGTCGAGGCGCGAGACCACCGTGCCGTGATCGTTGGACGCCCAGCGCACGAAGGCGAACACCGTCCCGGGCGCGAAGGCGACGATGCGCCGGCGCCGGTCGATGATCTCTTCCTGGGCGGGCGCGCCGAAGCGGATCCAGCGTTCGACGCGGTCCTCCAGCCACAGCAGTTCGACATGGGTCAGCGTGTCGGTCATGGCTGGGCGCTCTCCCCGAAGGTGGTCTCGAGCAGGGCGCGGACCATGTCGGCGACGGTCTGGCCGCGCTGGAAGGCGATGACCTTGATGCGGCCGCGCAGGGCGGGCGTGACGTCGATAGTCAGTCGAGCGGTGAAGCGCGACGGCGTGGCCGCCTCGCTGGCGGCGGGCGTTGCGGTGGGGGCGGCTTCCGGCTCGGCTGCGCGGCGGATCCAGTCCTCGGGGGCGGACGGCCGCGCGGCGAAGCCGCCGGGACGAGGTGCTTTGCTCACGGCGTCAGGCCCTCGACTTCCCTCGCCAGGGCCCGCACTTCACGAGCGGCGCGATCGCCGCGCGGCTGTTCGAAGGCGAGCCGTCCGCCACGCGCGGCGTCGGCGAACACCACCCGCTGCCCGACCGTTGCGGTCAGGGCCGGCGGTTCGCCGGCGGCCAGGGCGCTGATGGTGTCCGCGGCGATCAGGGTGCGCGCGGCGGCGCGATTGAGGACGAAGCGGCTGACGAGGGACGGCTTGAAGACGCGCGCCTCGCCTAGCAGCCGCAGCATTTCCTCCGACGCCCAGCCGTCGAAGGGCGAAGGCTGGGCGGGCATCAGCACCACGTCGCTGGCCAGCAGCGCCGAGCGCAGCAAACCGGCCACCCTGGGCGGCCCATCGATGACCAGATGATCGTGGTCGCGGGCAAGCTCTGGAGCCTCGCGATGCAGCGTCTCGCGGGCCAGGCCCATGACGCCGAACAATCGCGGCAGGCCGCAATGTGCGCGCTGGGCCGACCAGTCGAGCGCCGAGCCTTGCGGATCGGCGTCGATGACGAGGACGCGCCGACCCTGGCTGGCCCAGGCGCCGGCCAAGTGGAGGGCCAGCGTCGTCTTGCCGACGCCGCCCTTCTGATTGAGGAGCGCCACGATCATCGCCGCCGGCTCCACTCGCCAAGGGGCGCGCCCTGAGAGTTAGATTCAAGGTTAGAGTCTAGGTTACGCGAGTGGATTTCCTCGTCATGCCAAAGGTTTAGCTGGGAATGTTGCGCCTGATCTCCCGATCGCCGCGCGCCCGATATCCCGTGACCGCCCGCGCCTGATGTCCCGACCCCGTCCACAGGCTGCGCCGGAAGGCTGATCGTGGTGACGGCGGGCAGAATACGCAGGCGCTCGCGCCCGGTCTGGCGATCGATCAACAGCCGATAGCCGGGGAGGGCCTGACGCGCGGCGATGCGGCGCAGGTCCAGGGCGAAGTCCGAGACGCGGGCCAGGCTGCCGGATTTGGCATGGAGATGGGCGATCTCGAAGACCCAGCCGCCTGGCTGGCGGCCGGCGTGCTTTCGCGCGACCCGATAGAGCCAGCGCTCGATGCCGCCGGTCAGCCTGAAGTAGGCCGGATCGATCGACAGGACGAGCGAGCGATCGACGACGCCGCGATAGAACCAGTCGGAGAGGATGAACTCCATCCCCTCGACCCGGCCGCGGGCGTTGGTGAGCTCGGCCCACTCGTTGATCCAGGAGAACTGTCGCCGCCGCCAGTGCTCGCCCTGGCGCAGGGTCGTGGCCACCACGGTCGACTGCAGACGGCGCAGGGCGGCCTTCAGCAGGCGATAATCGGTCGAACCCGTAGACCGCCCGATCGCGCCGAGCAGCTGGTAGGGCATGAAGCGCATCAGGCGTGAGGTCGTCTGGCCAGCGTCGTGGGCCTCGACGATCTGGGAGGCGGCCCAGATGAGCACGTCGGCGTCCCAGATCGTGGCCATGCCGTGTTCGGGCAGACCGTGCACCTCCACCTCGACATCGGCGGCGCGGTAGATGATCGGCGCGATCCGGCGCGACTTCGACAGCGAAAAGAACGGCCGCTCCATCAAGTCGCGCTGATCTCGGGGGCGGGCGTCGCCGCGGGTGACGACGAAGGCGGGCAGATGTTCGCGCTCGCGCGGGGCGAGCTGGGGCCGCTTTGTCATGGCCCCGCCTCAGCGTCCGAACTCGTCGGCGTCGGCCGGCTGAGCGCTCTGCCTGACCGGGGGGATCGCATCGCGTCCCGGCGTCGAGGTGGAAATGCGCGCGCCGCGATCGGCCCAGGCGGTCAGGTCGTCGATCGCATAGACCACCCGGCCGCCGAGCTTGCGGTAGCCCGGACCGGTTCCGTGGGTGCGGTGCTTTTCGAGCGTTCGGTGGGAGAGGCCCAGGAAGCGAGCAGCCTCCTGGGTGCGCAGATAGCGCTGCGGCACGCTGTTGGCGACTTGGGTCATAGCGGAACTCCGTCGGCTCCCGCGTGGCGACGAGGGTCGGCGGCGGGGCTGACGGACGCTCGTCGCCAGACGCGGCGAGGGGGGAGGGCGAAGGTTGAGCGCGAAAATCGCGCCCCCCGACGGGCGGCCTGGGCGCTAGGGTCCGGTGAGTTTCAGGAGATCGCGGTAGCCGTGTTCGACAAGCGCCAGTCCGTCCCGCGCCAGCCGATGAACGACGTCGCGCAGGGCGGAGGTCTTCCAGGGCTCGGCCTCCACCCGCGCTGGGCCGAACAGGACGAGCGCCAGGTCGCGATGGCTCGCGCCGGCGTCACGAGCGTCGACGGCGCGCAGCATTCGCTTGATGCGAGAGCGTCGTAGCGCGGTGAGCGCGGCGGGCGCAGGCGCGCCTCGAACCACGCGCCAGAGCGTCAGCACTGCAGCCAGGCGCGTGGGGGTGTCGGCGTCGAGCGGCACGACGGCCGCGAGGGGGGCAGTTGGCGCGGCTGGATCGATCAGCGCCGCTGGCAGACCGCTGTGGAGGGCCTGCAGAATGATCGCCGCGCCATCGAGGTCGCGGCGCTGATGGGCGATCGTCAAGCCTTCGACGCTGAGTGCGCCGGGGGCCGCCGCCAAGGGCGAACGGTCAAGGATGACGGTCGCAAAGCTGGTCTCGGGACGCCAGTAAACCGGCCCGTCCAGAGCCGTAAGCGACGGCGCGACGGGGAAATCGCAACCCCCAGCGGCGGGCGACGTCGATCTGCGCGCTGTCGACCGGGGCGCCGGCGCCGGCGACGTCCTGGCGATAGGCCCGATTTCGTCTCAGGCATTCCCAGGCCAGATCGGGCGGCGCCAGGTCGTCGAGATAGTCGTAGGCGGCGGCGTTGCGCCAGGAGGGCGCGTCGGACGCATCAAGCGACATGGCGAAGCTTTCACTGGGACGTCGGGGGAGGGCGCAGCGACGATCCCCGTGGCGCCGCGGGCGGCAAAGCCCGGGCGCGCGCATGGGGTGATGTCTGGGCGACATCACCCCCCGCCGGCTACGGCTGGCCTGCGCCCTGGACGAGGAGGTGGCGATAGCCTTGCTCGGTCATCCATTCGGCGCGCGCCAGGTGGCGAGCGTGGATGTCGTGGGCGTCGGGGTCGTATGCGTCCAGGCCTAGGACGACCTTGGCCGCTTCGCGCCAGTCGGCGCCGGCCGCCGCCGCGTCCAGCAGGCGCAGATAGGTCTTCAGGTGTGCCTGGTCGTAGGCCGTCAGGCCTTCGGTCGGTTCAGGTCCAAGGCGGTCGATCTTGGTCATGCACAGCCTATTGGCGGCGAGTCGTCCCAGGCGACCATAGTCCGGTTCTCTCCGTTCGAAACGCGGGCTTGCCGCATCGCCCGATGCGGTTTGGACATCACCGGGGAGCGACGCGCGCTTGGCCCCGCTCGCGAGGAGCGGGGCTGTCGCTGGGCGGTCAGGCGGCCGCCTTTTGCTTGGTGGGCCGGGTCCAGATCAGGTTCCAGCCCTCGCCGCGATCGTCGGCGTAGAGGTTGGCCTGGATCGGTTCGCGCAGGCTCGGATCATCGATCTTGACCGAGTAGTAGTCGCGACGCTCCGGGCTGGGCGCGGGCTTGAGCCACACCGCGCCGATTTCGGCGCGTCCGGCGAACACCAGGTGGCTAGGCGGGTTTTCGCCGCTGCGGCCGGTCTCCGGGACGAAGCGGACGTTGCGAAGGTCCACTTCGAGGGTGGCGATGTCGCCGACGAACTCGGTGCCGACCTTCTTGAAGCTGCCAATGTGGGCCATTTTCGTTCTCCGTTGCTGTCTCGAACCCGCGACCATCGCGGCCTCGATGGAGATCGACCGGCCGGAGGCGACCGGCGACGCACTTGGCCTTGGCCAAGCCGCAGCGACAGCGGAGGACCGCCGCAGGCGGCTTTCTTGCCTCGCGAGGAATGGGCGAAGACCAGGGGAAGAAAGCCCGACGGCGGCTGGTTGCGCCCAGCCGGTCGAGGCGAAGCCGTCCTTCGGCCAGATCTGACCCTTCGAGAGGCCGCAATGGCCGTGGATTTGAAACTGCGGCGGAGGATGGAAATGGCCCACATGGGCGGCTGCAAGGCGGTCGGCGGCGTTCGTCGACGGCCTCGCCGCGCTTGAGGGGCCTAGCATCGTCCGTTTCGTCCCGGAGACCGGCCGCAGCGGCGCAAACTCGCCCGGCCACCTGGTGTTCGCCGAACGGGCGAAGATCGGCGTGGTGTGGCGCAAGCCCGCGCCCAGCCCGGCGCGTCGCGGCTGCTCTTTGGCCAAGATCGATGATCCGAGCCTCGAGCGGGCCGATCCAGGCCAACCTCTACGCCGACGATCGCGGCGAGGGCTGGAACTTGATCTGGACCCGGCCCACCAAGCAGAAGGCGGCCGCCTGACCGCCCAGGGACAGCCCCGCTCCTCGCGAGCGGGGCCAGGCGCGCGTGATCCCGGGTGATGTCCAAACCGCGTCGGGCGATGCGGCAAGCCCGCGGGGGCGGCGCCTAGGCGTCGCCCCCTTCGAAGCGCCAGACGGGGATGCCGAGCTTGCGGGCCTTGTCGACGAGGTTGGCGTGGATGCCTGAGCCGGGGAAGGCCAGGAGGCCGATGGGCAGGGCGGCCAGCAGGGCGTCGTTGCGGCGGAAGGGGGCGGCCTTGCGGTCGCGGTTCCAGTCGGGCTTGAAGGCGATGTGGGTGACGCTGCGGGCCTGAGCCCAGCAGGCGGCGATGCGCTCGACGCCGGTGGGCGTGCCGCCGTGCATCAGGACCATGTCCGGATGTTTGGCCAAGGCCTTGTCGAGGGCATACCAGACGCGGGCATGGTCGAGATAGTCGCCGCCGCCTGTGATGGCGATCTTGGGGCCCGGGGGGATCAAGGTCTGGGCCTCGGCGCGTCGCTGGGCGGCCAGGAAGTCGCGGCTGTCGATCATCGCCGCCGTCAGGGTCTGACGGTTGGCCCGCGAGCCGGCGCGCGGCAGCCACGGCGCGCCGGTGTGACGCTCGAAGTGATGGACGGCCTCGTCACGGAGGAATTCCAGGCCCTCGCGCTGGGCCAGTTGCACCGCGCCTTGAGCCAGCAGGCGTTCAAGGGCCACCGAGGCCACTTCCGAGCCGTCCTGGCGGCGTTGCTCGGCCTGCTGGGCCATCTCGTTGTCGTCGAGGCGGCGCTGGACGCGCTCGGCGGCGCGATGGAAGAGGTTGACTGCGGCCCACAGCAGGTCGGCGGTCAGGGGCTCCAGGCAGGTGTCGCTGAGCGGCGCGATCAGGGCGTCGAAGATGTCGGCGACGGCGGCGCCGAGCTCGGCGGGCGCGGCGGCGGGCCTGGAATCGGGTTCATCGCCAGGAACACCGCGGCCAAAGAGCGCCAGGTCGTCGAGCAAGCGGCCGGTGGCGCAGCTGTCGTGGGTGGGATCGAGCGGGTCGAAAGCGGGGTCGGTGGACATGCCGTCCTCCTTGGGACGATCCAGGCCGCGCCCATCGCGGCCTTCGCGGCGATCCTCTGCGTCGGCCGGCAGGGCTCCGCACCGGGACGGCCGGAGCGCAGCGGAGGACGGCGCGGGGCGGCTCTTTTGCCTCGCGATGCAAAGCCGGGCTCGTCCCGGCGGCGGAAAAGAGCCGCCCCGCGCCGTTGCGGGGCGCTGTCGGCTGACGACCCGATCGCCCTCTCGAAGGCCGTGGGCGCGGCTTGGCCCGGCGCGGGCTCGGGCGGCGTGACGCCCGAGCCCGTTTCGGCGGGCTCGAGGTCATCCACGGCGCCTGCGCCGCCGGACCAGGGCGAGGTGAGTTGACGCGCTTTGGCCGTGGCGGTCCTGGCGATGAGGCCAGGACGGGGGCGTCGATGGCCCGTTGCGCGCGGTGTCGCTTGGCTGGCGTCTTCGAGGGCATGGTCGTTTCGGTCGGCGACCCGCCTGGCGCCCCGGGACGCCGGCCTGCTGGGCGGCCGTCGCCCCCGTCCATCGCGGCGCCGAGCGGGTCCAGCGCCGCCTCGACGACAACGAGATGGCCCAGCAGGCGCAGCGACGGCGCCCGGGCGGCGCAGCGGTGGCGATTGAAGGCCTGCTGGCCCAGGGCGCGTGCAACGGGTACAGCGCGAGGGCCTGGAGTTCCTCCGCGACGAGGCTTCTCACTCCTTCGAGCGTCTTACGGACGCGCCGGGTTACCGCGCGTCGGCTCACGGGTCAGGCGTCAGACCCTGACGGCGGCGATGATCGACAGCCGCGACCTCCTGGCCGTCCAACGCGAGACTAGGCCCAGATCCTGATTTGGCGCGGGACGGTCGTCTCGGCGGCGACCAACGAGACCATTCTCGCGTCTGGGAGGCCTCGACGAAATCCTGGCCAAACTTCCGGACATGGTCCTGATGCAGGGCGGCGCGTCCACCGGCGTTGAGCGCATCTCCGCCTGCTGGGCCCAGGCCCGCAGCGTCACCCACACCGCCTTCAAGCCCGACTGGAACCGCGACCGCAAGGCCGCCCCCTTCCGCCGCAACGACGCCCTGCTGGCCGCCCTGCCCATCGGCCTCCTGGCCTTCCCCAGGTCACGCATCCACATCAGCCTCATCGAAGGCCCGCAAGCTCGGCATCCCTGTCTGGCGCTTCGAGGGGCGCGCGTATGGGGCGCTTCAGCGGATGTTGCCGAGGTCCAGGAAGGTTTCGGCGTCTTCGGGGGTTAGCCCGGTCAGCAAGCTCTCCGCGAAGGCCTTGGCGCCCAGCTGCAGCAGATCGTCGTTGTGGTCGCCGCAAAGCGGGTCGAGCCTAAGGGGCAGGACGCCGACTTCGATGGCACGGGCGGAAAGCGCCTCGGTCGCCGCATTTCCCGCGGGATCGGGATCCACCAGGATGTAGAGCCGGCGAAGGCCTGGCGGCAGCTGCAGGGCGGCCAGGTGGGCTGACGACAAGGCTGCGGCGAGCGGCAGGCGCGGGGCGACCGATCCCACCGACAGCACAGTCTCCAGGCCTTCGCCCGCCGCCAGAACGAGATCGGGGCGGCCAAAGCGAACGGCGTGGCCATGGATCGCGCCCAAGGTCCGCCGCGGGGTCGCCACGGGCGCCTTGCCGCAGGTGGCCGGGTCCAGCCAGGTCCGGTGAACGCCGGTAGTGGCGCCTGACAGGTCGGTCACTCGGGCCAGAAGGGCTGGCCAACTGGTGCGCACGTGCGGGGCGTCGGTTGATGCGGGCCGGTATCGGCAGCGTGGCAGGAAGGTCAAAGGGGCGCTGTGGGGCGGCGGGTGAAGCGCGCGGCCGGCCAGGTAGCTCTGCGCGAGAGTTCCAAGGATCGAGCCGGCGCGATCAAGCAGGCGGCGTGCGGCGATCTGGCCGCGTTCGCCCAAGCCCGTGGAGGCTCGGGCGTGTGCGTGCTCGGGCGCGGCATCGGCGACGGGATCGGGCAGGCTCAGGAAGCGGCGGGCCTCGTCGAACGTATCGACGATCCGGTCATGGCGCAGCGCCAGGCCGATCAGGTCGAGAAGGTCGCCATGCTGGCCGGTGGCCGCGTCGCGCCAGCGACCCGCCGCGCCTTGGCCGGCGGTCGGACCTTCAAGGCGAACAAAGAGGCTTTGGCCAGGGGTGTTGTCGACGTCGCCGACACGCCAATAGGCACCGTCGCGGCGCCCCTTCGAGAGGTATCGCCGGCAAACGGCTTCGGCGCGGGCGGCGAGCCGGGCGGACAGGTCCGATGCGGTTGATGACATGGGAGCTCCCAAGAAAATGGGACCCGCCTCTAGAAGACGGGTCCCTGAGCAGGTCGAGCGGGGGGAACTCGACCTATTCGGCGGCGACCGGGTGAGCGTCGGTCGGGCGCTCCTCATCCTCGCCGGGGCCAGCGTCGGGCGCCATGGCCGTTTCGCCGCCGTTCACCCCCAGGGCTTCGCCGGTCAGGGACGCGTGCGACGGATCTTCGCTCCCAGGGGGCGATTGGGCCGGCGCGGCTTCGGCTTGGGCCTCCTGCGAAGCGGGGAGCTCAGGCCCTTCAGCCGCGGGCGCGGTGCGCAGGATCGCGGGCAGCCAGCCGGACCTCGCCAGCTGCTGCTCGGCCTGCGCGACCATGTCGTCCTTGCGCAGCGTCTCCAGGGGCGTGGCGGCCGCCTCGCCCTTGGCCTCGCGGACCGCCTGCAGGATCTGGCCCTTGGTGACGCGGCCCAGATAGGTCTCGGCGGTCGGCGCCCAGCCGGCCTTGGTCATGTCCAGCGCGAGCAGTTGGGCCAGCTGGTCGGCGTGGGCGATGGCCCTTTGCCGCTTGTTCCAGCCTTCGACCAGGGCGTTGACCGTCTGGCCGGCGCAGTGGGCGAAGAGGGCCTGGCGGCTGTCGCTGTCGAACTCCAGCAACTCCTCCCAGAGGCTGGTCGCATCCTTCGGCAGCATGCCGGTCCAGGTCGCATGCCGCGCGCTGATGGCGACCGCGCATGGCGTCTCGGCCAGGCCCGCGGCCTGCTGGTTGTAGATCGGGCTTGTGGCGGCGATCTCCAGGCAGCTGTCGTAGCGGCCGGCGTAGAACAGCCCCAGGACCATGGCGTGGAGGACCGCCAGGAACGCGTGTTCGGGTTGGTTGGCCAGGGCGTCGCGCAAGGCCAGGGATCGGTGAGCGGTCAACTCAGCCACCAGCCGGTCGGGCAGAGGGCGTCCAGGACTTTCGTCCTCGACAGTCTGGACGCTCGGTGCGCCGGGCCCGGTCTGGGCGGCGTGCGTGTCGCCGTCCGCGTCGCCGTCCGCCTCGTCGCGCGGATCGGACACGGCCTCGGGGACGTCCTCGGCGATCACCGGCGGTTCGTCCTCGGGCAGGACATACCCCCGCGCGATGCGGAGCTGGCCATTGGTGTCGATGCTGAGGAAGGCGCCGGCTATCGCCATTTCGGCCGGGTCGAAGAGCGTGGGACGATCCTGGAGCGCCTCTAGCGCGGCCTCGATTTCGCCCAGCCGCAGATCGACGGCTTCTGGGTAGTCGCCGTCGGGATCCTGGGCGTCTTCATAGCCCTTGTACTCGGCCTGAAGCGCGCTGATCGTGGCGGCTTCCTCGTCGCTCAAGGGCGCGGGCTGGCCCGTCAGGTGACGCAGGCCCGACGTGTGGCCGTAGGGGAAGTCGATGGCGGTCTCCACCCACTTCCAACCTTCGTCTGACAGGGTCTGGGCCTCCTGCTCCAGGCGCTGGAGCACCAGACGTTCGACGAGGCCCGGATCGCGCAGCCAGCCGCCGTGGTCGGCCTCGAAGAGGTCGCGCATGACGGGCCCGCCAGCTTCGACGTAGGCGTCCAGCACGAATTGCGCGCGGCGGTCGGAGGCGCGGATGGCGCCTTCGGTCAGCATGCGGCGGATGGTGTAGGGTTCGCGGTTGTAGGTCTTCTGGATCGCTTCCCAGACCTGGGCCTGGCGGTCATGGTCGGGATTGACCGTGAAGGCCATCAGCTGGTCGAGCGTTATGCCGTCTTCGCCATAGACCTCGAGCAGGGCCGGAGCCACGGCCGCCAGGCGCAGACGCTGGCGCACGACCGCGCTGGTGGTGAAGAAGGCCGCCGCGATCTCCTCCTCGGACAGGCCCTTGCCGGCCATGGCCTGGAAGGCCCGGAACTGGTCCAGGGCGTGCAGCGGGGCGCGCTGGGTGTTCTCGGCCAGGCTGTCCTCTTCGGCCAGGCCGTCGGTGCGCACCACGCAGGGCACCAGGGCGTTGCGGGCCAGGCGCTTTTGCTTGACCAGCAGGGACAGGGCTCGATAGCGCCGACCGCCGGCCGGCACCTCGAACATGCCGGTTTCCGCGCCGCCGGCGTCGAGCACGGGCCGGACGTTCAGGCTCTGCAGCAGGGTGCGATGGGCGATGTCCTCGGCCAGTTCTTCGATCGAGACGCCGGCCTTGGTCTTGCGGACATTGGCCTGGCTGAGGACGAGCTTGTTGAACGGGATGTCGCGTGAGCGGCTCAGCGCAAGGGTGGGGTGCTTGGTCATGGCAGGTCTCCATGACGGGCGGCCGGGAGCCTCTCTCTCGGCCTTGACCCGTCATGACCCTCCCGTCCGACCTCTTCCTCTGACGGCGCCGGCCAAGCCCGCCTCGCCGGGGCGTAAAGCCGCGGTTGCGCAAAGGCGCAAATACGGAAAGCCGCCGAGCGTGATCCCGTCAGGGCGCTTCGGCGGCTTGGCGCGGATCAGGCGTTGCGGCTCTGCGCGGAGGCGCAAAGCCGCACAGGCGGGATTACAGGACGCTGGTCAGCAGGCGGCCGGCCTTGGCCTCTAATTCCAGGCGGGCGTCTTGGTGGGGTTTGGCGCGTGCCAGGGCGGAAATGCCCTGGACAAAGTCGAAGATCGACTCAGGCGGTCGACCTTCCTCGTCGAGGACGGTGGCGATGATCTTGGCGGTGTCGGGCTTGGAGAAGCCGCGTTTGCGCAGGAAGGTCTCGCGATCCTCGTCCTTGCGCGCGACGATCGCCGCCCGGGCGGCTGCCACGCCGTTGACGAAAGGTTTGGTCGAGGCGTTGGCGAACTGCTCCAGCGCCGGGGCGGCCTGATGGACGAACCGGCGTCCGGCCCACTTGCTGTGCCGGATGCTGATCTCCTCGAAGCCTTCCGCGCCCCAGATGTTGCGATTCATGCAGACCGCCCGCAGGTAGAAGGTGGCGATGCCGAGCGTCTTGGACCCGACCTCGCTGTTCCAGCAGTAGAAGCCCCGAAAGTAGAGGTCCGGATCGCCGTTGGGGAGCCGTCCGGCTTCGATGGGGTGGGTGTCGTCGACCAGGAACAGGAAGACGTCGCGGTCGGAGGCATAGAGGGTGGTGGTGTCCTTGGTGACGTCGACGAAAGGATTGTGGGTCATGGCCGACCAGTCGAGCAGGCCAGGGACCTTCCAGCGCGTGTCGCCGACCCCGTCTCCGGCGATCTTCATCACCGCCTCGACCAGTTCGTGGTCCCAGATCCGTCCATAGTCGGGGCCGGTGGCGGCGCGTAGTTCGAGACGGCCGCTATCGGTCTCCAGGGTCTTGATCTGCTCGCCCCGGTGGGCGATCAGGCCGTGCTGCATGTTGATGCCGGCCAGCGTGGCGGGGAGGGCCCGCAGATAGCCCGCCGGCGCGCCGACCAGGCTGCAGAGCTGACCGAACGACCAGTGGGTCGGCGCAACGGGATCAGGGCGCCCGGGCACGACAAGCTGCAGCCGCTCTGGGCTGTCGCG
The DNA here is from genome assembly GCA_001449105.1 of Caulobacter vibrioides. Lineage (GTDB taxonomy): Bacteria > Pseudomonadota > Alphaproteobacteria > Caulobacterales > Caulobacteraceae > Caulobacter > Caulobacter vibrioides_C. Next base: position 12,733 of record LNIY01000001.1, on the reverse strand, counting down.
GTCGGCCTCGACCCCGATCGCGCGGGTTTCGACGATTCGGCTGCTGGCCCGATCGGCGCGGCCGCGCACGGCCTCGTAGAGGGAGCTGAGCGACAGATAACGCTCGTCCTCGGGCCGCGAGAACCATTCGGAAGAGACGCGGCCTATGCGCGCGCCGCGAGAGATGTCGACCTTGAAGGCGCCGGAGGTTTGAGCGCCCTGCGGCTGTTGGGGAACGACGGGGGTCATGGGGAAGCTCCACGACGGACCGGCCAAGAGCCACTCTCTCGACCCTCCTGTCCGTCGCGGCGACGCCGCGCCTTCCTCTCACTCTCCTTCGGCCGATCCGGCGTGCGCGGCCGTCCTCAGCGACCCTTGCCCCAGACGCCGCGCCGGGAAGCCCTGGCCTGCGCCTCAGCGGCGGCATACGCGCCCTTGCTGTAGCGACGATACTCGGTGGCGTAGCCGGATCGGATCAGGGCGGCGTTCAGATCGGGGCTGGCGTCCGACCAACAGCGCGCAACCCAACGACCATAACGGTCCTTATCTACCGGCCTGCACCCCACGCGCCCGCGGGTCAGGCGCAGCAGTTCGTCGCGCGCTTGGTAGGCGAAAGGTTCGGCCGGGGTTGTTCCGCGCTTCACTTCGGGCGCGTCCACGCCGAAGAGGCGGATGCGCTCCTTCCCGCAGCGAAGCGTGTCGCCGTCGTGCACGGCGGGTGCGGTGCAGGCGATGATCATGGCGGTGAGAGCGGCGGCGGGCATGCAGGGTCTTCTAGCCTGCTTCGGCTTGGTGAGAATGCGCGATGGGACAGGTTCATTTGTGCGCTACGTCCGGTTCAGACGCAGCGTTAACCTAACTTTGCCAGCAGGCGGCGACTCGGGGTCAGAAGGGCGTCGCATTGCGCGAGGATAGCCATGACGCCGGACGTTTTTTCCAACTTGGCCAGCCGCCTCAGCCCGACCGTCAAGACGCATCGGGTCCTCGAGGCCGTGCAGTTTCGCGTCGGTGGCAAGGCCTTTGCGACCTTGGGCTGGCCCGAAGCCGGTTGGGCGGTCGTCAAACTCTCGGTTCGGGATCAGATGCGGCTCGTCGCCGACCATGACGGGGTGACGGTCGAGCCGGGGCCTCGGGGAAAGTCCGGCGTTACGCTGCTGTGGATCGAGGACTTGGACGAGGCGGCCCTGGCCGACGTTCTGGTCGCGGCTTGGCGCGAGGCCTATGCCGGCGCCCGCCCAGTCCGGCGTGGTGGGCGTCCTAGAGGAACTTCGCGCGCGCTGCTGCCGGGCTGACCCGGGGGAGGCTTAGCCGCGAGACGGGCGATTAGGCCGCTGCAACGCCGAGGAGGAACGGGGTATGGACGATCAGTCGAACATCACGCCGCCGGCGCCGGCCGCCTTGGGAATTGGCGACTTCCTTGGTGCGATCAAGGTGATGTTCGACCGGCTTGAGCGCTGGTGGGCCGTCCACGGCGAGACGGCGGTCAAGGGCGCACGCCCGAAGAAGCCTTCGCGGCGGTTCTGGCGCCGGGAGACGCATTCGAGGGCCTTCATCCTAGAGCGCCCGGCGTCGCGGGGGCCAAGAACTGGCGAAGTCTGCGACCGCCTCGCGACCAAGTCTCGACCGACGATGCGACGCTGGTCCAAGACGTATCTGGGGATCGCGTTGACGCCGGCGAGGCTTGACGCGTTTTGACGTCTATCGAGCGGCGATCACCAGCGCGGCGATAAGCGCGCAGAGGCCTGAGGCCAAGAGCATCACCCCAGCCAATCCGACGGGAGTGAAAATGCGGGCGGTGGGACGGCGGCGAGGTGGCATTCGAACTTAACTAGGGCCGGACCGGTCGCAGCGCCAGGACAATGAGGGCCGCGATCGCTGGTGCCTGGCGAGTGGTCAGGGCGCGGCTTTCAAGTGTCGCGAAAGTGGCAAGTACACTGTTGCTAGACGGCGAGCTCGGCCTGTTGGGCGCGCCCGGCGGTCCCGGAGAAGCTGGACACCGTCACGCCCAGAAGTCTGACCCCGGTGCGCAGCGGATAGACTGAACGCACGAGGCTGTGGACCAGATGGCGAAGGGTATCGGCTTCGGCGATAGTATCGGGGAGGGAGCGGCTGCGGGTGGCCTGCTGGAAGTCGGCATACTTGATCTTCACCGTGGCGGTGCGGCCAAAGGCGTTGGCGCGCTCGCACCAGCTAAACACCTTGTCAGCCAGGGCGGCGACCTCGGCCTCGATGCGGTCTGTGTCTAGAAGATCCGTGGCGAACGTCGTCTCCGAGCCCGAGGACTTCCGCTCGCGGTCGGGATTGACCGGGCGGTGGTCTTCGCCGCGGACGATGCCGTAAAACCACGGCCCCGACTTGCCAAAATGCTCCTGCAGGAAGGCCAGAGACTGGCGACGCAGGTCCTCGCCGGTGTGGATGCCCAGGCGTTTCATCTTGGCCTCGGTGACTTCGCCCACGCCATAAAAGCGGCCGATCGGCAGGGTCTGGACGAAGGCCTCGCCCTTGCCGGGCGCGACCACGAACTGGCCATTGGGCTTGTTCTGATCGCTGGCCATCTTGGCGAGGAACTTGTTGTAGGAAACACCGGCCGAAGCGGTCAGGCCCGTCTCTTCCAGGATGCGTGCGCGGATCAACTTGGCGGTCTCGGTGGCCGCGCCGACCCCGGCCTTGTCGCCGGTGACGTCCAGATAGGCCTCGTCCAGCGACAGCGGCTCGACCAGGTCGGCGTAGTCGGCGAAGATGCCGTGGATCTGGCGTGATACGGCTCGATAGACCTCGAAGCGATGCGGCACAAAGACCAGGTCGGGGCACTGTCGAAGGGCGATGGTCGACGGCATGGCCGAGCGAACGCCGAACTTGCGCGCCTCGTAGCTGGCCGCGGCGATCACCCCGCGCGCCGCCGGCGATCCGACGACAACGGGCCGGCCGCGAAGGCTTGGATCATCGCGCTGCTCCACCGAAGCGTAGAACGCGTCCATGTCGATGTGCACGATCTTGCGAGGCGGCGAGTCCATGTCGGCAACAGTCTAACGGGATGCGAACGGAGCGGGAACTTATTGCTTGAGCCCAAGCCCAGGAAAGGCGCAAAACCCTGGAACTCGCTACACCGCGCCGCAGCGCGTTGTTGAGCGGCGCCGTCCATCGGGGGCGGCTTCTGGAGCTGGATCGTGTCGCGTGTAGAGACTGAGTTTCTGGACCTGGCGCTGGAGATCGGCTTGGCGCGCGCTGCGCGATGTCGCTCTGGAACCGAAAGTCCTGGCTGTTCTGCGGTTCGGATCGCGGCGGCCAGCGCGCGGCAATCCTCTACAGTCTGATCGTCACGGCCAAGATGAATGGCCTCGATCCTCAGGTCTGGCTCGCCGACGTCCTGGCTCGCATCGCCGGGCATCCCACTCAGCGGATCGACGAGCTGCTGCCGTGGAATTGGCGGGCTGGCGCCGCACCGGCGCGGGCGGCCTGAGGCTCCGCAGGGAATGTCCGGATGTCGGCGGGGGCCTTACTTCGTATGCCGACCCTTAGCGGACGTTGGGCAACGGACGCCCGATGCCATTCGCTTCGAGATGACAGCGCAAAGCGGTTGCCGTTTGGACGATCTTACTCCAGCCATCGTCACCCACCGAGGCGCCGGCGATCTGAAGTTGCTGGCCCAGCCGATCCAACAGCAGTTCTTCATTTGGGAATAGCCAGGACCCCGCACCTTGGCGCGGGTCATCGTAGATTTCCATATCAACGAGCAGGACGTGGCGGGCCACCGCAAGGCGGCCTGCGGTGAGCCGATCATCGGTGAGCACCAGCAGCGCGAGATAGAGCCAACGACGGTCGGGTTCGAGCCAAGCGAGCGGATTTACGGGTAGCTTTGACATGGGGCCAAACTGCCCTGCTGGCGGTCCGCGATCCACCCTAGTCAGACATTCATACGACGACCTATTGTTGCGCATGGCGTTGGACAACTACGAAGGCGAGCCGGTTCTCGGTGGCTGGTTCCTATATGGCGGGACCGTTCGCACACGCGTCGAGATCATCGCACGCGACTATGACGTCTGGCATCGAACCCTAGAGTTGGACGGGATGCTGGAGGCTGACGACGAGCCAGTTCCGGTCGGGCCGGATGGTCGCCTCTACTATCTTCACGGCAACTCGCTTCCACACAGAACGCTCGAAGAAGCTAGGGCTTGGATAGATTGCCAGCCCTGGGCACCTGTTAGGTGGGACGACCGCTAACCACCCCGGACAGACCGGCGCCGTCTCCGCTTGCCGGCATCGCGTTGACGTTCCGGTCGCTGGCGCTGGGCCGATTTCCGGACCCGACCCAAGCCGGACCTTGACTGGCGAACTGGGCGCGAAGAGCCGAGGCGCGGCCATCGATGATCGCTGCGTCGTCCCCTCGCTTGGTGGCAAGGTTCACGTGGGCTTGGGCGGCACCCCATAACGTCGTCATGGCCTTTTGCTCCCCGGCAGAGAAGCAACAAGCATGTGAGCTGCATCGATTCCTGGCCAAGGGAGCATCAAGGCTAGGGTTACGGAAGGAGGACTGCCATGGCCGACGATTCGACCCTCGACGAATGGGCTATCGACCTTCGTAAGGACCGCCAAGAGATCGACACAGCGGTGGTTCTCGAAGGCGTCGCCCCCGGTACTGACAAGCTCATGCCGGGGTGGGGCGGCCTTCGCGCAGAGTCGACGAACAATCAGACCGGCAGCACCTGCGTCGAGATCTTCATGCGGCCGGTGCTTTTGGGGCGAGCTGAATGCCGCGTGGAGACGATAACCCAGGCGATCGGCAAACGGCCCCATTCCAAGGTCGGCACGGTTTACCTCACGCCGGAAGCCATGCGAGGTCTGGCCGAGCAATTGCTCGTCTGCGCGCGGGAAGCCGAGCGGTTCAAGGCCAAGCCGAAGCCCGTCTAAAAGGCCCCGCGCGACGACAAGACCATTGGCTTGTCGGGCGCGGTCACAGCCGGTCAAAGAAGTCGTGGAGCGACTCCGGGCGAAGGTGGGTGTAGCGCTTCAGCATCTTCCAATCCTTGTGACCGCTGACCAACGCAGCTTGCTGGATCTGGAGGCCCAGCTCGAACAGCCGACTGGTGCCCTCGTGGCGCAGGTCGTGGAAGTGTAGGTCTACGATCCCCAAAGCCTTGCAGGCGCGGGTGAAGGCGGCGCTGACAGACTTGCTGTTGTAGGGGAAGATCCTCAGCTCAGCGTTCGTTCTGAGGGGGCGTTGGGCCTCGACCAGCGCCACCGCGTCGAAGCCGGCCTTGGCGAGCAGCGGGATCCTCTGGTCGTTGCCATCCTTGTGCCTCGGATCCTTGCGGTTCCTGATCCACAGCATCCTTGTCCTGGGAGCGTAGTCGTCCCAGACCACGCGGCAAATCTCCTCCTGCCGCATGGCGGTGGCGATGGCGAACTGCATGATCCGCGTCATCGGGATCGTCAGGCGCTCCATGGTGTCGAAATAATCGAACAGGCGCTGCAGCTCTTCATCGGTAGGCCGACGGTTTCGCTCGTTGCTCTTGCCCACGAGGCCAAGGTGGGCGAGGGCGGCTCGCGCCAGGTCGATCTGGTCTGGGTGGGTCTCGATGTCATGCAGGGCCGTGACGGCGATGAGGACGGTCTTGATGGTGCCGATGTACATGCCGACAGTCACCGGCCCGGCGCCGCCCTTGGCGCGGCGTCGACCAAAGGCGATGATCGCAAGGCGGTCGAGGTCGGCGAAGGCGACCTTGCCTACCGGATCCTTCTTGAGCAGCTTCAGCATATCAAGCTTGGTGCGCCCGATGGCTTTGCCCACCGATCCAAGGTCGGCGATATGGAGGTCGATCAGGTCGGCCAATGTCTTGAGGCCCGCGATCTTGATCTTCTTGGGCCGGGCGCCGCGATCGATGTCGCATTCGGCGCCCGTGGCCCATCGCCGCGCGTCCTCGCGTGTGAGGCAGGTCTCGCTTATATAGCGGCCCTTCCGGCGCACCTGGGCTCTCCAGGATCCGGAAGGAAGCTTCGTGAAGGTGGCCATTTTTCGTGTGCTCTACGTGTGCAGTCAGCGATCGTAGTGGGGCGAAAAGGGTCGGATTGGGTCGTGAAATAGGCAGGTGGGCGGATGACCCAACACGTTGAAACTACAAAAAAAGATAAGCAATTTCAAGCGCATAGATTCTCTACGGCGCCTATGATGGACTGGAGCGATCGTCACTGCCGGTCGCTGCATCGCGTGCTGTCGTCGCGGGCGCTGCTGTACTCGGAGATGGTCACCACCGGCGCGGTGCTTCACGGCGATCGCGAGCGGCTGCTGGGCTACGACGCCGGCCAGCATCCGGTGGCGCTGCAACTGGGCGGCTCCGAACCCGCCGACCTGGCCGCCGCCGCGCGGATCGGCGAGGACTACGGCTACGACGAGATCAATCTGAACGTCGGCTGCCCGTCCGACCGCGTGCAGAGCGGCAAGTTCGGCGCCTGCCTAATGCGCGAGCCCGACCTGGTGGCCGACTGCATGGCCGCCATGGCCGCCGCCGTGAAGGTTCCGGTGACGGTCAAGTGCCGCATCGGCGTCGACGACCAGGATCCCGAGGAGGCGCTGTTCACGCTGGTCGACAAGTGCGTCGCCGCTGGCGTCTCGACCTTCATCGTCCACGCCCGCAAGGCCTGGCTGCAGGGCCTGTCGCCGAAGGAAAACCGCGACGTCCCGCCGCTCGACTATCCGCTGGTCTATCGGCTCAAGCGCGAGCGCCCGGACCTGACCATCTCGATCAACGGCGGCGTGCCGGGCGTCGACGCGGCGCTGGAGCATCTGCAGCACGTCGACGGCGTCATGCTGGGCCGCGCGGCCTATCACGAGGCGGGCCTGCTGGGCGCGGTCGATCGCCGGGTGTACGGCCTGGACGTTCCGGACGTCACGCCCTTCGAGGCCGTCGAGCGCTACCGTCCCTATATCGAGCGCAGCCTGGCCGAGGGCTGGCGCCTGGCCGGGATCACCCGCCACATGCTGGGCCTGTTCCATGGCCTGCCGGGCGCCCGCGCCTGGCGCCGCATCCTCACCGTCGAGGGCGTGGGCGAGGGGGCCGGGATCGAGGTCGTCGACAAGGCCCTCGAAGCCGTCCGCCGCGCCGTCGAGGAGCGCGAGACCCGTGGCGTCCAGAACACGGTGGAGCCCGCCGCAGGCTGAGCCTTAGGAACTCTTGCGGCGTCTTGCGGGTTTGCCGCCCGAACAAGACTTCAAGGGACTTCCGAAAATGAAGATGCGGATTTTCGCGGCGACGGCGGGCGTGGCTCTGCTTGCGGCCGCCGGCGCGCACGCCCAGGACGGCGGCAATTTCGCGCTCGGGGCCAATGTCGGCACGCCGGGCCTCGGCGTCGAGGCTCAGTTTCGGCTGAACGACAGCCTGGTGGTGCGCGGCGGCGGCGACTGGCTCGACTTCGACCACGACGAGACCTACGGCGACGTCGCCTACAAGGGCAAGATCAAGTCCAAGACCGGCGGGGTGTTCCTCGACTGGCACCCGATGCAGGGCGGCCTCTTCGTCTCGGGCGGCAGCTATTTCGGCAAGCGCAAGCTGAACCTGGCCGGCACGCCTACCCGCGACACCCAGATCGGCGGCGTCACCTTCACGCCCGCGCAGATCGGCACCATCACCGGCGACGTCGAGCTGTCGGACGCCCAGCCGTTCGTCGGCCTGGGCTGGGACAACACCTTCACCCGCGACAGCGCCTGGGGCTTCCGCGCCCTGGCCGGCGTGTCGTTCAGCGACAGCCCGAAGGTCGACCTCACCGCCTCGGGCGGCACGCTGTCCAACGACCCGACCTTCCAGCAGCGCCTGCGCGAGGAAGAGGCCGAGGTCCGCGACGACGCCAAGGACTTCAAGTACTTCCCGGTCGCCCAGGTCGGCGTGACGTACCGTTTCTAGGGACAGTGCGTGTTCCTCGTCCTTCGACAGGCTCAGGATGAGGAACATGATGAAGGTCGTTCATTCGAAAACCTCACCCTGAGCTTGTCGAAGGGCGGGGTTTTCGCGAGCCGCCTCAGGCCACCAGCGCCGCGCGGATCGCGCCCGCCGCCGCCTGCGCGTCGGCCGGGGCCAGCAGCACCTGCAGGCCCCGCTGGCCGCCGTTGATGTAGACGCGCTCCAGCGCGAAGGCTTCGTCCTCGATGGCGGTCGGCACCTTCTTGCGCTGGCCGAACGGGCTGACGCCGCCCACCTTGAAGCCGGTCAGGCGCTCGGCGTCGGCCGGCTTCATCATGGCGGCGGCCTTGCCGCCGAAGGCCGCCGCCAGCTTCTTCATGCTGACCTCGCGGTCGGACGGCACGATCACGCAGACCGGCTTGCCGTCGACCTGGGCCATCAGGGTCTTGAGCACCTGTCCGGGATCCACGCCCAGCGCCTCGGCGGCCTGCAGCCCCACGCGCTCGGCATTGGGATCATAGTCGTAGGTCGCCACCTCGAAGGCCGCGCCGGCCTTGGAAAGCGCCAGGGTGGCGGGCGTGCTCTTGGACATGGAAGCTCCCTTCGACTGCGCGCCGGTTGATGGCGCAAAGCCGAGAACCGGTCTAGCAGTCGCTCGCAGTTTTCCGACGGACCGCCTCAAGATGACCCGCGCCGAGATCGAACCCTTCCACGCCATCGGCATCAGCCGCCTAGCGCACCAGATGAAGGGGGAGGGGGCGTCGATCATCCACATGGAGTTCGGCCAGCCCTCGACCGGCGCGCCCGCGCCTGCCATCGCCCGCGCCCACCAGGTGCTCGACACCGACGGCATGGGCTACTGGGAGAGCCCGGCGCTGAAGGCCCGCATCGCCCGCCACTATCAGGAGGCCTATGGGGTCGGGGTCGAGGCCGAGCAGGTGGTGCTGACCTGCGGCGCCTCGCCGGCCCTGGTGCTGGCCCTGTCGAGCGCCTTCTCGCCCGGCGACCGCGTCGCCCTGGCCCGGCCGGGCTATGTCGCCTACCGCAACAGCCTGAAGGCCCTGCACCTGACCCCGGTCGAGATCGCCTGCGGTCCGCAGAGCCGCTACCAGCTGACCGCCCAGGCCCTGGCGGCGCTGGACCCGGCGCCGGCCGGGGTGATCATCGCCAGCCCGGCCAACCCGACCGGCACGATCATTCCGCCCGAGGAGCTGGCGGCGATCGCCGAGGTCTGCCGCGAGCGCGGGATCCGCATCGTCTCTGACGAGATCTATCACGGCCTGTCCTACGTCGGCCCGACCCACTCGATGCTGGAGTTCGAGCCGACCGCGCTGATCGTCAACAGCTTCTCCAAGTACTTCAGCATGGTCGGCTGGCGCCTGGGCTGGCTGGTCGCGCCGGCCGACCTGGTGACCCGCGCCCGGGCCTTCGTCGGCAACCTGTTCCTGACCGCGCCTTCGCTCAGCCAGCACGCGGGCCTGGCCGCCATGGACGCCCGCGACGAGCTGGAGGGCCACGTCGCCGTCTACCGCGCCAACCGCCAGCTGCTGCTCGACGCCCTGCCGTCCCTGGGCCTGACCGCCATCGCCCCGCCCGACGGCGCCTTCTACATCTGGGCCGACATCGGCCACCTGACGGACGACAGCCTGGCGTTCTGCGAGCGCCTGCTGCGCGAGACGGGCGTGGCCACCGCGCCCGGCCTCGACTTCGATCCGGTCGAGGGCCGCCGCTTCATCCGCTTCAGCTTCGCGGTCTCGACGCAAGAGGTGCGCGAAGCGCTGGAACGCATTCAACCGTGGTTTGCAGCTCAGGCGCAAAATTCCAGATAATGCGTTGACTATCCATTATGTGAGAGTAAAGCTGCGCCCGTTCCGGTGTTGAAAGGGTGGCGACGGCCGCCCGCGCGGCGTCTCGACCGCCCCGGTACGGGAGGGCGCACCGCCATGGATCCTTTCAACCGCCGCGATTTCCTGCGGACCGCCGCCCTTGCCGGCGCCGTCGCCCCCCCCATGGTCGCTGGGGCGGCCCAGACCGCCCAGGCGGCGACCTCCGCGCCGGCCCCGGTCAACCTGTCCGCCGACGGCGTGCGCTGGCTGGACGGCGCGCCGCCCGCCGCCCACGAGGGCCAGACCTTCGGCCTGCCCTGGCCGCGCGGCGCCCAGAAGGCCAAGGCGACCTTCGCCATCACCGGCGCCGACGGCCAGACCGTGCCCGTCCAGACCTGGCCGCTGGCCTACTGGCCCGACGGTTCGCTGAAGTGGACCGGCCACGCCGTTCCCGCCGACGCCGGCCGCGCCGAGACCCTCAAGGTCGTCCCCGGCAAGCCCGCCGCGCCCGCCGCCGCGGTTTCGGTGCGCGAGAGCGCCGACGCCGTCGAGATCGTCAGCGGCGAGCAGTCCTGGATCATCCCGCGCAAGGGCGCCGACATCATCGCCCGCGCGACCGTCGCCGGCCGCGAGACCGTCCGCAACGTGCGCCTGGTGGCCCTGACCCAGGACAAGCCCGACTTCGACAGCGGTCCGGTCGCCGAGACCCGCTTCGAGGGGCAGATCGAAAGCCTCGTCGTCGAGCAGAAGGGCCCCGTGCGCGCGGTCGTGAAGCTGGAAGGCAAGCACCGGGGCGCCGGCCGCGAGTGGCTGCCCTTCACCCTGCGCCTCTACGTCTATGCCGGCGGCCGCTCGCTGCGGATCATGCACAGCTTCGTCTTCGACGGCGACGAGAACCGCGACTTCATCCGCGGCCTGGGCCTCGTCGGCCAGGCGCCGATGACCGACCCGCTGTACGACCGCCACGTCCGCTTCGCCGGCGAGAACGACGGCGTCTGGGGCGAGGGGATACGCCCGCTCCCCGGCCTGCGCCGCGACCCGGGCAAGGCCTGGCGCGACGCCCAGGTCGAGGGCCGCAAGCCCCCGCCGGTCGAGGGCATGGCCCCGACCGTCTCCAAGCGCCTGGACCTGATCCCGGCCTGGGGCGACTTCACCCTCAGCCAGCCCAATTCCGACGGCTTCTCGATCAGGAAGCGCACCAAGCCGGGCCACGGCTGGATCGACGCCATCACCAGCGGCCGGGCCACGGGCCTTGGCTATATCGGCGGGGCCAGCGGGGGCGTCGCCTTCGCCATGACCGACTTCTGGAAGCGTTGCCCCACGCGCCTGGACATTCGCAACGCCCACGCCGAGGCGGCCGAGTTCACCGTCTGGCTGTGGTCGCCCGACGCCCCGGCCATGGACCTGCGCTTCTATCACGACGGCATGGGCATGAACGATCACCCGGCCGAGCGCGAAGGCCTGGAGATCACCTACGAGGACTACGAAAAGAACTGGGGTCGCCCGCTGGGCATCGCCCGGACCAACGAGATCACCCTCTGGGCGCTGCCCTCGACGCCGTCGCGGACGGACTTCGCCGCCATGGCCGGCCGCCTGCGGACGACCCCGCGCCTGGTGGCCACGCCCGCCCGGCTGAAGGCCGCCGGCGTGTTCGGCGACTGGAGCCTGGTCGACCGCTCCACCCCGACCCGCCGGGCGCTGGAAGACCAGAACGACGGCCTGCTCGAGTTCTACATGCTCGATGTCGAGCAGCACCGCTGGTACGGCTTCTGGAACCACGGCGACGTCATGCACACCTATGACAGCGACCGTCACGTCTGGCGCTACGACATCGGCGGCTTCGCCTGGGCCAATTCCGAGCTGTCGCCGGATCTCTGGCTATGGCTGTCGTTCGTGCGTTCGGGCCGGGCCGACGTCTTCCGCCTGGCCGAGGCCATGACCCGGCATACGGGCGAGGTCGATGTCTGCCACATCGGTCCGTACCGAGGCCTGGGTACGCGGCATGGCGTGCAGCACTGGGCCGACAGCTCCAAGCAGCCGCGCGTCTCCAACGCCGCCTATCGCCGCTACTACTACTACCTGACGGCCGACGAGCGGGTGGGCGATCTGATGCACGCCCTGATCGACTCCGACGAGAGCCTGACCCGCGTCGACATCGGCCGCAAGCTCCCCGGCGCCCAGCCCTCGCGGCCGCCGGGCGTGGTCGACATGGGCTTCGGCACCAGCTGGAGCGCCTTCGCCGCCGCCTGGCTCACCGAGTGGGAGCGCACGGGAAACAAGCACTGGCGCGACCGCATCGTGGCCGGCATGGACACCATCGCGGCCATGAAGCAGCAATGGTTCGCTGGCGGCACGGACTTCGACCTGAAGACCGGCAAGTTCCTGGGCAAGGGCGAGACCGTCAGCGTCTCGCACCTCAACGCCGTGTTCGGCGCCGTCGAGGTCCATTCCGAGCTGTTCCAGCTGATCGACAATCCGCGCTATCGCGAGGCTTGGCTCGACTACTGCCAGTTCTACAACGCCTCGGACGCCGAGTTCCGGGCCAAGACCGGCGCGCCGGCCAAGGGCCGCAACCTCAAGGAAGGCCATTCGCGCCTGACCGCCTACGCCGCCTTCCACCGCAAGGATCCGGCCCTGGCCCAGCGGGCCTGGCGCGAATACTTCAGCGGCGACGCAGGGCTCGGCGTCGGCGCGATCGCAACCAAACGCCACGTCGAGGGGCCGGCCGTCATCGAGCCGATGGAGGAGATCCCGCGCATCTCCACCAACGCCAGCTCGCAATGGGGCCTGGCCACGATCCAGAACCTCGCCCTGATCGGCGACGTCCTGGAAGAAGCCCGCGCCAACCTGCCCGCCGCCGGCAAGCGCGGCCAGGACCTGGGCAAGGACACGTTCTAGGGCTGCGTCACGATCCTCCCCCTCTGGGGGAGGCGGCCCGGAGGGCCGGAGGGGGCCAGCGCCGGCGCCAAGAACCCCCTCAGTCGCTCCGCGACAGCTCCCCCAGAGGGGGAGCATCTGGCACCGGACGGGGACAGA